>NZ_QMDW01000099.1 GCF_003605635.1 Halonotius pteroides
GCAGGTGGGCGACGACTGGTACTTCGGCTTCTCGTTGCCCGACTCGCTGGCGCGTTACGTCGTCGAGAAGGGATCGATCGCCGTCGACGGCATCTCCTTGACGGTGGCCGACCTCCGGGCGGACGAGTTCACCGTCGCCGTCATCCCTGCGACGTACGACCGCACGACGCTGTCGGAGAAGTCGATCGGCGATCCGGTTCACCTCGAGGTCGACGTGGTTGCCAAATACGTCGAGCGCCTCACCGAAGGGTATCGCTGACCGCGCACGAATCGGAACGCTTGGGACCCCGCGTTCCGAACGCCGTCCGTGACACGCGCTCGCCTCTTTGGCTCTCTCTGTGGGCTCGTCTTCTTTTTGAACCTCGCCAGGATCGTCTTCGCGCCGCTTTTGGACGTGTTCATCGTCGAGTTCGAAATCGGGGCGGCCACGGCCGGACTCGTCGCGACGCTCGTGTGGGTCGGGAGCGCCTCGCTCCGGCTTCCGACCGGCTGGCTGCTGACGAAGTTCCCGCGACATCGGCTCGTCGTCGCGAGCGGGCTGTTGCTCGCCGCCGCCTCGGCGGCCACCGCGACCGCGGCGACGCCCCGCCAGCTCATGGTCGGCGCGTTCGCGATGGGGACCGCCTCCGGCGTCTACTTCGTCGCTGCGAACCCGCTTTTGAGCGAGTTGTACCCCGAGGGCGTCGGCCACGTCCTCGGGATCCACGGCGCGGCCACCCAACTCGCCGCGGTCGTCGCCGCGCCGCTCGTCACCACCGCGTTGCTCGTCGATTGGCGGCTCTCGCTGTGGGCGGTCGCCGTCGGGGCGGCGATCACCACCGCTTACACTTGGATCGCCGCCCGCAGGACGGAGATGCCGCGGGCCGGCCGGGCGGATCGGGCCTTCCTCGCCGGCGCGCTCGCGGAACGACGCGTCATCCTGACCGCCCTCGCTCTCACCGGCGGGGCAGTGTTCGTCTGGCAGGGCATCTTCAATTTTTACGACCTCTACATGCAGTCGAAGGGGCTCTCGAAGGGGGCGTCGGGGGCGATGCTGACAGTGGTCTTCGCCAGCGGCGTCCCCGCCTTCTACGTCGGCG
>NZ_QMDW01000100.1 GCF_003605635.1 Halonotius pteroides
CAAGTGCAGATAGCGGTGGAGGCGAAACAGTAGTAAGCAGTAGCAATGACGGTGGTAACGATGATCGAGTCGAAAATGGTGTCGGCAACGGCGGTGCCGAAGGCCCCGAGGCCCGCGCGGAAGCGTTCGTCAGCGATAACGAGGCGAACCTCTATGGGGGATCCCTCGAGGACATGACCGGCCAGGACGAGGTCGTCATCGAGACGGGGGCCGGGGAAAACGGCTTCTCATTTAATTCCCCGGGAATGGTCGTCTCTACCGGGACGACCATCGTCTGGGAGTGGACCGGTGAGGGCGGCGGACACAACGTCGTCTCCGAGGACGGCAGCGACTACGAGTTCGAGAGCGAACTCACCGACGAGGCGGGCTACACCATCGAGCAGACCGTCGACGAGGCCGGTGCGGTCCTCTACGCCTGCATCCCCCACCGCGCGCAGGGTATGTACGGTGCCATCGCTGTCGTTGATGAGTAATGAACTAACCGACACTACTATATCGAGGTCGAACTACCCGTGTGGGAAACGAGTTCATATGCATGGTAATAACTGATGTTGATGCGAGATAGGAGCCGTATTCCCAGTTGAAACGAACGACTTCGAGAATCGCATCCAGTTCAAGAATGTATTCAAATTGATTGAGACACCACGTAGTATACCGTCTCAACCAACTTTCTAAGTAAGCTATCAGGAGCATCCATGGTATAGTACAAAAGTACGTGTTTACCCCCAGATGGATATCGTCACTCTCTCGTGAGTGCCACCCAACTGGTGTCGTAGACTGATGCAACAGGCGGGCAAACACGCTTTCGAGGGATGGTCTCCAGACCGGAGACCATCCCGTCTCGCCTGTTCATGACCTCTTCGGAACCTACCAAGGAAGAGATCCTTGAGCGTCTGGTCGCACTTGAGAAAGAGAACGAGGAACTTCGAGAGGAGAACAAGCGGCTCAGAGCCAAGCTTCGGTGGTACGAGGGACCCCATACACCACCGAGCAAAGACCAATCGGACCAGGAGGAGTCGTCCTCGTCCGATGGGGACGAGGACGACGAACAACCACCGTCAGTACGTGGTTGTTCG
>NZ_QMDW01000101.1 GCF_003605635.1 Halonotius pteroides
ATAATCACGGACATAGATACGTAAAGACTTCTGGAGGTTCTAAGTTTTTGAGTGCCGAGAGAGCAGCGTCACGGAGTTCATCGAGATCATCGAACAGGCGGTTCCCGAGCACCTGATTGAGCTTTCGCCAGCACTCTTCCGTGGGGTTCAGCTCCGGTGAACCCCGCGGAAGGTAACACAGTTCGATTGGAGTGTCTTCAACAAACTCCTGCACTGCGTTAGCCGTGAAATACGACGCATTATCCAACACTACACAGATCTTTTCGCCGAATTTTGTCTGGAGAGCATCCAGTAGCCGGATCGTTGTATCGCTGTTAAAATTCACTTCACAGGGGAGGAAGAACGTCTCACCACTGTCGCTTACTGCCCCAAGCAATTTGATACTCTTCCACTTGCCCGTCACCGGCAGTGACGGGCGTTCTCCTTCTGGAAACCATGCGTAAATGAGCTTCGAGAGAACCTGTCGCGTCTGATCTACTGTGAGGATTGTGTATTCGTCGTCCAGACAGTCGGACTTTTTTTGAACCCTTCCTGCCACGCTTCCTGCGCCCGTTCGTCGGACTTGTAGTACTCCGGCCGGGCTGTCTTCCAAGACAGACCGGCCTCAGTCATCAACCGACGCACGTGACGCTCGCAGTACTCAACATCGAACTCTTCGATAAGATACTGGCGAGCAAGTGGAACCGACCATGCAGGTGCGTCTATCTCGACTTCCTCAGGTGATTCATGGAGCGCTTCAATGAACTGTTGATGCTCTTGTTCGGTGAGTTCTGACGGTCTCCCCGAGCGTGGTTTGTCGTAGACAACGTCCTCGAACGGCTCTGTATCGAGCCGTTCGAGTCGGTTGAACCACTTCGAAGCCCATCCTTCCGAGTAGCCGTAGAGCTCTGCTGCATCGGCTTGGCTAACATCGTCAATCTCCTTGTAGGTGAGTGCAGCCATCAGACGCTCTGAGGCAGCAGATTCCTCGACGTGCGCCAGTACTTGGCGGAGATGATCCGCTGAGACGTTCTCCAGTGTCACCGTATTGGATACTGTGGCTCAACCCTCATGAATTTTCAGCTATCAGTAT
>NZ_QMDW01000102.1 GCF_003605635.1 Halonotius pteroides
TCCCGCGAGGTCGCCAACGAGGGAATCCAGATCCACGGCGGCTACGGCTACACGAAGGACTTCCCCGCCGAGCGCTTCTACCGCGACGCCAAGCTCAACGAGATCTACGAGGGCACCAGCGAGGTGCTGCGGAACACGATCGCGAACGAACTGTTCGGGTAAACACGGACGCCCCGCGCCACCGTGCGCGGGGTACCTCACAAGAACCCTTGTGGGGTTGAAGCGGATCCGCGTCGATCGTCGCGACTGGATCACTCTGCTGTATTGAATAGCGGTATTGGCCCGGACAGTTGGAATTTGAGTCGGCTTATAGGGCGGTGTTCAGATAAGGATGAAGGGTGAGGCGGTGCGTTTTTTGAGTGTCTATGCCAGAAAACGCCCGCCTCAACGACAATTTAGACGAGATCGACTTAGAGTTTGTTGAACGAGAAGCGACACCACGATTTCTGATGAAGCTTAGTATTCAGCTCCATCTCGCTGGATTATCACTTTCGAATACTGTTTCTATTCTTGAATTATTTGGTGTCAATCGTGCTCGGTCAACTGTGCATAATTGGGTTCAGAAAGCAGATCTACAGCCTGAGTCTGGTCAAAATCCGGATCACGTCGCCGTTGACGAGACGGTGATCCGGCTCAATGATGAACAATATTGGCTGTACGCGGCTGTCGATCCTGAAACAAACGAATTGCTATACACAACGCTTGAACCAACCACAAACAGCGTAATTGCTCACGCGTTCTTTGCTGAACTCCGCGAGAAACACGACGTAGAACACGCCGTGTTTCTCATCGATGGCTCGCACTCATTGAAGGACGCTTGCCGCCGTCACAGTCTCGATTTCAAATATGAAAAACATGGAAATCGGAATAGCGTCGAACGTGTCTTTCGAGAGATAAAACGTAGAACTACCAGCTTCTCAAACTGTTTCAGCAACGCCGAAGCAGATACCGCCGACAATTGGCTTCGATCATTCGCCTTCGCATGGAATCAGCTTATCTGAACACTACCCGGCCGGGGTCAGTCGTCCGCGACGCCGGCGTGGGGGTCCTCTATGTCCGGGCGGACGATA
>NZ_QMDW01000103.1 GCF_003605635.1 Halonotius pteroides
GCGACCCGGCACAACAGCACTCACCGGTATTAAAGAAGATCGACGTAATTGTTGTCTCGACAGCCTTCTCGAGGTCTGCATCGGGGAACACAACGAGCGGGCTCTTCCCGCCCAGTTCAAGCGTCACGTCGGTGATGCTTTCGGCGGCGCTTTTCATCACTTCACGTCCGATTTCTGTCGACCCAGTGAACGCTAATTTCCGGATGTCAGGGTGCTTCGAGAGTGGCTCCCCTGCTCCCGGTCCGAACCCGGTAACGACATTAACGACCCCGTCAGGAATCACGTCTTCCGTGATTTCCATTAGTTTGAGAATACTCAGCGGCGTCTCTTCGGCAGGCTTCAGTACGATGGTGTTGCCAGCCGATAGCGCCGGAGCGAGCTTCCAAGCCGCCATCAAAAGCGGGAAGTTCCACGGGATTATCTGTCCGACGACACCGTAGGGCTCTCGGATCGTCTGGACGTGCCTGCTGTCGTCCGTGTTGACGGTACGTCCTTCCTCGGCGCGGGCGAGCCCCGCGAAGTACCGGAAGTGATCGATGACCAGTTCGACGTCGATCCGTGCCTCCGAAATCGGCTTCCCATTATCGAGGCTTTCCAACCGGGCGAACTCCTCGTCGTGCTCCTCAACGGCATCCGCAATTCCATCGAGCATCGCCTGTCGTTCTGCCGTCGACATCCCACTGTACGTCTCGTCGTATGCATCCCACGCGGCCTCAACGGCTCTGTCGATGTCCTTGGCGTTTCCGGCGGCCACCGACGCTAATGTCTCGCCGGTGGTCGGATCCGTCGTCTCGAACGAGTCGCCAGAGGCACTCGGTACCCATGAACCCCCGATGAACAACTGCCGATGGTCGGGCAACACGTCATTTGCCGCCTGTTCGTGACGTTTTTTAATTGCTGACTTCCGCTCCGCGCTACTCTGTGATTCGCTATCTGTCGACATGCGTAGGTAGAAGGAACTCTACCGTTATAATAGTTTGTGCTAAATTAACTTTTTGCGATCACTATTTGCGTAAATTGAAACCACTTTCGGTTATATACCCCAGCGGCCAAGCCTATCTATCGAGG
>NZ_QMDW01000104.1 GCF_003605635.1 Halonotius pteroides
CAAATCAGCGCGTCCAGTGATGAGGTGACTCAGGGTGCGGAAGATTTGGCCGACAAGGCTCAGACAGCAAGCGGGAACGTTACAGACCTGTCATCCTCAATCGAGGAAATCACAGCCACACTGCAGGAAATTGACGCCCAAGCGGACAAAGCATCGTCACTTTCTGTTGACGGTGTTGAAGATGTGTCCGCCGCCGTTGACCAGATAGAGGACGCTGTTGCGGCGATGGATGAGATTGAGGCTGCGATAACGTCGCTCGATTCACAGATGAAGAATGTGGGTGAGATCACCGAAGTGATCTCGGATATCGCAGATCAAACAAACCTGTTGGCACTCAACGCAAACATTGAGGCCGCGCGTGCGGACGACTCTGGTGATGGGTTTGCTGTTGTAGCCGACGAGGTGAAGAATCTTGCCGATGAATCTCAGCAATCAACGACTGAGATCACCCAGATTATCGAAGAGGCTCAGACGGAAACAGCGGCCGTTACTGACCAGTATGAAACCGTTAGCGACGAGATTACCAAAGGCGTCAATGCGGTTGAATCGGTCGCCAATGTACTCAACGAGATTGAATCCGAGATCGGCAAAACAAGTGAAAGTGTTGCCGAAACGAGCGATGCAGCGGAGGCACAGGCGAAAAATGCCGAGGAAATCAGTGCTGTCATCGAAGATACATCGGCGATGACACAACAGATTACGGGCTCAATGCAAGAAGTGGCTGCTGGTGTTGACCAGCAATCGGCGGCGATGGACGAAGTCGCCGAAATGGCACAGGTGCTGAGTCAGCGTGCCGATAGCCTCCAAGCAAAGGCAGACGAATTCAAAGTTGACACCGATCAATCGGCGGGACTCAACGAGAATCCTGACGGAATAACCACTGAACAGTCTACCTACAGGACAAACTGAACGATGAGTGCCACGCAAAAACCCTCAGATCGAACTGCTGAAGAGACCACACAAGTACTCACCTTCAGCATCGGTGACCAGTCGTACTGTATTGGACTGGAGTATGTCACCGAAATCACTGACAGGGGTGAGATGACATCGGTGCCGAA
>NZ_QMDW01000105.1 GCF_003605635.1 Halonotius pteroides
ACCGGCCGAAAGCCGTACGCCGCCATCCCGATCGCCGTGCCAACGATGCCCGACTCCGCCAGCGGCGTGTCGATGACGCGGTCCTCGCCGAACGCCTCGAGGAGCCCCTCCGTCGCCCGGAAAACGCCGCCGTTCTCGCCGACGTCCTCCCCGAGGACGAGCACGTCGCCGTCGCGTTCCATTTCACTTTTCAGTCCGTCGCGGACGGCCTGTACCAGCGTCAGACTCTGTGATTGGGTGCTCATTCGAGTAGCTCCTCGTCGCCGTAGCGTTCGCGCAGCCGTTCGAGGGCCGCGGCCTGTTCGTCGAGCTGTGCCGTCCGTTCGGCGTGGACGTGATCGAACATATCGGGCGGGGCGGGGCGTTCGGTGCGCTCGGCGGCCTCAATCGCCGCCGCGACTCCCGCCTCGATCTCGGCCTCGATCGTATCGACCGACTCGTCGTCGAGTAACCCCCGCTCGCGGAGGTACGTCTCTAGCCGCGGGATCGGGTCCTTCTGTTTCCAGCGTTCGACTTCCTCGTCGTCCCGATAGACCGAAGGGTCGTCAGCGGTCGTATGGGCACCGAAACGGTACTGGATCGCCTCAATGAGCGTGGGCCAGGTCGCCCGGCCGGGGGCCTCGTCGGCCGCCGGAGAGGGATCCTTCGCCTTCGCGAGCGCCTCGGTCGTGACCCGATACACTGCCAGCGGATCCATGCCATCGACGAGGACGCCCTCGAAGCCGTAGGCGTGGGCCTTCTGGGCCAGGCTCGTCGAGGCCGACTGGCGCTCGCGGAGCACCGAGATCGCCCACTGGTTGTTGTTACAGAAGAAGACCGCGGGCACGTCGAAGACGCCCGCGAAGTTGAGCCCCTCGTGGAAATCGCCCTCGCTCGTTGCGCCGTCGCCGAAACAACACAGCACGGCGGCGTCGTCGCCACGACGGTCGGCGGCCCAGGCCGCCCCCGTGGCGTGTAACACCTGCGTTGCGATCGGGACGGCGACCGAGAAGACGTTCACGTCGTCGAGGGCGTTGCCGCGCTCGTCGCCCATCCAGTATCGCAGCGTTCGCTCGAGG
>NZ_QMDW01000106.1 GCF_003605635.1 Halonotius pteroides
GTGGGCGTTGCCGAGTTTGACATCCGCTGGGAGATCGTAGAGTCGGAGGGCTTCCATCATAAACGACTACGCGGGATCGAACGGTCTGCTCTCGGACCTCGACGGCACGCTCAAAGGGGAGGACATCCGCGAGGGCCTGACGGCCGTCATCTCGGTCAAACACCCCGACCCGCAGTTCGAGGGCCAGACGAAGACGAAACTCGGCAACAGCGACGTTCGGGGGATCGTCGAGGGAGCCGTCCACGAGAAGCTCGCGACGTACCTGGAGGAACACCCCGACACTGCCGAGGCCATCGTCTCGAAGGCCGTCGAGGCGGCGAAGGCACGCAAGGCAGCGAAAAAAGCCGAAGAACTGACGCGCCGGAAGTCGGCGCTAGAATCGACTTCGTTGCCGGGAAAGCTCGCCGACTGCCGGGAGCGAAGCCCCGAGGACGCGGAGCTTTTCGTCACCGAGGGCGACAGCGCCGGCGGGAGCGCAAAGCAGGGCCGCAACCCCGAGTTCCAGGCGATCCTCCCGATCCGCGGGAAGATCTTGAACGTCGAGAAACACCGTCTCGACCGCATCCTCGAAAACAACGAGATCCGAAACCTGATCACGGCTATCGGGACGGGGATCGGCGAGGAGTTCGACATCGAGGCGGCGCGGTATCACAAGGTCATTCTCCTGTGCGATGCGGACGTCGACGGCGCACACATCAGGACGCTACTCTTGACGTTCCTCTATCGGCACATGACGCCGCTCATCGAGGCGGGCTACGTCTACGCCGCCCAGCCGCCGCTGTACCGGATTCGCTACAACGGCGAGACCTACGACGCGATGACCGAAGCCGAACGGGAGGAGGTCGTCGCGGACGTCTGCGGCGGCGACCCGGATCAGGTCCAGCGGTTCAAGGGGCTCGGCGAAATGAACCCCGAACAGCTCTGGGAGACGACGATGGATCCCGACAACCGGATCCTCAAGCGGATCACCGTCGAGGATGCGGCGGCGGCCGACCGGATGTTCAGCGTGCTGATGGGTGACGCCGTCGGGCCGCGAAAGCAGTTCATCAAGGACCACG
>NZ_QMDW01000107.1 GCF_003605635.1 Halonotius pteroides
ATGGACACGGAATCCGTCGTTGCCGACGTCGTCGACGGCACGTCCGGGGCGTTCGTGATCGCCAACAACGGAGTCCGCGACGGCGAGACCGCCGTGGAATACCTCGAGTACGGCGCCGACGCCGTCTCGGTCGGTCGCCCCTCGGACGAGCCGGCGGTCCTCCGGCGGGTCCGCCGCGCCGTCGAGGGGTACTTCGAGCGGTCCGGCGGGGCCGGGCGGGGTGGGGAGGTGACGCCGGATGCGTGACCCCGCCGAGAACGGCCAACTCGCGCTCCTGTTGGAGGTGGCCGGCACGCCGAAGCCGGGCAACGTCGACCGCGAGCGCGACTACGGGGACCTCCGGTTCGAGCACTTCCTCGCCGGCGCGGTCGGCGCGCGCACCGGCCTGCGGGCGGCGGCCGACGGCGCCTCGATCGGCACGGCCTTCGAGTCGTCGATCGAGGGGATGAGCGGCCAGTCGGGCGGCAACACCCAGTTCGGCGCGCTGCTCGTGACGGTGCCGCTGGTCCGGGCCGCCGCCGACGGGCGGCTCACGCCGGACGGCGTGACGGAGACCGTCGAGGCGACGACCGTCGAGGACGCCTGTGCCTTCTACGAGGCGTTCGAGCACGTCGGCGTCGCGGTCGACGACCCCCCCGAGGGACTCGACTCGCTCGACGTCCGGCGTGGGGCGGCGGCGACCGACGCGCTCCGGGAGCGTGGGGCGACGCTGTACGACGTGATGGCGCTCTCGGCGGACCGCGACGGCGTCGCCGCCGAGTGGTGTTCGGGCTTCGAGCGGAGCTTCGAGGCCGCAGGATGGCTCCTCGACGACGAGGGGCCGATCCACCGCCGCGCCTCGCGGGCGTTTCTCCGGCTGTTGGCGGCGGAGCCAGACACCTTCGTCATCACGCGGAACGGCGAGACGGCCGCCGAGGAGGCGACGCGGCGCGCGCGGGCGGTCCTCGACGGCGAGGCCGACGCCGACGCGCTCGCCGAGGAGTTCGTCGCACGCGACACGGTTTGGCATCGAATCGAGCTACCGATTAGTCAAGCAAAGCCTCGCTATGACC
>NZ_QMDW01000108.1 GCF_003605635.1 Halonotius pteroides
CGGACGCTGGCGGGTCTCGGCGACCGGGAGTTCGCCCTCGGCGCGTACGTCGCCACCCACGACCCGATCGACGGTGCCGACGCGGTGGTCCTCGGGGCAGCCTCAACGGCGCACCCGGACCCGCTCGTGGACGCCAGAGGCGACCCCGACGATCTCATCTGAGAGAGACGTTTCCGAACAACCCCGTCGACTCCGGCCGCTCGACGGGGATCCCGGTCAGCACTTCGACCGCGTCGGCGAGCGCGTCGCGGGCGGGTGAATCGGGCGCGCCCGCCGGCGTCTCGGAGCCGAGTTCCGGGACCGCCACGTCGGCGTCCGGGTGCGCCGACGTCCGCGTGAGCAGCGTCGTCGAGTCGTCGATCCCGATGTCCGCCAGTCGATCCGCCGTCCGCGGCACGGCCGACGCCGCTCGCTCGCCGTCACAGACGACGGCGACGGACCCGGCTTCGGTGGCCGCCGCGACGGCCGGGTTCGTCGCCACCGGTGGGGTGTCGACGAGGACGCACTCGAAGCGCCGCGCCGCCGCCTCGATCAGCTCTCCGAATCGCTCGGCAGCCGCCGGCCGTTTCGCGCGCGCGAGGCGCTCGAAGGACGCGTGGGCGGGACAGACGGAGAGCCGCCCCGCCCGCTCGCCGGGGAGGTCGATCAAGCCCTCCTCGAGCGGCGTCTCTGACAGACACAGCGCCGTTATGTCGGGGTCGATCCGGCCAGCGACCCGATCGGAGAGCCCCTGCGTGCCGTAGGCGGCGTCAAGGATCGCGGTGTCGGCCCCGTCGTCGGCCAGAAGCCGTCCACACTCGAGCGTCACCCGCGTCGTCCCGACCCCGCCGGCGGCGCCGACGAACGCGACCGTTTCGGACATACGTTCGGTACCGCCGGCATCGAATAAAAACGTGCTGTCCGGGTCATCCGCCGTGTCGAGGTCGGCGCTCGGGGTCTCTCCCGCCTCAGCCGAGTTGCGTCTCGATATCCGAGGCGATGCCGGCGATTTCGCCGTCGTCGAGGTCGGCGAACGAGCCGACGGCCGCGTGGATCGGGCCACCGTCGTCGC
>NZ_QMDW01000010.1 GCF_003605635.1 Halonotius pteroides
AGAGACTCGCTACCGCGACACAGCAGGAGATAGCGAATTAGCTAAAGACGAATGCAAAAACAACTATCCGAAAATCAACTGGGAACTTGAGTGTGAGAACGTCTTTATCATGGGTGACAAGTCACTACAACGAGCATTTGATGAGCTCATCGACAATGCAGTCCGACACAACTCACACGATGGCCTGGATATAACGGTCTCGGCAAGTGAGAACATGGCCGACCAACAGATAGACATCAAGATCATCGATACAGGCGACCCGATCCCAGCTGTCGAAGCCAAACCCCTTATACACGGGTATGATCCTGATCCACCAGCGGATGCTGAAAAGGTCGGGCTCTGGGAAGTCCAAACGATCATTGATACACATCAGGGCATGCTCACGCTCGAAGAAAACAGTCCGGAGCTAACGATGCTGAAGGTTTCATTACCACTGGCAGATCCGCAGTAGGCGCTTGCCTCCCGCTCATGACCTGTATTCGGGCGAATACGATGCCGAAACGGGACGCGCCGCTCGTTGGTTGTATCCGCACAGAAACGCCGAGGGAGAGATTTGAACCACAGTCATTTCGCTCGCGTCGCTCGCTCGTTCCCTGCCTCAAATCTCTCCTCACGGGCACAACCGCTCACGGCAGGTGAGAGCCACGGCGGGCTCTCGGTGTGTTGCTCGCCGAAAAACGCCGAGGGAGAGATTTGAACTACGGTCGCTCCCGGTGGTCGCTCCTTCGTTCAAATTCCCGACTACCGTTCGCGCGGACACGGGGTCGCGGCGCGACAAGACGCGCCGCTAAGTGATTTGTGTCCGCGCAGAAACGCCGAGGGAGAGATTTGAACTCCCGAGTCCGAATGGACAGTAGATTTCGAATCTACCGCCTTGGCCAGGCTAGGCTACCTCGGCTCACTTCTCTTTCGCCTGTGCCGAAAGTAAAAGATTCCGATCTGACCGCCCTCGGCCGATTCACCGCCGCTATGCCGCCCCGAGTGTGATGCGAGCAGTTGTCCCATCGCTGTTGTCGAATGTAAGCTGCCCATCGGAGTAGTCGACGATCCGATCGATCAGCCAGAGACCAACCCCACTGCCGTGTTCTAACGCTGATTCGTCATGGCCATCGATAACAGTGAGTTCGGTCGTTGGGATACCGGGCCCGTCGTCGCTGACCTCGATGACAACGTCGTCGCCGGCTTCGGTGGCCGTCACCCGGAGCTCACCGTCGTCGTCGACAGCGTGTTCCAGCGCGTTTTCGATGAGTTGCGTGATGGCAACCGGGAGCTTCGGGTGGGCGAGAACCGTAGCCGCTGTCTCGATGTCGACGCTGATATCGACAGCCGCCGGTGGGTCGGGGGCCATCTCGACTGCATCCGCAACAACGGTGTCGATGTCGACCTGTTGTCGCTGTTCCCGTGTCTGGACGACCTCTCGCATCGTCCGCGCGTTGGCTGCGGTGCGTTCGAGATTCTCACAGTGCTCGATAATATCGGCTGCGTAGGCGGCTGTCTCACAGTCCTCGGCGATGGCGTTTGCGTAGCCTTTGATCACCGTCAGATCATTCCGGAGGTTATGTCTGAGCACCCGGTCGAACACCGCCTCAAGCAGCTGGAGTTCTTCGCGGCTGTCGACCAGCTGGATCGCGGTTTCAAGATTCGATGTCAGCGTGTCGGCGATACTCCGGTCGGCGTCGGTGAGATTCTGTGGCCGGACAGCACCGGCCATCAAGATGCCAAACTCGCCGATCGGGGCGATAACCTCCGAGCGAACCGCGCTGTTCTCGTTGTAGGCGTCGGGCCGGGCGGCGATGTCGCCGACGAGCTCGGTTTCGCCGCGTTCAAATGCGTCCCACGCGATCCCATCACCGCGCTCGAATGCCGGCGGTGATCGAAGGAGATCGAAGGCCTGCTCGGTCATCCCCAGTGGGGTGAGCCGGTCGTCGATCTGATCGTACTCCCACAGCCCTGTGATCGGAAAGTTGAGTGCCGTCGGTAGCTGCTCAAGCACCGCATCGACCATCGCCGGCTTCGCCTCGGCGGTTACGGCCTCTTGGGTGATCGCCTGGACGGCTTCGAGACTCTGAGTTCGCTGGGCACGGGTGAGACCGATATTTCCGAGTGTGCTCAACAGCCGGCCAAGCTGTATGTCGGTCTCATCGAACGCTCTTGGCCGCTCGTCGGCGATCACAAGCACACCGTGATCGCTGAGCGGACACAGCAGGACGCTTTCGATCACCGGGCCTGTGTGGGCGATCGAGTCGTCGGCCGTCGACAGCTGATCGATACACCGTGTCTCCCCGCCGTAAACTGCCCACAGCGGCGTCTCGTCGTCGCCGCTGGCGGCCGCAAACACCGGCTCGTCGGCCGTCGTCGCCGCCGGTGTGAGGGCGTCGGTCGCTCGATCGTAGAGCTGTACCTCCGCGACTGAGGCGTCGATGACGGCCATCGCCGTGTCGATCGTTCGCTCGCAGGCCGCCTGTCGATCCTCGCTTGTCAACACCGCCTGTGACTCCGTATACAGCGACGCGAGGGTTCGGCGGCGTCGCTTCTCGTCGGTGATATCGACATAGAGCAGAAAAAACTCCCGGCCGGTTGCGGTCGTGACCGGGACAGCCCGCAGCAGGAAGTCGCCGCTGCCGGCTGTGGTCTGTCGGCTGACCTCCGCGGTCACCGGCTGGCCGTCGGTGAGTTGGGCGTCGATGTCGGCTGTCTCTGTCTCGTCGCCTCTGGCCGTCTCCTCGCTGTCGGTCGCCGGGATCGTGGGTTCGAGTCGACTCCCCTCCGTCGTTGAGGTGGCGTCGCCGAATGTGGTCTCGAAGGCTTCGTTTCGGCGGGTGATCGTCGCCTGCCCATCGGTGAGAGAGACGGTCACCATCGGCTCTTGGATGGTGGTAAACAGCGCCTCAAACCGCCGTCGCTCGTTACGGAGGGTTGCTTCGGCTGCTGTGGCCGCACACGCGGTTGCAAGCTTGTCGTTGAGCGGCCCGAGAGCGTCGATGACCGCCGCAGGAAGCCCCGATCCGCGCGTGCCGAGCAGCAAGACGCCGAACTCACAGAGCTCAAAGAGGTAGTAGTGGCCGCCTTCACCCACCTCGCCGACGATCGGAAACGACTCGGCGTTGGTGTCCGCCTCGTTGTCGGTGTCGCTTTCGTCGTCCTTGGTGTCGCCTGCCGCTCGTTCGACGAGTCGATCGCGTGCAGCGAGATAGACCGGATCGTCGACCGCGGCCGCAGGCCGGGCGATGACCCGATCGTAGCCGCCATCCTCGCGGCGGCTGAAGACACCGCCAACCGTACAGTTCAGTTTCTGGAGGTACGCCTGAAGGGCCGTTTCAGCGGTCGATTCCAGCGTTTCCGCCGGCGAGATCGCCAGAGAGATCTCATGGAGGATCTGGGTTCGGTGGGGGTGGTCAGCCATATCCTCACCCGCTCCCTATGGCTCGCTCAGAGGCCATCGATGGCCCCGACGACCGCGGTTTTGTTGTAGTATTCGAGATGGCCACGCCCGTCGTTGGCGACCTCCCCGATGGTGAGCGCGCCGATCGTGTTGGCCGTCTGACTGAGTGCTGCCAGCTCCCGATCAAAGTCGCCGTCAAGATACCGCGCCCGTGAGAGACAGTCGAAGGTGATCACCGCGCTGTCGGTACGTGCGCCCTCGCTGGCGGCGGCGTGGGCGCGGTCGGCCGCGTCCACGAGGGTTTCGGGGTCGCCTTGGAGAACGTGGACGAACTCGCCTTCGGGGAGGTCGCCGAAACACCGCAGCGAGCCGTCGTCGTCGACCGCGAAGGGGTCGCGGACGATCCGCTCGGCGCCCAACCGACTGATGCCGAAGGGATGTGAGGTGGCGATCTCAGCGAAGGTTTCTGTCGTCACTGTCCGGTCGGTTTCGGCGTCGATGATGGCGGCGTAGCGGTCGTAGGCCGGCTGGCCGTCGAGCGTTTTGAGCCGGCGGCCGTCGGCAGACGTGATCTCGAAGGGGCCGCCGATATCCGTCCAGCCGTGTTCGACGCCGATCGTGCTTTCGGCGGCGACCATCGCTACCACGGCGGCGTCGCCGACGAGCCCGTCGGGGGTGAACAAACAGTGGCGTCTGTCGCCGTCGAACGTACCGGCACCGCCGCCGATATAGGTGTACGCAACGCCGTAGGCGTTGAACAGCTGTTGGACGAACTGGTCGCCGTCATCAGCGTAGGCATCGACGAACACGAATGCTGTTTCATCGTCGCCGTCCGTGTCGGCCTCAAGCGGCTCGTCGGCGGTAGCGATCGTTTCGACTGTCGGCTCAACATCTATGCCGGCGACGACCGCGCCGTCGGCGTGGGCCGCGCCGTCGTAGATGACCTTCGGGAACAGGCCGCCGAACACCGGTGTCGAAAGCTCTCGAAGCGTTTCATCGACAGCCGCCGGCGTAAACGCGCCGTCGGGTGTCGCAAGCACGAGGAGCCCGTCGACATCGGGGTCGGTGTCGAACTCTCGAAGCGTCGCGTGAAACTCGCTGCCGGTCGTCCGGCAGTACGCAGCCTCCATGACTCCCATCCACACCGGCCGCGATAAAAAGTCCACCGTCGGGGAGATTGGTTGCGGGATCGCCTCGGTGCGGTGTTGGCGACAGCGATCAGCCGCGGCGCGTGCTCAGCCAGACTCCCACCCCGAGCAGAGTGACAACGGCGACGGCGACGTAGAACCCGGCTGCGGCATCGAATGCTGCTAGTCCGATGCTGGGGCTCAAGCGTAGTCGTATTGAGCTTCAGTACGAGAGATCAGAAAGTGGGTTTGGGCAGATTTGAACTGCCGGCCTCCTCCATGTCAAGGAGGTGTCATAACCAGACTAGACCACAAACCCGTGTTGGCTGTGCGTTCTGACGCACTCGTTGGTATCCGGGGGACGTAATTGAAGCTTTCGAAGCGCGGCCCCGCTGGCGGTTCCTGATCGCCGGCTTGCTGTCGGTCGGTGGGTTCGTCCCGTCGTCGCTGACCTCCGGGTCGCGCCGTCGGTCGATAGCCTTTTAGCGATGTACAGACGTGTACATTACAAGCCGAACTCATACACTGGTGACTAACAATGCAGGACTATATCGAACGTGTGGCCGACGGTGAAGATCTGGGACTCGACGACGCGCGGGACGCTGCCCGCATGGTGTTCGAGGATGCAACCGAGGCGCAGATCGGCGCGCTGTTGTCTGCGTTACGAGCGAAAGGCGAAACCGAAACCGAGATCGCCGGCTTCGCACAGGGGATGCGCGACGCCGCCCGTACCATCGAGCCCGACCGCTCACCGCTGGTCGACACCTGCGGTACCGGCGGCGACGACTACGACACGATCAACGTCTCGACGACCGCCGCCTTAGTCGCCGCGGGCGCGGGCGTCCCGATCGCTAAACACGGCAACTACTCGGTTTCCTCCTCCTCGGGCAGCGCGGATGTACTCGAGGTCGCCGGCGTCACCGTCGACGCCGAACCCGACGCCGTCGAGAGCGCGATCAACGACGAGGGCATCGGCTTCATGCTGGCGACCGTCTTCCATCCCGCGATGAAAGCCGTCATCGGCCCGCGCAAGGAACTCGGCATGCGGACGATCTTCAACGTCCTCGGCCCGCTCACAAATCCCGCCGCCGCGAACGCCCAACTGCTTGGTGTCTACGATCCCGACCTCGTGCCCACGATCGCTCGCGCACTCACCGAAATGTCGGTCGACCGGGCGCTCGTCGTCCACGGCTCCGGGATGGACGAGATCGCCCTCCACGACACAACGACCGTCGCCGAGGTCGACGGCGACGAGGTCACCGAGTTTACGCTCACGCCCGAGGATCTCGGCCTCGACTCGGCCCCAATCGAGGCCGTTGCTGGCGGCACACCCGAAGCGAACGCTGCCGACCTCAAAGCTATCGTCACCGGCGCGGAAACCGGCCCAAAACGCGATCTGATCCTCGCTAACGCGGGCGCGGCGATCTACGTCGCCGGCGAGGCTGACTCGCTGGAAGCCGGTGTCGAGGCCGCAGCCAACGCCATCGATTCCGGCGACGCGGCGGCGAAACTCGATGCCCTCCGTGAGTCAACCGCTGTACCGGAGGCCGGGGACGCCTGATGGCACGCACCAAGATCTGCGGCATCACGAACCGCGCCGATCTCCAAGCGGCTGTCGAGGCCGGTACCGATGCCGTCGGGATCATCTCGGCGGTCGATGTGTCGACAACGCGGGAGGTCGACCGGGGGACGGCCGCCGAGTTGGTCGCTGCCGTCCCGCCGTTTGTCACCGCAACGCTCGTTTCGATGCCCGATGACACCAAACACGCGGTCGAACTCGTCGAAGCGATCCAGCCTGACGCGCTCCAACTCCACGGCGACTTTGACGCCGACGATCTCGGCTACATCCGCGCCGAAACCGGCGTCAAGATCATCGCCGCCGTCGACCACGAGGACACCGACCGCGCCAACGCCCTCGACGGTGTTGCTGACGCCCTCCTCATCGATTCAACGACCGAGGCGGGCGCGGGCGGCACCGGCGACCCCCACGACTGGGAGGCAACCGCCGACCTCGCCGACACGCTGACGACGCCGG
The DNA here is from genome assembly GCF_003605635.1 of Halonotius pteroides. Lineage (GTDB taxonomy): Archaea > Halobacteriota > Halobacteria > Halobacteriales > Haloferacaceae > Halonotius > Halonotius pteroides. The sequence goes on from NZ_QMDW01000010.1 coordinate 6,545, forward strand.
TGATCCTCGCCGGCGGCCTCACGCCAGATAATGTCGCCGAGGCGATTCGGGTAGCCGCGCCGTTTGGCGTCGATGTCGCCTCCGGCGTCGAACGATCGGAGGGCAGCAAGGATCACACCGCCGTCGCTACCTTCGTCCGGAACGCCGGCCGTGAAGTCGAGGTGCCAGCATGACGACCGGCGAGACGGCAAGCGACGAACCGGCCGATGCGGCCGCCACCGACAGCGGTCTATTCAGTTTCGACCGTGGCCGCGACGAGTACGCCGCCCTCGTCGATGTCGACCGCGAGGAGCCGGTCGTCGCCCGCGCGGCGGCGGTGCTCGATCTCGACACCTCACCGCTCGCCGCTTACGCCGCCCTCGCCGACCGCAGCGAGTACAATTTCTTGCTTGAGAGCGCCGAAAAGGTCGCCTCCTCTGATCCTGACGGCGCGTTCACCGCGGCGACTGACGCCGAACGCCACGCACGGTACTCCTTCGTTGGCTACGACCCCGAGGCGATCATCTCGGTGTATCCGAACCACACCGAGGTCGACCGCCGTGGTGATGCTGGCGACCTTGTCATCGACGCCTACCGTGGCGATGCGGCGACCGACGGCGACGTACTTGACCGTCTCCGCCGCGGCCTCCCCGCGGTCGACCGCCGCGGCTTCCCAGATGCCGACCGCCGGACGCTTTCAGGTGGACTGGTCGGCTTTCTTGCCCACGAAGCCGTCTACGACCTCGTCCTCGAAGCGGTCGGCCGCGAGCGACCCGACACCGACCTCCCGGACGCCCAGTTCGCACTGACAACCCGAACGCTCGTCTTCGACGACGCCGAGGGCACGGTCGAGCTTGTTTTCACGCCCGTCATCGGGCCCGACGATGACCCCGGTGAGTGCTACGATGCCCTCGTCGCCGAAGCCGGCGACATTGCGGCGACACTTGCAGCGGCAGACGAACCACCGACCACCGACTTCAGTCGAACCGACGAAACCGCTGGCTCACAAGCCGACTACGAGGACGCCGTCCGCACGGCCAAACAGCACGTCCTCGACGGCGACATCTATCAGGGTGTCATCTCCCGTCGCCGCCAACTCGCCGGCGATATCGACCCGGTCAGCTTCTATGAATCGCTCCGCTCGGTCAACCCCTCGCCGTATATGTATCTCATGCGCCACGGCGACCGTTCTATCGTCGGCGCGAGCCCCGAAACGCTCGTTTCTGTTGAGGGCGATCGGATCGTCTCGAACCCGATCGCGGGCACCTGTCCGCGTGGCTCAAGCCCCGTCGAGGATCGCCGCCTCGCTGGTGAGATGCTGGCCGACGGCAAGGAGCGTGCCGAGCATACGATGCTTGTCGATCTCGCGCGCAACGACGTGCGCCGGGTCGCCGACCCCGGTAGCGTCGAGGTCGAGGAGTTCATGAGCGTTCTGAAGTACAGTCACGTCCAGCATATCGAATCAACCGTTACCGCCCGCGTCGCCGACGAGTACGACGCCTTCGACGCCGCCCGTGTCACCTTCCCTGCGGGGACGCTCACCGGCGCGCCGAAAGTCCGTGCGATGGAGATCATCGACGACCTCGAAACCGCACCACGCGGCGCCTACGGCGGCGGCGTCGGCTACTTTTCATGGAGCGGCGACGCCGACTTCGCGATCGTGATCCGCACCGCGACCGTCGAACATGAGGGCGCTGACGCCGACAGTGTGGACGGCGACCTCGGCGGCGCGAACGAGGATGACGATCTGATTACCGTTCAAGCGGGCGCGGGGCTTGTCGCCGACAGCGATCCACCATCGGAGTACGAGGAGACCGAACAGAAGATGGACGGCGTGTTGACCGCCATCGAACAGCTTGAAGCCCAGGAGGGCGAGCAATGAACGTCCTTGTTGTCGATAACTATGACTCGTTTACCTACAACCTTGTTGAGTACGTCTCCAAGATCCGGATTTCCGACGGCGACGGTGGGGTCGAGGAGATCGACGTGACGGTGTTGAAAAACACGGCCTCCCTTGACGACATCGAGGCTGTCAACCCCGACGCGATCCTCATCAGCCCCGGGCCAGGCCATCCGAAAAATAGCCGTGATGTCGGCGTCACGAAGGAGGTACTGCGTGAGGTGAGTCCTGAAACCCCGACACTTGGTGTTTGCCTCGGTCTTGAAGCCGCGGCCTACGAGTACGGCGGCCATGTCGGCCACGCACCCGAACCGATCCACGGCAAGGCCTATACGATGGATCACGACGGCAAGGGTGTGTTCGCTGACATCGAACAGGGGTTTCAGGCTGGCCGGTATCACTCGCTGATTGCGACCGAGGTGCCGGATTGTTTCGAGATCTCAGCGACGACCGACGACGAGGGCGAGGAGTTGGTGATGGGGATCCGCCACCGCGAGCACCCGATCGAGTGTGTGCAGTTCCACCCTGAAAGCGTCCTGACAGCCGTCGGCCACGACGTGATCGACAACTTCCTACGGCAAAGCGTGCCATCGAAATACTGAGCTCAATTGCGACAGCTATCACCCCGATACCGGATTGGAGCTTGACTCCGTTGACTCAATAGCAGAGAGGGCGTTGATGTAGCGCACCCTCTGCCACGCTGTCATGGGTTACTATTGGGCATGGATCGTGGAATCAAAGATTGTGGTGCTCAGTGTACTCTTTCGCCTCCGGACATCCAGTAGTCACCGCTGCACCGATTTCGTTTTGGGAAACACTCGTCGTAGTTATTAATATCCGGAAGGTTGCCCCGAGATACAGCCGAATTCTTGCTTGACTGTGCTCCTCCGGGAACGTTGCAAACCGACTTGCTACAAAGCCACCGTGACTCGCTGATACGACGCGTGTACCTGCTGATCAACGTGTTGATTGAGAGCGTGTACAATGAGATTCTCCGCGATGGTGGGGATGACCGATGCAGCTTCTGTTCATCTCACAGACGACCTACCGGATATAGGTCATCTACTTAGAATCAAAGTAGCTTGATTGGCGAACACCTGTCAGGGGTGTGTTCAGCCATACAGTACCCTCCCACTACAGTATGAGGCCGCTTGTTTGCATAGTGTAGTATACAATCATTGCGCCAGCCATCGTCCACGGACCTATACCCACACTTTTGATCTGATCAGCAAAACTCGGCTTCCTACCGTCGAACGTTTCACTCTTCTTTCCATCAGTTACTGTTTTTACTATCGGATAGCTTATAATTCCAGCAGCGATCCCATCTGCAATCGAGTACGTCAGCGGCATAAGGATAATCGTCAGTGCAGCTGGTACAGCCCACACAGGGTCATTCCAGCGGATATCAGCTGCACCTTGGAACATGATGATACCAATAACGACCAATGCGCTATACGATGCGAAGGTCGGGATTGCATTTACAAGTGATGTTAGTGGTATCATCAGGAGGAACAGTGCCGCAACAGTCACTGCAGTGAGTCCGGTTCGGCCTCCCTGCTCGATTCCAGCCGAGGATTCGATAAAGGTTGTCAACGTTGACGTGCCAAGCATTGCACCAATCGTCGTGCCAATTCCATCGGCGAGCAGCGGTTTATCCATCTCCGGGAGGGTTCCATTTTCGTCAAGCATCCCACCCTGTTGTCCGAGACCGATTAACGCCCCAGCGGTATCAAAGAAGTCTACAAAAAAGAAGGTGAGCAGTACCATAAGAAACGTTAGCGGATCAACAGAGCTGAATCCATCGATAAATGCGCCTGCTAACGGCGTAATATCGTACTGGCTGCTACTGACAACCGCACCGATGCCCTCGTTCATGATTGTCTCGTCAACAATCTCACCAGGTTCAACAACGCCAGCAAGCGTCGCTATATACCCGATAATCGTACTTGTTACAATGCCAATTAGAATCCCTGCACGTATATCCCTCGCCCACAGTAGCAAAATGAGCACTACTGCGCCCAAGCCAAACAATGACTGTGGGGTTGTGGTGAGGCTGGCAACAGAACCGAGTTCAACAAGCGTTGCCTCAGAGTTGACAATAATATCGATCTCTTGTAGGCCAATCATTAGCAGGAACGCACCAATACCAGCACCAACGGCTTTTTTAACCGGTTCAGGGAAGACGGCAATAATTCGTTTCCGCAGGCCAGTCAGGGTAAGCAGAATAAAGAGTATTCCTTCAACAAAAACGGCCGCAAGTGCTGTCTGCCAAGGTACTCCCAGTCCTAGTACAACAGTAAAAGTAAAAAACGCCTGTAGTCCAAGCCCGGGTGCCAATGCAAAGGGCCGATTTGCGTATAGCCCCATTACCAGCATCGCAATGGCCGAAGCGATGATCGTAACGATAGCAATCATCTGGAACACCTCTCCATCGCTGTAACCTTGGATGTCTATCGCTTGTGATAATACAGCCGGATTTACGACAATAATATATGCAATTGTAAAAAACGTTGTCAGCCCCGCAACTATCTCAGTCTTGATATCTGTTCCATTGCTGTCTAATTCGAAGTATGAATGAATGTCTATCATCCTCCGCAACGTAATAATACTGTATTACTTAGTTCTTCTCTCCATTTTCCTATTTGTTCATAAATAGCTGGTTACACAATGTCCTCGTCGTAGAAAATAGGTGTATTTTAATTCATGAATTAAAATTAGGTATGGTGTTAGGTCTCGATAAATAGATCCCAAATTATATCACAGAAGCTTATTGCTGTACGAAATTTAGCTGATACAGTAAATTTATGTAGGGTGTGAAAGTAAACAAAATGATGATCCTCTCCGGAACTGTCGTTGTCAATTCAGACAAAATAATAGACGACGGTGCAGTCGTTGTTGACGATGATACAATTACCACCGTTGGTAAACGAAATAACATAATTGATAAATTCCCCTCACACGATGAAACACAGTCCGATATACTAATGCCGGGGATGGTTGGAAGTCACATCCACTCTGTGCAGAGTCTGGGTCGTGGGATCTCCGATGACAGTGAACTGCTCGACTGGCTTTTCGAACATGTTCTTCCGATGGAAGCAGCGTTAGATGCGGAGCAAATGGAGGCTGCTGCTAAGTTGGGGTATCTTGAACTGATCGAGACAGGCACAACAACAGCAATTGATCACCTATCAGTTGCACATGCAGAGCGGGCATTTGAAGCTGCAGGTGAAATGGGTATACGAGGGATCTTTGGTAAGGTCTTGATGGATCGACGTGCGCCGGATGGGCTCATCGAAGAGACACAGGCGGGATTAAACGAGACAGAGGAGTTGATACAAAAGTATCATGGTAGCTTTGACGACCGTATCCGCTACGCCGTGACACCGAGATTTGCGGTCTCATGTACCGAAGAGTGCCTGCGCGGAGCCAGAGCGTTAGCAGACAAATACGATGGCGTACGAATACATACGCATGCAAGCGAGAACCAAGACGAAGTTGAGACCGTTGAGGACGACACCGGACAACGGAACATCCACTGGCTTGATGAGGTGGGTCTAACCGGCGAAGATGTCGTCTTAGCGCACTGTGTGTGGACGGATGAATCTGAGCGAACCATACTAGAGGAAACTGGAACTCACGTCACACACTGCCCGTCTTCCAATATGAAATTGGCTAGCGGTATCGCACCAATTGTTGACTACTTAGACCGTGGGATCAACGTCGCACTTGGAAATGACGGGCCGCCCTGCAACAACACCCTTGATCCGTTTACCGAAGCAAAACAAGCGGGCATCCTACAAAAAGCAGACCAGTTGGATCCCACCGTCACACCAAAGGAGAGTATCCTGGATATGGCAACGGTAAATGGCGCAAAGGCTGCTGGATTTGATACCGTCGGCGAGCTAAAACCTGGATGGAAAGCCGATATCATTGGCATCTCAACTGACAACACGCAGGCAACACCACTGAACGATATCCTCTCGTATATTGTCTTTGCGGCACACGGTGAGAATGTAGAGTTTACGATGGTTGATGGTGAAGTCCTCATGGAAGATAATACGGTAACTGTCGTCGACGCTGAATCCATCCGACAGGATGCAAGAAGAGCCGCTGAGTCACTTGATATCAAGGGAACACGGTCTCCAACTAGCTCATAGTGATTTCCGCAGTGCACGCTGTATGGCTTCTCGTGATATAACGAGGGCGTGTCATAGTACGCGTCTCAAGCGAGACTGCGGTGTTTGAAAACTGTGTCCCGCACCACCACAACCTGATAGGCCGCAGCGTCAGTCGACGCGTCTCTGAATGTCCCGGTCACAGGTATGGCACCGTGTTTGAGTGATTCTCACTCCCGTCTTGCGAGACGAAGATGTTCACGACCGCGAGAAACTGATATAACTACGTTTCTGTGACGCCCTCTGATGCATTGGGAGTCGGCGACACCATCACCACCGCGCTCTGATGCCTGATCGACGCGGTTCTGCTCGTATTGGTCAGCCGCCAAACACGCCAACGGAGAGGCTTTCCAGCAGCCCGCCGCCACCGCTCTCGTTGTCTCCGCCATCATCACTTCCACCATCATTACCTCCGCCATCGTTGCCTTCAGCATCATCGCCTCCAGCACCGCCGACATCGACAACATCGTCGGGATCACTCACGTCAACGTCGGTTTGATCGCCGGGATCGCTCGGCTCCGTGCCGGCGTCCGACGCTGTCGATTCGTCGGCTGGCGTCTCGTCGCTCTCGCTTCCGTCAGCTGTCTCGGTATTACCTGTTTGGCCACCGTCGTTGCTGGCTCGGTCAGTCGTTTCTGGTTGGACTTCGACGGCAGCATCAGCACCACCATCAGGTGTGGCCGGCCCATCAGTTTCGATGCCGTCGCGGAGCGCGCGGCCGGAAAACGCCGCAAGCACCGCGTACTCGCCGTCGGGCACCCGACCGCGGATCACAAACTCGGAGATGTTGTCGACCGCGTTGTAGAGGTCAAATACGTTGTCGAGACGGAGTTTGATCGTCCGCTCAAGGGGTGCCGGAACATTCTGCCACGTGTCGTCGGTGCCAAGGGTGTTATCGCCGCCGAAGGCGTCCGCTTTCAGTTGCACCCGCTCGCTGTTCTGTTCAGCTTCATTTTCAAGCTCAACAAAGGTAGTAATCCCGACGTGTTCCTCGTAGCGGAGATATATCTGGCCGACCGTGTATCCGGGGAGCCCGCTCGGATCGCCCTCGTTGTCCGCGCTCGACGATTCATCGTCACCGCCGGACGCGTCGCTATCCGACGCCGTTGTATCGTTCGATTGGGCGTCGGCAAGCGCAACGAGGCCACCCCAGCGGAGCCCTCCGAACACGGAAAGGGTGCCGGCAACCCCACGAAGGAGTTGGCGGCGGCTCGTCATAACCGCTGGCTACCTCGGTTCGCAGTGTTGAACATGGCTGCCTACGGGCGACCCCGTAGGTGGTGTGTAAAGCTTGCTCCCCCGACCATCTTAAAACACCACCCGAAATTATCACAACAGATAACGAACCTCTTTCGCTGGCGACAATCGACACACGGCGAGCCCCTCTCACGACCCGGCCGATTACAGCAATCCAAACTGAACGAGAAGCAGCAACGCGCCGACGACAACGACGCCGATGGTGACGAGCCGCCACGCGATCTTGAGGATGATCCGCCCCACAATAAGCACGACGAGCATCCCGACGAGGGCGATCAACAGCTGCGGGAGGCTCAGTCCGGCGATCCCGCCGCTTGCGAGTCCGCCGATAAGTGCGAGTGATGACATATCCTGAGCGAGACACTGAATCGGAATAAGCTTGTGGGGACTACGTTCAGTGCCCAACTGTCGGGTAAGACGACGGTGATCGCCACATGTCGGCTGGACAACCGATCATCGTCGTCGTTTCACTTTCAGTCCGGTTTGGGCACGCTTATACCGGATCAGCCCCACCACACAACAGCCAACGGACGCGGACAAAACCGACCCTCTCCAGATCGCAACACAGCAAGCGGCAGCACTTTCCAGTGCAACTCTGGTTGTGCTACCGCAACCGTAGCTGTTATGAGGGTGCCATCGGTATCACAATCCCGTCTTTCGCTACGGAGCACACAGATGCGCCACCAGACCAAAACCACCATCCGACACGCCGACGCACCGCAGGAGGCTGACGAATGAGTCGCGCGGAGCTCTCCGCCGACGAACTCGAACTGCCGATCAAACGTACCACCGGCGACGCGCTCGAAGACCGGCTGACGAGCAACGCCTACAACAACATCCTTCCGGCCCGGTATCTCCGGAAGGACGCCGACGGCAACGTCGCCGAAAGCCAAGAGGAGTTGTTCGAACGCGTCGCCCAAAACGTCGCCCTCGCCGAGGCTGTCTTTGAGGCCGACAAGCAGGACACCGAAATCACGGTCACCCCCGACCAGATCAAGCCCGACCACCCACGGCGCGACGAACTCGCCGCGGAGGTCTTCGGGACGGGAACGACCGCCGAGGATGATGCCGAAACGACGCTGTCAGTGCACAACGTCAACAAGTTCTCCTACGAAACGATCGTCCCCGAACTCCCCGACGAGGTTCAGAGCCATGTCGAGGATGTCGCCGCCGAGTTCGAAGAGCTGATGACGAAGCTGTCGTTCATGCCGAACTCGCCGACGCTGATGAACGCCGGCGACGAACTCCAGCAGCTGTCGGCCTGTTTCGTCGATAGCCCGGCCGACGACATCACCGATATCCACCAGACCGCCAAGGAGGCCGCTGAGGTCTTCCAGTCCGGTGGTGGCATGGGGTATGCGTTCTGGAAACTCCGCCCGTACGGCGACTCCGTCGGCTCGACCGGCGGCATCGCGTCGGGGCCGATCACGTTCATGCGCACCTACGACCAGATGTGTGAGACCATCGCCCAAGGTGGCGCCCGACGCGGCGCGCAGATGGGCGTCATGCGGGTCTCCCATCCTGACGTGATCCAGTTCATCCACGCCAAGAACAAGGATGTCTCACTGGCACACTCACTGCGACTCAACGACCCCGACGACTTCACGCACAACTCCTTTGCCGACGCGCTCGAAGAGGCCCGCGAGCTGATCGACGAGGAAGGTCGCGTTCCCGAGCACCTCCGCAACGCCGTTGAGGGCCATCTTTCGAATTTCAACATCTCCGTCGGCGTCACCGACGACTTCATGGAGGCGTTGTTCAACGACGAGACGTTCACGTTCACCAACCCTCGCACCGAGGAACCCCACATCGCCACGCCCGAAACGAAAGAGCTCTACGAGCTCCACGGGCTCGGCGAGTATGTCGAGGTCGGCGAGGAACTGTCGATCCCGGCCGAAGAGCTGTGGCAACACATCGTCAACGGGGCCCACGAAAACGGTGAGCCCGGGATCATCTATCTCGAACGCGTCAACAAGCAGCACTCCTTTGATGTCGAGGAACACCCTGACCACGAGATCCTTGCCACCAACCCCTGCGGCGAGCAGCCGCTTGAGGAGTACGAGGCCTGCAACCTCGGCCACATCAATCTCTCGACACTCGCTGACAAGGACGCCCCTGACTGGCGGGTCTGGTACGACAACAACGGCGACCAGCACGACTCGCTTGAGGCAGCCGCCGAGGCATTCATCCAGGAGGCCATCGACATGGACGCGTTCAACCGCCGGATCGAATCCGGCACCCGCTTCCTCGAAAACGTCGTCACGATGTCGGATTTCCCGGTCGACGAGATCGAACAGAAGGTTCGGGAGATGCGGAAGATCGGCCTCGGCATTATGGGGCTGGCCCAGCTCTACATCCAGATCGGCGTCCGCTACGGCTCCGAGGAGGCCAACGCCATCGCCGAGCAGCTGATGACCCACATCAACCACGAGTCGAAGTGGGCCTCCCACGAACTCGCCGAAGAGCGTGGGCCCTTCGCCGACTACGAGGACTCGAAGTACGCCGACCCGACGGAGTACCGCGAGTGGTTCGAACACCACACCGGCGAGGACGCCGACGAGTGGGCCGACGGCTTCCCGATCCGTAATCACAACACGACGACCATCGCGCCGACCGGCACCACCTCGATGATCGGCAACACGACCGGCGGCTGTGAGCCGATCTACAACGTCGCCTACTACAAGAACGTCTCCGACGACGTGCAGGGCGACGAGATGCTCGTCGAGTTTGACGACTACTTCCTCCGCGTCCTCGAAGAGAACGATATCGACGTTGAGGCCGTCAAACAGGAAGCCCAAACGCAGATGGCCGAAAACGAGTTCGACGGCGTCGACGGCCTTGAGACGGTTCCGGAGGCCATCGGCGAGCTGTTCGTCGTCACCTCCGACCTCTCCGGGAAGGAACACGCCGGCGTCCAGTGTGCCTGTCAGACCGGCGTCGACTCCGCTATCTCGAAGACGTGTAACTTCCCGAACTCGGCGACCGCCGAGGATATGGACGAGGTCTATCGGTACATCTACGAGAACGGCGGCAAGGGCGTCACTGTCTACCGCGATGGCACCCGCTCGAAGCAGGTGCTTACCACCCGCGCGAAGAACACCGAGTTCGCCGACGACGGCGAGGCCGCCGAGCAGATCACCACCCAGATCGAGGAGGTCTTCGGCGGCATCGAGGGCTTCCTCGACAACGAGGAGGTACGCGCCGAACTCGGCGCGGAACTCGACGAGCTGTTCACCCAGCCCGAGACAACCGAGGAAGGCCTCGGCAAGAAGCGGCCGCGACCGGACGTGCTCTACGGCGTCACCCAGCGTGTCGACACCGGTTACGGCAAGGTCTACGTCAACATCAACGAAGACGAGCAGGGCCGACCGTTCGAGCTGTTCGCCAACATCGGCAACTCCGGCGGCTTCACGGCTTCCTTCACCGAAGCCCTCGCAAAGACGATCTCGACCGCGTTGCGCTCGGGCGTCGATCCCGAGGAGATCGCCAGCGAACTGAACGGGATTCGATCCCCGAAAGTTGCCTGGGACAAAGGCGAGCAGATCAACTCTATCCCGGACGCCATCGGCACCGCGCTGCGCCGCTACCTCGACGGCGACATCGAGGAGCCGTACCCGAAACAGCAAAACCTCTCTGAGGTCAGCGACGAGGAGGCCGACGAGCGACAGCCGACCGCGGCTGAAACCGACGGCGGCGCGGCCGTCTCGGCCAGCTCGTCAACCAACGCGACGACGGACTCGCCGACCGAGCCGCCGGCCGACAAGGCGGCGACTGACGATGCGACCGACGAGCTCCTTGCAGCCGGCGAATCGCCGGAATGCCCCGAGTGTGGCAGCATGTCACTGTACTTCTCGGAAGGCTGCAAGACCTGCGAGTCCTGCGGCTGGTCTGAGTGTTAAGGGAACGCCGCGATCTGGTTTTCCCGCGCCGCTTCGCTGGCGCGCTGTCCCTACTCCGCGTGCCGGACGATACCCACGTCGTACTCGGGATTCTTTGACAGCGGACTCCCGACACTTGTTATGGGCGTCGAGATCCGTCCAGCGTTTTCGGTACTGATAAAGCCGATCGACACATCAAGTTCGCCGGCGACACGGCGAACCGTTCGGGTGATGTCGTCGATAGCGGTCGCGGTTAGGGCGTCGTTTTCGGCTGGGATTTCACACCGGAACGTCGCCTCGGGAGCGATCTCGGCGACGCGTTGTTCGAAACTCTCACAGAGCTGATCGGTATCGAACGGGACGAGTGCCGTCATAGCTCGCGGTTCAGCTTGCCGGCGGTTATACCTCGCGTCGACCCTCGACGGCTTACCGTACCGGGAGCCGATCGACGAGCTTCCCGCCGCGGGTGAGCATTCCACCGCCGCTGTCGCCGGTGACCGCCCAGAAGACGGCTTCGGGATCCTTGTTCCAGATCCACCGCCACCGCGTTTTGGCCAGCAGATAGAGCTTGCGAGCGGTGCTCAGCTGTGGGGTCGCCGACAGTACGTCGTAGTCACGGGTGCGGATGAGCCGGTGGTGGTCGGCGTACAGGACGGCCGCGAGCAACACCGCCAGCTGGCAGTCCTCCGGGAGGTATTTAATCCCTGCAACACCTCCCTCGTAGAGTTCTTCAGCGCGGCGGAGTTCAGTTTGTATGGCTGCCGCGACGTTTTCATCCATCTCGAAGTTCCGGATCTGCTCGTTGGTGACGCCGTGTTGGGCCAGCGTCGACTGCGGCAGGTAGATCCGGTCTCGCTCAACAATATCCTCCCGGACATCCCGCAGGAAGTTGGTGAGCTGGAAGGCTTCGCCGAGCGCGGTCGCATGCGGGAGTGCTTTTTCAGGGTCGTCGGGGTTCATTACGTCGGTCATCATCCGACCGACAGCCGAGGCTGAGCCGTCCATATAGGCCTCTAACTCGTCGTAGGTGGCGTACTCGTCGGTGTCGATATCGGAGACCATCGCGTCGATGAAGACCTCGATGTCCTCGTCGTTGAGGTTGTACTCCTCGCGGAGTTCCGAAAAGGCCGCGAGAACAGGGTCGTCGGTTGCGCGCTCGCCGAGGGCGGCCGCCCGAATCGCTTCGAGTTCCGCGCGCTGCTCGTCGGGGGCGACCCCGTCGGCGTCGTCGACGACCTCGTCGGCAACGCGGAAGAAGGCATACAGGACGTAGGTCGCCTCGCGGACGCGCTCGGGGAGCAGTCGGGTGGCGAGGTGGAATGTCTTGCCAGTCTGCTGTTGGATGGATTTGCTCCGGGCGATTTGGTCGTCGTCTACCATGTCAATGTAGGGGGTAGTCGGGGGCCAGTCGTCGGTCTCGTCGGCCGGTTCCGGCGGCACGGCATATATCGGCAGTAGGGCCGCAAGCGACATAACAGTTCGTGAACCGACCCCGTTTTGTGCCGTTTGTCAGCTGCCTGTGGCAGGCGGTCGCAGACGGGCGACGGCACCTAGTAGAATGTATCGGCACAGTCGTAGACAACGCCGTGGCTCGGACAGATATACTTGCAGTGACGGTGCTGCATCGATTCACCACAGAGCGGACAGGGCCGGCCGGGTGGCGTCTCGCTGTCGGCCATACCGAACCATGGAGAGCCAGCCAATTAGGGTTCGCGGTCGACGACCCGCGGGAGATACACGCCCGTCGAGGGCCGGAGCAGCCCCACATCGAACCGTTTGGCTCGGAGCACTCCGACTCCAAAGACGGTAGCAACGACCACCGGCAGCCAGTTGCCGAACCAGGCGTTGATCGCCCCCCAGAGAATGACAAAGCTGACCATGTCGTCAAGCATGAAATCACAGGCGTCGAGGCGATCGAACAGTCCCGACTGATCGAGCGCGACGTCGAGGACGCCGACAGCGACGACCGCGCTCACCACCCAGCCGGCGAAGTTCGACAGCGGCACCTCGTAGAAGACGCCGCCGGCGTCGTAGGCCCAGAAGCCAAGCGAGACCGCGGCCGGATCGAGTACGAGATCCATCGTCACCACCGCCGGGATCACCACGGCCAGCCGCGCCAGCCGCGAGGCTGCCCGGTCGCCGAGCAACAGCAAACAGAGTAGATAGGCGTTCAACACAAGCGGGATAAAAAAGACGGGCAGTGCGGCGGGAATACCGCCGATCATCGGGCCAAGGTCGATCCCGTATTCGAAGCCACCGTAGGGCCAGCCGGTTGTGACGCCGACGTACTCGATCAGATAGGTGTAGGCTGTCAGCAGCCCCAGCCCAGCAACGCCGCGACGGCCGAGTGTCGGGAGGACGCCGACGAGCATCGGCGCGGCCATCACGACCGTTCCGAACACAAGAAACGGCGGATTGAATCTGAGCGGTTCGGGGATCACCGCCCACCCTTCCGCGCTGCCGACGAGCATGAGCGCGCCGACCAGTGGAAAGAAGACGGCAATCGTAAACCGGTTGCCGCCGATAAAGGCGTCAAGCCACGGTTCGACCTCGCGGCGACTTCGCGGCAGTCCGGCGACCGCATCGGCAACCCCGTCGGCCTCGGTGACCTGTGGCCGTTCACGGGGAGGCGATCCCGCTGCCGACGACTCAGCAACGTTGCTCACGGCAGCACCTCCGTCGGTGGCACGATCACCCAGAGCAACCCGAGGGTAAACAGCGTCCCGACGACGGTGTTGAGCGCGGGAAACCACCAGTAGGCCCGATCGACAGCGACCGAACTGGTCGCAACCCACGCAACAAAAACCGGATAGACAGCCATGAGCACTCCGAGCCGTGGGTCAACGAACCCGAAGGCGACAGCAGCGGCCAGCCAGCAGGCCGCAACATAGCCGTAGGTGCGTCGCTTCCCGAGCCACGTCGCTGTCGTCCGAATCCCGGCTCGGCGGTCGGGGTCGATATCCGGAATCGCCGAAAAGGTGTGCATCCCCATCGTCCACAGCCATGCGCCGACGACAGCCATCGCGGGCGGTTGGGTTCCGGCGACGGCGGCGTAGGCGGCGATCCCGGGAAGAATGTAGAGCCCATTAGAGAGGGAATCGAGTGGTGGCGTCGTTTTGAACCGCGCCGGTGGCGCGCTGTACCCGACGGCGAGCAACAGAAAGCCGGCGATCCACGGCCATGCAACCGATCCGGCGATGGCGAACAGCGGCACCGCGAGCAGGCCGCTGGCGACAACGCTGGCGGTGACGACCGGGCCGCCCTGCCAGCGTGCCTCCCGCTCGGTTTTCTTTGGATTTTCGGTGTCGATGTCGGCATCGAAGATATCGTTGACACCGTACAGCAGGATGTTTGCCGGCAGCAGGAAGTAGCCAAACAGCGCGAAGCCGACCGGCAAAAACAGGTCGGGCACCGTTGTGGCGGCCGCGGCGACGCCGACGACAACAGGGCCAGCAAGATACAACCAAAACCGCGGCCGCGAGAGGATCAGCAGGTAGCGGAAGCCGTCGGTTATCGCACTGTTCGACTGGTCGGTACCCACGGCGGGTCTCACTCCTCGATCGCTTCGGCGGTGTGTTGGCCGCTGATCAGACACATCGGAACACCGATGCCCGGTGTTGTATACGATCCGGTGAAATACAGCCCATCGACCTCCGTCGATCTGCGGTTTGGCCGCAGCAGGGCGGTCTGTTTGAGCGTGTGGGCCATTCCGAGTGCGGTGCCGTGCGCCGAGTTGTACCGATCAGCAAAATCGTTGACGCAGAACGATTTCTCGAAGACGATGCGATCCCGTAACTCGACGCCTGTGTTGGCAGCAATGTCGTCGAGTACGAGCTCGCGGAACTCCTCGCGTAACGCTGGGGTGTCGTCGAGATCAGCCGCAATCGGGACGAGCGCGAAGAGGTTGCTGTGGCCCTCGGGAGCAACGCTGTCGTCGGTTTTTGATGGCACACAGAGGTAGTAGGCAGGGTCGTCGGGCCACTGTGGGTCATCAAATAGCTTCGCGAAGTGGTCGTCCCAGTCGGTCGGCAACACGAGTGTGTGGTGCTCCAGCGGCTCAACGTCGCCTTCGACGCCGAGATAGAGCAGATACGCCGACGGGGCGTAGGTGCGGCTCTCCCAGTAGTCCTCGTCGTACTGCCGTTTCTCCGGTGGCAGCAGCTCCTGCTCGGTGTGGGCGTAGTCGGCGTTGGAGACAACGTAGTCGGCGAGGAACTCCTCGCTGCGTTCGGTTCTGACCGCAAAGCCGCCTTTCCGGCCGGCGATCTCGTCGACCGGCTGGTCGGTGACGTACTCGACGCCGAGTTCTTCACCGAGGTCGATCATCGCGTCGACGAGCGCGCGAAGCCCGCCTTCCGGGTAGTAGACACCCATGTTGAAATCGACGTGGCTCATCAGGTTGTAGAGTGCGGGCGTGTTCTGCGGCGATCCCCCGAGGAACACGAGGGTGTACTGCATGATCTGCTGGAGCTTGGGGTGTTCGAAGTAGTCCGCAACGTGGCCTTGCATCTTTCCAAGCAGCGAGAGCCCCCAGGAGTACCGGAACACGTCGGTATCGATGTAGTCTCGCAGGCGGGGTCGATCCTCGTAGACGAAGTGTTCCATCCCGACATCGTAGGTGTACTCGGATTTGTCGAGATACCGGTCTAACGCATCGCCCGCGCCGGGCTCGTACCCCTCAAATATCTCCTTGTTCGTTTCAAGATCGGGCACCATATCCACCTGATCGCCATCCTTGAAGAAGATCCGATAGTGGGGATCAAGCCGGCTGAGTTCGTAGTAGTCACTCGGTTGTTTCCCGAAGTGGCCAAAAAACCGCTCGAAGACATCGGGCATGAGATACCACGACGGCCCCATATCGAAGGTGAAGCCCTCTGCTTGGAGTTGGCTAGCTCGGCCGCCGAGCTGTTCGTTTTTCTCGACGACGGTCACGTTTGCCCCGGCGTCGGCAAGATAACAAGCCGTTGATAAGCCTCCAAAGCCGCTGCCGACGATCACGATATCGTCGCCGTCGACCGGGATGTCGCCGTCGTAGCGGCCCTCGTCGCCGCCGTGAGTCGCTGGTGTGTCGTCGTCGCTGGCGGTCGCCATACTATCTCTATGAACGGTCGTCAGTCAAATAAAGGGACGGACTCAGCGGGCGCAGTAGTTTTAGTTGTGGCCTCGCCAAGGAGTATCCATGCAGCCACGCGGCGTCTTCTGGTCGATCTATCGGGAGGCGCTGCCGGTGTTGGCGATCACGCTACTCGGCGGGTTGTGTTCCGGCCTTGTGTTGTCGGGGCTACTCGACAGTGTCGCTGACTTCCCCGGCCTGCTGGTGATGGTGCCGGTGTTTCTGGCGACCCGGGGTAACGTCTATGGCTCGCTTGGCGGCCGGATCGCCACCGGGCTCCACCAGGGCCTCATTCAGCCCCGGTTCGAGTGGAACGATCGTCTGGTTAACGCGATCATCGCCTCGGGTATCAACGCTGTCGGCATCTCGATCGTCATCGGCTCGCTCTCGTGGGGTGTGTTGAGGCTGCTTGGCCGGGAGCCCGCACCACTGCGAGTCCTCGTTGGGATCGTCCTCATCGCTAGCCTGTTGACTGCGGCTGTGATGATCGTCGGGCTGCTCACGCTGTTGTTTGCCGGCTATAAGACCGGCCGCGACCCGGACAACCTCGTCGGCCCGATCGTGACAACGCTGGGCGATGTCTTCGGGATGGCGTTTCTGTTTCTCGCGGTGGTGATTGTCGAGGTGCTTGTCTCGTGAACTGTCTCTCCCAGGGAGGTGGTCGCCGGTGGCGCTGTTGACCGACGCCGAGCTCGGCAGCTGGGGAACCGGCCACATCGTTCGGACGATGTTTCCGCTGTTGGTCGTGCTTTGCGGGATTGTCCTCTGGGCCGGGATCACCTTGGAGGACGCCGGCGACCTGCTGGATCGCTACGGGCTGTTGGCGGTGATGGTGCCGGCGATGATCGGGATGGGCGGCAATCTTGGCTCGATCCTCAGCGCGCGGCTCTCGACGCGGCTCCACCTCGGCACGACGACGTTCGATCCGACCGACCGGCTGTTGTGGGCGAATGTGGCGGCGATCTTCGCGCTTGCAGCAACGATCTTTACCGCCCTTGCGGTTGTCGTCTGGCTGATTGGCAGGTGTGTCGGCACCACCCTGACGCTCGGCCAACTGCTTTGGATCTCGCTTGCCAGCGGGCTGTCGGTCGCTGCTATCGCCGTCGTCGCCAGCGTTGTCGCGACCTACGGCTCCTACCGGCTTGGGATCGATCCCGACGACACCACAATCCCGATCGTCACCAACATCGTCGATGTCTTCGGGATGCTTGTCTTCCTTGCCGTCTCGCGGTGGGTGTTGGTGGGTTGATCACGCCGCGTCGACATCGAGTTCGAACTGTTCGTGCTCTGTGACAGCGTTGAGCACGACGCTCGTGTTTGATTCGTTGATGTCGACATCGGCCAGCAAGGCCTTGATCTGCTCGTTCATCCCATCGGTATCCTCGAATCTGCCAACGGCGATGATGTCGTAATCGCCGGTTGTCTCGTAGACGCTGATCATCTGTTTTTGTGCTCGGAGCCGATCAGTTAGCGCCTGCATCGCACTGCCCTCGACCTTCAGATGGATGATCGCGGTCACGTCGTACCCGAGTCTGTTGTAGTCGACGATCGGGGTGTAGCCGTCGATCACCCCCTCTGTTTCGAGCGCTTCAAGATGGTTAGAGACCGTCGTCACCGACACATCGAGCGTCTCTCCAAGGCTTCGCAGACTTGCTCGCCCATCGCCAAGCAGTTCATTCAGCAACTCC
Organism: Halonotius pteroides; assembly: GCF_003605635.1. Taxonomy (GTDB): domain Archaea; phylum Halobacteriota; class Halobacteria; order Halobacteriales; family Haloferacaceae; genus Halonotius; species Halonotius pteroides. The sequence continues at coordinate 24,535 of NZ_QMDW01000010.1, forward strand.
GCATCAAGATTTTCGTACGTCATGTCTTTGGCTTGTATTGTTGTGGAACTTAAACTACTAGCTTCAGCGGGGACTGTCGACGCACACCGAGCCACCTGTCGTCAGTCGTTGGAAACCAAGCTAATCTGCGGTGCCCTCTCTCGACAATACGAAAACCATATGTTTGCTATTTTCTTTAAATCAATACACTCGTTTGGTCTCCGAACGCTTCGCTCCGTGCGCTGTTTCGCTGTCCGAGGCATACGTTCATACGCTCGGCGGTGGTTACATCGGTCGATGGGTGGGCGCAGTTTCGGTATGTTGGGCCGCCGCGGATACTCGTTGCTGTTTCGGTTGGCGACAGCACCGGGGATCGTTCTCCATGAACTCGCCCACCGCCTCACCTGCCTGCTTGCAGGCGTACCGGTGCAGTCAGCCGTGTACTTTCAACTAACGGGGCCGCCCGGCTATGTCCAGCATGCGACGCCGAGCCGATGGTCGACAACTGCGGCGATCGCCCTCGCACCGCTGGCGGGCAACATCGCCGTTGCGGCCGTGCTGCTCGAATACTCGCTTGCGATATACACCGGGAGCGGGGTCGACGCGGTCGTCACCGGGGGGTTGTTGTGGTGGGTAGCTATCGCCGCGCTCACCCATAGCCTCCCGAGTTCGACCGATCTCGGGACGGTGTGGGCCGCCACCACCGCGCGGTGGTATCGGGTTCCGCTGGCGGTCGTCGTCGGCCCACTGTACGCGCTTCGCCGGCTGGCTGGGCGTGTCGGCAGCTACCGACTCACTGTCCCGCTGTCGCTTGCTGTGCTCGGCGGGATGATGGCCCTTCACGACCTATCGCCGGCCGCGTTTCTCGGCTGTGTCTTCGGTGGTCAGTGGGGCTGTTGGGACGGCTCGCCACGGTTGGGTGCGGTGCTCTCGAAGATGCTTCTCGACTGTCTTGATCAGCTTCGGGCGATGGGTGTGCTGGTATCCGTTCGATAACTCTCGTTGGCCTGTGTGGCCCACGCCTGATTCAACCACCGAGCAGCCCCTCAAGTACCGGGCCGGCGGTTCGACGCAGGCTGTCGCCGACCGGCAGGCTGTCGATGAGCCCACCGAGCAGCGAGCCGCCACCGCTTCCGCCGAGTTGCGACAGGAGAAACAGCATCCCGACCGGCACCGCGATCGTGGCGATCAGTGCCACAAGCAGCGTTATCGCGCCGCCGCCGAGATTCAGCCGCTCGAAAACCATATACAGCGTGGCACTGACGACGAGTACCACCGTCGCTGCGACCACTGTGGCCCCGACCAACAACACGACAGATCCGGTGTCGCTGCCGCCAATATCGCTAAAGACCAACAGCCCAAATGCGGCGAGTACAACGAGCCACAACCCGACACCGACGATGGTGAGCCACCGGCTCGATCCGTATCCCGTCCCCTGTTCAGGGGGCAGGGTATCGCCCGGTGAGCCTGACTGTACCATAGCTGATCGAACGGTCGACACCAGCAAAAGCATTGGTGCCACCACCGCGGTATCGCCGCTGTCGGTCGCCTGGTGTCGCCCCCGGATTCAGTCGCCCCCTTTCACAAGTATTAGGCGGCCACTCGGCGTACGCCCAGCTATGAATGATCTCTTCCGGAAGGCGGTACGGGGCGAGCCGGTCGACCGTCCGCCGGTCTGGATGATGCGCCAAGCCGGCCGGTATCTGCCGGAGTACCGTGAGATCCGGGAGTCCCATTCCTTTCAGGAGGCCATCTCGACGCCGGATATCGCCACCGAGATCTCGCTGCAGCCCTACGAGCGGTTCCAACCCGACGGGGTTGTCATGTACTCCGACATCCTCACCGTGCTTGAACCGCTGGGGTTCAGCTACCATATCGAATCCGGCGTCGGCCCGGTGATCGAAAATCCGGTGTCGTCGCCGGCGGATACCCACCGCGAGGTCGGCGACGTGCGGGAGCAACTCTGGTATGTTGGCGAACTCATCGAGCGACTGACCGCCACCCTCGGCGACGAGGCGGCTGTGTTGGGCTTTGCTGGCGGCCCATTTACCCTGGCGGCCTACGCCTGTGAGGGCAGCACCTCCCGGTCGTTCATGGCCGTCCGGCGGCTCAGAGCGGAGGCCCCGGCGGCCTTCGAGCGACTGCTTGATGCCTTCACCGACGTGTTGATCGAGTACTGTCAGTATCAGGAGGACGCCGGTGCCGACGTGATCCAACTGTTCGACACCTACGCCGGCCTGTTGTCGCCGACCGATTACGCGGAGTACATCGTTCCCCGTCATCAGCGGATTCTCGATGCGGTTGACGTGCCGACGATCGTTTTCGTCCGCAACATGGGCGGCAACCTCGAACTGCTTGCCGACAGCGGTGCGGACGTGGTCTCTTTGGACTGGACGGTCGATATCGACACCGCCCGCCAGCAGCTTGACGATGTGGCGATCCAGGGGAATCTCGATCCGGCGTTGCTCTACGGCGATCCCGAAACCGTCCGTGAGCGAACCCGCGAGGTTATCGATGCCGCCGGCGACACCGGTCACATTCTCAATCTCGGCCACGGCGTCGACCGTAACACGCCGGTCGAAAACGTCGCGGCCTTTTTCGAGACCGCAAAAGAGTCGCGTTAAGCGTCCTGTGGCGGCAGCTCGGCGTTAAAGCAGTACGTCCCCGGCTCATTGCGGCACTGACACTGTCTGAGCTGGTAGTACGCCGGCGCGAACTCCGAGAGGAACGGCTCGGTGATATCCGCCAGCAGCTCCGGGAACCGCGGGTCATCATGGGGGACAGGCACCCGGTGGAGATCAAGCCCAACCTCGGTGGCATCCTCCGCAAGATCGACATCGAGTTCGACGAGCGTCTCCGACTGCTCGTGCATGAAGCTCATCGGTTCGACGACCACCCGCTCGAAGTCCTCGCCGAGCCCCTCGACGAGTTCCTCGGTTTCGGGGGCTGTCCACTCGATGCCACGGTTGGCGTGATTCTGGAAGCCGATCTCGTAGTTGTCGATGCCGACCATGCCGGCGACGGCCTCGGCGTGTTCCTCGACGTACTGATCGTATCTGAACCCCTCATCGAGATACTTCATCGGCGTGCCGTGCGCCGAGAAGACAAACGCCGTGTCGGGATCGTTCGGGTCGACATCGTTTTGATCAAGGAACGAGCCGATCGACTCCGCACGGATTCGGTTGTACGTCGGGGCTCGATGCCAGCCGGTGACCGCACTGAACTCAGGGTCGTAGTCGTCGTGGTCATCGATGGCGTCCTCTAGGGAATCGATTGACGAGACAGTTGTCGAGGGGCCACACAACGGGTAGATCGGCAGCGCGATGACCTCGTCGATCCCGTCGTCGGCCAGCGTTGCGGGGATATCGTCGATCAGTGGCTCCATGAACTGCATCGCGTGATAGATCTCCACATCGTGGCCGCGGTCGGCTAGCGTTTCCTCTAGGGAGTCGGCCTGCTCGCCCGCCTGCCCCTGCAGCGGCGAGCCACCGATCTCCTCGTATTCCTCCATCAGCCCTGGGAGGCGTCGCTGAGCGAGTTCGCGGGAGCGCTCCCAGGCTTCCTCCTCGGATTCGGCATCCTCTAGGGAGGCGTTGTCGTAGAAGATCCGTGTCAGGTATTCGAGGACGGTCTCTCGGTCGGGGTTTGCTGGCTCACCGAAGTTTAACAGGACAATCGCAGTTGCCATATGAGCGGTTGGGGCGTCGGCGGTAAAGCAACTTCGCATACGACGTTCGTACCACTGTTGTCACGCTGTTTGCCCGACCTTCGTGGCACAAAAACAGGCGGGTGTCAGCGTCGTGTTGCGGTCGGGTTGTGTTCTGCTGATCGCCTCGATGCGTTTGCAGAACCGGCCCGCTATTCAAGTGATTTTGCGCGATTGGTGAACTGCCCACCACACTCACACGTATTCGGGTGTGCGTCTGACTCACCAATTGCACCGCACCGGAGACATTCATACGTAGACGCGCTTTCGGGGTCGTTCGCATGTTCAACGTCGTTTCCCTGAGGCATACACCGGCGATAGGCCGCGACGGAATATAATATTAATTGTAATAGGAAATACATACGCCCCTTGATACTGTCCGCTTCTGCGGAGTACGGAGCCCAACCGACACTGCTCACTCACGCTCGCCGATCTCGCGGGCGATCCGTTTCGCGCTTCGGATTCGCCCGGGAATCCCGGGTCGACCGACGAAGTTCGCACAGAACCGCAGCCCCTCGGGCGGCTTGATATCATCCATCGCCGTCCAGGAGCCATCATACGCTGGCATCCCCGGTGTCCACGTGTGGACGCCGATCGGTGTTGCCGCCGCGCCGGTCAGTTCCTCGAAGGCGTCGGCGGCCAACTCCCCGACATCCTCGTCGGTGCGGTTCGGCAGCTCCGGATCGCTGTTCGGGTCGACATAGCAGGTGAACAGCCGGTCTCGATCCAGAAAGCTCGCGTTCCATGTGGTGCCGCTGATCGGCAGATCGCCGTCCGGCGGCACCAGCGCGCCGATCCCCTCCCGATCGAAGTCGGAATCGAGAAACACCATCGTGATCTGGTTGTACCGGAATCGCTCCAGCGTTGCCGCGAGGTCGGTGTCGAGTGGCTCAACCAGCCTCGCGCTCGTCGGTGCTGGCGTCGTCACCACCACCTCGTCGACGATCTCGCTGCCGGTCTCGGTGACGATCTCGAAGCCGCCATCGGCATCGACATCGACGCTCCCGTTGTGACCCCTGATTTCGACTGCAGCAGTGTCGAGGTCGATCACGTCACTGTGGGCTTCATACAGCGCGCCGGTCAGCGTTCCGAGCCCATCGTCGAACGTACAGATCGGTGGGGCCGCTCGCCCCTTGACGACGCGTTTGGCCACCCACCACAGCAGACTGCGACCGACCCCCGCGTTGTCGAGGGCCCGCCCCAGCGAGTACTCGTACAGCATCTCTCGGGGATCGGTGCCGTACAGCCCGCTGTACAGCGGGCCCATATACCGCCGGGCGGCCTGCCGGCCAAACCGCCGAACAAGAAGCTCATCGACCGTCTCGTCGGGCTTGGCAGGGGCGGTCAGCGGCTCGGCAAGAATCCGCAGCTTGCCAAGCGGGCTCAACAGACTCGTCGTCACCGCCTCCCGGGCCGACAGCGGGGCGACGCGGAGCGCGTCGTTGTGGTAGATGTACAGCGGCTGGTCGTCGTCGCCGATACGAAGCTGCTCGTTGAGACCGAGCTCGTCGACCAGCGATTCGATACTCGGGGTCAGCCGGAGCCGCTGGGGGCCGAGTTCGACGACCCGGCCGTCGATCCGCTGACTGCGGACGATCCCGCCGGCCTCGGCGCGTGACTCGACGGCGACAACGTCGATCCCGCGGTCGGCAAGCGCGTCGACGAGGGTGAGCCCGGAGATACCGGTACCGACAACGCCGACCCGCACTGTCAGCCTCCTCGCGGCCGGCGTCGGGCGGCGGTTTGGCCACCGCGACCGAGGCGTGTCCACGGCTGTCGATTCATTGTGGGAACACTAGCCGGGCTCGGTGAATAACGCTTCCGCGTTGGGGTGCTCACGTCGCTTCGATCTTGGCTTTGAGATTCGCCAGCGTCGACTGCAGCTCGCCCTGATTGTACCGGCGGACAAACGGCTCGATGACTCTGGCGATCACCTGTCCGGGGATCGTGTACTCGGCGGTGTAGGTGACCCAACTGCCGTCGTCGGTGGCCTCGATATCGACGGTTAGCTCCCCCGAGAGCGCGCCGTCCATCGCAAACCGATGGCAGGTCGGCGGCTCGTGGACGGTTTGGACGAGATGGCCCTCAACCTCGACGGCGACCATCCGGTAGGTAAACTCGAGCTCTTTGCCGCCGTTGTCTATCGGTTCGACATTTGCGATGTCGGTGATCGCCGGCGTGATCGTCCGGTGGTTGGCCGGCTCATCGAGGTACTCGAAGACTGTCTCTGGGGATGCGTCGATCGCGATCCCGTCGCTTACCGCTACCATAGCGACCCTACAACGAGGCGTGTCTTAGTGATTCCGTGCGCGTGTCGCCGTCGACCGGCTGTTTTTGTCCCTCCCGGCTGTAGCCGTCAGTAGTGACCGCGACAACCGTCCACGAGCCGACCCACCGAGAGGCCCTCTGGGAACTTGAGGATGCCTTCGAGCGCGGCGACCTCATCACGATATTTGGCCGTTGTACTGTCGAGTACGACGGCCGAGCAGCCTCCTCACTTGGCTTGGGTCGTCGGCTGCTGCTGCTTAAACCGGATGGGACGGCGTTGGTACACACCGACGAGAAGCAGAAGCCGGTCAACTGGCAGCCGCCGGGGTCGGAACATCACGCCGCCGTCCGCGATGGCCGACTCCGCGTTCGCAGCGTCCGCACCTCACCCGACGAGACGCTGGATGTCCATTTTGAGACGGTCGAACAGCTGTCTGCGATGGCGGTCAGCGGCCGCCGTGACCTCTCCGTCACTGGCAGCGAAGCCGACCTACGGAACGCCCTGCTCGATCGCCCCGCCGTTATCGAGTCCGGCTTCGAGCCGCTGGCGACCGAGCGGCCGACCGATGCCGGCCCGATCGATCTTTTTGGCCGCGATACCGACGGGCGGCCTGTCGTCGTTGAACTCAAGCGCCGCCGGGTCGGCCCGAGCGCCGCGAGCCAACTCCAGCGATACGTCGCGGCCATTGAGCGCGAAGACGGTGACGACGCAGCCGTGCGTGGAATCTTGGTCGCGCCATCGGTGACCGACCGGGCTCGGCGACTGCTTGCGGAACACGGGTTGGAGTTTGTTGCTGTCGAACCGCCGTCGTCGACCGGCGACGCTGGTGGGAGTACTACCCTCGACACCGAACTATCGCAAACTGACGCCGTCGACGATTCGGCACACGACCCCGCTGGCGATGCCACCGGAGACGATGATGGCGAGCCGGCTAGAACACTCTCAGCCGACGAGGAGTCACACTGACGGATTTGGCCGTGTCACCGCCTCACAGGCGTCGCCTGTGGGTTGTATTCGAAGGCTTTATTCGGGCCAGCGGCGTTCGCCACGATAAGTAATCATGGGAGAGAAACCAGCCTCGATGTACAGGGAGATCGACAAGCCCTCGTACACACGACGCGAGTATATCACCGGGATTCCGGGTTCGAAGATCGCCCAACACGATATGGGCGACCTGCAGGCTGATCCGGACGACTACCCCGTCAAGATCACCCTCGAAACCGAGGAGGAAGTCCAGCTCCGCCACGGCTCTCTTGAGTCCTCGCGGCTCTCGGCGAACCGCCACCTGTTGAAGGAACTCGGCGAAGGCGAGTACAAGATGCAGCTTCGGAAGTTCCCCCACCAGGTCATTCGAGAGAACAAACAGGCAACCGGTGCTGGGGCCGATCGTGTTTCCGACGGGATGCGGCAGTCCTTCGGCAAGATCGTCGGCACCGCCGCCCGTATCGGTGCCGGCGAGCCGGTTTTCACCGCTTACTGCACCGCCGAGCAGGCACCGGTTGTCAAGGAAGCCTTCCGCCGCGCGTACAACAAGATCTCCCCGCCGTGCCGGATCAACGTCGAACGCGGCGAGGAACTGCTCGTCTCCTAAGCGGATCGACACCTCTTTTCGCTGTTCTCGCAAACAGTAGCGCATGCTCCGGCTGGCGGTCACAACCAACGCTGAGACGTTCGCCCGCCTGCGCGAGCCGCTGGCTGACCGCGGGATCGACACCGCCCACCTCCAAGCGAAAGAACGGGCGCTCCCGCTAACCGACAGTGCTGTCGCTGCTACCGCTGAGGCCGATGACGACACCGCTGTCACCGAGTTCGACGTTGGGCTTGTCTATCCTGGCCGGCTGATGGAGGGAGCGGCGATCACCGCCGGGCTCGACATCCCGTGGGTCAACGACCGGGAGGCCGTTCTCACCTCCCGAAACAAAAGCGGCGTCCTCGCCGCCCTTGATCGGGCCGACATCCCGGTTCCGCACTCGGTGATGCTCTCGAATCCGGTCGCTGAGTCGGCCGTTGTCGACGCCGTCGCCGGGCTCTCCTTCCCGGTTGTCGTCAAACCAAACTCGGCGACCCGCGGTGTCGGCGTCGCCAAAGCCAGCGATATCGACTCGCTGCTCGGTGTCGTCGACTACCTCGATCTGATCCACGATTTTCGCGCCACCGGTGACAAATCCTATCTCATCCAAGAGTATCTGCCCGACGCCCGTGATTACCGGGCGATGGTGATCGACGGCGACTGCGTCGGCGGCGTCCAGCGCCGCCTGCCTGCCGACCTCGCTGAGGGCCGCTGGAAACACAATGTCCATCGGGGGGCTGAGGCGACCGGTGTCGACCTGCCGGAGTCTCACCGCCGCCTTGCCGAACGGGCGGCTGCCGCACTCGATGTCCCGTATCTCGGCGTCGATCTGTTGGAAACCGACGATCGGCTCGTGGTCAACGAAACAAACGCCCGCCCAACAGTCGATACCGCCGACAAGTACGACAACGGATTCTATGATCGACTCGCCGAACGCATTCGTGAGACCGCCGAAAACAGGTCGTGACTACTCGACGTCGATCGCCGCCGACGCCTCTGCTCGATCAAACGTGACCTCCAACACACCGTTGTTGAACGTCGCCTCCGCGGAGTGTTCGTCGACCGCCGCCGGCAGCCGAACGCGTTCGTTGTACTCCTGGTGGCTTGTGGTTGCTTGGATCGTGAGTGTCGTGCCGTCACACTGGAGTGTGAGATCGCCTTTGTCGACCCCGGGGAGATCCGCGACGAGCCGGACAGCGTCGTCGGTCTCATAGACATCGACGTGTGTGTCGGCCCCGGCTTCATCGGGGCTGTTCATTTCGCCCATCATCCGCTCGATCTCATCGAAGATATCGCCGAACGGGTCGTCGCGGTCGTCACTATGCATACACACATGCATGGTTCCCCCTCGCAAAAAGCGTTCTGTCCCCGCTGACTAGTGATGTACGTCTTGTACTATACTGCGGGCAGCTGCTGCTCTGCGATCGGCATCGAAAGCCTCGTGCTGTCGTTGTTTCCGGATGTGTATCGCTGCCTCCGGAGCCATCTATTGTGATTTGTTCACACGCGTTACGACGATCCGGGCTATTTTAAGTAGCTGTAGAATCGCTATTCGCGTATGAGTAAATCATATCTAGACGCTGGTGCGGAAGTCGCCGACGAGGATGTTGTTCGCGTCGGTCTGAATGGGTTCGGTCGGATCGGTCGTAACACGTTCCGTGCGATTCTCGACAGCCCACGGGTTGAACTCGTCGGTATCAACGACGTAATGGACTTCGAGCAGATGCAGTACCTCGGCAAGTACGACACCATCATGGGCACCCTCGATGGGCTCGAACTCGACGGCGACGAGCTCACCATCGGTGGCACCTCGGTGTCGCTGCACAACGTTCAGAGCCCCTCCAATCTGCCGTGGGGCGAGGAGAACTGCGATATCGCCTTCGAGTGTACGGGTATCTTCCGGACGAAAGACGACGCCGCCCAGCATCTCGAGGCCGGCGCGGACAAGGTTGTCATCTCCGCGCCGCCGAAAGGCGACAAACCGGTTCCGCAGCTGGTCTACGGCGTCAACCACGCTGACGACTACGATGGCGAGGATGTTGTCTCAAACGCCTCCTGTACAACCAACTCCGTCACCCCGGTCGCCAAGGTACTCGACGAGGAGTTTGGCATCGAGACAGGTACGCTGACGACCGTCCACGCTTACACCGGCAGCCAAACGCTTATCGACGCGCCGAAAGGCAAGACCCGCCGCGGTCGCGCCGCGGCCGAAAACATTGTCCCGACCTCGACGGGTGCGGCACAGGCCGCCACGCAGGTGCTCCCCCAACTGGAGGGCAAACTTGATGGGATGGCGATCCGCGTTCCCGTCCCGACCGGTTCGATCACCGAACTCGTTGTCGACCTCGACGCCGATCCGACCGCCGAGGAGATCAACGCCGCCTTCCGCGATGCCGCCGACAACGGCCCGCTGGCCGGCGCGCTCGGCTACACCGACGATGAGGTCGTCTCCGCCGATGTCATGGGTCTCCCGTTCTCCTCGTACGTCGATCTCAACTCCACGAACGTCATCGGCGACGACGGCGGCCTCGTGAAGATCCTGACGTGGTACGACAACGAGTACGGCTTCTCGAACCGCATGCTTGATATGGCTGAGTTCCTCGTCGACGAATCCTAAGCCGCTGGTTGCGACGGCTTCGCTGGCCACCCACGCACCGTTTGACTGACCTATCCGATTTCCAACACACCAATGGCATCATTCAACACTATCGACGATCTCGACGACGCACAGCGCGTTCTCGTCCGGCTTGACCTGAACTCCCCGGTCGAGGACGGCGAGGCACAGGACAACCGCCGATTCAGCCGGCACGCCGAAACGGTTGGCGAACTCGCCGACGAGGGCCACCGGGTCGTGTTGATGGCCCACCAGGGACGGCCCGGCCGCGATACCTTCGTGTCCCTCGATCAGCACGCCGGGATCCTCGGCGAGCACATCGACCGCGAGATTCAGTTTGTCGACGACATCTACGGCGACGACGCGCTCGACGCCATCGAGGCCCTTGAGCCCGGCGAGGTGCTACTCCTCGAAAACACCCGGATGAGCGACGACGAGCTGCCCGAGGAAGCTCCCGAGGTCAAGGCCGACACCGAGTTCGTCCAGACGCTCGCGCCGCAGTTTGACGCCTACATCAACGACGCCTACTCGGCGGCCCACCGGAAACACGCCTCGCTGGTCGGCTTCCCGCTCGCCCTGCCAGCCTTCGCGGGTCGCGTAATGGAAACCGAGTACGAGGCCAACACCGCCATCGCCAACCGCGAGTTCGACGGCCAGGTGACAATGCTCGTCGGCGGTACCAAAGCGACCGACGTGATCGGCGTCATGGAGACGCTGGGCGAGAAGATCGACACCTTCTGTCTGGGCGGGATCGCCAGCCACCTGTTCCTCCGGGCGGCGGGCTACGATGTTGGCTACGACCGCCACGAGGATTTGGATCTCTACGACACCCAGTGGGCGAACAACGAGGACGTGATCCGACGGCTTCTCGACGAGCGACGTGACCAGATCGAACTCCCCGAGGGGCTGGCCTACGAGGACGACGGCGAGCGCGCCGAACACACCCGCGAGCAACTCGACGCCGCCAACCACGACTACATGGATATCTCCGAGGAAACGGTCGAAAAGTACGATCCGACGATCCGAAACTCGGATGCCGTCTTCCTCAAGGGCGCGCTGGGCGTCTTTGAGGAGGAGCAGTTTTCCGCCGGCACTGTCGGCGCGGTGAAAGCCATCGCCGAAACCGACTGCTTCTCTGTGGTCGGCGGCGGCGACACCTCTCGTTCGATCGAGATGTACGGGATGGACGAAGCCGACTTCGGTCACGTCTCGATCGCCGGCGGCGCGTACATCCGCGCGCTCACCGGCGACGATCTGCCGGGCGTGGAACTGCTTGTCGACGCGGCGAACTGAGCCGCGCTTTCGCGGCCCCACCTGTTGGTTGCACAACTGTTTTGCTCTGTTGGTCGAACAGGCACATATGGCCCTCCCCGATTTCGAGCCGCATTTTCCGGATCGCCCGCCCTGTTGGAGCGAACTGCTCTTTTGTGGCGTTATCGGAGTCACACTCCTTCCGAATATGATTGCTACCCTCTCCTCGTTGCCAATGGTTGTCGTCGCGTTCGTTTTGACAACTGTCGCGCTCGCATCTGACGGCGTTGAGGACTGGTTTCATCGGATCGGGATGGCCGGTCGTTTCCTGCTCATCGCTGGCGTCTTCATGGGGGTTCAGCTGGTCGCGGAACTGGCTCCCGCAGGACGCCCGTTCCTCAACGACGCTGCGACTGGTGTGTTGTTGGCGACGCTGCTGTACTTTATCGCCTTTCTCGCCCGCGAGCGAACGGTTTCGGGCTGGACGGCGACGCAGGAGCCAGCCGAGTAAGCCGCCCGCGGACGGATCACTTTCTTGAGTGTTGCCCACGACAGCTCAGCCATGCAGCTCGGCATTGTCTCCGACACCCACGACAACCTCGCACACGTCCAGCAAGCGGTCTCGCTGTTCGAACTGGAAGGCGTCGACCATGTCATTCACTGCGGCGACATCATCGCGCCGTTTTCGGCAACGCCGTTCGACACCGACGCCTTCGCGTTTTCGGCCGTCCGCGGCAACAACGACGGCGAGTGGGCTCTGGGCAACGTTGTCGACGAGTTCGGCACCTATCTCGGCCAGTGCGGTGAACTCACCTTCGACGGTGTCGAGCTCGCGGTCTACCACGGCACCAACAGGGTGCTCCGGGATGCGTTGGCCGAAGCGGACACCTACGACTACGTCTTCCACGGTCACACCCACGAGCGAACGATCACACCGCACGGCGACACCGTTCGCGTCAACCCCGGCGGTCTACCGATCGAAGGGGCCGACGACGCGTTCCATGTCGCCATCCTCGACACCGATGAGTCGCGGACAGACGCGATTACCCACCACCAACTCGACTAGCGATAGGCGATGTCCGGGTGCTGTTTTGAGTACCACTCAAGACGTTGTCACAGACCGCGGGGCTTTTGCGCTGACCACACAAATCCCGACTGTGACGGAGCCAGTCTCAACCGGCTGTGACGCCCTTGATACGCTGCTTGGCGGCGGGTTCGAACGCGGGGTTGTCTCCCAGCTCTACGGCCAGCCGGCAGCCGGGAAAACCAACATCGCACTGTCGGCTGCCGTCGGGGTCGCCGCCGCCGGCGACAGCGCGTTGTATATCGACACCGAGGGGCTGTCGGTCGATCGGTTCCAGCAGCTGATCGAACACCGCACCGACGAGACCCTTGATACCGTCGCCTCGCGGCTCATCATCTCCGATGCGGTCGACTTCGACGAACAACAGGAGGCGGTTCGGGATGCCGCCGACTTTGCTGAGCGCGTCGAGTTGATCGTTCTCGACAGCGCGACCGGCTTCTACCGGCTCAACCGCGCCGACGACGCGGAGGGCGGCGACTCCCTGCGGGCGGTTGCTCGCCAGATCACGGAGCTGCTGTCGATCGCGCGCAAATACGATATTGCGGTCGTCGTGACCAATCAGGTCTACACCGATCCCGACGCCGACCGGGTACGCGCGCTGGGTGGCCACACGCTTGAACACTGGACCGGTGTGGTTGTTCGGTTGGATCGGTTTCGCGGCGGGAAACGCCGCGCAACCGTAGAGAAACACCGGGCGAAAGCCGCCGGTGAGACGGCGACCTTCGAGATCACCGACGGCGGGATCACCGGCGTCGACGAGTTTTGATCAGCGGCATCGACGAGTTTTGATCGCCGCGCCTACAGCTCGAGATTCTGGATGAGCTGGCCGCGTTGTTTGGCGTCGGCGTTGACACCCTTCCGCTCTAAGACGTTGCGTTCCAGCTTATCGAGGGCAACGTGGAAGGCGTGGTTCGCGCCGTAGCCTTCCCCGGAGCCGGCGAGTTGGCCGTGGCTCGTTCGCAGCCGGATCTGCGCTTGGATCAGCGGCGTCCCGCGCAGCTTCTCTTTGTGTTCGTGGAACCGGACGTGGGCGTGGATTACGTTCATCGCTTGGTATTTGTCGACGACCTGGGTGATCGACTCGACGATCTCTGCCCGATCGATGCTGTCGAGCAGTTTGACGTTCGTGATCTGGACGTCCATCGACTCTTCCTCGGTGAACGTCAGCGCGCGCAGGACATCCGTTTTCGTGATGATGCCGCTGACGCCGTTGTCGTCGTCGGTGACAACCAGCCCGGAGATGTCGTTGTCGAACATGACCTCGACGGCTTCGTCGACGGCATCCCCCAGTTCGGCGGTCAACACCGGCGAGGTCATCAGATTCTCGACCGGGAGATCAAGCATGCGGTCGTGGTCGCCGCTGCGGTCGCCTTTCTCCTGGCGGGTTTCGTCGCGGACAACGAAGTTGACGATGTCGTGGGTCGTGATGATGCCTGTGAGCGTATCGGCATCGCCGACGATCGGGAGCCGGGAGATGCCGTGCTCCCGCAGGCGGTTGATCGCCTGGCCAACCGTGGCTGCCGTCGTCTCCGTGATCACCTCGTCGGTGTAGATCTGGGAGACGGTCAGTGCGTCGAGATTTTCGAGGACGGCTTCAAGAATCGCGTCGGTCGTGATGATGCCATCGAGGGTCTCGCCGCGGAACACCGGCGCGACGTTGACATCGCCTTCGACCAACAGCCGGGCGGTCTCGCGGATATCCTCGTGGTGGTCGACGCGCGGTGCGGAGGTCATCAACACCGAAGCTTTTGTGTCGTCTTGAATGCGGGATTTCACCAGCTCGGATTCGCCGATCACCCCGGCGTAGTCGCCGTTTTCGGTGACGATGACGCCTTTTGGGTTTGCCTCGTCGAACGCCGCACGAACCGTCGCCAGTCGTTCGTCGGTGTCGACCTCGACGAACTCCTCGACAACTATGTCAGTAATATCCATGGTCTATCCTGAACGTACACCGGCGGGGGTATTTAACGTTGTTACAGCGCGCCCATCACCGATCGTGAGCTCGTTGTTATCGTGGCTCGTGGATTGCCCGTCGTCGTTGCTTGTGTGTTGCCCGTCGGTTACGACCGCCAAAACGAAGGGGTAAACAACACGAGCACCGGAATAATCTCGATCCGGCCGACGTACATCAGGAGGATCATCACCGCTTTGGTGAGCTCCGAAAACGGGCTGTAGCTGTTGAACGGGCCGGCGACGCCGAAGGCAGGGCCGATGTTGAAAAACGTCGCCGCAGCCGCGCTGAGTGCCTCGAACTCCGAGAGTTCCAGCCCGATCCGCGCGCCGTCGACGACGACGACGATCGTCCCAAGAAAGAAGATCACGAGACTCAGCATCGTATAGGAGAACACGTCGCGGATCGTCTCCTCGTCGATGGCTGTCCCGCTGAGCCGCACCGGCCGCACCGCCTCGGGGTGGATCGTCGTAAACAGGTCACGGCGGAAGGATTTGAGGATGATCAGCCAGCGTAGCAGCTTGATCGAACAGGTTGTGCTGCCGGCCATCCCGCCGAGAAACATACAGCTAAACAGCAGGTGTTTGGCCGCCGGCGACCACGCGTTGAAGTCGACGGTCGCAAACCCGGTCGTCGTCAACAACGACACCACCTGAAACGTTGCCAGCCGGGCTGTTTCCTCGACGCCGGTCGTCGTGAGCGTCGGATCGGTGACGAGCAACAGGCCCATCAACACCGAGGCACCGACGACAAGGCCGAGATAGAACCGAAACTCCTCGTTGCGCAGTGGCCGTCCCAAGTCGCCGTTGATGAAAAAATAGATGAGGATGAAGTTTGTCGCGCCGACAAACATGAACGGAACGATCAGCCACTGGGCGGCGGGGGCGAAGGCACCGACGCTATCGGGTTGAGGCGAAAAGCCGGCGGTCGCCACCGCTGTCATCGCATGCGAGACGGCGTTGAAGGCGTCCATGTTCGGCGCGATCCCGGCCAGCCCGAGCGCAAACAGCCCGCCGGCCGCAAACAGGGTGACCCCGGCGTAGAGCCACCAGATCAGCCGCGCGGTTTCGCTGATCCGTGGGGTCAGCTTGTGGACATCCTGTGTTTGGGATTCGGTCTCCATCAGCTGTGCGCCACCGACGGCGAGCTGTGAGAGGATCGAGATCGCCAACACAAGGATGCCGAGCCCGCCAAGCCACTGGATCACCTGCCGCCACAGCAAAATCGCCCGTGAGTGGGCGGCGAAGTCGTCGATGACGGTCGCGCCGGTCGTCGTGATCCCGCTCATGCTCTCGAAAACGGCGTTGATCGGCGTGGCTAACCCGCCGTTGCCGGCGAGGACGAACGGCACCGCGCCGATCAGGCCGACACAGAGCCACGACAGCGCGACCATGAGGTAGGCCTCCCGAGTGTACAGCTGCGTGTCGGTCTCCAGTCGCTCGAGCCCGAGGCCGGCGGCCAGTGTGATCACGATCGGGACGAGAAACGGGGCGGTCGGATCGCCGTCGATAACGGCAAGACCAAGCGGTGCGGCAAGCGGGAGTGCCAGCCATTTCAACACGCCGCCGAGCAGCCGGAGGCTGACACGCCAGTTGACGCGGAGGGTGACCATTGTCAGAGCTTGCTGGTCGTCGCGTCGATCGCGCCGGCATCGACAAAGAGCACGACATGGTCGCCCGGCTGGATCTCGGTATCGCCGCGCGGCGTGACAAAGGATGTGTTGCGCGTGATCGCGCCGATGACGACACCGTTCGGCAGGTCGGCGACCGATTCTTGGATCGGCCGCCCGGCGAGGACGCTGTCGGCGTCGATCTCGACCTCGATGACCTCGGCCTTGTCGCTCTCGATGAGCGCGACGTTTTCGGTCTTTTCGGACTGGGTGAGCCGCGTGATCTCCTCGGCGACGACGATCCGGGGGTTGATCGCCACGTCGACGCCGACGGCCTCGAACAGTTCGACGTAGGCGGGTGTGTCGATAACGGCGACGGTTCGATCGACGCCGAGCCGCTTGGCGAGCAACGAGACCAGCAGGTTCTTGTCGTCGCTTTCGAGAGCGGCGACGACGACATCGGCCTCGTCGACGCGTTCGCGTTCGAGAAACTCCATGTCGGTGGCATCGGACTCCATGATCTGTGTCGCCGGCAACTCCTCGGCGAGTTCACGGGCCCGATCGTGATCCTGCTCGATCAGCCGCGGGTTGAATCCCCGCTCGCTCAACAGCCGAGCGACGTGGTAGCCGATCTCGCTGCCGCCGAAGATGGCGACTTCCTCGTCGGCACCGGCCCCATGGTCTGGATCAAGCCCATCTGCGAAGCTGTGGACACTTTCGGGGCTGCCGATGATAACAACGCGATCGCCGGCGGTGATGACGGTGCTCCCGTCGGGCACGATAACCGCCTCGCCTCTGATGACCGCGGCGAACGTCAGGGAGTCATACCGATCGGCCTCTTGGACTGTTTGGTCGACGATCGGGCACTGCTCGCTGATCTCGAACTCGGCCATCTGGACGCGGCCGCCCGCAAAGGGGTCGACATCGACTGCTGCCGGCAAGCCGACGACCCGGCCGATCGATCGGGCGGTCAGTAGATTCGTACAGACCATGTAGTCGACGCCGAACACGCGGTCGGCGCGCTCCCACGTCTCAAGATATTTCGCCTGTTTGATGCGGGCGATTGTGAGCGCCCCTGACAGCGCGGCGGCTGTCGAACAGACGACGATGTTGGTCTCGTCGTCGTCGGTGCTGGCGATCACCATCTCGGCGCTCTCGATGCCGGCCTCCTCAAGAACATCGACATCCGTGCCGTCGCCCGTAACGGTCAAGACGTCGTAGCCGTAGGTGAGTTCCTCGGTTCGATCGCTTCGCTGGTCGACGACTGTCACGTCATGGTTAGCGGCGAGATCCGCCGCGATGCTCTCGCCGACCTGGCCCGCGCCAACGATGAGGACGTTCATCCGCCTGTCCCTCTCATGGGCGTGGGTATCGACGGCGGCGGTTTAGGCGTTCCCCTGTTGGCTGCAGTACCCACACGTGCTTGCCAGCCAGCGCTCAGAGATACTGTGAATCCGTCTCGATCGTCAGGTCGACCGGTCGGCTGCGCGCTTCGAGATCGGCGACCGCCCGCTGGACGACGCGTTCGGCCTCTCCGCGGATCAACGGGATCGCCTGTTCAAGCACCCAGCCGAACGAGACGAGCGCGGGGAGGTTCAGCACGCCGGCGTCGGCGGAGTCAGGATCGAAGGCGACCTGAAACGTCACCTGACAGGCTGTCGTCGCATCATCGGGGGCGTCTGCGGGCAGCGTCTCAAGGGGGTCGACCGCCCACCGGCCGTTGGCGTCGATATCCTTGGTGATCCGCCAGTCGATCTCTTCGGGCGGGTCGACAGCGACAACCTTCGAGTGGGCGATGTAGCTGAGCTTCCACCACGCAAACCGGAGCGCATACTGCGTTCCGGCACCGCCGTCGCCGGTTCGTACCCGCACATCGGTCAGATATTTGGAGTAGTTAACGTACTCCGGAAAATCGAGTAAGAACTCATAGACCTCCTCGGCGGCGGCGTACACCGTAGTTCGAACGACGATCGTATCCACGCCTCGTCGTTCGGCCGGGAGGCTAATAAGCCCGCAGGTCAGCCGCGGTATCGAACCCACACGGCCTTATGGCTGCGGTTGTTTCCCTCAGTATGGTTGATACGGAGGCTTACACCATCGAAGGGCCGGACGGTTCCAGTGAAACGCTTGCTGTCCCGGCCGGATTGGTCGAGACGCTTGCCGAACCCGGTGAGGAGCCGACGACGGTGGTCAGCGACATCGTTGTGCAGGCCCTCGCCCAGCACGCCCACTCGCTTGTCCACCACGCCGAGGGTGAACCGTCGCCGGAACTCGTCGAACTCAACGACGCCGCCGAGGAACTCTTCGAGGAGCGCTTCGGAATGAGCCTCGAAGACGCGATGGGGCACAGTCACTGAGCAGCGCGTGTCACACGCGGCACATTACAATTTCTCGGTGTCGACGGATCATCGCGTCCGTTGTGCGTGTCGTATCGATACGGTGGCATGATCCACACAGTCGTCGGTTGAGTATGTGTCTCTGTCCCACGTCAGGGCTGGTACACGCCGTTTAAGAAGATCCGGCGGCTACGTTCGGAGTGATGGGCACCCTAACGGAACTATTTGCGCCGGATCGCATCGCTGTCGTCGGTGCGACCGCACGTGAGGGGTCGATCGGCCGCGCTGTCACCGACAATCTGTTGTCGGCGTTCGACGGCGAGGTGGTGCCGGTCAACCCCAACTACGAGGAGGTGATGGGTCTCTCCTGTGTCGACGAGATCGGAGAGGCGGCGGCTGATATGGCCGTGATCGTTGTCCCGCCAAAGATCGTGCTGCCGGCGATCGAACAGGCCGGCGAAGCCGACGTCGAAAACGTCGTCGTCATTACCGCCGGCTTCGGCGAGACCGGCGGCGATGGCGCGAGCCGGGAACAGGAACTGAAATCACTTGCCGCCGAGTACGACCTCAATCTGGTCGGCCCCAACAGCCTCGGTGTTATGTCGACAGCCAACGGGATGAACGCCTCCTTCGGGCCCGATAGCCCCGAGGCCGGCAACATGTCCTTTATGAGCCAGTCGGGAGCGTTCATCACGGCCGTCCTCGATTGGGCCAACGACGAGGATGTCGGGTTCAAGGATGTTGCCTCGCTTGGCAACAAGGCTGTGCTTGACGAAACCGACTTCGTCGACCACTGGGGCGACGATCCCGACACCGACGTGATCATCGGCTATCTGGAGGGGATCAGTCAGGGCCGAGAGTTCATCGATACGGCCCGCGAAGTCACTCAGGATACGCCGATCGTCCTCGTGAAATCCGGTCGCACCGACGCCGGTGCCCAGGCCGCGTCCTCACACACCGGGACGATCGCCGGCTCCGAGCAGGCTTACGAGGCCGGCCTCGATCAGGCCGGCGTCCTCCGGGCGGAGTCGGTACAGGGTCTGTTCGATGCCGCCCAGATGTTGGCCAACCAGCCGGTTCCGGAGAACAACGATATCGCCGTCATCACCAACGCCGGCGGCCCCGGTGTGATGTCGACCGACGCGGTCGGCGACTCCGGGTTGGAGATGGCGTCGTTCGAACAGGACACCCTCGATACCTTCTCCGAGCAGCTCCCGGCGGAGGGCAACATCTACAACCCCGTCGATATCGTCGGTGACGCCGATGTTGAGCGGTTCCGCGACGCCCTCGATATCGCCTTGGCCGACGAAAACGTTGGCTCGGCGATGGTGCTATCGTGTCCGACCGCTGTTCTCGACTACGAGCAGTTGGCCGCCGAAACCGTCGAGCTGCGGGAAAAACACGGCAAACCCGTTGCGGCCTGCTTTATGGGCGGCGAGAGTGTCGACGACTCGGCGGCGATCCTCAGCGACGCCGGCATCCCGAACTACTTCGATCCCTCTCGGGCGATCGGCGCGCTTGACTCGCTGTGGGAGTACCGCGGCATCCAAGGGCGAACCTACGAGGAACCCGCCGACTTCGACGTGGACAAAGACGCTGCCCGTGCGATTCTCGAACGCGTCGAGGATCGATCGGACAACCGGCTCGGCGTTGAGGCGATGGAACTACTGGACGCCTACGGCATTCCGATGCCGGACAGCGAGATCGTTGATGCCCCCGAGGACGCCCGCGCGGTCGCCGAGGAGATCGATGGCGATGTCGTGATGAAGATCGTCAGCCCCGATATCCTACACAAATCCGACATCGGCGGCGTCGCGGTCGGTGTCGCCGACGACGAGGTTGCTGACACGTATGAAACACTGATCACGCGCGCACGCAACTACCAGCCTGACGCCAACCTGCTTGGCGTCCAGGTTCAGGAGATGGCTGACCTGGATTCGGGCACCGAAACCATCGTCGGGATGAACCGCGATCCGCAGTTCGGCCCACTGATGATGTTTGGCCTGGGTGGCATCTTCGTCGAGGTACTGGAGGATACGACCTTCCGTGTCGCCCCGGTTTCGGAGACCGAAGCCCGCGAAATGACAGAAGAAATCAAGACGGCACCGCTCCTACGTGGCGCACGAGGGCGCGATCCCGCCGATCTCGATGGCATCGTCGAGACGATCCAGCGGCTCTCCCAACTGGTCGCTGACTTCCCGGCGATCATGGAGTTCGACATCAACCCGCTGGTCGCAACGCCCGACGGCGTCGCCGCCGTCGATATCAGACTCACCGTCGACCCCGAGAACCTATGAACACACTACTCATCACCGCAACTGAAGAAAGCACCGGCAAGACCGCCATCGCACTGGCGTTGGCGACGATCGCCACCGACCGTGGCCACTCGGTCGGCTACATGAAGCCGAAAGGCACCCGCCTGCAGAGCAACGTTGGCAAAACGCTCGACGAAGATCCCATGTTGGCCCGGGAGCTGCTCGATCTCGACGCCGAGATGCACGAGCTCGAACCCGTCGTCTACTCGCCGACGTTTATCGATGGGGCGATCCGCGGCCAAGAGGATTCCGACGAGCTTCGCCAACAGGTCAAAACGCAGTTTGACGCCCTCGCCGCCGACCGCGATACGATGATCGTCGAGGGTGGCGGCTCGCTGTCGACCGGCGGCATCGTTGGGCTAACCGACCCCGAGGTCGCCGAGCTGCTGGACGCGAAGGCGATTCTGGTCGCCGACTACACCCAGCCCGGCGATATCGATGGGCTGCTCGGGGCGATCGATCGACTCGGGGATCGACTGGCAGGGATCGTTTTCAACCGCATCTCCGAGAGTGCCTTCGAGGAACTTGACAGCGACGTGATCCCGTTCCTTGAGAGCCGCGGCGCTGAGGTCTTCGGCGCGGTGCCGCAAGAACAGCGGCTGGCCGGCGTGACAATCGAGGATCTCGCGGCGGAACTCGGCGCGGACATCCTGACAGATACGCCGACAGACGACTATGTCGAACGCTTCCTCGTGGGTGCGATGGGCGGCGACGAAGCGCTCCGGTACTTCCGACGGGCGCGCAACGCCGCGGCGATCACCGGCGGCGATCGATCGGATATCCACACCGCAGCGATAGAGGCCTCCGGCGTTAACTGTCTTATCCTGACCGGCGGCCACCGGCCATCGCCGGCGGTGTTGGGCCGAGCCGAGGAGGCCAACACGCCGATCCTCCAGATCAACACCGATAGTCTGACCGCCGTCGAGCGCGCCGAGTCGGTTGTTCGTAGCGGTCGCACCCGCGATGCGGAGACCGTCGACACAATGGCCGATCTGCTGACCGAGCGCGTCGATCTCGACGCGCTGGTGGGTGCTGGCAGCGCGGACTGATCGCCGTCGTCGGTACCTGTTGACCCCGCTGTCGGCTGTCGCGACCCCCCGCCACAAACTCTTTATCCGTATCGATCCTTAGGACAGGTATCAGGGCAGCCGGGGTCGATGAGCCGTTGGACTCACCCCAAGTTAGCAATCCTTAACTGGCCTCGTTTTCTATCGAACTGTAGTATCTCGTGATAGTAGTTTCTTCAACCCGAAACCCAACGTATCCATGGTAGACGTAAGCCAACACGAACTCGTTCCCGAGCACATCCCCATCGAGGGAGCCGAACTCGATTCGGTTCTCGAGGAGTATGGGTTGGATCGCACCGATCTTCCGGAGATCAAAGCCGACGACCCGGCACTGCCGGAGGCGGCCGAGACGGGCGATGTCATCAAGATCGTCCGTGATTCCCGGACAGCAGAAACATCAATTTCCTACCGACTGGTGGTCGAATGAACCGACAAGATCGACGCGACGTATCCAGAGAGTACTTTTCGGAGGATCGCCTCGCCGAACACCACTTCCGCTCGTTCAACGCCTTTCTCGAACGCGGCATGCAGCAGGTCGCCGTCGAGAAGGAAACCATCGAGACCGACATCGGCGACAAGGAGGGCCAAGAGCCCGTCTACGTCGAACTCGGCGACATCCGCATTCTGACACCACGTGTGCGCGAAGCCGACGGCAGTGAGGAGCTGCTGTTCCCACAGGAGGCTCGTCTTCGCAACATCACCTACGCTGCCCCAGTTTTCATGGAGATGTCGATCATCCGCGGCGGCGACGAGGAACCCGAAACCGTCGTCGACTCCACGGAGACGAAGGTCGGCCGCATGCCGATCATGGTCGGCTCCGACAAATGTAACATCGCCGACTTCTCCGATGAAGAGCTCATCGAGATCGGCGAAGACCCCGCCGACCCCGGTGGCTACTTCATCGTCAACGGCTCCGAGCGGGTGCTGATGACCAGCGAGGATCTCGCGCCGAACAAGATCCTCGCCGAACACGACACGAAATACGACGACGACATCCAGGTCGCCAAGACGTTCAGCCAGCGACGTGGCTACCGCGCGCTCGTCCTCTGTGAGCGCAACCGCGAGGGGCTGCTTGAGGTGAGCTTCCCATCGGTGTCGGGCAGCGTCAACTTCGTCACGCTCGTTCGCGCGCTCGGACTCGAATCCGACGAGGAGATCGTCCACCGCGTCTCAGATGACCCAGAGATCGTGAAGTTCATGCTGGAGAATCTGGAGGAAGCTGACGTCCAGACCACCGAGGCCGCCATCGAAACCCTCGGTCAGCGCGTCGCAAGCGGGCAGGGCAAAAACTACCAGCTCAAACGCGCCAACTACGTCATCGACCGCTACCTCCTGCCGCACCTCCACGAGGAAGGCGTCGACGAAGAGGAGGTTCGTACCAACAAGGCCTACTACCTCTGTCGGATGGCCGAGGCCTGTTTCGAACTCGCTCTTGGCCGACGCGACGCCGACGACAAGGATCATTACGCCAACAAACGGCTCAAGGTCTCGGGCGACCTGATGACCGATCTGTTCCGCACCGCGCTGAACAAGCTGGCCCGGGACGTGAAATACCAGCTTGAGCGCGCCAATATGCGGAACCGTGAGCTCTCGGTCAGCACGGTCGTCCGCTCGGATGTGCTCACCGAACGGCTTGAACACCCGATCGCCACCGGCAACTGGGTTGGTGGCCGCTCCGGTGTCTCTCAGTTGGTCGACCGCACCGACCACATGGGCGTGTTGTCGCACCTCCGACGGCTTCGCTCGCCGCTCAGCCGATCGCAGCCACACTTTGAAGCGCGTGACCTCCACGCGACCCAGTGGGGTCGCATCTGTCCCTCCGAGACGCCGGAAGGGCCGAACTGTGGGCTGGTCAAAAACTTCGCCCAGGCGATGGAGCTGAGTCAGGACATCGAGGACGAGCAAGGATTGAAGCGCGAACTATCGTCGATGGGAGTCGAGGGGATCCCAGGAATCGACGGCGTTGAACGAACAACCCCCGCGGACGACTAACCAATGGCTCAATCACGAGAAGCAAAAGTCTACGTCAACGGGAGCCTCGTCGGCACCCATCCGGATCCAGAACAGCTTGCCGAACAGGTACGAGACGCTCGCCGTCGCGGCGATGTCTCCGATACGGTCAACGTCTCTGTCCGCGGCCGCACCCAGGAGGTCATCATCAACGCCGATGCCGGCCGGGCCCGCCGCCCACTGATCGTCGTCGAGGACGGCGAACCGTTGCTCGGCGACGAGGAGATCGAGGCGCTCAAAACCGACGACCTCGAGTTCGAGGATCTCGTCGACCGCGGCTACGTTGAGTTTATCGACGCCGAAGAGGAGGAAGATATCCTCGTCGGCGTCGACGAGGACGACCTCACCGAGCGACACACCCACCTTGAGATCGATCCGTCGCTGATCTTCGGGATCGGCGCCGGGATGATCCCCTACCCCGAACACAATGCCAGCCCCCGGATTACGATGGGCGCGGGGATGATGAAACAGTCGTTGGGGCTGCCATCCGCAAACTACCGGATCCGGCCTGATACCCGCCAACACCTGCTGCACTACCCGCAGCTGTCGATGGTGAAAACCCAGACGACCGAACAGATCGGCTACGACGACCGCCCCGCCGCCCAGAACTTCGTCGTCGCCGTGATGAGCTACGAGGGGTTCAACATCGAGGATGCCCTCGTTTTGAACAAGGGCTCTGTCGAGCGCGCGCTGATGCGGTCGCATTTCTTCCGGACCTACGAGGGCGAGGAGCGACGCTACCCCGGCGGCCAGGAGGATCGCTTCGAGATCCCCGATCAAGACGTTCGCGGCGCGCGTGGTGAGGATGCCTACACCCACCTCGATGAGGATGGCCTCGTCAACCCCGAAACGCCGGTCGATGAGAACTCGGTTCTGTTGGGCAAAACAAGCCCGCCGCGATTTCTTGAGGAGCCCGACGACATGGGCGGACTCAGCCCCCAGAAGCGACGCGAAACCTCCGTCACGATGCGCTCCGGCGAGGACGGCGTCGTCGACACCGTCACTGTGATGGAAAATGAGGACGGCTCGATGCTCTCGAAGGTCAAGGTACGTGACGAGCGGATTCCCGAGCTTGGCGACAAGTTCGCCTCCCGGCACGGCCAGAAGGGCGTTATCGGTCACCTCGCGCCACAGGAGGATATGCCGTTCACCGAGGAGGGGCTTGTCCCTGACCTCGTGATGAATCCCCACGCGCTGCCGTCACGAATGACCGTCGGCCACGTTTTGGAGATGCTCGGCGGAAAAGTCGGCGCGCTGGAAGGCCGCCGTGTCGACGGCACACCGTTCCAAGGCGAAGACGAAGCGGAGCTTCGTGGTGCCTTAGAGGAACACGGGTTCAAATCCTCCGGCAAGGAGGTCATGTACTCCGGGGTCTCCGGCGAGAAGATCGACGCCGAGATCTTTGTCGGGACGATCTTCTACCACAAGCTCTACCACATGGTCTCCAACAAGCTGCACGCCCGCTCTCGCGGGCCGGTGCAGGTGTTGACCCGGCAGCCGACAGAGGGGCGTGCCCGCGAGGGTGGCCTCCGCGTCGGCGAGATGGAACGCGATACGATCATCGGCCACGGCGCGTCGATGGTGCTCAACGAACGCCTGCTTGAGTCCTCCGACAAGGAGACCGTCTACGTCTCTGAGGACACCGGCATGATCGCCGTCGAGGACAGAGAGCAACGCCGGGTGTACGATCCGGCAACCGGCAGCGAGGACAACATCCACGAACTCGACGTGAGCTACGCGTTTAAGCTCCTGCTTGATGAGATGATGGCGCTCGGCATCCGACCAACCCTCGAACTTGAAGACGCGGTCTAAGCTACAATGTCAACCCAAACACCAAAACAGCTCGGCGGGATCGACTTCGGCCTGATGGATCCCGAGACGTACCGTGATATCTCGGCGACGAAAGTGATCACAGCCGACACCTACGACGACGACGGTTACCCCATCGATATGGGGCTGATGGATCCACGGCTCGGTGTGATCGACCCCGGTCTTGAGTGTCGCACCTGCGGCCAACACTCCGGCTCCTGTCCCGGTCACTTCGGCCACATCGAACTTGCCGCCCCTGTCATTCACGTCGGCTTTACCACGCTGATCCGGCGACTGCTCCGGGCGACCTGCCGGGAGTGCGGCCGGCTGACGCTGACCGAGATAGAGATGGAAGAGTTCCGCGACGAGCTTGACCGCGCCGAGGATCTCGGCAAGGATCCTGACACCGTGCTGAAATCGGCCGTCCGACAGGCCCGTAAGGCCGGCAACTGTCCACACTGCGGTGAGCCTCAAGCTGATATCAAACACGAAAAGCCGACAACCTACTACGAGGTTCAAAACGTCCTGTCGGGCGAGTACTCCGAGATCATCGCCGAGGCGATGCAGCCCGACGACGAGGACGAAGACGACGAGGGGATGAGCCCACAGGCGCTTTCGGATGAGACGGGCATCCCACTCGATCGGATCAACCAGATTCTCGGCGGCGAATTCCGCCCACGCGATGAGGGTCGTCGCGCCCTTGAGAAGGCGCTGGATGTCGACCTTACCGAGGAGGATATGAACAAGCTGATGGCGAGCGATATTCGGGACTGGTTCGAGCAGATCCCTGATTCGGATATCGAGGTGCTCGGTATCGACGCCGCCGACTCTCGACCGGAGTGGATGATCATGACCGTCCTCCCGGTGCCGCCGGTGACCGCTCGGCCGTCGATCACGCTGGACAACGGCCAGCGCTCAGAGGACGACCTCACCCACAAGCTGGTCGATATCATCCGCATCAACCAGCGGTTTATGGAGAACCGCGAGGCCGGTGCCCCGCAACTCATTATCGAGGATCTCTGGGAGCTGCTGCAGTACCACGTCACCACGTTCGTCGACAACGAGATCTCGGGGACGCCACCGGCCCGACACCGCTCGGGACGACCCCTCAAAACCCTCAGCCAGCGACTCAAGGGCAAGGAGGGTCGCTTCCGCGGTTCACTCTCCGGCAAACGCGTCAACTTCTCGGCGCGGACGGTCATCTCGCCGGATCCGACGCTGAGTCTCAACGAGGTTGGGGTTCCCGACCGCGTCGCCAGCGAGATGACGATCACGATCAACGTCACCGACCGCACCCTTGAGGAGGCCAAACAGTACGTCGCCAACGGGCCGGAAACCCACCCCGGCGCGAACTACGTCAAGCGACCTGATGGCCGCCGGCTGAAGGTAACTGAGAAAAACTGTGAAGAGTTGGCAACGAAGATCGAGGCTGGCTGGGAGGTCAACCGCCACCTGATCGACGGCGACATCGTGATCTTCAACCGCCAACCATCGTTGCACCGGATGTCGATTATGGCCCACGAGGTCGTCGTGATGCCGTATAAGACCTTCCGGCTCAACACGACGGTCTGTCCGCCGTACAACGCCGACTTCGACGGCGACGAGATGAACATGCACGCCCTCCAGACTGAGGAATCCCGGGCTGAGGCGCGCGTGCTCATGCGTGTCCAAGAACAGATTCTCTCGCCGCGGTTTGGCGAGAACATCATCGGTGCGATCCAAGATCACATCTCGGGTACCTATCTGCTCACCCACGACAACCCACAGTTCACCGAAACCCAGGCGCTCGACCTGCTGCGGGCAACGCAAGTCGATGAACTGCCGGAGCCCGACGGCGAAGACGAGACCGGCCCCTACTGGACCGGTCGCACCGTTTTCTCGCTGCTGCTGCCGGATGGGCTTGATCTCGAATTTGACTCATCGGCCGGCGACACGGTCATTATCGAGGATGGCCAGCACCTCCAAGGGACGATCGACGAGGACGCCGTCGGTGCCTTCGGCGGCGAGATCGTCGATACGATCGTCAAACAGTATTCGGAAACCCGTGCTCGCGTCTTCATCAACGAGGTCGCGGCCCTCGCCATGCGGGCGATCATGCACTTCGGCTTCTCGATCGGGATCGACGACGAGTCGATTCCGCCAGTTGCCGACGAGCAGGTCGATGAGGCCATCGACAACGCCTACGGTCGCATCGATGAGCTGATCGAAACCTACCGGGCCGGCGATCTTGAATCGCTGCCCGGCCGAACGGTCGATGAGACCCTGGAGATGAAGATCATGCAGACGCTCGGGAAAGCCCGTGACTCCGCGGGTGAGATCGCCGAGGATCACTTCGCCGACGACAACCCGGCGGTCGTAATGGCTCGCTCGGGTGCGCGTGGATCGATGCTGAACCTCACGCAGATGGCCGGCTGTGTCGGCCAACAGGCTGTTCGCGGCGAGCGGATCAACCGCGGTTACGAGGATCGCACGCTGGCTCACTACGAGCCGAACGATCTCTCGGCTGAGGCCCACGGCTTCGTTGAGAACTCCTATCGCGGCGGGCTGACCCCACGGGAGTTCTTCTTCCACGCGATGGGTGGCCGTGAGGGGCTGGTCGATACGGCTGTCCGTACCTCGAAATCCGGCTACCTCCAGCGACGCCTGATCAACGCGCTGTCTGAACTGGAGGTGCAGTACGACGGCACGGTTCGGGACACCTCCGACCGGGTCGTCCAGTTCGAGTTCGGCGAGGACGGTACCTCGCCGGTGAAGGTCTCCTCTGATGAGGACTTTGCGGTTGATGTCGAGGGGATCACCGACCGCGTGTTAGACGCCGAGTTCGACAGCGAAATCGAAAAGGAATCGTTCCTTACGCCGTCGGAGCCGCCGACGAACCTCTCAGAGCACACCGATACCGCACTGTCCTCGGAGGTGGAGTCGGATGACTGAGTACGACCACGTCACCGACGACATCAAAGCCGTCGTTGAGGACACCGAACTCCCGCGTCGCCTCCGGCGGCGCGTCTACGACTCCATCGAGGAGCGAGAGGGCGTCACCACCGAGCAGGCCGACGAGATCGCCCGTGCCGCCGAGGCAGAGTACCTCGACGCTCGGATCGAGCCACTGGAGCCGGCCGGCACCGTCTCCGCTCAGTCGATCGGCGAACCCGGCACCCAGATGACGATGAACACGTTCCACTACGCCGGTGTCGCCGAGATCGACGTGACACAGGGCCTCCCGCGGCTGATCGAGCTTGTTGACGCCCGCAAGGAGCCGGATACGCCGATGATGACGGTGTATCTCGACGACGAGTACGCCGAGGACAGAGAGAAAGCCCGCGAGGTCGTGTGGGCGCTTGAAGCGACGAAGATCCTCGCGTTGGGTGATGTCTCGACGAATGTCGCCGACATGGTCGTCCGGATCGATCTCAACGAGGAGACGCTGTTGGAGCGGTGGCCGACCGCCGACGCCGCCGAACCCGTCGCCGCGGAGATCGCCGAAACCATCGAGGACGCTCTTGGTGTCGATACCCGCCACCAGGGGATG
This sequence comes from Halonotius pteroides, assembly GCF_003605635.1. Lineage (GTDB taxonomy): Archaea > Halobacteriota > Halobacteria > Halobacteriales > Haloferacaceae > Halonotius > Halonotius pteroides. The sequence goes on from NZ_QMDW01000010.1 coordinate 53,634, forward strand.
GCAATCGAGTTCGGCCCCAGCGAGCCGAGCTACCGGGAGCTGCTCCAGCTCGTCGAGGAGCTCCGGGAGATCGTCTTCAAGGGGATCGAGGAGATCAGCCGTGTCGTCATCCGCAAGGAAGAACTCGATGATGGCGAGGAGTTCGTTCTCTACACCGAGGGCTCGGCGTTCGGCGATGTGCTCCGGATCGATGGCGTCGATGCCAGTCGCTCGACGTGTAACAATATCCACGAGATCCACGAGGAACTCGGGATCGAGGCCGCCCGCGAGGCGATCATCAACGAGACGATCGACACGCTTCGCGAGCAGGGCCTCGACGACGTGAACGTTCGGCACCTGATGTTGGTTGCTGATATCATGACCAACGAGGGCACCATCGAATCGATCGGCCGCCACGGCATCTCCGGGTCGAAGGATTCCGTGCTCGCGCGAGCGGCTTTCGAGGTCACGGTCAATCACCTCTTGGATGCCGCGATTCACGGTGAAAGCGACGACCTCAACGGGATCATCGAGAACGTCATCTCCGGGAAACCCGTCTCCGTTGGCACCGGCGATGTGAAGCTCCGCATGGGGTCGATGGAGACGTCGCCGGCTGACGACTGACGATGCGGGTCACCCTGTCGGCAGACGCCAAGCGATACATTCGGCTCTTCGCCGAGGAAACCGATATCAACCCGCTGGACTGTCTTATCGAGGGCGACCGCGTTGTCCTGTTGATCCCGGCCGGCGAGATGGCTGATGCGATCGGCCCGGATGGGCATACCGTCGATCGTGTCGAGGCGAAACTGGGCCGGGAGATCGAGTTGGTCGAAAACGCTGACACCCCGGCGGCGTTTGTCGCCAGCGCGCTCGCTCCGGCCGCGGTACGCGGGGTGACGATCTCCGAGCAGGGCGATCGCGTCGCCTACGCAGAGGTCGCCGAAGCCGATCGTGGGATCGCCATCGGTAACGATGGCCGGCGGATCGAAACCGCCCGCAAACTGGCACAGCGACACTACGATATCGACGACATCACGCTGACATAGCGGTTGGGTGCTCGATAACCCGGTGTAAGCGGTGCTTACATCCTCCGCGTCATTCTCCGGTCGTCAGCGTGGATCTCCGAAACGGTCGCAGATCCGATTAGCGGCCCCTGCGGAGCGATCTCAGTCCGTTTCGCCGATTGAAAAAGGGATGCTTAAGTAGCCACATCTGAAAGCTGGATACATGGCAAACGGCAAATACGCCGCCCGTAAGCTCAAGAAGGATCGGCAGCAGCGACGCTGGTCTGACTCCGAGTACGCTCGACGCGAGCGCGGGCTCAAAAAGAAGTCCGACCCGCTTGAGGGCGCGCCGCAGGGCCGCGGCATCGTGCTTGAGAAGGTCGGCATCGAGGCAAAGCAGCCGAACTCCGCGATCCGCAAATGCGTCCGGGTGCAGCTGATCAAAAACGGCAAACAGGTCACCGCGTTCTGTCCCGGTGATGGGGCGATCTCGTTTATTGATGAACACGACGAGGTCACGATCGCGGGGATCGGCGGCGCGAAGGGTCGCGCAATGGGCGACCTTTCGGGTGTCAACTACAAGGTCGAGAAGGTCAACGGCGTCTCGATGATCGAACTCGTTCGCGGTAACGCCGAGAAACCTGTCCGATAATGTCTGAGAGCGAAGCCACCCCCGACGACGAGGCGGCGACCGACGAGGAAACTGTCGACGATGGCGCGAAACTGTTTGGCGTTTGGTCGGTCGCGGAGATCGAGTACAACGATCCCTCGACCAAACGGTACATCAACGTGACGCCGATTGCCCATACGATGGGACGTCACGCCGCCAAGCAGTTCGAGAAAAGCGAGATCTCGATCGCCGAGCGGCTGATCAACCGGTTGATGCAGACCGAGGACAACACGGGTAAGAAACAGCAGGCGGCCAACATCGTCAACGACGCCTTCGAGACGATTCACGAGCAGACCGAGGAGAATCCGGTGCAGATCCTCGTGACCGCGGTCGAAAACGCCGCTCCCCGAGAGGAGACTGTCCGCCTGAAGTACGGTGGGATCTCTGTGCCGAAAGCCGTCGATGTGGCCCCACAGCGACGGGTCGATGAGGCACTGAAATTCATCGCCCAGGGCACCCACAACGGCAGCTACAAATCGGCGACTGATGCCTCCGAGGCACTGGCTCGCCAACTGATGGGCGCGGCCGACAACGACGTCGAGAGCTACGCGATCACGCAGAAAGAAGAGCGCGAACGCGTTGCCGCCGCGGCCCGCTAACCCCGCTGTCTCTATTCTTCCTTCCTCAGTGACCCACAGCGGATGTGCTGTCTGTGTACGCCCTCTATGATATGGTTGCAGAGCAGACACGAACACATATACTGATTCAATCAAGAGTACAGATATGTACCGAATCGCTTGTCATTTCCGCCCACACGGCAGTGACGACGTGCGGTTCAGCAGCCTATGAAACGACGCAATTTCATCCTTGGTGGCGGTTTGCTCGCAACACTAAGTCTCGGTGCGACCGCGACGAACGCGGGTCTCGCCGACAGCGTGTCTGCTGTCGCTGATCTTCGGGTATTCAACGAGATCGAACGGGAAGCCGACTTATCGACGAATCCAAGCACATCGAATACCCCCTCAAAACACACATGGACGACAACCGACATTACGACCGGCACCGAGGCGACTGACGACACCGAAGTCGATACCATTGAGGCAAACTACGACTTCGACGCCGATGCGGCCAGCTTTGACGGGCTTAGTCCGTCGGATATCACCGTCAAAATCGATCGAAACGGCGACGGGTCAGAAACAACCATCTCCGTCAACAGCACGGGTGCCACCGATATCAGTGGGGCGGTCGCGATATTTGAGCTGAGTGGCAACCCCAACACCAACATCGCTGGCGATATCGAACTGATAATCGATGGCATCGAAAACCCATCCACCAGCGGCTCGTTCCGACCATCACTGACACTCACGAACTACAACGGGGATTCGATTTCGACGGCGGCAGATCTCACGATTGTCGAGGGGCAGTCGTTCTTCAACACAACAATCACCAACGTCCCAGCGAGTTTCAGCGCGAACAACGCGATTCAGGTCGACTACCAGATCGAAAACACCGGTGACCAAACCGATACGCAGACGATTCGATTCCTTGTCGACGGAACACAAGAAGACTCGACCGCCGTAACGCTCGACCCACAGATATCGACGACAGGAAGCTTTAGCTATACGCCGACAAGCAGTGACGGCAGTTCGCTCGATATTCGTGTTGAGAGTGACGACGACAGCGACACAAAAATTGTCACCAAAGGAAACACGTTCAGTCTCTCGCTTGACCCGTCAACAGCCGGGGCCACAGACTCGGTTCACACGTGGCGTGCCACAACGGTCAATGAGAACGATTTCAATGACGGCGAAGATATCGACACGATTGACGTCGATTACAGCGACAACGGCCAGGGAGCAACACTCACCAATCTTGATGAGACGGATATCACCGTCGAGATGACCCGGCAATTGGGCAGTGGCCCTGATAGATCAACGATCAGTGTCAACAGTGGCGACTACAGCGGTAACACCGCGACGTTTGATCTGAGTGGTAACTTTACAACTGATATCACGAACGATTCGAACAACCCTGATATCGTTGTGACTGTCGGTGACAGTGGCAGCAACACCGGTGTAGAAAACCCACCACAAGGCGGCTACACGGCAACAATCACACTCAACGGGGAGAACGGCAGCTCGGTTGTCGACACCGTGAGCTACGAGACAACCTAACTATTCATTCCGCTGTCGCGTACGCACGTGTCATCTCCACCAACGATTTCCGATACTCGCTTTCGGTCGGATCGTCGCCCAGCGTTTTGAACCGCCGTTTAAACCCCGCGAGATCAACCTCTGGCGCTACGTCGGCCGCTGTGTTGGCCAACTCGTACAGTCGATGTTCGGTGTTGACAAGCCCGTGCCGTTCAACTAACGCCAAGGCGAAGGCGGCGTTGACGACGGTCATCTCCGGATCTGCCCCCGTTGTTTCGACTGGAGAAAATCCGCTTTCGTCGCTGTTGTGGTCGGAAATCGCCGTTGCGAGCTTCGAGGCGAAAAAGTCCACGAGCTTGCTTGCGGGCGCAAGCGAGAGGGTGATATCGTCGGCGTAGATGTCCTTCATGTGGTTGGCGATCTGATAGCAGTGGGCCAGTTTTTGCCGTTCAACCGACTCGCCGGATAGCGCAAGAAACAGGGCTTCGTCGGTCGATTGGATGTGGGAGGCGTGGCGTTGCTCATAGCGGGCCATGTGGGCGAACTCATGTAGGGCGAGTTCGCGTGCCAACACACTGGTAGCCGCTTGGCGGGAGATGTTGAGCACGTGGTGGTCGTCGTAATGCGCCGCCCACGTGCGCTCGTCTGGGTTTTCGCGGATATGCACCTCGACCGGCTGTGAGAGACTATATTCGGTTTCGAGGAGGTCAGCCGCGCTCAAAAACGGCCCCGGCGCGACAGCACCGTGAACACGAACATCCATGTGTGAATATGTCAAAGGCTGGCAGCTATATGGGTGTTTCGCGGCTATAGATGGCTATCAGCTGAGAAGCTGAATCAATGATTTAGCTGTAGCAAACCCTCGATGCTCTCGCTGGTTTAGTCTACCAGAAGCTGCGCTTCTGGTCGCCCGAACATCTTTGATTTTCGCAGGCCGCCAGAAGCGTGGCTTGGTCAGTTTTGCCGCTACCGACTGTCGGACTGTCGTTTCTCTTGTGCCAACTTACCACACTGTCGTCGGTTTTCGGCTCCTAACCGTCGTTTACGGGCGAATAAACCCGAGGAGAAACACTATGCTTTTCACCCTCCTGCCGGTATCCGTCTGTATAATGGGCCGACGAAAGAAGATCGTCAACGAGTGTGAGCGGCTGATGAACGATCCGGAGAACATCCGGAATATCGCCATCGCCGCCCACGTCGACCACGGGAAGACGACGCTGACCGACAACCTGCTCGCCGGTGCGGGCATGATCTCCGATGAGACCGCGGGCGAACAGCTCGCGATGGACACCGAGGAGGACGAACAGGAACGCGGCATCACCATTGACGCGGCAAACGTCTCGATGACCCACGAGTACGAGGACACCAACCACCTCATCAACCTCATCGACACGCCGGGCCACGTCGACTTCGGTGGCGACGTGACGCGGGCGATGCGTGCCGTCGACGGCGCGCTGGTCGTTGTCGACGCCGTCGAAGGCGCGATGCCACAGACCGAGACCGTCCTCCGGCAGGCACTGCGGGAGGGTGTCAAGCCCGCACTCTTCATCAACAAGGTCGACCGGCTCATCAACGAGCTGCAGGAAGGCCCCGAAGAGATGCAAAAGCGGCTGCTGTCGGTGATCTCCGATGTCAACGAGCTCATCCGCGGGATGACCGAAGAGGAGGACTACGACTGGACGGTTTCGGTCGAAGACGGCACCGTCGGCTTCGGATCGGCGCTCTACAAGTGGGGCGTCTCGATGCCGTCGATGCAGCGCACCGGCATCGACTTCGGCGATATCATGGAGCTCGAACGCAGCGGCGAGGAAGGTCGGATGGAACTGCAGGAACGAACCCCGCTGTCGAACGTCGTCCTTGACATGGTCGCCGAGCACTTCCCGAACCCTGTTGACGCCCAGCCCCGTCGTATCCCGACGGTCTGGCGCGGCGACGCCGACTCCGATCTCGCCGAAAGCATGCGGCTGGTCGACGAGGACGGCGAGGTTGTCTTCATGTCGACGGATATCTCGATGGATCCCCACGCCGGCGAGATCGCTACGGGGCGATTGTTCTCCGGAACGATCGAAAAGGGCCAAGAGCTCTACGTTTCCGGCACTGCGGGCACCAACCGCGTCCAGTCGGTCGGGATCTTCATGGGTGGCGAACGCGAGGAGGTTGAGGCCGTTCCTGCCGGCAACATCGCCGCCGTCACCGGCCTGAAGGATGCGATCGCCGGCTCGACTGTCTCCGGCGTGGAGATGACGCCCTTCGAGTCGATCGAACACATCTCCGAGCCCGTCATCACGAAGAGTGTCGAGGCGAAGACGATGGACGACCTGCCGAAGCTCATCGAGGTGCTCCAGCAGGTCGCCAAAGAGGATCCGACGATCCAGATCGAGATCAACGAAGACACCGGTGAACACCTGATCTCCGGCCAAGGCGAGCTGCACCTCGAAGTCATCACCCACCGGATCCGCGACAACCAAGGCATCGACGTCCACACCGGCGAACCGATTGTCGTCTTCCGGGAGCAGCCACAGGAGGAGTCCCGCGAGGTCGAAGGTGTCTCGCCGAACCGCCACAACAAGTTCTACATCACCGCCGAGCCGATGGATCAGGATATCGTCGATGCGATCCACCTTGGGAAGGCCTCGATGGATATGCCGGAGCTCGAACGCCGTGAGGCCCTCCAGGAGGCCGGCATGGACAAAGACACCTCACAGGATGTCGAACACATCTTCAACACCAACGTCCTTATTGACGAGACAAAAGGAATTCAGCACCTGAATGAGACGATGGAGCTCGTCATCGAAGGCCTCGAAGATGCTCTCGACGACGGGCCGCTGGCTGCCGAACCTGTCCAGGGCGCGCTGCTGCGCCTCCACGACGCCAAACTCCACGAGGACACCATCCACCGTGGTCCGGCACAGGTCATCCCGGCCGTCCGCGATGCGGTACACCGCTCGTTGATCGATGCGCGGATCAAGATGCTTGAACCGATTCAGGACGTTCGCATCGACGTACCCTCGGAGTACATGGGCGATGCCTCCGGTGAGATCCAGGGCCGCCGCGGCCGCGTCGACGACATGTATCAAGAGGGTGACCTCATGGTGATCGAGGGGATCGCCCCCGTCGAGGAGATGATCGGTTTCTCCTCCGATATTCGCTCGGCCACCGAGGGTCGTGCCTCCTGGAATACGGAAAACGCTGGCTTCCGCGTGCTGGTCGACAGCCTCCAGCCCGAGATCATCAGCGAGATCCGCGAGCGCAAAGGGATGAAACAGGAACTCCCGCCGAGCATCGACTACATCTAACGCCGCTGTCGACGCGTTGTGATCGCTGGGTTTGTCGTCGGAGAGCCGCCTTCGATGCAGTCTTATACCGTCCGTCAAAACGTGACACCTGTATGCCGACGGACACGGCACGTTCCCGACCGAACAGTATCGCACGACGGAGCTGTGGCTCTCTGTCGGGATCGACACCGTGTCCACCGACACGCACACCCCACTGGGGTGGTCGCCGATGAGCGACACCACAGGCGAGTCCCAAACCCACACGATCCGGCTTGAACTTGTCGACGAGCCGGGTGAACTGCTGGGTGCGCTTGAACCGATCTCGGAAGCTGGCGGCAATCTCATGTCGATCTACCACGAGCGCGGCAACGTCACTCCCCGGGGCCACATCCCGGTCGAGGTCGACGTTTCCTGTGCGCCGGATCGCTTCGAGCGGATCGTCGACTCCCTGCGAGAGGGCGGTGTCAACGTGATTCAGGCTGGCTCCGAGCGGTACGACGAAGAGTTGGTTGTGCTGTTGGTCGGCCACCTCGTCGACACCGACCTCTCAGATACCCTCCAACAGGTCGAAGCCTGCGCCAACGCGTCGCTGACCGATCTTTCACTGTCGGCTCCTCGTGGCAACGATGATAGTTCGAGCGCACGGCTGCGTCTTAAAACCAAATCGGGGACGACCGACGCGGTGCTCTCGACGCTTCGCGAGATCGCCGACGGCAAGGATCTCCATGTCATCGAGCCGCTCACGGAGGGCACCCAATGACCGGCGCGCGACTCGCTGTCCTCGGCGTTGGCGCGGTCGGTCGCTCGGTCGTCGAGTTGGCTGACGAGTACGGCCACACCGTCACCGCCGTCGCCGACTCCTCGTCGGCCGCAATCGACCCTGACGGCATCGACACCGACGCCGTCCTCAAGCGTAAAGCCGACGAAGGTGTTGTTGGCGACAGCGATCCCGATGCTGCCCTCGATGCTGACTACGATGTCTTAGTCGAAGCAACGCCGACAACGCTCGGCGACGCCGAACCCGGTTTCTCACACATCGCCCACGCGCTCAACCGCGACAACCACGCCGTCCTCGCCAACAAGGGGCCGGTCGCCGAGCGGTACGGCGATCTCCGCGAGTTGGAGGCCGACAGCGACGGTCAGATCCGGTTTGAGGCAACTGTTGGCGGTGCGATCCCGATCTGCTCGACGATCGACGACTTCGGTGCTGATCACATCACCGCCGCCCGTGGGGTGCTCAACGGAACCGCGAACTTCATCCTCTCGCGGATGGCCGCCGAGGGACTGGATTACGACCATGTCCTCGCCGAAGCGCAGGATCTCGGTGTCGCCGAGGCCGACCCAACCTTCGACGTGGAGGGGATTGACGCCGCGCTGAAGTTCGTCATCCTTTCGAACGTCCTTGCTGACGGCGACGAGGAGTACACCCTTGACGACGCGACGGTTGAGGGGATCACCGATATCCCCGGTACCGCGCTTGAACTCGCCGCCGAGGACGGCCGGACGATCCGGTTGATCGGCGAGGCGACACCGGACGGCGTTCGCGTCGGCCCGCGACTTGTGCCTGACGACGGCCCGCTGTCGGTGACGGGGACGCTCAATATCGTTCAGTTGGAGACGACGCATGCCGACCGGCTCAACATCAGCGGCCGCGGCGCAGGCGGCCCCGAAACCGCGACCGCGGTGTTGTCGGACGTGAGTCGTCTCGTCGACTAAGCGGATCTTTGCGGTCGCCGTAATTCCTCAAGCAGTTCGAACAGCTACTCCTCGTTGCTGAGACGTTCTGGGTTAGGTTTGTCATCATCGGCTGTGGTTGCTGTGGCCTTGCCAGCCGAGTCGGTCGTGGTCATCTCGCGGTCGTCATGAGCGGCGTCACCGTCTGTGGTGGCCCGCACGGAACCGCCGCCGCTTGGCTGTCGCTGGTAGAACCAGCCGCCGACGCCCGCCAGCAGGATAACAAGGATAACGCCGATCAGCATGGCCGGCGTGAGCCCCCCACCCTCAGTGGTGAGAACGATTCGAGGATCACCCGTCACAAATTCTGTCTCCGCACCACCCCACACAACCGCGTTGTCCGGGCTCCTGTCGGCCACGGGTGTCACCGACTGGATGGTGTAGCCGTCGGGCCACTGGATTCGGAGACTGGTCTGGCCGTCGAGAGAGACGTCGTCGATAGCGTCGCCGACGGTGCCCGTGATTCGGACATTGTCGGTGTTGACGCTGCTCTGCTGGGCGACGATCCCCGTCTGGCCGGTGGTGGGCGGGGCCGCAAGGGTCGTCACGCCGAGCAGCACGGCCGCACACACGACACCGATGAGCCCGAGCCGGCCGTTCATACAGAGTCGTTGGCGTGCGGCGAGTTAATACCCCTGCTGTCGATGGGTAGGGCCGGCCACACCCCACAGCGCGTGGTACGTGCTCGCACAAACCGCAAGACGGCAGCGGTATCGCCCGGGAGACGTATCGTAATGGTTTTACGGGGAACTGTCGAAAGAAGCCACACAGAACGCCTTAGCGCGTGACTTCACCCATGAGCGATAAACTACACCAGAACTTGGCCATCATCGGCCACGTTGACCACGGCAAGAGCACGCTTGTGGGACGCCTCCTGTACGAGACAGGCTCCGTCCCAGAGCACGTGATCGAACAGCACAAAGAAGAAGCCGAAGAGAAAGGCAAAGGCGGCTTTGAGTTCGCCTACGTGATGGACAACCTCGCCGAGGAGCGAGAGCGCGGTGTCACCATCGACATCGCCCACCAGGAGTTCGACACCGACGAGTACAACTTCACCATCGTCGACTGTCCGGGCCACCGCGACTTCGTGAAAAACATGATCACGGGCGCGAGTCAGGCCGACAACGCGGTTCTCGTCGTCGCCGCCGACGACGGTGTCGCACCCCAGACCCGCGAGCACGTGTTCCTCGCTCGCACCCTCGGTATCAACGAGCTCATCATCGGCGTCAACAAGATGGATCTCGTCGATTACGGCGAGAGCAAATACGAGGAAGTCAAAGACGAGGTCGGCGACCTCCTCAATCAGGTTCGCTTCGACACCGAAAAGGCGAAATTCATTCCGATCTCGGCCTTCGAGGGCGACAATATCGCCGAGGCCTCCGACAACACGGGCTGGTACAGCGGCGACACGCTGCTGGAAGCCCTCAACGACCTGCCGGAAGTCGAGCCGCCGACGGACGCGCCGCTCCGACTCCCGATCCAGGACGTGTACACCATCTCCGGCATCGGTACCGTCCCGGTCGGACGGATCGAAACCGGAACGATGGAGCCAGGCAACAACGTCTCCTTCCAGCCTTCGGATGTCGGCGGCGAGGTCAAAACCGTCGAGATGCACCACGAAGAGGTGCCGAGCGCTGGCCCCGGTGACAACGTCGGCTTCAACGTCCGTGGCATCGGCAAGGACGACATCCGACGCGGTGACGTCTGTGGCCCCGCCGACGACCCACCAAGCGTCGCCGAGACGTTCCAGGCCCAGCTCGTCGTCATGCAGCATCCGTCGGTGATCACCTCGGGGTACACGCCGGTCTTCCACGCCCACACGGCGCAGGTCGCCTGTACCATCGAGTCTCTCGATCAGAAGCTTGACCCCTCGACGGGCGAAGTCGCCGAGGAGAACCCGGACTTCATCCAGTCGGGCGACGCCGCCATCGTGACGGTGCGTCCGCAGAAGCCGCTCAGCCTCGAGCCTTCGGGTGAGATTCCGGAGCTTGGCAGCTTCGCGGTGCGGGACATGGGTCAGACCATCGCGGCCGGCAAAGTCCTCGACGTCAACGAGCGATAAATGCAGCAAGCACGAGTCCGCCTCGCCGGCACCCACCCCGAGGATCTCGACGACATCTGCGACGACGTGCGGGAAATCGCCGAGAAAACCGGCGTCACGCTCAGCGGGCCGATCCCGCTGCCGACGAAGACCCTGGAGATCCCCTCGCGGAAGTCGCCTGACGGCGAAGGGACTGCGACGTGGGAGCACTGGGAGATGCGTGTTCACAAGCGGCTGATCGATCTGGACGCCGACGAACGCGCGCTCCGCCAGCTCATGCGCGTGCAGGTGCCCAACGAAGTCAGCATCGAGATCGTTCTTGAAGACTGACCCCGCCCGGCTGCTCACACAGCTGCTGCCGCGCTAAGGCCACCCGTGGCTCACCGCTTTTCATTTTATCACTCCACGAGCTGTGCGGCTCGCCTTCGGTGGGTCGATATCGTTCGATCACCGACTGGATCGTCGGTGCTGCTGACAGTCCGCTTTTGTCCGTCCCTACCGAACAGCAGTCATGAATCGGAGTCCGACGATCGATACACTCGGTGCTGTCTTGATCGTCTTCCTCCTGCAGATACCGCTGTCGTTCGTCGGCCTCGGCGGCCTGTTCGTCCTTGCGCCACCGATCACCGCCGATCCGGTGACGATCGTTACCAGCATCTACGCGCATGCCTCGCTGGGGCATCTCATCGCCAACAGCGTCGTCCTCGTCGTCGCCGGGTTCGCGGTCGAACGCCGAACAACGTGGCTGCGCTTTCATCTGTTTTTCCTCACGGTTGGCGCGCTCGCGGGGGTTGCCCAGGTCGTCGTTAGCGGATTGGTTGGCCCGGCGACCGCGGTGCTCGGGGCCAGTGGCGCGGTCTTCGGGCTGGTCGGCTATCTGTTGGCCGGCAACACGGTGTCGACGACGCTGCTGGATCGGCTGCGGCTCTCTCCGCGGGCACAGGTGACCCTTTACGCGGTGGCCGCGCTGGCGGTAACAGTGCTGACCGGCCAGCCGGGGGTCGCACTGGTCGCGCATTTCACCGGGCTGTTCGTTGGGCTTGTGGCTGGTGCGGCGGGGGTGCTCGATACGTCGTCGGCCGAAACAGAAGCTACAAGTACGCGCCACGGCAGAATTTGAATGCGGGCTCGTAGATCAGCGGTAGATCGCTTCCTTCGCAAGGAAGAGGCCTCGGGTTCAAATCCCGACGAGTCCACTCACCTCGCTTCGCTCGGTTCGTGGACTCGTCTTACTCCCACTCGCTCACTGCGTTCGCTCGCGGGAGTCCCGACGAGTCCATCGTTAAACACTGATTCGCCTACAGCACATCATCGGTTGTTTCTGCAGTCCGTAATTTCTCAAGGGTCGTGTATCGTAGCCCTTGCGGGTATTTTGATTCGAATGGGATTGGATATTCAAGCTCGTAGAGTGATCCCGGTTCGAAGGTAATTACCTTCTTTCCATCGTCTATTTTGGCAGCGTCTTTGTAATCCATCGGTTCCCGCAACAACTCAGCATCATCGGGATCAACTACGTCCGCCACCCGAGCGACGTACTTGATTTCTCTTACGTCGCCGGTGACGTACATCCCTACGTAATCGAACTCGCTACCAACGCGAACGAAGCCCCACGCTTCGTTTTCTTCGAGAAACGGCACGCCGGACTCTTTGGTTGGGAACACTGCAACGCGTGAATCACCATCACCCTCGATTTCGGTTCGATCGATCGTTCCAGCGATTCGACTACGTTTCGCGTTGATTTCTTCGGATGAATCATCCGCTTTGTCAGGCTCTTCTTCGATTTCTTCTTGTGGTTTGTCGCTCACAAACTGCCGTTGCTCTCGAAGCACCGAGACGAGCCCTTGGACGAACTCGCGGGCCTGTTCCTCCAGATCAATCGTCAGTTCGCCGACCTCGCGTTCAACGGCGTCGGTTACAGCGTCGGTGACGCCGTCCTCGTTGTCCTGTAGCGCGTTGATCGCGCGGTTCGTCTGGGCGACCTGTTCGGCGACCTCGTCCGACTTCCCCGACCGAATCGATTCCTTCGTGAGTAGTTCCAGCACACCGGGGTTCTCGGTCAGATCGCCGAGTTCGAACTGGACGACAGACACCTCCTCGCCGCCGTTCTCGTTGCGGTTCTTCGTGAGCACTTCGAACGACTGGCCGTTGGTCAAAATCCCCCAGTCAACATCGAGCTCCTGTCGCATGTAGCTCCGCAACTGGCTGACTTCGTCATCAGTTAGCGACGACCGAACCGGCTTCGCCTCGACGAACACCACCGGCGAGTCGCCAACGAGGAGGGCGTAATCGACGTGCGTGCTACCCGAGGCCATCGGGATCGTGTATTCGAGGGCGACCTCCGTCGAGTAGAGATCCCAGCCGAGGAGTTCGAGAAACGGCTGGACGAGTTTGACCTTCGTGTTCTCCTCGTCCATCTGCGGTGACGACTCGATGAGCTGTTGACACCGCCCGACGTACTCCTCGACTTCGTCCCGCTGCATGGCAGTGGTATGGTCAGCGAACCCATTTAAAATAGTGCGACTCGGCGGCTGTTTGGAATTATGAATGCGTTCGTTGCCACTCAACAGTTCTTATCGATCCACGCACACCATGCGTGGAAATCCGCTGCCCCGCACTGCTCGGCAATCGACTGTGACGTCCCTGTCGGAATTTCGTCCTCTGATTTCATCGGGATCGACACGACACGCACCTCGTCGGCTTCGGGGTGTTCGTATCGAAGTTTCAGGTGGCTCCCTCGCTGGCCTGCCCGTCTAAATCGTGATTGCGGAGTACATTTGCGATCTCCTGCCCGGAGAAATTTGTCCGCACCATCTACTGCATAAATTCTGGGAGGGACTCGTCGTCCGTGTTCTCTGGGTCAAGTCCGAACTCTCGGAGTGTCTCGTCGGTCACTGGCTCCCCCTCGCCCGTATGCAGTGACAAGGCCTCAGCGAGCATCACGAGTGCTTCGGCTTTGATCTCACCGTAGGACGCCACGCCGGTTTCGAGGTCTCGGGCGGTGATCCGGCTGTCGTCCTCGTAGATGAATTCGACCCCCTCGGCGCGGTTGTCGCATGTGCGGCCGGCTGTGTCCCCGCACCCCTGTTTGAATTCTGGAGAAGGGTTCGGCCGCCACCGCTTTCTTTCGCATCACGTGTCCTGTGTGCGACATCCACCCGAGAAGTTCAGTAGCCACAACCCGCCCCGTGGCTGCGGAGCGACTCCGTGGGCTGGCTTGGTTGCTATCATGTCTGCTTGTAGTGCCCTCTCACACGCCCCGAGCTATCGACTCTCATGGGGGATTTACATACCTCCGGCTCTTCGGTCAAGTTGCAATGGCAAACGGTACGGTTGACTTCTTCAACGACACTGGCGGCTACGGATTCATTGATACTGACGATGCTGACGACGACGTGTTCTTCCACATGGAAGACGTTGGCGGCCCGGACCTCGAAGAGGGCCAGGACGTCGAGTTTGACATCGAAGAGTCCCCGAAGGGTCCGCGAGCGACGAACCTCGAGCGCCTGTAAGGCCAGCTCCAATCGCGCAGCAACGAGCGTCGCGGCATCGACGCGATCAGATTTTCCTGATTTCTCACCCGTCCAGCGGTGCTGCTATGGTCACCGGGCGTCAGCTTGATACCCACGGAAACCGAAACACAAGTACCGAATGCGGCGTGAACACTTCGACCTCGACGTGCGCAATCTTGAGTGGGTGGAGGCCGACGACGACCCCGAACAGCCACTCGCCTTAATCGAGTTTTCCGGGCCGGCCGAGGAGCTGATCGACCGTCTGACCGGCGTCGACGGGACACCGCTGGACAGCGAGGAGATCGATGTCGCCTTCCGACTCCGGGATCCCTTCGACGACACCGATGACGCTACCGGCGTTGTCGGCGTCACCAACCGGCTGACCGGCGAGTTCATCTTCGAGACCAACGAGGACGCCGAGGATGTCTTCGGGTTCATCCACGCGGCCCGGGAGTACGGCCAGTCGACCGACGCGGCCGACGCCCGCTACCGGATCCGGCTCTCGTTGGCCGACGGCAAGACGATGACCTACGACAAGGGCACCTTCCTCGTCTACGACGATGCGGGTGATCTGCTGCGCAGCCAGAGTCTGATCCCTTCCGGCGTTGAGCTGTAGCGACCGAAACCAATAGACAGTTAGCGTCCTCCACCCAACCGTTTCCCGTGCGCAACGTTACCGATCGGACGAGCAATCCCTTTGATCTTCAACCGCCCTGTGAGCGGTTCGTCCCCGGCTACGGCGATGCCAACGCCGACTTTCACGTGATCGGCGACCATCCAGGCAGCCACGGCGGGGTCGACACCGGCGTGCCGTTTACCGAGACAGCAAGTGCTGAGACCCTCCAATCAACTTTGCAAGCGACCGGGTTACTCGACACAACCGGCGATCAGCCGATGGTCAACTCCACCTACTTCTCGTATCTGCATCTCTGTGTCTCTCCAACCGACAGCGGGCCGACCGACCGCGAGTACACTGAGCTGGAGCCGTTTTTCGACGCCGAACTCCGCGCGATCGCGGCCCACGTCCTGCTCCCGGTCGGTGAACGCGCGACCCGCCATGTGTTTGAAACCTGTACCGCTCGCTCGTGGACGCCGGCAACCGAGATGACCGACCTCCATGCGACGGAGGTTCGTGGCAGCGGCTGGCTCGTGATGCCAGTCGCCGAGCCCGCCGACTGGGGCCCCGACGACGGCGACGTGTTGAAAACCGCTCTTGATCGGCTCCAAGCGACGGACTTCCGTCGAGAGAGCGATCTGGGGCGGTTCATTGCCGGCAGTGATCCATACTACGTTCGGTAGCCGAGCGGACGAACGTTCGGTGCATCGCCTCTGAATCCGACAGTTCACGCTGTATCGCTTTTTAGATGAGCATTTACCCAGAATTACGTGGTCGGCTGGCGAAATTTAGCCCGTCGGAAGCCTTTTTGCGCCCATCCGTGCAATCATTTATCGGCGAACTGGCGTTGACGCGTCAGCGTCGCCGACACGCTGTGGACTAGTGCTCCCACAGTGGCTTGGTCAGTCAGACGGCCCCTCGCGGGCCGCCTTCCGCGCGCTGTCAGCCCTGCGGTATGGTTAGATTATCGCTGTCAGCATGTTCCTTTCATTCTCGGTCGCCAGTCTCGGACAACGAAAGCGTAAAACGGTGACCGCCCAAACGGCGATTATGGAACTGCGCGTTATCGAGAAAACCGACACGGAGCTGCGGATCGAGATCGCCGGCGAGGATCACACATTCATGAACGTCCTGAAAGGGGAACTGCTTGAGGCCGATGGCGTTTCCGCCGCGACCTACAACATGAACCCCGAGCAGTCCGGCGGCCAGACCGAACCTGTCCTGTCGATTACAACCGAGGACGGCCGCGATCCGCTGGATGCCTTAGCCGACGGCGCGAGCGCGGTTCGGGAGACGACTGACGCGTTCAAAGACGCCTTCGAGACGGCGGCGTAGTTACCCCCGGATCGGGAGGCCTTTGTCAGCGAGATAGGCTTTTGTGTCGGCGATGCTGTACTCATCAAAGTGGAAGATGGAGGCTGCCAGCCCCGCGTCTGCACCTGCTTCGACGAAGACTTCCTCCATATCCCCTGGGCCACCACACCCCGAGGAGGCGATCACCGGCGTCGAGACATTGTCACAGACCGCCTTCGTTAGCGCGATGTCGTACCCATCTTTCGTGCCGTCAGCGTCGATGGAGTTGACGAACAGCTCGCCCGCGCCGCGGTCTTCGGCCTCCTTTGCCCACGAGATCACGTCGCGACCGGTGCCCTCCCGGCCGCCTTTGACGGTGCATTCAAACCAGACTTCCTCGCCGTCGACGGTGACGTACTGTTCGCCCTCATCGTCGGAGCGGCGGCGGGCGTCGACGGAGATGACGATACACTGGCTGCCGAAGGCCTCCGCGCCCTCGGTGATGAGTTCCGGACGTTCCAACGCGCCGGTGTTGATCGAGACCTTATCAGCGCCAGCGCGCAGCGTTTCCTTGATGTCGTCTTTCGTCCGAATTCCGCCGCCGACAGTCAGCGGGATGAAGCATTCGTCGGCAACCGCCGAGACGGTTTCGAGCATGGTTTCCCGCCCCTCGGCAGAGGCGGTGATATCGAGAAAGACGAACTCGTCGGCTCCGGATTCGTTGTAGGCTTTCGCCATCTCGACGGGGTCGCCGGTGTATTTGAGATCCTCGAAGTTGACCCCGGTGTAAACCGCGGCGTTGCCGTCCTCATCGAGGTCGACATCGATACAGGGGATAATCCGTTTTGTGAGTGTCATCTGATACGACCGTCTACGCAACCACCGGGTAAAAATCGTCTGCAACGGGGGAACTGACAACGGCACGGATCTCCGGTAAGATCTGTCTCGTCAACGTCGGAAAGGCTGGTATTATACACCGGCGGTAAGTACAACAGGATACCGTATCGCGCCCTCCATCACGTCCAATGCTTCTTGAATCTGGTAGCGTGCGCTTCTGGCACGTGCTTGTGTTCGGTCTTGCGTGTGTGCTCGGGCTCGGGAGTGCCATCTGGACATACCACCGTCGCGACCAGCATGCCGCACAGGCATTTTTGTTGTTCCTTGGGGTCACTGTCGCGTGGAATGCGACCGTATTGCTCAGGATCGTCGGCCCGGTTGCCCTTGCCTGGGAGCTCCACCTCATCGAGCAGTTTTTTCAGGTGTTGATGACGCTCGTCTGGTTGTATTTTGCTGTGGTCTATGCTGGCTACCGCTCGGTACTCATGCGTCGGTCGGTTGCCTACCCGCTGGCGGCCGTCGGGGGGAGCATGCTTGCCGTGGAGTCGTTTCCACCGATCGCGGCACGGACAAACACGAATCCAACGACCATTAGGGAGCCGTTTGCCTTCGTCACCTGGACTGATACCGCGCTTTCCGGGGTTGTCGAGGTGCTTGCGCTGGCAGCGTTTGCGGCCGGCTCCGGGCTGATCCTCTATAAGCTGCTGACCGCAAACTACGTGCAGGCCTGGCAGATCGCCCTCGTTTTTGTTGCAACGTCCGGCGCGATCTTGATTGAGGTGGTCGAATCGGGGATTCCACACGCGGTCTCCGGTGTCGACTACCCTGCGTTAGCGGTGACAGGTGTCGGCGTCTCCTACGTGGTCGGCCTGTACCGCTACGATCTGTTTGGCTACACGCCGGTCGATATGTCCGATGTGATCGATGGGATCACCGCGCCGGTACTCGTCCTCAACCCTGAACAGCGGATCGTGGATTTCAACGCCCCGGCGGCGGCGATGTTTCCGGCGGTGGCCGCCGGCGAACGCGCGGATACGGCGTTGCCAACGGCGGTTATCAACGCGGTGCCCGCCGATCTTGCCGCTCCAACCGACGCCGAGGTGACACTCAGCCGCGACGGTGATAAGCGAGTACATCGGCTGTATGCCGCGCCGCTGGACTCCTTTGGCGACAGCTACGGCGTTGCGATCACGGTTCGGGATATCACCACTCAGCGTCGTCGAGCGGAGAATCTGGCACTCCTCAAACAGATCCTCACCCGCGCGCTCAGACACAACATCCGCAACAAGGTCGACATCGTCCAAGCGAACAGCCAAGCTCTGATTGACAAACTCGATGGAACGGAGGAAACTCAGGCCCGTGCTGCCTTTGAGGCCGCCGACGACCTGCTTTCGATCAGCACCAAAGCGCGGACGATGAAGGATGTCGCCGAACACCGCGGGCGCACAACCCCGGTGGCGATGTGTGAGCTACTGAGTCAGACGGTCGCCGAGTACGAACAGGGGTATCCCGAGACAACATTCGTCGTCGACTGTCCGTCTGCGTGTACGGTCGAGGTGACGCCGGATATCAAACCCGCCCTGCAAAATCTCATCGAGAACGCCGCCGAGCACAACCCTGCGGCCGACGCGGAGGTGCGGGTCACGCTCAATCAGCAGGCCGACGCGGTGGTGCTCACGATCGCTGATAACGGGCCCGGCATTCCAGTGAATGAGCTCACGGTGCTTGAGCGCGGTCGGGAGGACGTTCTCTCACATGGGAGCGGGCTCGGCCTCTGGATCGTGACGATGGTTGTCGAGGAGATCGATGGGTCGATCACCTACGATACCGGCGACAACGGCACCACGATCACGCTACGGTTCAATCAGTCGCCGGCTTAGTCGTCGCGGTTGTGGAACGCCGCGGCCGCCAACAACGGGAACACCAGTGTCGCCTCGGCTTCGATCTGAGTGTAGTTTGTCTCCTGTTGTTTGATCTTTCCCCAGGAGACGGCCTCGTCCGGCGGCGCGCCCGACAGTGAGCCGTCGCCCTCCATCCCCGTCGAGATGTAAACCACATAATCCGCGCCACCGCGGAAGAGGTTCGTCATGATCGCGTGGTGTTTCGGAACGCCGTCGCCGACGGCGATCAACCCGGTCGTATCGGCCAGCAGGCCCTGTTCGATGAGCTTGTCGTAGTCGTCGAGGATCTCGATGCCGATGTCGACATCGTTGGCCTGTTTGTAGTAATAGAGGAAGTTGCCGACCTCGGCGTCGGTCAGGGCGGGACAGTAGACGGACACGTCGTGGTCGGCGGCCTGTTTCAGCACCGAATCCTCGTCGTCCAGCCGCTCGCCCAGCTCGCGGGCGAACGCGGTCGGCGTGCGAATCTGTTCGTCGGCGAAGAAGTCATCGAAGAAATCATACAGATACTGTTCGAGCCAGACGTAGCGATCTGAGGGGACGTAGATGTTGCCCAAGCGATTGATCCCTCGCTCGCGGAGTTCGGCCTCGTCGGCGTCCCACTCGCCCATCTTGAACGGCCGGGCGGATTTGATCACGTCCTCGGTCAGCGAGCCGGAGGTTGTGATGAGTACGTCGATGTGGCCCTCGCGGATCAGCGAGGCGACGACCTCCCGCAGCCCCGAGGAGATGATGTTGGAGGTGCAGGTGAGGTAGATCGTCGCGTCGTCGTCCTGCATCTGCTTGCTGATCTCGATGCCCTCCGCGAGGTGGGTTGCCTGAAAGCCGGTCGTCGCGTAGCTGTCCAGTAAGTCGTCAAGATCGAACTCGCCGCGGAAATCGTAGCCGGCCACGTCTTCGGTATCGGGCTCGTTGTCGCTGCCCGGCACGACGTGGTCGTGGGTCTCTTCGCTCGTGTCGTCGCTCATGTGTGAGCGTTGGGCTACGAGGGTTTGAACGAATCGGGTTGGGGCCACTACAATGTCATTGGCGCAAAATCAGACAACTGCAGCCTGTACAATCTATACTCATATGCCCAAATGTAAATCAAAAAATCCTCATTTTAAACAGGTTAACTCAGCCTGTTCATCTACGAGAGTATTCAATAAATTATTTATTCACTCAGCCACTAACATTATTTACGACGCGTCCCTCCCCGGGACGCGTATTCCTACGGTTCCCTCCCCGGAACCGTGTTACACAAACCACGTAGTGACTTCTCTAATCAATATACGCAGATATTTCATCCCTGAAAAAATTCTTAGCCTCTTTTCGATCCATAACGGTGATTGCTTTTCTATCATTGAGCTCCTGATAACAACTCAACGATCCGGGATTATCTAGTACGATCAGATAATCTTCCTTGCACATATAATCTCTGTCTCTGCTTTCGTTAAAAAATTTCACACATCCATTATTTTCTTGAGCGAATTTGCAGGCGTGATCGAAAATATCTAAGGATTTTGCCTTCGCCGAGTCCATCGATCTTCCGGTTTCCAAATATATTTTTGGGCTAGGATAATGCAGAATGCTACGGATGCTCTCTGCAGTGTGTGGGATCATCTTCTCTAAATCATCTCCATGATCAATAGCTTTTGAATCCACGTACGCAGATTCATCTGGGGTTATGTTTTTTAAAAATTCGTAGATTTCCTTCTCGCCCCACTCGTCTACCTGTTGTTTGACCATATCCATCGTTAGATCTGCTAGAGAAAGGAGAGGATACGTTTTATCGCCCTGAGGAACAACCTGAATTTGATCTGCCAAGCCACCTACTCCAAGCCACGCTTCAGAAATGTGGCCGCCAAAATCGTCCGTCATTACGTTCTTGTGTATTGGCCAGTCATCGTGAGGAAGATGATGCGGTCTAGTCTCTTTCTTCCGTAAGTATTCCCATATTGCAATTATGTTATAGTATTTTTCCAAGAAATTGTTCATAAACTTTTGAGATTCTATTCTTTTCTTATCATCTTCATTTTCATCAAAAATATCAATCCACATTGGAGACAACGAGGTTTCAACAAACTGCACCTCACGTATTGTATCGATGGACAACAGCTCAGTAACAATATCTCGACGTGCTTCTGCACGATCCCAATCAGTAACCCATCTCGTGATATCTGAATCTTTAATTATTGGGTGCTGTGTTTCAATATTATATTGTTTGGATTTCTGTTTAACAACATCGAAATACGCCTCATTAAAATCATCTAAATCATCAACAGCAACTGCAACTGCCGCGAGACTAATCCAATTGGGTCTTTGATCATGGAATTTATATTTTGTCGCATCGGAGGCAACCCAGCCGTTGTCAGTCATATACACTTTTCATAATTCAGACTACATCAAGTTAGGGGATCAGAAGCTCAAGATCAATGCAGAGATAGACTGAGAGAAATCCATCTAAGACCTTGTGTGAGTGATATCATAAGCCCCGCCGTGATCGAACGGGAGACTGATCACGATTTCCTCGTAGGGGAAGATCGGCTGTTTCGCCCGCTCGCTCGTCTCGAAGCGAATCACGCCGAGGCGTTCGAGTTCGGAGAGTTCCTCGTGGACGTTTTTCACGTCGCGGTTGACGAGCCGCGCGGTCTCGCGGATGCTCTCGGGAGCGGCGTCGGCGATGGTTTCGAGCAACGCCATCGTACGTGGATTGAACGTCTCGAACAGCAGGTCGGAACTCTCGAAGGCGAACCTGTCGGGGTCGTTGACCCCGTCGCTACGGCGCAGCCGCTCGATTGCCTCGCGGCCGTCGCGGTAGAGGTCGTCGTCGTGCTGTACCGTGACGAGCAGCGTGTCGGCCGTCGTCGTGTCGTCGAATGCGTCGGATAGTGTCATGTGTATCACCTCGTGGCCTCACGGGTTGATTCGGGCTTTCGGGATTTCGTTCCAGAACCGGTCGTACAGTTCGACCATGCCGGGAAACTGGACCGTTGTTGGTGTGGGATCGGGTGCAATGTGGAGTTCGTGGCCCTTGGTGGCCTCGTGAGCGTTGTCGTACCGGCGGATCGTTCCGTCGTCGAGGGTCTCCCTATCGACGGCATCGGGGGCGACCGCGCCGTAGTGGAGCGCGTACCGCCATCCGGACGGGTACGCGTCGGCCGCCGTTCGGCGGATCATTAACCGAATGAACGTCCCGTCGGCGTACCGCTTCCGAAAGGTGAACCCGTCTAACTCGTCGTCCGTGAGGTTCATCCCCGGCTGTTGGTTTGTGAGCCATCAGTGTGAGACTGTTGGTTCTACTACCAACAGCTACCGCAGGCAACGCGTTATTTCAGCCGATAAATACGCGCTTCCCACGGCCGCAGATCGAAGCCAGCGGCGTCGACATCGGTCGCCCGTTCGTCTCGAAGCGCACCACGCTGGGCCGTCTGGGTTCAGATAATATCATTCTAAGATTATGAAACGATAGCCCAATGTGATCGTACAAACACCCGATCCATTTCGACCACACCCTCATGATATAGCTAGCTTTTTTCGCGTTCGGTCGAAAGTAGTGGTGTGTCTCAAACAATGCAAGCAGCCGTTGTGCCGGAAGCCGGTGCTGAGTTTGAACTCGTTGAGCGGGATATCCCTGTGCCCGCAGCCGACGAGGTACGGATCGCGGTCGAAGCCTGTGGCGTCTGTCACAGCGACGCCTTCGTCAAAGAGAGCGGCCATCCACAACTGAGCTACCCGCGTGTGCCGGGCCACGAGGTAACCGGCTACGTTGATGCGGTCGGTGACGACGTTTCACAGTGGGCCGAAGGCGAGTTTGTTGGTGCTGGCTGGCACGGCGGCCACTGTTTCAGCTGTGAGCCCTGCCGACGCGGTGAGTTCCTCAAGTGCGACAACGCCGATATTACCGGGTTGACTTTCGATGGTGGCTACGCCGAGTACACCACCGTCCCGGCCGAGGCGATCGCAGCGGTGCCGGACGATCTCGCCGCTGTTGATGCGGCCCCGCTTCTGTGTGCGGGCGTCACGACGTACAACGCGCTTCGCAACGCCGATCTCCAACCCGGGGATCTCGTCGCCGTCCAGGGCGTTGGTGGCCTCGGTCACCTCGGGATCCAGTACGCTCACGCTGCCGGTTACGAGACGGTTGCGCTCTCCCGCAGCCCGGACAAGGAATCGCTCGCGATGGAGTTGGGTGCTGATCACTTTATCAACGCCAGCGAGCGTGACTCGGCAGCAGCCATCCAATCGCTCGGCGGTGCCGATGGGGTGCTCGCAACAGCTCCCTCCAGTGAAGCGATCTCCTCGGTTGTTGCGGGCATCGGCAACGACGGTGCGGTGATCATCGTTGGTGTCCCCGGTGAGGACGTTGCGGTGAACGCCCAGCATCTTATCGGTACTGCCGGATCAGTCGAAGGCTGGGGTTCCGGTGACGCCCGCGACTCACAGGATACGCTTGAATTTAGCTCTCTCAGAGAGATTACCCCGCAGATCGAAACCTACCCGCTGTCCGACGTTGCAACCGCATACGACCGGATGATCTCCAACGACGCACGGTTCAGAGCCGTACTTACGATGTAGACCGCGACTCACACCAAGCACCGCCCCCGTTTTCAACACATCGAGCTATCTCGCCTCCCGCCCGACGCGGCTCCATTGCCACAAACGGATTATTTTTATTTGCCATAGCCCCATTTTTTAGCCCATGTCAGCTCACTGTGACTCACACAGTTGTTCGATCCTTCCTGACTCGGTGCCGGACTCACTGCAGCCGACCACACGGCTGAGCTGGGAGCTTGGATCGCGTGTCGTCGACGACGCTGAAGCCTCACTTGAGTCAGAGTGGTACCGCACTGCGGGGGGGTGGCGGCTCAGCGTGTATCGCGTGACCAACCATACTGATATCCTCCAGCTGCAAACGCCTGCTGGCCGAGAGCTGTTCTACGGGGTTACACAAGCTGGCTTTAGCTCAGCGGTCTCCGCGCTTGAGGCGGCAAACTCCTGGTGTCGCATATCGGCCTAACACAGTCACACCTGTTGTCGATCGCCGTTGCGGTCGTTTTCGACGGACAAAGTTGTACTCGACAGCGTCAGCTCAGCGCAACCGATAGATCCGCGCCTCCCACGGTCGCAGATCGAAGGCCGCGGCGTCGACATCGGTTGCCCGCTCGTCGGCTCCGTAGTTACACACCAGGAGTTCGGCCTCCATCTCGTGGGGATTGAACTCAACCTCATACTCCGGAATCCAGGTGTGGCTCTCGAACTCGGCGAAGTTGAGCGTAACTAGCAGTCGCTCCCCGCCCAGCGTACGCACGTACGACCAGACCTCCTCGTGGTCGTTGATCAGCACCTCGTAGTCGCCGTAGACCAGCACGTCGCTCACGTCGCTGTCCTTCCGGAGGTCCATCAGGTCGCGGTAGTAGTGCCAGATCGAATCCTTGTCGGCGCGGGCGGCCTCGACGTTGATCTCGTCGTGGTTCGGGTTGACGCCGATCCACGGCTCGCCGTCGGTGAAACCGGCGTTTTCGCTGTCGTCCCACTGCATCGGCGTCCGGGCGTTGTCGCGGCTGTTGTGCCGCAGGCCGTGTTTGATGTCGTCGAAATGCTCGATCTCGCCGCTTTCGAGGGCGTTTCGCACGGGGTTGATCGTCTCCACGTCGCGGAACTCCTCCAGTGAGTCGAAGGGGTAGTTCGTCATGCCGATCTCCGCGCCTTGGAAGATGTACGGTGTCCCGCGTAACGTGAAGATCAGCGTTGCCAGCAGTTTGGCGGACGCCTCGCGGTACTCGTCGTCGTTGCCGAACCGCGAGACCAGCCGCGGCTGGTCGTGATTGCTCAGGTAGATGCTATTCCAGCCGTCCTCGGCGAGCCCGTACTGCCAGCGATTAAACGAGTCCCGCAGGTCGTTGAGCGTCCACTCGTTGGTTTCCCAGATCTCGCCGCCGTGATCCAGCAGGACGTGATCGAAGTGGAACAAGGTCGACAGCGGCCCATCGCGGCCGACGTAGTCGATAGCGGTCTCCATATCCATCCGACCCATCATCTCGCCGAGGGCGAACACGTCGCGGTCGGCGAGCACGCGGTCGTGCATCTCATCGAGGAACTCCTGCATCCGTGGGCCGTCGAAGGTCTCCCAGACCTCGGTATCGTTTCGCGGCGGGTCGTGTTTCGTCACCGAATCCGGCTTTGAGAGAAGGTTGATCACGTCCATCCGGAAGCCGTCGATCCCCTTCTCAAGCCACCACTCCATCATCTCGAAGATCTCGTCGCGCACGTCGGGATTTTCCCAGTTCAGATCGGGCTGTTTCTCGTCGAACAGATGGAGATACCACTTGCCAACATCCTCGTCGTAGGCCCACGCTGGGCCGCCGAAGAAGGACTCCCACTCGTTTGGTGGGGCCTCGTCTTCGGGGCCGAGATGGCCGGTGAAGCCCCCGACATCAGTGCGACCCTGCTTCCAGATGTAGTAGTCGTGATAGTCGCTATCGGGATCGCGGGCGTCAACAAACCACTCGTGTTCGTCGGAGGTGTGGTTCACCACGAGATCCATGATGAGCTTGATATCGCGGTCATGGAGACCATCCAGCAGCTCCTCCCAGTCGTCTATCGTCCCGAACTCGTCCATGATCGACTGGTAGTCGGCGATGTCGTATCCGTTGTCGGCGTTCGGTGACTCATACACCGGGTTGAGCCAGATGATATCGACGCCGAGATCGTCGAGATAATCGAGTTTTTCGATGATCCCTGGGATATCGCCGACCCCATCGCCGTCTGTATCATTGAAACTCCGCGGATAGATCTGATAGATAACCGATTCTTTCCACCATGCACGGTCAAGAAGCTGTTCGTCCGTCGTCGAGGCTGTCATATCTCTTCTTGTTCGTCCGACTGCGTTAATACCTCTGTTTCCGGCGACAATGCTGATGCGTGTGTTTTAGGATGCTACCAGCGAACAGTCAGCTAATGAGCGCACACGACCACACCGACGATGATCCGTTCGACCGACACGAGGAGGGGACGGCCACCCGTGTTACTGCCCCGATGCAGTCGTTTACCCGCCAGCAAGCGACGACCGGCGGGCTCATACTGCTTGGTGGCCTCCTCGTCGTGTTTGGACTCCCGTTGATCGCGCTGTGAGCCGGCTGTCGACTACAGGCTCTCGGTGAACGAACAGAAATCGCCGTCCCCAGTGACCCCACACTGTTCGCCTGTCTCGTCGATCCCAGGGCGTGGATACCACGCCAGCGGGTGATCGGCGACGAGATCAACGGTCACACGCTCGCCGAGCTCGAAATCCTCGACGTGGTTGTGTAGGCAGTGGATCGTATCCCCGCTATCGAGTTCGACCCGGTAGATGAATGATGGGCCGACGTACTGTCGGGAGACAACCTCGCCGTCGGTCTGCTCCTCGTGGGCCCGGCCAGCCCGGAGGTCGTCAGGTCGGACGAGTACGTCGACAGCGATACTGTCATACTCCGCGGCGTAGCCGTCGAGTGTTCGGGCATCGAACGTTCCGATCCCGGTTTTGACGGTGTCGTCGTGGACGTATGCCGTCACAAAGCTTGCCCGGCCGAGGAAGGAGGCAACAAAGCGGGATTTTGGTTGCTCGTATACGCGCTCAGGGCGACCGAGCTGTTCGATCTCCCCGTTGTTCATCACGGCGACGCGATCGGAGATCGAGAGCGCTTCCTCCTGGTCGTGGGTGACCGAGATCGCGGTGACGCCAGCTTCCTTGAGAATTGATCGAACCTCCTCGCGCATCTCGACCCGCAGCCGAACATCGAGATTTGAAAACGGCTCATCAAGCAGCAACACCGCAGGCTCAGGAGCGAGCGACCGGGCGAGCGCGACGCGCTGTTTCTGTCCGCCCGACAGTTGATCCGGCGACTTTTCACCGTGGTCAGGCAGATCCACTAACTCCAGAAGCTCATCGACACGGGCCTCAGTGTCGACAGCGTCCATGTCGTCGACCCCGAAAGCGATGTTCTCTCGCACCGAGAGATGCGGAAACAGCGCGAAGTCCTGAAAGACGATCCCCACATCTCGTTCCTCAGGGTCGGTCGCCTCGGCTGGCCGTGCCACCGGCTTGTCGTTAAGTGTGATCTCTCCCGCTGTCGGCGTTTCAAGCCCGGCCAGCAGCCGGAGCGTCGTTGTTTTCCCGCACCCGGAGGGGCCGAGTAGCGTGAGGAGTTCGCCGCGTTCGACCGCCAGCGAAACCTCCGAAACCGCGGTCTCCTTGCTGAACTCCTTGGTTACCCCATCAACTTCGAGAATCGGATCGTCGACGGTTGATTCCGACTCATCGGCCATCGTCGGGTGCTCGGCGTCCTGTGCGACCGCGCCGTGCATGAGTGAGTTGTTTGCCATAGCGATCCGAAATGGAGCAACCGAAAGCCAGCGACGGTGGCCATGGCCGCTCCGTTCTTGCTGCCACACTACTTTAGGACATCCTAAAAGCATGTCGGCTTCCGTCCCATCGGCCACACCAACAGTGTTGTTACCCGCTGTCGCCTCGGCTCCGGTGAAGCAACGGGGCGTCGACGTAGGATACCGACACCCCCACGCTTCAACCCGACCACCACAAGCGATAGCTGTCGGCAGCGGTATTATCTCTGTAAGGTTAAAACGACACTACGGTGATCGCCAGTCCTTCGTTACCTCCATTCGCCGGCCACAATCGAATCGACAGCGAGAGCGACTGTCACTCCACTGTCTTAGCGATCACATCTCGCAGATCGGTGACTGTCTCCGATTCGAGTTCGACCGTTTCGTCACCGACCGTCAGCGACAACGCGCCGTCAGCGGTCGCTTCGCCGAGCGATTCGACAGCTGCGACGCCGTCGAAGACCTCGCGCACGCTCTCGGGATCAGTCGTCTCGACGACGACCCGGCCGGGCGTTTCGTCGAACAGCGCGACCGCGTCGCCGACGGCAACGTCGGCACCGGCGTCGGCTGTCAGCAACTCCGCCAGCGTGACCGCCAGCCCGCCGTGGCTCACGTCGTGAGTCGCCAGTGTCGACTCGTCGCGGGCGACCTCGGCGACCGTGGCGACGAGTTCGGCTGGGTTTTCGGGCAGTTTTGGGAACGCATCGCTGCCGCCGGCGGCGTTGAGATACTCAGACCCGCCGAGGGCGTCGCCGGCGTTGCCGACGACGAGGAGTTCGCCCTCGCCGCTGAGTGCGGCCGGCGGCGCGTCGTAGCCGGCTTTTGTGCCGACCATCGCCAGCGTCGGCGTCGGCGGGATGGGGCCGGCCTCCGAATCGTTGTACAGCGAGACGTTGCCGCCGACCACCGGTGTCGAGAGATCCGCACACATCTCCGCAAGACCGTCGACGATCCGTTTGAACCCGCCGTAGATGTCGGGTTTCTCGGGGTTGCCGCCGTTGAGACAGTTCACCGCCGCGAGCGGAGTCGCACCCTTGGCGGCGATGTTGGTCGCGTTCTCGAGGGCGACTGCTTGCGCACCACCGTAGGGATCGACACTCGTCCAGTTCGGATTCGCGCCCGACGAGATGGCGAGGCCGGTTCCCGCGCCCGTTGTATCGTCGGCATCGCTCGTCTCCCGAACCGCCATGATCGCCGCATCGTCGCCGGGTTTCATCGCGGTTCGGAGGCCGACCTCGTAGTCGTACTGTCGGTACACCCACCGCTTGGAGGCGGTGTTGGGGTTCGCAATGACGGCCTCGATTGCCGCGTCGAGATCGGCGTCCGGCAGGTCGCGCTCGGCGGGCTCAGGAGCGACACTATCGAGGTCGTTCATCGGCGCGCCCTCCGCGAGGAATTCAGGGGCAACGTCGACGACGATTTCGCCATCGAATGTACACGTATAGTTGCCTTCGTTGACCTCACCGATCACCGAACAGCCGAGATCGAACCGCTCGGCGATTTCGGCCACGCGGTCGACATCCTCGGGGGCGACCTCGTAGCACATCCGCTCTTGGGATTCGGCCAGCAGGATTTCGAGGGCGTTCATGTTGGGTTCGCGCTGGTGGACGCGATCCAACGCGATGTCCGCGCCGAAGCCGCCCTTTGCGACGAGTTCCGAGGACGCCCCGCCGAGCCCGGCCGCACCCAGGTCGCGGGCCGACTGAACCAGGTTCTCGTCGATCAGCGTCTCGCTGGCCTCGATGAGCAGCTTTTCGCTGTAGGGATCGCCGACCTGTACCGCTGGGCGATCCTCGGTTTCGGCATCCTCGTCGAGGTCTTCGCTGGCAAACGACGCGCCGCCGAGGCCATCGCGGCCGGTCGCGTTGCCGAAGAGAACAAGTTTGTTGCCGGCCTGCTGGGCTTCAGCGGTCACGACGCGTTCCTCGTCGGTCACGCCGACACAGGCAACGTTGACGAGTGGATTGCCGACGTAGTCCGAATGAAAGGCAACGCTGCCGGCGACCGTCGGGACGCCGATAGAGTTGCCGTAGTCGCTGATCCCCTCAACGACGCCCTCGAAGAGATACTGGGAGTGCTCGCGGTCGAAGGAACCGAAATAGAGGCTGTCCGCCAGTGCGATCGGATACGCCCCCATCGAGAGCGTATCCCGGACGATGCCGCCGACGCCGGTGGCCGCGCCGTCGTAGGGATCGACGTAGCTCGGGTGGTTGTGGCTCTCGATGCCGAGCGTGATGTAGGTCTCGCTGTAGTCTTCGGGTGTGCGCTCGCCTGCGGGCGTGTCAGCGGCGTCAGGTTCGGGGACGGCGATGACGGCGGCGTCGTCGCCGGGGCCGATAACAACCTGGTCGCCCTCGCTGTCGAAGGCTCCGAGCAGCGGCCGCGAGGAGCGGTAGGCACAGTGTTCGCTCCAGAGGTTTTCGAAGAGATTCGCCTCGGCGGGCGTCGGCTCACGGCCGAGCTCGGCGGTGATCAACTCGCGGTCGGACTCCGAGAGACTCATTTGGCCTCTCTTTCCAACCGCCGGCTTAATCTCTTTTCATGTTCGGGGTGTGACCACCAAAATACGGCAGCAACGGGCTCACGCAAAAAGTTCGTCGACGGCGTCCTCGGCGGCATCGATCGCCGCGTCGGCGACGGCCTCCGGGTCGGCCGCAGCATCGTCGACCGTGTTCAGATAGATATCGAGATCTAACACGCCATCCTCGAAGGTGACGGTGATATCGACATCTGTGATCGCGGAGTTCGCAAACCGTGAGAGAATAACCCCCTCAGCGGCCTCCGCAGCGGTGCTGACGACCGTTTCGTCGTCCGGTTCCGTACTCATTTACGCGCCGCCGGCGCCGCCCGGACCGGCCGGGCCCTGCGGGCCGCCCGCGCCGCCGAGCATCTGCTGGAGCTCGTCCTGCAGGCTCTCGAATTTCTCTTGGACTTTCGTCTCCTGTTTGTCAAGCTGTTCGGCGCGCACTTCGAGATCCTCGACCTTCTCTTCGAGCTTGCCGGACGCCGACTCGTAGTCGGTCTCGATGAGGAGTTCGCCGACCTCTCGGTACATGGTTGACTCGTCGTCAACGTCGTCGAGGGCGTCGAGTGCAGCCTTGGTTTCGGTGAGCGTTGCCTCGGTCTGCTGTTTCTGCTCGGAAACCTCTTGGGCGGTCTCTTGAAGATCCTGCAGCGTTTCGAGTTTGTCCTGCGCTTCCGGCGGTAGGTTACCCTGCATACCCTACAGGACGGTCGCCACATGGAAAAAGCCATGCAATTCCGACGGCCGCCTGATCGACCGACGGCGTCGGGTTCGTATTGCGTTTGTGCCGTTGTCGGCTCTCGCCAGCGTTGGCTTCCAGCGGTGTGGCTTCTGTTACCGCAAACCACGGAGCTGTGGCTGAGCCAGTACGTCGTCGGCGACCGTCTCGGCGGTTGCTACGTAGCGACACCAA
The DNA here is from genome assembly GCF_003605635.1 of Halonotius pteroides. GTDB lineage: Archaea > Halobacteriota > Halobacteria > Halobacteriales > Haloferacaceae > Halonotius > Halonotius pteroides. The sequence goes on from NZ_QMDW01000010.1 coordinate 84,384, forward strand.
CTGTTGATTCCGGCGCGAAGCGCGACGCGGTCGGCCGCGGTGATCTCGACGGTGAGAACAACCCCGTCGCGGTCGACGCTCACCGCCGAGCGATCGTCGTCGAGTTCGCCGACCTCGACAGCGATGCTGCGTTCGACCCGCCGCGCAGCTGTTGCTGTCGGATACTTGAAACGCAACTGCGTAGAATGAAGCTGTGACACGACCGCCGTCAGTGGACGTCGACTTCCTTGATGCCGCCGCCGCGTTCCTTCAGGAGGACGCGGTGCCCACAGTACGGACAGCGGACGCCACCGTACTCATCGAGCGTCACGTCGCGTTTACAGCGCGAGCACTTGTAGCTCATTGTTACTCCTCGTCTTCGGCGAGGGCGGCGCGGATCGAACGGGTTGCCTGTTGGCCACCGGGCGTTTTCGGCTTGTAGGCACCGCCGGTAAACTTCTCGCCGGTCTCCTCGTTAACCCAGATGCCGGTGCCGACGCGGGTGACATCGTCGCCGTCGACCTCGGCGTTCTGCATTCCTGCTTCGATTTCCTTGACTCGTTTGCGGGAGACACGCCCGTATCGGGCCCCAAATCGACCGGCACTGCCGGTAGATCGTGCTTTGTCCTCAGCCATAGTGCAACACGATACCGCCAGCGCGAATAAAAAGCTGTTGAGTCGGTCTGAAGACCCCTGCCGCCGCTAGCGCTGTGTCGCCGCTTCAAGCCGCTCTCGTTCCGCACGCAGCAGCCGTTCCCACAGCTCAAACAGCGTGCTGTCGAGCCCGTAGGCCGCATCGATCTCTCGCACCCATCTGTCGTCGGCAAACAGCGCGGCCTGAAACCGCTGTACCTGTGGCGACAACGACTCGCGGTGACCGGTGTAGTACGCGAGGCTCTCTTCGTGGGTACGATCGATCAACCCCTGTGGTACCACAATCCCGGATTCACGAGCAACGTGGACGAACCATTCAAGATGGAGGATGGCATCCGCGAGTATGAACTGCTCACGAAAGCTATCGAGGTGGGCCGGGGCCGGCCGGCCGTCGACAAGGGCGTTGGCTGGCCGACTGAATCGCGGCACCGAGACGGACAGTTCATGACAGTATGGTTCGGCAACTGCTCGCAGCCGGTACTCACAGTATCGTACCGGCCCCAGGAGGCTCACCTCATACCACAGCGGCAGCCACTCACAGAATGGTTCGGAGAAAACGGCGTCAGCCAGCAGGTCAGCGGCAATCGACCGTCGAACCGCGGGCGAAACTGACGCCGGTGGTCGCCCGTCTCGCATCGCCGCAACGCCAGCCTCGTAGTCGACAAACTCGGCGGTGTCGAACCCCATCTCCTCGGCGACGCCGTCGACGTATTCCGCACCGATCCGGTACCAGTCGGCGAAGTCGGCGGCGGTGTAAAGCCGGAGCAACGAAAGAACGCTCACAGGCTTACTCGGAGCGGCCGTGGCTTAGTCTTGATCGTCGGGCAGTGCAGCAAGAACGTCGAGCGAACAGTTCTCAGCCACCAGCGCGGCGGCCTGTGCGTACGGCGATGCGTTGGGCGTCGCCCCTGTGGGTCGCTCACGACCGGCCGCCTCAAAGACCCGACCGACGAACGCCCGACGCGCCGTCTCGTTTTCGAACAGCCCGTGGAGATAACAGCCAACCACGTCGCCCGCGCTTGCACCGAGCGCGGCACTCGCGTTGTCACCACGGGCGAACGGTGTTTCGACACCTCCTGTCGCCTCGGTGGTTCCCATGTGAATCTCGTAGCCCGAGACTGCGCCACTTGCGCCCGCAAGCGGGCCGGTTCCGTCGAGGTCGAGTGTCGTATCGACAACCCGTTTCTCCGGGGTAAACGTCGTTGCCACGGGTAACAGACCGATCCCCGGCAGCGTCGTTGCGGACAACTCGGCGGCCGCCGCGCTGCTGGCCTCGGTGTCGACGCCGCGAAGTTCCTCACCCAACAGTTGATACCCGCCACAGAGGCCGACGACGGGGCCACCGAAGGCTTGGAGTTCATCGTCGAAGCCGGCGTCTTTGATCGCCAGCAGGTCATCGACCGTGTTCTTCGTGCCCGGCAACACGACCGCGTCGGCGTCAGCGAGCGACGCGTCGAGTGGGACGTATGCGACCCGAACGCCGGCGGCGGCGGCCAGCGGCTCGAGATCGGTGAAATTCGAGACGCGGGGAAGCCGCGGGACGGCGACCGTCACCGAATGCTCAGGGGCGACGCCGTCGTCGTCACCGCGGACGGCGCGCTCATCGGTTGCCGGCAGATCGACGCTGTCCTCGGCCGGGAGGCCGGGATCGTCGTAGGGAACAACGCCGAGCACATCGACGCCGGTTCGCTCCTCGAAGGCGTCGATCCCGGGAGCCAACAGATCGGCGTCACCGCGGAACTTCGTGATGACGACGCCGACAACCTGGTCGCGGAGATCATCGGGCATGAGTTCCAGCGTGCCGACCAGCGAGGCGAAAACGCCGCCGCGTTCGATGTCGCCGACAAGGACGATGTCGGCGTCGGCAACGCGGGCGGTTTCGACGTTGGCGAGGTCGCGGTCGTGGAAGTTGATCTCCGCGATGGAGCCTGCGCCCTCGGCGACGATCACGTCGTGGGCGGCCGCCAAGCGGTCGTGGGCGGCGACGGCGGCCGCACGGGCCGTTTCCCAGTGGGCGTCGTAATACTCGCCGGCGGCGTAGTGGCCGACGCCGACGCCATCGACGACAAGTTGGGATTCGCCCTCACCGCGGGGTTTGAGTAACACGGGGTTGCAGTCGGTCGTTGGTGAGACGCGGGCGGCGCGGGCTTGGACGTACTGGGAGACACCGATCTCGCCGTAGGCGTCGTTGTCGCCACCGTCGTCGCTGACGGCGTCGCTCGCTTCACCCATCGTTTCGGGTGCACGCGGCACCGCCCGTGCGTTGTTGCTCATGTTCTGGGCTTTGAACGGCGCGACCGAGACGCCGCGATCAGCCAGCAGCCGACAGAGCCCCGTCGCGACCGTCGATTTGCCGACGTGGGAGGCGGTGCCGGCGACGAGGATCGTGTGGGCCATCTCAGTATTCGGTGCCGGAGCGGGCGCGCTGACCGGCGTCGATCGGATGTTTGTGCTTGCTGATCTCGGAGATCAGGTCGGCGTGGTCGGTGAGATAGGTGGGCTCCGCGTGGCTGCCGGTGAGCACAACCTCAAGAGCGTCGGGTTTGGTCTCGATGAGCTCACAGACCGCCTCGGGCGCAACGAGGTCGCGGTCGGCCGCATAGAGGATCTCGTCGAGAATCAGCATGTGGACACCCGCTTCGGGGTCGCTGTCGAGCGCAAATGGGGTGGTGAGATCGGCGTTGGCTGCGGCGGCAACAAGCTCTTGAGTGCGCTCGAAGCCGGCGTCGGCTTCCGATTCGTGGTCGGCCTCGCGGCTGCCGTCGGCCATGTTGTGCCAGCCGTAGTGGCCGGTGTTCTCATACGAGAAGCCGGCCGTTGCGGCGATCGCGTTGTACTCGCCGCGTACGTCGTCGACGCTGTCGGCCCCGCCCTTCATGAACTGTAGCATGTGGACGCGGTAGCCGTGGCCGGCGGCGCGAAATCCCATTCCCATTGCCGCAGTTGTCTTGCCCTTACCGTCGCCCCAGAAGGCTTGTACGAGGCCGAACTCGTTGGGTGCGGCCGGCTCGATGGGTCGGGCCTCAGGGGTGACGCCGCCACCTGGTGTTTGGCGATGGCCGGGTGGGTCAGCTTCGGAGTTGGATGTCATACACCTCTCTTGGACGCCAGGGGTATCTCAGTTGTGTTCAGCCGATTGGGCTGCCGCTATACGTCGAACGCCGAAAGCAGGCGATCGTTCTGGTGGGCTCGTTTTACCGCGATGCGGATATGTGAGTCAAGTCCGCGGAACGTCGTCGCATCGCGAACGGTGAGCCCCGCCTCGCGGGCTTCTGTGAGCACCGCCTCAACCGGCTTGCGTGTCTCACAGAGCAAAAACGGGGCCTCGGAGGGGGAGACTCGAAACCGCTCGGTCAGGCGGTGTCGCATCCGTTCGCGCTCGGCGTCGACACGTTCCCGCGTTTCGGCAACAAAGTCGGTATCGGCAAGACAGTGAGAACCGACGGCGGCGGCGGGCGTGCTCAGTGCCCACGTTGGCCGGGCGGTATCGAGCCGTTCTCGGCGGTCACCGGTGGCGACAAGAAAGCCGGCCCGAAGCCCCGGGAGTCCGAAGATCTTCGTCAGCGATCGGGCGACAACGACACCGGGGGTGCCGGCAAGCGAGGGCTCTGTGGTAAAATCGAGGAACGCCTCATCGATCAGCAGCACCGTCTCAGACGCCTGACACCGATCGGCGAGGGCTCGCAGTCTCGTGTGATCGTAGCTCTCACCGGTTGGGTTGTTCGGGTTACAGACGATCACCATGCGGTGGGCGGCTGGATCGATATCGGCGATCTCGTCGTGGCGGACAAACGCCGGCTCACCGCCGTGGAGTCGAACCTCGCGGGCGTACTCGCTGAAACTCGGTTTTGGGATCGCAACGCTGTCGCCGCTGTCGATGACAATCGAACACAGCAGGCGCATGCCGGCTAACCCGCCGGCTGTCGGGATGATCTCGGTGCCGGTGACGCCGATATACTCGGCGGCCGCCGCGCGGAACGCGTAGTACTCATCGCCTGGATAGCGGCCGGCCGCTGCGAGAGCAGCCTCATAGACACGAGCGACGCCGCCCGGTCGCCGAGGGTTTGTGTTGGCACTAAAATCGACAAGCTCCGGGTTGGATTCGCCACCGTGGGGGACACGGGTCACGGCGTCGATCGCGTCTGGATCCACAGCAGCCAATTGGTCGTACGCCACATAAAACCCTGAGCCCGGAGCAGACGGCTCCGTTTCGCTGCATTACCGGTTTGTTCGATCTCGCCGATCCACCCACCGCTCAACCGCGTCGATATCTCCCGGCCGGTTAACGTTGAACGCGAGGCGGCTGTCCTCCCAGACGGCTGTCTGACCATCCTCGCTGCCGACGACGTTGAGCCCGGTTGGCACGACCGTTGTCCCGTCGTGTTCGGTGGTTGTCTCCGCGCTGACGCCGAGGGCTGTTGTGAGCGATACCGGTACACAGACCGTCAGAGACTCCTCGCCGGCGGTTGCCGCCGCCCGGTCGACGTGGTCGGCGGCCACGAGGGGGAGGTCGGCTGCGACGGTCACAACCGGGGTGGTGAGCCGACCAACTGCCTCGTTGAGGTCGGCAACGTACCCGTCACCTGCTGTCTCGATACAGTCGACGCCGTCGATTTCGGTGAGATGGGCGGCCGTTTCGGGTGTCGCCGGCGAGACCCCCGCCGCAACAGTTGTAAGCGAACTCGCCTGCAGGGTGGCGACGACCCGATCGATCATCGGCTCGCCGTTGATCTCCACGAGCGGTTTTTCAGTATCGCCGACCGCCGGTCTGAGCCGTGTTCCCTCGCCGCCACACATGACCAGTCCGGTCGTCGCCCGTCTCTCGGCTGTGGTCGTCACCTCCCCCTCGTTCAGCTCAGAATCCATACCGACACCCCCACATGCAATGCGAGTGCACGACCCACCTCGTTGGTCGCTCCGATGAGGTCACCGCTCACGCCGCCGAGCTCGCGGTGCCCCCACGTCAGTATCGCCAATCCGACCGCCGGCCCAGTCACCACCGTCGCCAGCAAGGCTACCGACAGCCCGGTCGGCGCGGCAGCAACCGCCGGCAGGGAGACCACGATGGCTGACGCAAACGAGCGGTGATCAAGCTCGCCGACAAGCTGGGATCCCAGACCGTCGTGAGCCGGTCGGCCATAACACGCGACGAGGGCCATCCCGAGTTTCGCGCCGACCTCCGCGGCAACGACGAGCCGGAACGCCCGCCACGAGCCGATACCCGCAAACGACAGGACGCCGAGTGCCACTACCAGCAGCGTCACACCCAAGAGGAGGGCCCCGCCGACACCGGTAGCCGAATCCTTCAGTACCGCCCGTGTGCGGTCAGCGTCGCCGTGAACTGCCACTGCATCCCCAAGATCTGCCAGCCCATCGGCGTGGGTGACGCCTGTCAGCAGATAGAGCCCAACGAGATAGGCCGCCACCAGCGTCGGCGGTTGCACCGGGAGGAAAAACACACCCCCAACAAGGCCGCCGACGAGATAGCCGACCACCGGAAGGCTGTAGACCGCCCGCCGGAAGGCATTCCAGTCGGCTTCGCTGCCGCCGACCGGAATCCGGGTAAGAAAGCCGATCGCGCCACGAATCGCGCGGCCGATACCAACACCGGGAGTCAAGTCAGACACCGACGACCACCGCCGTTGTGAGCGCGGCGAGCCAGCCGGCCCGGCCGACGAGGGTGACCCCGTGGTGGCCCTCAGTCAACGTTGGCAACGATGCCACCGAGTTGAGCGTGTAGTGGCCGGACTTTTCGAGGCGGACATCGAGAGCGGCTGCCAGCGTTGCCATCGGCCAGCCGGCGTTCGGCGAAGCCGGCGTTTGGGCCCACCGGCGGCCCATCACCAACGGATCAGGTGACCGCGCGGCCGCCGAGAGGGTCAGTGCCGTCAGCCGTGCGGGCACCCACATGACGAGGTCATCGAGCCGCGCGGCCGCCCAGCCGACCGGTTTCGAGCGGTAGCCGACCATCGAATCCATCGTGTTGACGGCCTTGATCCACGCCGCTGCCGCGGTCGCCACCGCCAGCGTTGCGACAGGAGTGAGCCACCGGCTGGCGACGACACCGGCGATACCAAAGCCGGCCAGCGGCGCGACAAAGCCGTCCGAGAGATTCTCCGCCGCGCTCTCGACGGCCGCGCTCCGAATGTGCCCGGCTGAGAGGTCGCTGGCGTCTCGACCAGCCAAGGCGAGTAACGACGCGCGTGCGCCCGCGATGTCGGTTTCTGTTTGCTCAAGTACGTCGATGGCTGTCGTACAGAGCAACCGAAGGCTCATCGCTGAAAACAGAACGATGGTGGCGACAACGCCACCGGCCAGCGGTTCGATGTCGCCAGCCAGCCCGACGCCGAGAGCGACGACCACGGCCGCAAGCAACGGCAGACAGAACGCCCCAACAGCACCGACAAGTCGAGGCGCGTCCCACGAGCGGTCGAGCGGGCCAACCAGCCGCCCGAACCACGCGACCGGATGCAGCCGAGCCGGCGGCTCGCCGACGACGTGATCGAGGCTGACAGCCGCGAGGACGACACCGGCAGCCATCAGCGACATGGCTGACTCTCAGTGAGGCTTGTTTGGAGGGTGGGCAGCGACGTTTCGGTGACGTCGATGAATTCGCCACCGCAGTCGGTGATCCCGCCGTCGGTCGCAGGTGTATCACCGACGACGACAAGCTCGGCAGCCGCAACGGTGAGCTGGCGGGCCACCGCTTCGAAGGCCCGGGGGTCGGGTTTACGCCAGCCGCAGTCGACGCTGACAACAATAGCGTCGAAGGCTTCGTCGTCGAGTGCTGATCGGCTGAGCGTTCGGGCCACTAACGTAGGCACCGCACAGTTCGACAGCAGCCCGACCGAGCCGGCCTCACCGGCGGCGGCGACGGCCTCAACCGCACCCGCGCGGGTCTCGACAACCGGCTCGAAGGCGTCGATGACGGCCTGACCGGCGGTGGTGTCCGACACGTCGACCCCACGGCTGGCGAGGGCGGCGGCGACGTGGGCTGGTAGTGGGATCTCGGCTCCTTCCTCGGCGTCGATATGTGGTTCACGGTAGGCACTCGCCCAGTCGTCAGGGACGCTGATCCCGCGGGCGGCGAGTGCGTCGGCGACGGCCGCCGCTGGCTGGGGTGTGTCGTCGACAGCGACGAGCGTGCCAAACAGATCGAAGACGAAGGCGGCCGTAGCGGTCACGATGAATGGATATGCTACCTGCGGCTTGAAAACATCGGTGCCAGCCGGGGGTGGCGTGTTCTACGCGAGGCGCGCGAAGGCGAGCGTGCCGCTGATGTTTTTGATGTAGATCTCGACCTCGTCGCCTTCCTCCGCGCCGGGGACGAAGATGGTGTATTTGCCCTTCTCGGCGACGCCGTCGCCCTTGCGGCCGGTGCCGGTGATCTTGACCTCGTAGGTTTCGCCTTCCTCAACATCCGGGCGGTCGGTACGTTGGGAACTCGACTGCCGTTTGGCGACCGGACGGAACGCTCCACAGGCCTCACAGCGCAGCATCTGGGTGCGGTTTTCGGTGACGAGTTTCGTATCTGGGAGGCCACACTCCGAGCAGGTGACGTACTCGGCGATGTAGGCGTCGATGGCGGCATCGAAGTCCGCCCCGGAGAACTCGCCGTTGTAGCGCGCGCGGCCGTCCTCGTACTGGCCGGCGGTACCGAGCTCCTGTTGGATCGAACTGTGGATGTGGTCGGGCTCGCGGTTGAGCGCGTCGCCGACCGTCGGGAGGTTGGTCAGTCGTGTAAACGCGCCGTCTTTCTGGGCTTCGGCGTCTGGCACGTCCAGCCGTTCGTCTGAGCCCTCGAAATCCGGCAACTCCTCCATTGCCCGGTCAAGCGTCGCCTCGTAGTCCATACGTGTGGTGATGTCGTCGTCGGCTAAATGCGTTGTGAGACAGCGGTACACATTGTACGGAAGCGACGCGCCTAAGACGACCCCCATAGCCGGCAACAGCTCTCATCGGCGTCGCTGTGAGAGTCAACGGTGTCGGCACCAAATCAACCGGAAACTGCGTCTGCCCCAAATTGAACTCACTCACACCCTGCGGTCGTTCGCTGCTCAATTCGGGTCGGGACGGAGTTTACACTGCTCACGTTGTTCGTAGGAAAATCCGCCCTCCCCGAATTGAACGCCGGAAGACGCGCTCGCTTCGCTTCACGCGACTTCCGAGCCCTCATTCGCTCCGCTCACGAGGACGGGGGACAAGTCGGTCTACAGTCGGTTTTGAATCAACTGGAAAGGAAGTCCGCCCTCCCCGAATTGAACCCACTCACTCCCTGCGGTCGTTCGCTGCTCAATACGGGTCGGGACGGAGTTTACACTGCTCACGTTGTTCGCAGGAAAATCCGCCCTCCCCGAATTGAACGGGGGACAAGTCGATCTACAGTCGACTGCTCTACCAGGCTGAGCTAAGGGCGGGCACTCAATCGTATCCCGGTGGCACAATTAAGGGTTACTGTTCCGACCGCCGCGTCGGCTGCCAGATGTCTGACAGCGTGGGAAGATTGATTACCCTGTATAACACACCTGTTAGGTATGAGTAAGATCACGTTCCGCGCCGACGATGACCTCGTTGGCCGATTGGAGGCCTTCGATGCCTCGAAATCCGAGGTGATGCGGGAGGCCCTCCGTCGGTATCTCGACGACCCGGAACGTGAGACGGCCGCGCAATCGACGGACACACCCACCCAAACGTCCGACACGGATTCGATCGACGCCCTCATCGACGAGCGCATCGACCGCCTCGTCGCCGACCGCGTCGACTCCGCGCTGGCGGCCCGCCGCGAACCGACCGCGACCGACACCGACGTATCGGTCAACATCACACTTGAAGGGGTCGCCGATGAGGCTGCCGTCGCCGATCAAACCGTCGAGCGTAAGACGCCCGATACTGAGAACGACACACAGCCCAAGCCGGCGGCTGACGCGGCTGTCGCCCACAGCTGTGATCAGTGTGGTGAGGACATCGACAGCGACCACGTCTACTGTCCGAACTGCGGCGAAAAAGCCTCTCGACGGCTGTTCTGTGAGTGCGGCGACGAGCTTCGCTCGGATTGGGCGTTCTGTCCCGGCTGCGGCCGTCGCACCCCAGCGGCCGACGTGTTGGATACCCAATGACAGACAGACCTCCCGCCCTCACGGTGCTGTGTCTGCCACGATAGGCGGGTTGTCTTACACTCGCCGGTATTTTTATATACCCTCAGCATAGTGTTACGAATGCGTAAGACAACTGTCTTACAGTGTGCCTACCGGTGGCACGCTGTGGGGCTGTCGGCGTCGCCGACTGTCTTACCGGGGAATGTAACCATGGAGCGTGTGACACTACGAATTCCAAAGCAGCAGATCGACGAGGTCGAGGAAATGGTCGAAACCGGCCAGTTCCCAAACCGGAGTGAGGCGATCCGGTCGGCCGTCCGAGAGATGCTCAACGAGACCGAGAGTACAGAGCCGCGGCAGAACAAAAACGAGCGCAGCTGGGCGAAGGTGTAACGGTGCAAGATATCGTCCAAGACGCCCTCGATAACGCGGAAGCGGAAGACCGTGACATGGACGCCAGCTTCGACGATGACGATGAGTTCGGCGATCCGCGGATCGTCATCGTCGGCGCGGGCGGAGCCGGCAACAACACGGTCAACCGACTGTATAACATCGGCGTCGACGGTGCCGAAACCGTCGCTGTCAACACCGACAAACAGCACCTAAAGATGATCGAGGCCGACACGAAGATCCTTGTCGGTAAATCTCTCACCCAGGGGCTCGGCGCAGGTGGCGACCCCTCGATGGGCGAACGCGCCACCGAAATGGCCCAAGGGACGATCAAGGAGGTGCTCGGCGATGCCGACCTGGTCTTTGTGACTGCTGGCATGGGTGGTGGCACCGGTACCGGTGCAGCCCCGGTGATCTCGGATATCGCCAAAGAACAGGGGGCCATCGTCGTCGGTATGGTCTCGACGCCGTTCAACGTCGAACGCGCCCGCACGGTCAAAGCCGAGGAGGGTCTCGAACGCCTCCGTAACACGGCTGACTCGATTATCGTGCTGGACAACAACCGGCTGCTCGACTACGTCCCGAACCTCCCGATCGGCAAGGCGTTTTCGGTGATGGATCAGATCATCGCCGAAACGGTCAAAGGGATCTCCGAGACGATTACCCAGCCATCCCTGATCAACCTCGACTACGCGGATATGTCGACGATCATGAATCAGGGCGGCGTCGCTGTCATGCTGGTCGGCGAAACCCAGGACAAAAACAAGACCCAAGAGGTGGTTAGCGACGCGATGAACCATCCACTGCTGGATGTGGACTACCGCGGCGCGAGCGGCGGGCTCGTCCACATCACCGGCGGCCCCGACCTCACGCTGAAGGAGGCCGAGGGAATCGCCAACAACATCACCGAACGGCTTGAGGCGAGTGCAAACGTGATCTGGGGGGCCCGGATTCAAGACGAGTACAAGGGCAAAGTCCGCGTCATGGCGATCATGACCGGCGTCCAGAGCGCGCAGGTGCTCGGCTCCACAACCCAAAAACAGGCCGATCAGTCACGCGCCAGCATCGAAGGCGAGCCCGCCGAGTTCGACGCCAGCACGAACGTCGGTTCCGACACCGCAGCCTGGGAGTCCGACGGCGGCAAACAAGAGGTCGAACAGAACAACGGTCTCGACGTCATCCGCTGACGCGGCGCTGTTTTTGTTTCGCTGTTTTAGCCGGTCCCCTCAGACGGCCTGTATCGACTCCAGCAGCCGGCACTTTCGACAGACATCGCTGCTTGTCGTTGAGCCGCACTGCTCGCACCCGCCGAGGTCGCTGGTATCGTCGCTCTCGCCACCGTAGCGGTCGGCAGCTAACTCTGCGAGCTCCTCGTAACCGGCCATGATCGAGTGCCGTGTCCCGGGATGGTTCTCTTCGAGGTTCCACAACAGCTTCTGAATTTCCCCGCGGTAGGCCTCGCTGGCGTGAGGGCACTCCGTGATGTGGGCGGGCAACTCCATGAGTTGGGCGTAGAGAGCAACCTCCTTTTCGGGGATATCCCGGAGAGGCTTGGCACGCGGAATAAAATCGTCCTGCTCGGCGCGCTCCTCGAAGTCGCCGATACTCGCATCAAAGTGTTTGGCGATCTGTTTGACATCGCCCTCGAAAATGTTCATCAAGGCGGTCTGGGCCTCGTCGTCGAGATTGTGCCCGGTCAGCAGCTTATCGGCATTGTACTTGTCGGCGTACCCCTCTAAGAGGTCACGCCGAAACACGCCGCAGTAGGCGCAGGGGGCCATGTTTTCTGGATTTTCCTCAACAACATCGTCCATCCGAACCCCGAACTCCTCCTCGTAGCTAACGAGTTCGTGACGCATCTCTAACTCGGCGGCGAGTTCGATACAGGCGTCGACGCTCTCGTCGCGATAGCCCTCGATCCCTTCGTGGATCGTCAGCGCGAGCATCTCGATGCGGCGGTCTTGCCCAAAGGTTTCGTCTAAAATGTGGGTGAGGACGACGCTGTCTTTGCCACCGGAGAGGCCGATAACCCACGTTTCGGGGCTCTCAGGCGTCGCTTTCGGATCAAGCAGCGTATCCGCCCGAATCCGGCGTCGGACGCGTTTCTCGACCGACCGGCAGAAATGTGTCTCACAGAGATGGCTGCCGGAGTGCGCCGCCTGCATGACGGCATCACGGCCGCATTTGTCGCACTCCATTACCGGCCCGTTGCCGGCCGGCTGGAATACCCGTTTCGCTCTTCGAAGCGAGTGGCCACATTCGTCGGTACCGAGACAGCGTGTCACACGACACCCGATCGGGTTGCTGTACACAGCAGTTCACCCCGCAACAACCCGACCCCACGCCGCCGAAACCGGTTTGTGTCCCGCAGTCCCAGAGTCAGTAATGACAGCTGAGGTCACACTCGACCGCGACGCCGCCATCGACCGCGTCGTCGAACTGATCGAAACGGTCGATTCAGAGCCGATGCCGGTGCCAGTCCGGGAGATCTGGGTCTATGGTGATGTTGCTCTCGGCCTTGATCCGATCGATCGGCTCGATATCTATCTCACGAAGGACATTTTACTGCGTGGCGACAGCGACGCCGCCGCGGAGTATTACCAATCCCACGGCGTCAAAGGCGTCGGCCAGAGCGTCGACGCCGAGTGGGCCGACGAGTTCCCGGAATACATCCGTGCCAACGACAACAGCCACGCTGCCCCCGAGAAGTGTTTGGCCGCCCACCTGCTCGGTGACGACGAGCCAATCCATCTGGAGGTCTGTAATGCGAGTTTTGACGAAAACGTTACCCAGCGGCTGCGTGGCGCACTTGATCGTGAGTCCTACGAACAGATCCTTGATCCCCGTGGCGTCTGTCTGTGGGTTGACGGCCAGTGGGACGACGACCTCCTCGGCAAACTTCGTGGCGGCGAACTTCCGTTTCCGACGTTGTCTGGCGCGCTGGAACAGCTAGGTGTCGACGCCGATACCGCAGATACGGCTGCTGACACTGTCAGCCGCTACCGCACCGAACAAACGGGTGCGAGCGTGCGCGGTGACGTGATCTGATCCTCAGTCGGCGTCGCTATCGACCTGTCCGACAGTCACGGTAAACGGCACCGTCTCCACGCGCTCGTATGACTCCTCTTGCATCTGTCCGATGACCTCTCGGCCCATCTCACGCCACGCTCGCCGCAGCGTATCATACCTCTCCCCGTCGACGCCGCGGCGGAGTTCGGTCTCGTGGTCGGCCAATCCCTCGCCGCTGGCTTTCCGTTTCGCGCTTCGTAGCGCGTCTTCGCTGTACGGTGGCTCTGTTCGCTTTTCGTGGTCGTACTGTCGGGTCGAGAGCGGTTCGATGCCGACCTCACCAAACAGTGTTTTGACCTGTTCGCCGAGGGCGACATCGGTGCTGATACCGCGGAGGTAGGCCTCTCGAACCCGTGATTCGAGGGCAACCTCGCTGTCGACGGTCGAATCGACGTTGACGGCGGCGTTGTTCGGCTCGATCGCAGCGACCAGATCGGTCGAGACGCGGGCGAACTCCCTGAGGGCGGCGGCTGGCTCAGGAAGATTGATCAGCAGAGCCTGACAGACAACGAGGTCGACGCTGTCGTCGGCAACCGGCAACCGGAGCGCGTCGCCAGCGACGCAGGGAACGTGATCGCCGGCAACGTCAAGCAGCCGCCGGTCGGCGTCGACGCCGACAACGTCCGCGTCAGACTCGCTTGCCAGCACGCGCGTGAGTTCGCCGGTGCCGCAGCCGAGATCAAGGATTCGCTCGCGGTTCGAGAGATCGAGATCGGCGAGAGCGTCTCGGGAGTCGGCCCACATCCCCTCGCGCGTCCGGCTGAGATAGTCGGCTGAAAACCGGCGCACGGCTCAGTTGCGGAGTTCGTTGACGCGCTCGATGTTCCACGCGAAGCCCTTGCCGTTCTCGGTCGGTGTTTCGAGAGCGAATGGCAGCTCGCGGAGATCAGGGTGGTTGACGATAGCGGCGATGCCGTCCGCACCGATGTAACCCTCACCGATCAGTGCGTGTTCGTCCTTGTGGGTGCCCACGTCGTGTTTCGAGTCGTTGAGGTGGAGGTATTCGAGGTGGTCGAGGCCGACGATGTTGTCGAACCGTTGGACGGTCTCGTCGACGGCTTCCGGCGTCGTGAGGTCGTTGCCGGCGACGAGCGTGTGGGCCGTGTCGATACAGATCCCGATGTCGGTGTCGGTGCGGTCGATAATCCCGGCGAGATGGTCGAACTCGCCGCCGAGTTTGGTGCCGCTGCCGGCGTCGCTCTCGATGAGGATCTGGACGCCGTCGGGTACGTCGAGGTCGTCGATGACGCTTGCGGCGTTGTCAAGACCGCCTTCGACGCCTGCGCCGGTGTGAGCCCCGAGATGGGCGTTGACGTACGGGATGCCCAACTTGGCGGCCGCGTCGAGTTCGGCCTGCATGCTGTCGAGAGATTTCTGCCGGAGGTCGTCTTTCGGCGTACAGAGATTGACAAGATAGGCGGCGTGGATCACCCACGGGCCGTCAAGACGCTCGTCGGTGAGCTCACGGAAGCCCGCGGCAGCCTCGTCGCTGATCTCGGGTTGTTGCCAGACCTGCGGTGAGGTGGTGAAGATCTGTCCGCAGTTGCCGCCGAAGTTGCGCTGGCGGTCGACAGCGTTGCGAACATCGTCGTACTCGGGGGTTTCGGTGTCAGAGGAAACACGGGATCCGGAGATCGAAACGTGTGCGCCGACGTGCATACGGTGGATTTGGGTCAGCCCCTTCAAAGCGGCTTCGGTGGGATCGTGACGGCTGTTCCTTCCGCACCCGCAACTGTGGTTCTGATGTGTGCTCCAGCCACCGGCGGCGGCCGATTCAGCGATTTGATATCGCCATATAAAGTTTATCGCTATCGCTCCGTGGACTCGTCGGGCTTTTAGGCCGTGCGAGCGACCGTTTGCTATGGTCGACAACATCGCGTCCTTCTTCCGCGAGCTTGAGCCCGCGGACTTCTATCTGCTGTCGGGGATCGAACAGGGGATGCGCTTCTCCGAGTGGGTACAACGCGAGGAGATCCCGAAATACGCGGAGTTGACCGCCGAGGAGGTCGACTACCGGATTGATCGCTGTATGCGCCACGAGCTGATCGAGCGCAAGACGATCCAGTATGAGGGCTACCAACTCACCTTCGAGGGGTATGACGCCCTCGCGCTTCGTACCTTCGCCGAACGGGATACATTTGCGGGCATCGGCGCGCCGCTGGGCGTCGGCAAGGAAAGCGATGTCTATGAGGTGCAGTCGTTTCGGCCAATGGCGCTGAAGTATCACCGTGAGGGCTATACGAATTTCCGGGAAGTCCAACGCGAACGCGAGTACACCGCCGACCGCGACCACGTGTCGTGGCTCTACACCGCCCGCCAGGCCGCCGAACGAGAGTTCGAGACGCTCGAAGGGCTGTATCCCGACGTGTCGGTGCCGCGGCCGGTCGATCAAAACCGGCATGCGATCGTCATGGAGAAACTCACCGGCGCGGAGCTCTCACATGCCAAACTGGAATCTGCGCAGGTCGTTGGTGTGTTGGATCTCATTCTGCGCGAGGCCGCGGCGGCCTTTGAGGCAGGGTACGTCCACGCGGATCTCAGCGAGTACAACATCTTCGTCGACGACGACGGGATCACGATCTTTGATTGGCCGCAGGCCGTTGGAACCGACCACGAGAACGCCCGCGAGTTGCTGGCGCGGGACGTCGAGAACGTCTACGACTACTTCTGTCGGAAGTATCCGAACGAAACGCCGGAAGCCGTCGATCTGGACGCGCTGGCGGCCGATCTTGTGCGCGACGAGTTTGACTCTATTTCGGCGTATACAGAGTGATAAACTGCTGAGCGCGATATAAAACAGCTACAAGTGAGGATACAAATGAAGGACAAAAATCCTGACTACCTGTCAGAGATCATCTTTCAGCGTTCGAAAAAGCAACAATTACAATTTGAGTTAGTGTTCGCTCCTTTGCTGACCACAATTGTTGGAATAATAAGGCCTGACGGTATTCAGGGTGTGGTCACCCTCATTGCGGTCCTGAGTTTAGTGATAATATCGTTTCTTCGATGGCTGACGTTTACAGGCCGTTTTGCGAACGAGAACCTGTTTATTGAGAAGACTGTGCGTCCCGTTGAATTGTGTGCGATTATCGGCGTCGTGCAAATATTCCAGTACGCTGCAACAACTGTGAGTCATCTGGTACCATTGATGCTGGCTAAGACAACAACGTTAGTAGCCATCCTGAGTGCACTGATATACATTGCTTCCGCGGAATCTGTGTTCCGTATTTACCAGCTCGGCTGGGGTTCACTATTCTACCTTCGGTATCGAAACGCGGCAGAAAAGACCGGCGACCTAAGCTCAGCCAAGGATGTAATTGAGCATATCGAGTCAATTCGTGCGCTATTCGGGCTTCTCATCACCACTTTGTTGGGACGGATGTATCTTGAGATGGCTTACTATGTGCTCCGTAATGCGATTCCAGACCGGCGAGATGAGTATATTGATGAATTACATGAGTTCGTACAGGAGGCTGGAAGACTGAAAAGTAATGGTCGCAATTTGGGTATAATTGGGACGTTTGTTATTTCAGCGGTGGTGGTACTTCCTGTGTTCGGAGGCGTCGCTTGGGGCCTGTCATTATTGCTGGGTACGTTTGGTTCGCTGGTGTTGGTGATCTTGACCACGCGTGTGACTAAACACATAGTCGGATTCAGTTACATCGCGTTCGGAACTCTTCGATTCGACCAGTTCATTACGACGAATAAGCGCTCTGTCGGATTGCTAGTCGTCTATACCACCGTGGTGTATCTGTTATTTTTTACGCCTGCAATAAGTTTAACATAGGCTGCGCTGGCAGCGAGTGTCTGTCCTCGCGAAATCCATAGTTGCAATCTCTACGTTTGATGAACATTTCTTGTCGTCCGCAATTATTTCGAAGCAATCGCCGAACCGCCCCACTCAGTCTCACATCCAGAAACGCAGTACCCCGGTTTTCATACGCCGTTCCCGTAGCAGTTCGTATGCCAGTCCAGACGCTCTCGGTTGACACCGTCGACGCCCCCGGTCGCCGCGCGGCCCAGCCCGCACTGGCGTTTCGCAACCACGACCGCGAGGGGGTGACCGCCGTCTCGGTCACGATCACCAACGATTCCCTCGAATATAGAGGCGCGTTTCACACGGCTTCGGTTCGAAGCCGCTCGATTAGCTGTTGACGATCCGGATCGTTCTCAACAGCGTCGAAATCGTCGTCAGCACCAACCAACAGCGTCACGCCCTCGCGGTCGGCATCGAGAGCATCCGCGGCAGCGACGGCGTAGGCGTCGCCGACGGCCAGCGCGTGCTTGCGTTTCAGCTCCGACGCCGTCTGCCAGCAGTCGTCGATCTCGTACTCGGTAAGGCCTACCTCCCGCAGGCGACGAATGTGGGCGTCGGCCTCCTCGGGAGACGCCTTCCGCGCTGCACTATATCGGACTTCCGCGAGCGTGATCGTCGCCACGTAGCCCGCGCGGTCGCCGTCGAAGACGACCGCCATTCCTCGTCGAGCCCGTGTTTCTCGTCGAGCGCGCCCCGCTCCCGCTCGCGTTCCTCCCGGAGCAGATCAGTCGCCGCGGTCTCGCTGTCGGCCTCGGCGGCCAGCGCGCCGCGGAGCTCCGAGGGCCGTTTGACCGGTCGGATGACGATCTCGCCGGCCTCTGTTTCGATGAACCGGACACGCCCCGGCGTCTCGATGCTGAGTTTCTCGCGATAGGCTTTCGGGATCGTCGCTTGGCCCTTGCTCGTGACGGTGACGGTGGTTCCCTCTTCGGCGTCGCTCATATGTACTGGCTGGTCGGCAGTATTACTCTAATTTTTGTAATACTCTAATCGAGTGTACGATCTTCCCGCGAGAAGGAGGTCGAACCGTGCGTACCTTCGGTTACGGCTGTCGCCACCGGTGACGACGATGTCTCTGCGGTACTGGCTGATATCTTTCGCCGCGGGCGAGAGTTCTACTCCGTCCCGCTGCTGTCCATGTAGGTAAGGTGGGCGGTGAGATCCGTCGTTGACAGCATCCCGACTACCTCCTCCTCATCAACAACGGGTAGATGCTGGATCTGTCTGGTGATCATCTTCACCGCGGCGTCCTGAATCGACTCCTCGGGGGCAACTGTCGTCACGTCCTCGGTCATGTAGTCGTCGACGGTGGCATCCGCGGGGACGGCCCCATCCGAGACGAGTTCCGTGAGATCGGTACAGGTGAGAATCCCAGCGAGGTGCCCGTCCTCAAGGGCCACCAACGAGCCTGCTTCCCTCTGTAAGATAGTGCCGGCGGCCGTTTCGACCCCTTCGTCGGGGGTGACAGTCACGAGGTCGGTCGTCATGAGTTGCTCAACGGGAACAGCTTCAATCTCCATACTAGTTCTATGTACTGTTTCTATTAATAAGTGTCTGCGGCTGCATGGAACAAAACAAAACGCTGCGCACCTGTCAACTTTAGATAAAAGAACAAATTTAGGCCGGAATATAGCTACTTCGTAAACCACGCCCGAAACAGGGTGTCACTCTCCCCGCCGAGTCGCAAAACCCAGGTCGGTCGGCGGGTACATTGTAGTCGATGCCACAGGAACCGATCACGACGATCGACCTCGCTGACGTGCAGACGACCGCCGGTGATTTCCACGATGTTGCCGTCGAGATCTATCCGAGCTGGGTGATGATCGAAGACGACACCGGCAGCCGGTGGATCGCCCGCGATACCGTCACCGAGATCTTCGAACGCGGATAGCCAGCAAAATCAAAGTGCCTATGGTCGTCTCGCTCGCTTGCTGAGACATGACTCATCTGAGCGTTGTTGGCTGCGGCAACATGGGGGGTGCCCTGCTGGAGGGCCTCGCCGAAAACGGGGATCACACCCTTGTCGGCTGCGATGTCGACCCCGACGCCCGCGCGTCAGTCGCCGACTACTGTGAGACGACCGACGACCTCGCGGTCGCCGCGGAAGCCGATTACGTCGTGTTGGCGGTCAAACCCGACTCGGTCGGCGACCTGTTGCCGACCCTCGATCTCGGGGGCGACCAGACCCTGATCTCGATCGCAGCCGGCGTCTCCACCGACCACCTCGCTGATCTCACCGACGCCGATATCGTCCGACTCATGCCGAATCTTAACGCCGAAACCCGGAATATGGCCGCCGCGGTCACCGGCGCGGTCGACGACACGGTGCGGGCACTCCTTGAGGAGGTCGGCGAGTACGCCGAAATAGAAGAGACACAGATGGATATCGCCACCGCGGTCAACGGCAGCGGCCCTGCCTTTGTTTTCTATCTCATCGGCGCGATGGCCGACGCCGGCGTCGACAGCGGCCTCGACGAGAATCAGGCCGAGACGCTGGCCGCCCAGACGTTCAAGGGCGCGGCCGAAACCGTCCTCAACTCCGAGCAATCGATCGACGACCTGATCGACGCGGTCTGCTCGCCGGGCGGGACAACCATCGAGGGGATGGAACTGCTGTGGGACAGTGATGTTGCGGCAGACGTGGCTGCGGCCGTCCACGCCGCCGAGGATCGCTCCCGGGAGATGGCCGCCGAGTTTGCCGATGAGTGACGCGCCTGACGCCGACGATGTCGACGCTGACGCCGACGATGTCGACGCTGACGTCGCCGCTGGCGACGCCGACGGCGCTGCGATCACCCTTGAGGCCGACGCCGTGACCGTCGCCCGCCAGCAGGCTGCCGCCGCCGACCGCGTCGTCGTCAAGGCCGGCACCAACTCACTGACCGACGACGAATCAAACCTCTCGCTGTCGAAGCTCCACAAACTCGTCGACGACATCACCGACCTTCGCGACCGCGGCAAGCAGGTCGTCCTCGTTTCCTCGGGGGCTGTCGGAGCCGGGATCGGCCGGATCGGCTACGAAAGCGAGACGATCGAGGAGTCCCAGGCGTTGTCGACGATCGGCCAGAGTCAGCTGATGACCGCATACAGCGAGAGCTTCGCCCGCTACGACACGAAGGTTGCCCAGATCCTCCTCACCCAACACGATCTTGACAACCCGGATCGCTTCACCAATATTCGCAACACAATCGAGACGCTGTTGGAGTGGGATGTGGTGCCGATCATCAACGAAAACGACGCTATCGCCACCGAGGAGCTGCGGATCGGCGACAACGACCGGCTGTCGTCATCAGTCGCCATCGGCATCGACGGCGACCTGTTGGTGACGCTGACCGACGTGGGCGGCGTCTACACCGGCAACCCGAAAACCGACGCCAACGCGACGTTGATCGACGCTGTCGGCGAAAACTACGACGAGGTACAGGCTATCGTTGACGAGAGTTCGACCGAGAGCTTCGGCGGCATTCAGACCAAAGTCGAGGGAGCCCGCCGCGTCAGTGAACACGGGCTGCCCGGCATCATCGCGGCCTCAACCGAGCCCGATGTGTTGGCGCAGATCGCCGATGGCGAAACCGTAGGAACGATATTTCTCCCGATCAACGGTGTCGACAATGAGTGATCCCGACGCGACCGGCGACGCCGCCGGAGCGACCGACCAAGCCATCGACGCGAAAGTTGACGCCGCCGAAACCGCCGCGCTCGATCTCGCCAACGTCAACGACGCCGACCGACAGGCCGCACTCCACGCCATCGCCGACGCCATCGACGATAACCGCAAAGCCATCCAATCGGCCAACGCCGAGGATGTCGAGACCGCCGAGGAGCTGCTCGAAGCCGGCGAGTACACCCAGGCACTCGTCGATCGCCTCAAACTCTCGGATGCCAAACTCGACAGCATCGTCGAGATGGTTCGTAGTGTCGCCGGCCAAGACGACCCCCTCGGGGAGACGCTCGTCGCCCGCGAACTCGACGAAGATCTCGAACTCTACAAGCTCGCCGTCCCCATCGGCGTCGTCGGCACCGTCTTCGAGTCCCGTCCCGACGCCCTCGTCCAGATCGCCGCCCTCGCAATAAAATCCGGCAACAGCGTGATGCTCAAAGGCGGCAGCGAGGCCAGCGAGTCCAACCGCGTCCTCTTTGAGCTCATCCGCGAGGCGACCGCCGACCACGACGCGATCCCCGAGGGCTGGGCGCAACTCGTCGAGGCCCGCGCCGACGTGACCGCAATGTTGGAGATGGACGAGTCGATCGATCTACTGATGCCTCGCGGGAGTTCCTCCTTCGTCGAGTACGTTCAGGACAACACCTCGATCCCCGTTCTGGGCCACACCGAGGGGATCTGTCACATCTTCGTCGACCACGAGGCCGATCTCGATATGGCCACCGAAGTCGCCTTCGATGCCAAGGTGCAGTACCCCGCAGTCTGCAACGCGGTCGAAACCCTGCTTGTCCACGAGTCGGTCGCCGAGGCGTTCCTCCCACAGATCGTCACACGCTACGCCGCGGCCGACGTGGCGGTTCGTGGCGACGAGCGCACCCGAGAGATCGTCGATGTCGCCGCCGCCAGCGAGGCCGACTGGGAAACCGAGTACGGCGACCTCATCGTCGCCGTCAAAGTTGTCGACTCGCTGGACGACGCCATCGACCACATCACCGCCCACGGCTCCAAACACACCGAGTCGATCATCAGCGAGGACGCCGACCGCGCCGGCCGGTTCATGCGGAGCCTCGATTCGGCCAGCGTCTTCCACAACGCCTCGACCCGTTTCAGCGATGGCTACCGGTTCGGCCTCGGCGCGGAGGTCGGCATCTCGACGGGGAAGATCCACGCCCGCGGCCCGGTCGGGCTGGAAGGGTTGACGACCTACAAATACCACCTCGAAGGCGACGGCCACCTCGTGGCGACCTACGCCGGCGACGATCCTCGCCCGTTCACTCACAAGGAGTTCGACGGCGAGTGGGTGCCCGGCGAGCTGTCGAAATAACCCACTGAACTCCGCTGAAACCCTTGTCAGGCGGCGATTTGACCCGGTTGCGCTCAATACAGTAGAGGTTCTCTCAGCCATCCAACTAAATCGTGGTATATTACAGAATGGTTCGCATGGCCTATTGGAGTCGGAACCGGCCTTATGGTTGGCTATTCTTTCGACCTTCGACAAGGTGATATTTGATCTGATGGGATCACTGCGGTCGTTTGGGCGATTGTCGGATACGCCTTTCTTGGGTTTCCTCCGTACCGAACGAGATGGTCGGGTTCACAGGCTACATATTGGTACACCCTCATCGGAGTGCTGACGCCCACCGTGATGCTTGTGACAGCAACTAGTACGCTGCTCGCCGATAAACTTCCGGTAGTGGTTCTCTTAGGTGGTGTGAACGCTGGAATCGCGCTTGACCGCACATTCACCGATAACAGCAAAAATAGACAGCCCTGCATCCTCGCCGCTTTAGGTGTGAATATGCCGAAAAATATGATACCAACAGAGATAGCATAGCGAATCCAGATGTTTCAGGGTAGCAGGTGGATGCCAGCTGCGTTAAGCGCAGTTGCGATCACGTTTCCAACGCTAACACCCACCGCGATACCCATCGCAGTTCGCCACGACTGGCCGGTAAGCCCGTAGAGAATAAACCCGATCGGAAGGGGCACAACTCCGGCAGCAACCCAGTCAGCGACATGCCGAAACGGGTCAATCCAGAGATATAGGATGATACCTCCGAGTCCGCTGACGAAAGCCAGGATTCGTTGCCATCGGAAATCCGCCCAACGGAGCCCCGTAGATGGGCCCTTCGGGCCGATTATGTCTCGCTTGGAGGGCACAGCTTGGTTTCGCCGCATGCCTATTTGTGTCTGTCGAATTTATATATTTCTGACAGGTGGGTGCCCGAAACAGCGGAGCCGGATATAGCCCCGCTACCGACCCCGAGAACCGTTTCAGGAGCAACAGCAGTGAGAGTGAATAGACCGACTAACAGGAACATCGCGGTGACACACAATCAGTCGATCACATCGGGTTAGTTTGAGTGTCTGCTTGGAGAAGATATGCACTCG
>NZ_QMDW01000109.1 GCF_003605635.1 Halonotius pteroides
TATTAGCGGCAGCGTTGATGTCGGCCTGAAACGTCGAAACGTGGCAGTCGTCGTGTGGACACTGAAAATCGGCCTGTGAGTCTCGCCGACCGAGACGGTAACACGAGTGGCACGTCTGACTCGTGTACTCTGGATTCACGTACTTGACCGGGATGCCCGCCTCTCTCGCTTTGTCCTCGATCCGGCCTTGCAGCCGGGCAAACGCCCACGAGTGCAGGCGACGGTTCATATACTCTCCGTAGTCCAGTGATTCGCGGATGTACGTCAAATCCTCTATCACTAACACTGGATTCTCGTACTGCCGGGCGTACTCGACGGCCTGCCGAGACGCCTTCTCTACAATATCGGTGAGCGCGTTCTGGTAGTGGCCGAATCGTTCCTCGATCCGCCACTCGGCAGTCTCACGCTCTTGGAGTCGTTTCAGGGTTGTGTGCATCTCCTTACGGAGTTGTTTCGCTCTACTGCCGCTACACACGAACGGGTCAGTCGGAGAACCGTCCTTGAGGGCACAGCCCGTGATCAGGGCGGTTTCTCCGATGTCTAACCCGACGTATGTGGCGTCACCGTCTGTCGTTGGGTCTTCGACTGGGTACTCAACGGTGACATGTAGCACCCAGTTCTGTCGGTGCTGTTGCAAGCGTATCTCGCCTGCCTTTGCGTCCTCTGAAACGAGATCGTGCCAGAGGGCTTCCTGCTCAGGGTTGATCCGAAGCGGTATCCAGAAGTTCGTTCCACGCCCCGGTTGGGGAACCCACCATGTGAACTCGTAGTCGCGGTCGGCGGAGTGGTCGAACTCCGCTGCTTGGTTGGTGAGCCGTATCGGATGGTCGTCGTCCAACTCATCAGCGTTGTAGGTGTTGCGGAGCTGTGGAACGTAGTTACAGAGCGCGGCTTTGGCCTGATACGGGAGATCGTAGGGCGTCACGATGTCGCTGACTGCCGACATGGTACTCGCCCCAGCATCGAAGGCCGCTTGCAGCCCGTCACGATACATTTCGAGTAGGTCAGTGAGCTTCGACTGCTTGTGCGCTGTCGGCGGCGCGAACGT
>NZ_QMDW01000110.1 GCF_003605635.1 Halonotius pteroides
CCGCGCGAGTCGACGAAGGGTGTATTTAAATTATATAAATCGAGCGAACGGGGAAGTGGCGACGCCGGAACGCGTGTGACGCGTATTGTTCACCCGATTTCTTCGGGGTGATTTGTAAATTCCGGGCGAACCACAGCGCTCGCACGTCCGACGACCCGCGTCCCGCGCCGCCGCCGAAACGTTAACACAGTCGTGCGGGGACCCGACCGGTTCCGAGCCGGGGTCCCTCTGTCGAGGAAAGCCCCGCCGTTCATGACGGGGGGTGTCACTCGACGTCGCCGGCGCGGTGAAACGGCGTCCGGGCGACGACGTCCCGGAACTCCGCGACGGTGTCTCGACTGGCCGATGACGCCGCCTCCAGCACCGCGAAGACCTCCTGGCGAGACACTTTGACGCCGGCGTCGGTGAGCGCGTCCTCCGGGCGCTCGTCGAGTTCGCGGAGCGTCCCGACCGCGAGGACGTACGGGACGAGCCACGCCGAGAGCGTGTTGCCCTGCCGGAGCGGCATCGCCTCGAGGTACGCCTGGGCCTCGTCGAGACACGATCGGGCGAGGTCGGCCGTCCGGGCGACCACCCGGGCGGAGCCGTCGCGGTGTTCGGGGTCGACGACGGCCTCCTGGGGGACGCCCTCGGCTTCGAGCCACTCCGCAGGGAGATACACGTTGTTCTCTTCGCTGTAGTCGTCGTAGACGTCCTTCGAGACGTTCACGAGCTGGAGTAACAGCCCGAACTCCTCGGCGGTGTTCCGCATGGTGCGGACGCGGCGTTCGTCGGCGCTGCCGTGTGCGAGCAGGTTCGTTATTAGCGTTCCCACGGTGCCCGCGGCGTAGTAGCAGTACTCCTCGAGTTCCTCGCGGTCGCCGATCCGGAGTCCCCCCTCGTCGGCGTAGCGCTCGACGAACATCGCCATCCCGTCGATCATCTCCTGGACCGGCGGCCGAACCGCCTCCTGGACGTCCGCGGGGAGGTCGTCGAACGTCGCGACGACCGTCGGGGCCTCGGCGCCGACTGGGAAGTCGTCGCCG
>NZ_QMDW01000111.1 GCF_003605635.1 Halonotius pteroides
GTTCGGGACGGGACCGGTCTCGACGAAGTCACGGTGTCGCTGCTTGTGGCGGCGCGGAACGGCGACCTCCTCTACGATATCTCGCGGTGGGGCGAGGACGTCGGGATCGCATCGAAGGCCACGTTCTCCCGGACGAAGACGCGGATGGAGGAGTCCGGCGTCATCGAAACCGAAAAGGTACCGATCGACGTCGGCCGGCCGCGTCTCCGGTTGCGACTCGGCGACGAACGGCTTGATGTCGACGACGAGAGCGAGTTCGCACGCGTCGCCCGGTCGCTGCTCGCGGAGTGAGCATCGGCTTCGGGGCGTGTCGACCGCGGCGTCCGCGGCTTTTATCGCCCCTCGACCGGACGTGAGCGGTATGCACAGCAAAACGCATCCGGGTCCGACGCTCGGTGGTCCGGCGTGACGACCGTCGGAGTGCTCGGCGGGGGCGTCGCGATGGAGTCGGTTCGTGCGGCCGTGGCCGACACTGACGCCGAATCGGTGGCCATCGACCCCGCCGGCGTCGGCGGCTGCGACGTGGCCGTCGCGGTCGGGCCGTCCGGCGGTGGGGACGCCGAAAGGGGGCTCCTCGAGCGGGCGGGGACGCAGGCCCGGACGACCCGAACGCCGCTCGTCGTCGTCGAACTCGGCGGCGTCGGTGGACGGCCCGTCGAGGGCGTGTCGGCCTCGGTGTCCGGACACACCCCCGGGACGGCGTGTCGGGCGTGTCTCCGCGAGCGCGTCGCGGCGGCCGACCCGGCGACCGACGAGGGTCACTGTGGGGCGGCGGCGGCCAGGTTCGCCGGGGCGGTCGCCGGCCGAGAACTTACGACGCTCCTCCGTGGCGACGAGTCTACGCTCGTCGGTGGCGTGATCGAGGTCCCACACGCCCGGCGTCGGGTGTTACCGGTCCCCTACTGCGAGTGCGACGGGGGCGACACCGGTAGCGGCGCGGGGGACGAATCCGAGGGCGGCGACGGCGCCGGAGTGCCCCATCACCACGAGCCGCGGTCGCTCGAGGAGTC
>NZ_QMDW01000112.1 GCF_003605635.1 Halonotius pteroides
TCGACGCGCCGACGCTCTACACCGTCTATCAGTCCGGCTACGGCGAGTTGCAGCCGTCGGTCGACGGACTGCGGACCGGCGACCGGATCGAGGCGACCCTCGAGGGCGACCCCGAGGCCGAGTCGGATCCCTGGCGGCTGACGGCGCTGGAACAGCTCGACCGCGTCGAAATGGGGTTTGCGGTCGGCGTCGCGCCGCCCGATGTCGCCCGCGAGGCCTGGGTGTCGGGGGCGACGGACCCGATCTACGCCACCATGACCGCGGACGACGAGCCGGTCGGCGTTTGCTGTCTGCAGCCCCGCGATCCGCTACCCGAGGGCGCGTTCGTCCCGAACGTGCTGGCTGGGTTGGTGCCGCTCGAGGACCACTTCGAGTCGATCCCGGGCGTCGGCGATCCGGCCGCCGGGACCGCTCCCGTCGACAGCGCCGATATCGACGCCGAGTTCGCGGGCCAATCGCCGGGTGGTCGGCGAGGCGAAGGTTCGGCCGTCAGCCGGTTCCGGATCAGAGCCAGTGGTGCCGGCCGTAGGGTCGGCTGCGGAACCGGCTCCCGTCGTCCCCGCGGCGTCGGCGTCCGCGTCGGCCGCCTCGCCGTCGACGGCGAACGTGACGATCACCGTCCCGACGGGGACCACCTCGCCGGGCTCGGCGAGGAGCTCCTCGACCGTCCCGTCGACCGGCGAAGGGACTTCGACGACCGCCTTGTCGGTCTCGACCTCCGCGAGTGGTTGGTCCTCTGAGACAGTCTCGCCGGGGTCGACGAGCCAGGAGACGATCTCGGCTTCGGCCAGTCCCTCGCCGATGTCGGGGAGTGCGAACTCGCGGACCATCCTACACCCCGCAGGTCTCCCGGATCGCGTCCTCGATTCGCGTGTCCTCGGGCAGGTAGTAGTCCTCCAGGGCGTACAGCGGGTAGGGGACGTCGAAGCCAGTCACGCGGTTGATCGGGGCCTCCTGGTAGTACAGCGCCTCCTCTTGGATTGTCGCCGTGATCTCGCCCGCGAGGCCG
>NZ_QMDW01000113.1 GCF_003605635.1 Halonotius pteroides
ACGCTCTTGGGTAGAGGATTGTTGGTCAGCTCTCAGCAGTAGCTGGAAGTCACAGCGGGCAAGGGTGACACGCTCGTGTCACCCGACAAACGATGTTTCCAATCAAGACGTTTGTATCGGAGCGTCGAGCCGCGAACCTGCTACGACAGGTTCGCTGGCGTGACGGCGTCTATTGCCCACGCTGCCGTGCCGAATCTGTGATTCGGTACGGCAGCTATCGAGTGTTCCAGCGATACCAGTGTAAAAATTGCGACCGTACGTTCAACGATCAGACAGCCACAGTCTTTGAACACTCAGCGGTTGCTCTCAAAAAATGGTTCCTCGCTGTCTACACCTACATCCGCTTCAACACGAGTTTTAGACAGCTCGACGTGGAAATTGACGTTTCCTACAAGACGATCTATCGGCGCATCCAGCGCTTCCTGCGGGCGCTGGATGCGCCTCTGCCACACCTCAAAGGCCCTGTTGAAATCGACGAGCTGTACGTGAAAGCCGGACTCAAAGGCCGCGAGCGCGACCAGCCGTCGCGCTCGCGTGGCCTGTCCACACGCGGGCGTGGAACATATGATAAAGACAAGCCACCTGTGTTTATTTTGGCTGATCGCGGTACCGGTGAGCGGTACGCGATCCCAGCGAAAGCCGCCGATGAATCAACGATCCGACTCCTGCTGGCTGACCACCACCAGGAGTCGCTGACTGTCTATACCGACGGCTTTCGAGCGTATGAACCGCTTGAGGAGGACGACGCATTCACTCGTGAATACGTCGTCCACGGCGATGGCGAGTACGTTGATGGAGGTGTCCACGTCAATACCTGCGAGAGCCACGGATCGCTGGTGCGATCCTGGCTCTCGCCACATCGAGGTATCTCCAAAGACAAACTCACGCCATACCTCAGAGCGTTTCAGCTTCGCCGTGAGGTCTTCCGAAAACCGGGAAAGGAGGCATTAGAGACAATTCTTGAAACTGTGCTCTAACTCACCAACAATCTACGCCACAAGAGCG
>NZ_QMDW01000114.1 GCF_003605635.1 Halonotius pteroides
GCCGATCACGGAGTTGGCCGACGGCCGCCTCGCGGCGCGGGGGATGGACAACCGGGTCGGCATCTGGACGGCGGCCGAGGCGTTCCGGCGTGTCGTCGAGACCGACCCGAACGCGACGGTGTACGCGGTCTCGACGGTTCAAGAGGAGGTCGGCCTCAAGGGGGCGCGGATGGTCGGTTTCGAGTTGGACCCCGACGCCGTCGTCGCCGTCGACGTGACCCACGCGACCGACCACCCGGACACCCCGAGCGTCCGTGGTAGCGACGTCGAGTTGGGCGGCGGGCCGGTCGTCGCACGCGGGAGCGCGAACCACCCGGCCCTCGTCGAGGCCGTTCGCGGCGTCGGCGACGGGGCGGGGATCGACTACCAACTGGCGGCGGCGGGGAGCCGAACCGGCACCGACGCCGACGCCTTTTATACGTCCTCGGGCGGCACGCCCGCGCTCAATCTCGGGATTCCGAACCGGTATATGCACACTCCCGTCGAGGTCGTCGACCAGGCCGACCTCGACGCCGCGGCGTCGCTGCTCGCCGGGGTCGCCGGCCGCCTCGACGAGTTCGCGCCGTTCGACGCCGGTATATAAACACGGTGCGCCCGAACCGCGGTGCCGGACGCGGGTCGGTGCGTTTATACCGCTCGCACGCGCTCCTTCGGGTATGACTGACCGTCCGCTTGACGTGCTCGAAGCGACGCTCGGAAGCGACGTGCGCGTGACACTCAAGGACAGCGAGACCCGCGAGGGCGTCCTCTCCGGATACGACCAACACATGAACCTCGTCTTGGAGGAAGGCGACAACGTAACCGTTATCCGCGGCGATAACGTCGTCTCGATACAACCATGACTGGCGCTGGGACCCCGAGCCAAGGCAAGAAGAACAAGACGACGCACGTCAAATGCAGACGCTGCGGCGAGAAGTCCTATCACTCCCGAAAGAAGGTCTGTGCGTCCTGTGGCTTCGGCAAGACGGCCAAGCGTCGCGACTACGCCTGGCAGTCCAAACAG
>NZ_QMDW01000115.1 GCF_003605635.1 Halonotius pteroides
GAGACCTGTCGGCGGGGTCGTCTCTCCTCCGGTTGGACGGACTGTTCGGCGAGGCGGGTTGCCGATACGCCGGGGGTTTTCCGCCCGGGGGGCGACCTCCCCGGTATGTCAGAGACGATGCGCGCGGCGGTCGTCGACGAGGCGGGTGCGGAGTTCGAAGTCGTCGAGAGAGCGGTCCCCGAGCCGGCCTCGGGCGAGGTCCGCGTGGCAGTCGAGGCCTGCGGCATCTGCCACAGCGACGTCTTCGTCACGGAGGGCGGGTACCCGGGCGTCAGCTACCCCCGGATCCCCGGCCACGAAGTCGTCGGCTACGTCGACTCGGTCGGCGGGAGCGTCGAGAACTGGTCGGCGGGCGACTACGTCGGCGCGGGGTGGCACGGCGGCCACTGTTTCACCTGCGAGCCGTGCCGGCGCGGCGAGTTCCTCAACTGCGAACGCGCCGAGATCACGGGGCTCACGTTCGACGGGGGCTACGCCGAGTTCACGACGGTTCCCGCGGAGGCGCTCGCGGCGGTCCCCGAGGACCTGGCGGCGGCCGACGCGGCCCCGCTTCTGTGTGCCGGCGTCACGACGTACAACGCGCTCCGGAACGCCGACTTGCAGCCGGGCGATCTCGTCGCCGTCCAGGGCGTCGGCGGACTCGGCCACCTCGGCATCCAGTACGCCCGCGCCGCCGGGTACGAGACGGTCGCCGTCTCGCGAAGCCCGGACAAGGAGCCCCTCGCTTCGGAGCTGGGGGCCGACCACTTCGTGAACGCGGCCGACGAAGACCCCGCTGAGCGACTCCAGGCGCTCGGCGGCGCGGACGGCGTGCTCGCGACGGCGCCCTCGAGCGACGCGATCGCGTCGGTGGTCGAGGGCGTCGGCATCGGGGGCTCCGTGATCGTCGTCGGCGTCCCCGGCGAGGACGTCCCGGTGAACGCCCAACACCTCATCGGAACCGCCGGATCGGTCGAGGGCTGGGGCTCCGGCGACGCCCGGGACTCCCAGGACACCCTGG
>NZ_QMDW01000011.1 GCF_003605635.1 Halonotius pteroides
GGTTCTGGTGACGACGACTAACTGGTATTCCCCATGCGTGGGAAGCCGCGCCGTTTAGGGCGCGGAGGATGTCACACGCCGAAACCTGGTCGCTGATCTCCGGCGCGTAGATATCGACGCCTCCGTAGATGTCAGCCAGTACCTCTTCGACCCGTTCCTGTTCTACGCGCTTCTTTTTCGTCAACACCGACCGAATTTCCATGAGATTGAGAATCGACGTACAAAAGTCGTGATTCCCATTCAGCAGTTCAGTCGCTACGTCGCCGCGACCCGGTTCGTCAGTGATGCTAGCGATGAAAACGTTCGTATCGACGAATACCTTCATCGACGTTCTCGCGCTTCGCGTATCGCCTCCACGGAGTCGATGTCGACATCAGCCAGCCGTCCCGACAGCAGGTCACCAAGTTTGACTGCCGACTTGTCGTCCCCATCGGCCGGCTTCGACCAATCCGGTGGCGTTGCGTAACTTCCCATATGGCTGGATAGAGGTGGTGATAATAAATCAATTTGGCCGGTTGCGCTCTCTGACCGATTCGATAGCGAGGCGAATCTCCGTGAGGGTGGTGTCCTACCGACTCTCCCGCTGCTCGACTTTGTTCAACTCGATCAGTAGCCGAAAAACCGTCTTCACGAGGTTGGCGTCGAGATCGAACGTGGCGGCGTTGTCACCAGCGCGCTCCATCACCGCGTCCTCCTGACTTTCGTCGGTTGTCGGCAGATCGCGTTCGGCCTTGACATCGGCGATCGTCTCGGCGACGTAGGTGCGGCGGGCGATCAGCTCAACGATCTCTCGATCTATCGATTCGATCTCCTCGCGCAGTTCCTCAAGACTCATCTCGTCTGGTTCGGGGTTCGTGCTCATTGGATGGATGCTCCAGTGGTTCGGGTCGTTGTCTCGATCAGCGTGCCATCACGTTCGGCCCACAACTCGCTGACGGGTGCCAGCGACGTCTCATCGCCGACCGCGACAACGCTCGGGCCGGTGCCGGACAGCGAGACGCCGTGGCAGTGCGGCATGGCCTCGACGGTCGGGTCGGTATCGAAATCCAGCGCGGCCACATACGCCAACCCGTTGACCGTCATCGCCTCACCGAACCGACCATCGAGGGCTAACTCGGCGACGAGGTCGGCCATCTTAGCGACGTTCTCACAGCGGTCGACATCGGCGTCGGCGCTGTAGGCGCGTTCCGGCGGCGTCCAGACCAGCACATCCCACTCGCGGGGTTCGTGAGCCAGCAGTTCGTCGGCGGTATTGTCGGTGACAACGACGCCACCGAGCATGCTCGCCGAGGCATCATCGAACGCGCCGGTGATCGTGACGCCAACGTCACGGGCGGCCTCGACGCCGATCCGGCAGGCACCGAGCTTCGTGATCGCGTCGCCAACAGCTGCCGTATCAGTGTCGTCGTCGGAAACGACGGTAACACCGAGCGCGTCAAGCGTCGCTAACACGGTCGCGTTGGCGGCGGCACTTGAACTCTTCAGTCCGGCGGCCATCGGCACCTCGCTGTCGGTGGTGACGACGCCGCCCTCGCCGTTGCCGAAGCGATCGACGACGCGTTCGACACAGCGTTCGATCAGGCGGGTGTCGGCGTCGGTCGCGTCTGTGATCTCGCCGGTCACCGCGTCGGCGTCGGCTGCAAGCTTGACGGTCGCGGTTGTCTCAACATCGATCGCGAACGCCGAGCCCTGCCCGGTCGCTAAGGCGTTGAGGATGGTACTGGCACCGGGTGCGGTTGCGACGCCGTTCATACCAACAGGGGTGGCGGCGGCGATCAAAGGTGTGGCGGTTCGGCCCTGCTTGGCAGGACAGCGGTTATATACGATCAGACTCGAAATAATAGGCATGTGCAACGTTCGTCGAACCGCTGTTGTCACCGTCTCGGTGCGACACTCTGGTCGGTGAGTTCGATGGCCCGAACGCTGCGGCTGGCGGTGTTGGTGGTCGCTCTCCTCGTCGTGGGGAGTGTCACCGCCGGCACAGCGGCTGCCGCAGCTGGTGATGCGACGACTGCGGTCTACGATGTTGACGATGTTGAGAGCGATATCCCTGATGCCACGCTAACTGACGGCGGCGTCTACTGGCAGGGCCAACAGCTCGGTCTCGGCAATGTTAGCGGCGACCTCGCCACCACGACGAACCGAACCGATGTTGAGACGCTGCACCTGCGGGCGTACGACTCGGATGATAACGAACTCGGACGACTCGTCCGAGAGATTGACCTCGTCAAGGGCAACGAAACCTTACAAACGACCGATCTCAACGGGACGTACCTCCTCTTGCCGGCCGATCAGCGCGATGTCGCGATAACGTTCCAAGACGGGCGTGTCAATGGAACAGTTCCGACCGAATCAGCGCCCGCGTTTGAGGTGCTCGTCCAAACGCTGACCGTCGAGTGGGCACCGAGTCCACCGAGCGCGGTTGGCTCCGATCGAGAACTGCAGGTGCGATCAAATCGCCTTCGCTACAACGTCAACGTGAGTAGTCCGGATCTCAACTACACACAGTTAGAGAGCGCGTTCATGGATGACCGGTTTCTCCGGAATCAAAACGGCCCGTTCGATACCCGCCGGCCGTTCACCCGTGGGGCCGAGAGCTACGAGGTCTATGCTGACGATGACACGGTTGTTCTTCGAGGGTTTGCTGATGGATCGCTTCGCCCCGATCTCGGTGGGTTGCCGCGACTCCCGGAGGCGGTCATGGTTGAGGTGACTGATACCGGTGTTCGAGACACCGCCTCGCTGTCGACCGGGGCTGTCGAAACAGGGCCGTTCAACGTCACCCAGCTACGGCTCCCCGAGCGTGTCGATCCCGGCCAGTCGGTGACGATGTCGGCGACGATCGCCAACGAGTGGCCCGGAGCTGATACCCAAACTGTCACGTTTGACTTCGCTGGCCGACAACAGACAGTCAGAACCCAGTTGGCCGGTGGGGCAGCAACAGAGATCACAGCGACGTTTACCGCTCCTGAAGAACCAGGCGACAAACCCTATGCTGTCGGTGCCGGCGGCGAATCGGCGACTGGGACGCTCACCGTTGTTGCTCCTGAGCCAGAAACAGGTTCGGAGTCCGTCTCTGGTGATGACGGTAGCACATCTGATAGCGGCGGGGGAACCGGATTGATCGGCCCAATCGGCGTAGGCGGGATCATGTCGACATTCTCGTTGTTGACCGTGCTGTTGTTCCGTCGTCGGTGACAGTCGTCGCAGAGGTCAGTTGCCTGTCTTGCCGACTAATTATAACAAATAGATAAGGAGCCCACCAGCTAAAACAAACAAGAGTGCAAACGCAGCGTTTGCCCAAACCTTCGGGGGGCGACCGAATACACGACCGAGCAGTTGGCGGCTTGGCGGGAACAACTGAACCCCGCCGTACACAACCGGAATGCCACCGAGATTATTCGGGAGCACTGAGAGGCCGCCGACGATGATGAGGAAGCCAACCGCGTAGCTCAGCCGACCGATGATTACCTTTCGTTTAGTGTCTGAATCCTGTGGCTCACCACAGTTCGGGCAGAACGTGGCTGTGTCGTCGACTTCGGTGCCACAGTTATTACACGTAGGCATTTGCTACTAGGTGGCGATTGCTCGTTTGACATATCAACGCTTTCATTTCTGAACGAAACGTATCAGTGGCCGATGTACCTGATAACTGTTTGTCTATCTATACTATGGTGTGTTTCTGTCAGGATGATTTTCGGCCGATAATATAACTTGCTGCCAGAACTGCGATCAGTGTTAGTGTGACTCCAAACCCAGGAACCGCACTGTCGGTGTCGCCTTCGGATGTTGTACCATTTCCTGTAGAGCTATCATTAGCTGGTTGTGTAGATGGGGTTGAATCACTTGGTTCAGTGTTTGTTTCGTTCAACTCTGCTTCTGCTCTGGTTTCACTTTCCGCGGTTGAACTGTTCACGTCCTCGGTTCTATTGCTGTCAGCCTCTGTGTTGTCCGTAGCTTCTTCAGCATCTGTGTCCGCTGTAGTTTCGTCACTATCTATGTTCTCGTCTGTCGTCGCTTCACTATCAGACTCATCACTTGTCGTCGCTTCGCTATTTGTGTCTTCTTCGGTTGTCTCCCCACCGTCAGACTCGTCGTCTGTGTTCTCCTCACTATCGGAATCGTTGTCTGTAGGATCGTCAGCCTGGCTTGGAACCTCCGCGTCAACTGTTCCATCGGTAGTTGTTATTGCAAATTCAGTTGACCCCTCAGACGCTTTTGCGGTAGTGAATTCGAGCGGTGTTGTTGCCCCGTCATCAGCATCACCCGCGGCCTCGACAGTAATTGTGGCGACTGTTCCGTTGGCTGTTTCGACGCCTCCGCCATCAAAAATAGCCTCTAAGTATTCTACCTCTCCGGGTGTCGAGATATTGTTTACAAGTGCTCTCCCGCCGAGATACGACCCTTGCTCCTGATCGGTTACTGTGATCACATCCGAGTCGTATCTAAGTGTGTATTCAATACCTTGAGGAGTTGCATCCGACAGCCTCTCATATGTGACTGCAATTGTTTTGGATTCCCCCTGTTCAAGCGATACGTCGGTTGGTGAGACTGCGACCTCTCCATCTGGTGACTGCGCACTGACACTCGGTGCGCCGACGATCAACCCGAGTATTAGTACCTTGACAAACACCACGGTAACTAACTGCTGAAGAGTGTTTCTTTCCATGATCAATGTCGTTGAGTATGGTGTGCTTGTTTTGATAGCATGCAGTAGATAACTAGACTCTTCAGCTTGCCGGTGATAATCTCATGTTAAGTTTAATATTCATATCTGTTGATTCAATATCACTACTTTCCGGATCAATCTTGAAACTAATTGTGTTTTCGGGGGATGGATCGTTTGCTGGATCCTCGTTGGCTAATGGAACCTCTGTATCTGTACCCTGTTCAGTGACTGTCGTTTTTGTAATATCCCTAACTTCTACATCACTGGGTAATGTAATTGTAAACTCATCATCTTTCCCATCAGCACTGACATCGCTTACTGCCAGATCTAGAGTGTGAATCACCTCTGAATCATTGATCTCTGACGGCGACAGTGCTGCATTTGTAATCTCGACTGTCTCTGGTGTTCCCTCCACAGCTTTAATGCTCCCTCCGGTGATTTCTATTTCTTGTGTCCCAGCAGTCACCTCACTGAATGTGAGATCAGTCTTGTCACCCTGATCAACACCATCTGCGAGTTCAACAGTAATGGTTGCAACTGTAAATTCGTCTGATTCGATCTGGTCTTGATTGATCAGATAGCCGAACCTGAATGCGCCTGGATCGATTATATCACTGCCTCCCCGACTGTCAACGTGTTCTCCAAGCTTGGAGTTGGTCACTTTTATTACCTCAGGATCATGCTCAAGCCGAAATTCTAGGCTGCTTGGACTCTCCCCAGATTGGGTATCATAAATAACATCTATTTTTTGCGATTCTCCATCCTCAAGCGAGGTTTCGGTGGGCGTTAGTCTCATCTCTCCGGTCGACTCTCCAGCGACACCAAGAGATCCGATCATCACGCTGATGACGGCTGCGACAACTACTACAGTTGCAATGGTAGCTTTATCGTACATAATGTGTCAATACTGTCTGTGATCAGGGTGGCTCGTACTCTTGGGCAACGATGGTCACATCCACAAGGTCGACAACGCCATCATTATTCACATCATGTTGGGAATCTTCATTAGTATCTATGGTCTCAATTCCACGCTTATCAAGTATTGACTCTACATCACCATCTAGAGTCACATTCCCTCTATCGTTTGGAACGTCATCTAAGGTTACATCTCCTCGCTTATATATCTCTTCGCCATTTCCACCGCGTGGATCGCTTACGGTTTTGTTGTCACCGATCACGCCTCGGCTTGCATCGTTAACCGGCACCACTGTTATATCGTAAACGCTCTTGGTAGCGTAGCTACCGTTATCGATGAAGGTGTCATCTTGTGGAACATGTGCGAGCGTTCCATCACATGTTGAGAGGCCCTCACAGTCTATGAACTGCGACTCATCACTTGATTCGTCGGGAACTTCTCCATTGCGCGTATTATTTAATACAATTTTAGAGATTTCCCCCTCATTACTTTCTGCTTCAACCTCAAATCGCACCGGGGCACCAACCATGTCGCCACTGCTCGTAAGGTGATCTACATCAGCCTGTTCAAACTCGATGACAGTCTTAGGATTAAATACGTCCACCTCTGTAGTGTCTGTCTCAAACTTTAATTCCTTAACATCTTTCTCATTAAGATCTGTACTTATTTTACTGTCAGTCGAATTTATTAGTCGACTACCTTCAATATCTGCAGTGTCAGTGACTGTCTCTAATTCGACGATTTCAGAGTTTTCAGTGTTAGCACTATCTGATTGATCAGGTTCAAACTCACTCTCGAATCTAAATGACATGTTGAATAGTGTTACATCCTCCGATCCCTCGCTGATGACCGGCCCACCGCTTGCATTTACTATGACCGTTTCAATTTGACCCGCTTCACTTTCTCTGATATCAGTCCTGTTTCCAATAAGACTAATTTGATATTCGGTATCCTGGTAAACTATCTGATCTGGATTAAATTCAAGAACATGTTTGACAGCATCTACTCTGTCGTCTCCGGCAGCAGATGCATTCACAGTTAGATTGAATCGACTAGTATCCGATATATTTGCTTCCGAAATATTTGTTTTTATATTTATCCGCTCGGTTGGTGGCTGGATATCGAACTCATTCGCTTCGTTGACGATATCACTTGGATTATATCGATCAACACGATCAATGGCTTGTGACTGTGGAGATATCGAATTTAAACTTGTTTCATCATCCAAACTGGCCTCAACTTCGCCACCATCAACAAGCTTTGTAGCATTGACCCCAGAGAAATTGTATGAGTCTTCATTAAATACCGCCTCTGCATCGATTGTATTACCATCATTGTCTCTGAGTTCAACAGTGTAATCTTCGTTCTCACCTGTTACTTCATCAGATACTTCTATAAGCCTATGTGGCTCAAAAATAACCTTTTTTGTGTTTCCTTCAGTGACTTCTACGGCTTCCGTGTTATCAAGTGTATAGTTTTCTCCATTTATTTCTGCGGTAACATCACCATCACCACTAAAATCTGATTCATCGACAGTGAACTCAGCACTTATGTTGTTATTTCCATCTACTTCGATATCTTCCTGATTCTGTTCTTGTCCATCACTCGTCGAAATCACAATCTCAGCATCACCATCAACCGGCGCATCACTGACGTTGATTGTTGCGTTAATTACCCCTGTGTTAACCGTCTCACCTTCCTCTAAGTTCCGTCTTAATGAACTATCGGGGGCCCATGTGTAGCTACTCTCATCTTCAATCCCACCCCCATCGATATAGGCGAATTTATAATCAATCGTATCCGGCGCACCAATATCCGCCTCGTCAACTCGCACAACAACATAGCTGTCTTTCTGTTCTACGACCTCAATCTCTGCACTACTACTCCCGTCGAACTGTGATGTTTCTTCATCCCACGGTTCGACTACATTTGTCCCATCACCGATTGCAATACGGTAATCGGCGTCGAGATCGCCTAAGTTTTCCCAGAATTTTGCAGTCTCACCACCAGAATCTGCAAACGTCTCGTCATTGATGCCTTCTGGATTACCAGTGTCAACATAAATGTCTGTTATATTACTGGACAAGTCATTGTTTTTTGTGAATGTTATGTTGAATTTTATATCTCCACTATCCTCCTCAATAGTTGCACTATCGAATGGCTCCTTGTCTCCGTCAAAATCGATTGTATCTGCTGCCACGGCAGCTGATGGAACCAGCGTAGCCACGATGACCAAGGCCACGAGAAGTATTAATGATCTTCGCAGGACTGTCGACATAACATAATAAATATCATGTGCAATTATAACTCTTTTCCAACATTATCATGATTGATACGATCCCCGCTAGCCTTATTACGCTGCTATTAAAATATAACTGTACTATCACCGATGCTTCCCAAAATAAAAGCCCCGTCATACACGGCAGCAATGCTTGCCGGATGTATGATGATAGGGTTATTATTACTGCTGCCCGGTGCGGCGACTGCCCAGGCAGCGAATGGGACGCTTGAGCTGAAGGTTATTAACGCAGACGGCGAGCCAATTGACGGAGCAGAAGTCCGAGTCAACGACGAATCAATCGATAAAACTGAGTTCAATAATGATCTGATTGAGGGTGAGGCTACTGTTGAGACCGATAGCGACGGTCGTTTCAGGAATGCTAGCGTTCCTGTTGGGGTGAAAAATATCACTGTCGGTAACCCTGGAGACTCCGAGTTTAAATATGAGAGCCAATATCATGAGTCGGTAGCTATCTTAATTGGTGAGACAACTACAGAACAATTCACTCTTGAAAGGAAAACAAGAACAGTTACTGGTCAAGTGTTTAGCAATGGTCGGGATCCTGCGCCAATCTCTGATGCCACAGTTGAGGTTACGAATATTACCAAGCAGCAGCGGGATCTGATTAGGAACTCTGATAGCTTGCGTCAAACGGCGACAACTAATGATGTCGGTGAATACCGCATCGATATTCCCACATCGACCGGTCTTAATCTTAGCTTTAGTCGTGACGGATACAAATCTACCGAGGTGGTGATTGGTAGTGATGACTCCGGTGAGGTAATAAATAACTTGCTTCACGTGCTTGAAAATCAAGACGGAGTGGTGTTTGGAACTGTTACTGTTGACAACAACGGTGAAGTACCTGTCTCCGGAGCGGTTATTAAAGCTGATGTTAATCCTGCCAATTGGGCTCAGATCGACGAAGCTGACATCTCCGATACAACTGGTTCAGACGGTGCGTATCGTATCAGAGCGCCAAGCGGTAGACACACTGTTATTGTAGAATCAGAAACATTTAATAATAAGAAAAAAGAGGTTACAGTTCGCCCTAACGAAGCTAATGAAACGAACTTCTCGCTTGGGATTCGACAACTCCAAATTGATTCTGTGACTCCACAAACAGTGCAGTCGGGCGACACTGTTAGCATCGACTACACATACTCAGGGCAGTTTGAGACGCTCAATTTCACCGTGGGACCTGAGAATCAACCTATTATTTCTCAAGAGGTTGACGATGCTGTCTCATCGGGAAAGATCACATTCGAAACCCCTGATCGAAGTGAAATCGAAGACGGAAATTACACGATCACACTTTCGACACCACGCAGGACAGCCACCGACACAATCCGCGTTTTGAACCCAGTTGACCCTGAGGCAGTCGGCGTCGGCGAGTTGGGCGAAGAGTCTTATCGGGCACCGGCTGGTGATTTCGTGGAAATAACCACCGGTGGTGAATACATGCTTATTGGCGGCGACAGGCCATCTGACAACAGTGATACGATTACGCAGTATCTTGACGTGCTATACGTTGAGGAGGGTTCAACGACAATTAACACACGGCTTGTGGGTACAGCTGTCTCCTCGGATCGGGCGTACGGTGAGGGGGTGAAGAGCTACGCCCATTCCATCGGTGCTGATTCCGAACCACGTGGTGATTTTGCTGATGTCTCGTTTACCGGTGCGTCTACCTTGGCTGAATTCCGCCGGAATCTGGGTATCGATAGCCGAGCTACCCCCTTACAAACCGGCCGTTACCGGTTGCTAGCCGGCGAAAATGGCCGTATAACCGTCGATAGTGGTGTCCCGCGGTTCCGCAAGCCTGTCGGCCGCTCAAACCTGATTTTGACCCAACCACAGTTGGAGGCTGTAAACACGTATGTCCTCCCACCTGAGTCGGCAAATGCCGAAGATGTTGCTGGCCCTTCGGATGACGCTACCGAATCAAACACGATTGCGGAGGGCGAACGACTCCTGATCGAGATTCAAGCTACCGGAATGTATGGTGCTACAACCGACGATCCGACCGTTGAATCAATCCCACCTGCTGCCATTGCAGATCTGTTAGCAAAACCCGAGGGTGTCGATATGGATCTTTCAACATGGTACTATGATGGCTCCGAAAACACTGAAGCAGATCTACAATTTTCTGCTGTGAGCCCCAGCGACGTATACGTGATCCCGGACACCACAACAGATCAATGGGAGGATGAAACAGTCATCGGCGAAGATAGCCTGATTAGTGGCTTATATATCGTTGTTGACACCCGCGGTGAAGCATTTTCGGCACCTGCATATGGCGACGTTATGCAGTTTACAACGGCGTATGAATCTCCCGATGGTAGCCGATATTTGTATCAGGACACCGATGCTGGTACGCAGCCACGACCATTTGATCCGGCCATTGAGTCTGCCGATGGCGTTGAGCATTATCCCTACTTTGGTGCGACTGATACAACCGTCGCGGTAAACAGCACAGTTGAATTCATGGAACCATCAATTCAATACGGACGAACCACAGTTGACGGCAGTCTTGTGGTGCCAGCCGAAACCGGTGGGCAGATCCTTGGCTCAACAACATTGGCGCCAGGCACTCAAGCCACGATCCAGCTTATCGATCAGAGCCGATCTGATCCTGAACTTGTAACGATCGACGAGGTTACGATCGAAGACGATCGAACGTTTACTGCATCCGCAGATTTCTCTGAGCTTGCGTCGGGTGATCAGGTCACTGTTGAGTTCTATACTGCTGGTCGACTTCCCGGTAACCGTGTTATCGACAGACGGGGTGCGCGTGTTGTTGAGGATATAAACAATATCGCAAACTACCAGATAACTAATTTTTCTGGCACAGTTGCGGTTCAACAACGATCTTCGCTTTCTGAGGTTGAAGCCACTATCAATAATACGGGTGAACTCACCGGTCAACAGGTGGTACGGTTTAGCATTGACGGGAAACCGATTCGCAACGAATCACTCCGTTTGAGTGGAAACGGGAACGCGACACTCGATCTCTCTGATCAGTTTGTTACACTCCCGGTCGGTACCTATGAGTACACTGTCCGAACTGACAACGATGAGCAAACAGGTGAGCTCAGAGTCGCATCGCCAGAGAGTGGAACAACGATCACCAGCGAGGACACCAATACGACGACCACCAGTAGCCCACTTGATGAAAACGAGCTGCCTGGGGAGAACGATGACGAGTCGGATCCCAACGGCCTCTTTGGCATAGTGGGCGTCAGTGGTCGGGATGTTGCCCTTGGTGCCGCGCTCACCGGAACCGCACACGTGCTTGGCTACTGGACGTAATACCGGTATATACCGGCGGTCTTTTTCGACTCCCACGTGTATGCTAGTACAATGCCCGTCCACAGCGACGTTGCTCCCCGAACACTCGGTGTCGAACTCCGTCCCGAAGGCGTCGTCGTCACCTACGCTGACGATCGAACGACGATGTACCGCGGAGCCCCAACAAAGGTCAATGACTCGCTCACGACAAATCCAGGCAAAGAAACCCACCTGCTTGTCACCGATCCGACCGAAACAGAGGGCGTCATGCTCTATGTCAACGATCT
Source organism: Halonotius pteroides (assembly GCF_003605635.1). Taxonomy (GTDB): domain Archaea; phylum Halobacteriota; class Halobacteria; order Halobacteriales; family Haloferacaceae; genus Halonotius; species Halonotius pteroides. The sequence goes on from NZ_QMDW01000011.1 coordinate 11,445, forward strand.
GAAAACACACGATGACATTCTCAAAGACACCGGTGTCGGTCGTATTTTGTTAGACGACGGCGACGAGGAGGAGGTCTTCCCGGGTGTCACGGTACGCCGGAGCGGCGATCATCGAACAACGATCGACGCCGATCCTGAGACCGCCCGCGGCCGTGTCTTTGTTTTCGTTGAGGACGATTGGGGCGAAGAGAGCTATGAGTTTGTCCCGGAATCGGAGCTAGAGTAACGATGAGCCTCCGGAAACAGTGGCGTGAGCTTGATCGATCGCTTGTTCCGCAGGTGCCGGATCGGTACGCGTTGTATGAGCTTGGCGATGCTGCGGGCACCACAATCGGCTTTGGGATCGGGCCGCTGCCGGACGAGCTACGAGAGTTACTGGCCTACGGCGAGGGAACGGAGTTCCACTATACGACCGACACAGCCGATGTCGGCGACCCGGGACAAATTCGCTGGGAGCTGGCGAACAACAAACCACATGCCGAGCAACTGCTGGCCGAACAGCTTGATAGCTAACCGCCCGAGATCAGTGATCGCTAAACTGTTTATCGAGGAGTGCGACGAAGTCCTCAGGGAACTCGACGTGCGGTAGTAGCTTGCTCTCATCGAAGACGACAAGCGGTACGTCCGCCTCAGCTGCTAGCTCCCGACCCTGTGACAGCGGTGTGATCTCGGCGTCACGACCCCACAGGATCGTTGTTGGAATCGCAAGCTCGGACAGTGTCTCTCCGAGGTCGATGTTCGCGTTGAGATAGCCACTGATAAATGACGATGGCGCGAAGCGAGCGTTCGGCTGGTGGGCTGTCTGCCACTCGTAGTCCAGCCAGTCCTCGGTGACAGTGGCCATATCGTAGTAGCCGTGATCGGCGTTGAAATGGCGAATCGAGGGTTTCGAGGCGACGAGATTGAACAGCCCGGTGCCGACCACCGGGAGCCGAAACAGCTCCCGGAGCAACTGATTTGGGGGTTCCGGGCCAGCGATGGCTGCCGGACAGATGAGGAGTAGTTCGGATATCGTTGTCTCGGTTGTTGTCAGTGCGTCTAGCGTGTACGCCGCCGACAGCGACGAGGCAACGACAGCGGGGTCGTCGTACTCGGCGAGGAAGTCGGCGACGAACTCCTCGTACAGGGTCGCGGAGTATCGCAGCGGTGGCCGGTCGGAACACCCAAACCCGGGGAGATCCGGCGCAACGACGTGATACTTCTCGGCAAGGTCGTTAAATACCGCGCGGAACTCACCGCTTGAGCCGGCGGCGTTGATCCCGTGGAGGAGGAGTAACGTCTGGTCTTCCGGGTCGCCAGCCTCGGTGGAGGTGATATCCATCCCACGCCAGTCCTCGGTGTGGTGGGTGCCGTTGAGTGGCGGTTGGAGGTCGGTCGCGGTCGCCTGCAGCCACCGGTTGAGTGCCGTGATGGCTCCCCCACCGACTGCAGCGGACGCGAGGAGTTTACGGATCGACATACCAGTGGTTGGGCGGCGAGATAGTTATATCCGCCACTTCGCTGATGCTGTGGCTTGGGGTATGGGTGTAGTGAGAAGTTTTGCGAGGGAAGAACGCTCAAGAGCGGTCTTCCGCATCACGGGTGTGACCCCGGCGATGCGAGGGGAGGGATTTGAACCCACGGACCTCTACAGGAGCGGATCTTGAGTCCGCCGCCGTTTCCGGGCTTGGCTACCCTCGCATGCGACCGAAGCTATCGCGGCGATCCTGTTTAACGCGTCGGTTTTCTCCAGCAGCCACACCTTTGTCCAGCGGCTTCGAAACAGCAGTATGGACGATCACACCCGCGATCCAGGCGTTGCCCCGCCGCTCGGGAATCCCACGGGCTGGCGACAACCGGATCGGCAGTGGGAACACGCCACCCTCCGCCGGGCAGTCGAACACGGGATTCGGCTGTTCAACGACGGTGCGTACCACGAATCCCATGACTGTTTTGAGGATGAGTGGTACAACTACGGGGGCGGCACCACCGAGAGCGCGTTTCTCCACGGGATGGTACAGGTCGCCGCTGGCGTCTACAAACACGTCGACTTCGAGGATGATGATGGGATGCGGTCGCTGTTCCGCACAGCTAATCAGTATCTCTGTGGTATCCCCGACGATTTCTACGGCGTTGCCCTCCCTGACATTCGGACAACAATCCGGTCGGCCCAAACGGAGCCAACGCTCATAGAGGGCTGGCAGCTCACCGTCGACGGCGAGAGCCCAGCAGCCTACCCGGCGGATTACGCTTACGCGGAAAAACTGGAATAGCCCCGACCGCCGGCTCTCGGATATCGGGGAGATAAAATAGCCCGGTGGCGTGAAACCGACAATGAAGGTCTACGAGCTCGGTGAGGGAACTCCCGAGGTCGCGGTCATCGGCGGAATCCACGGCGACGAGCCCTGTGGCCCGCTGGCGATCAAACGATTGCTTGCCGAGGAACCGACCGTCGAGCGACCGGTCAAGCTGATTATCGCCAACGAGGACGCGCTTGAAGCCGGCCAGCGGTATCTTGAGGCCGATCTCAACCGCGTCTTCCCCGGCGATCCGGCTGCTGACGCCCACGAACGCCGACTCGCCGCCGACCTGCTGGCTGAGATCGAAGACTGCACCACGCTCGCGCTACACTCCACGCAGTCGTATGCCGAGCCGATCGGTGCGGTGAAGGCCGTTGACACGGTCGCCCGCGAGATCGTCCCGCAGCTTCCGGTGTCGGTGATCACTGAAACTGACGACAACACCGATGGCCGCCTGATCAAGTATCCAAACGTCATCGAGGTCGAATGTGGGCTCCAGGGCACCGATGACGCCGCAAAAAACGGCTATGAACTCGTCAGAGCATTCTTAGCAGCAACCGGGGTACTCCCGCTTGACGATGCGATGGATCGGCTTTCAATCCCGGATCCCGAAACCATCCCTGTCTTTCGGGTCGAGGGCCCGATCCCGAAAGCCGAGGGGACGGAGTATGAGGTGTTTGTTGAGAACTTCGAACGAGTGGCCGCCGGCACCGCCTTCGCCGCTGTCGATGGTGAGCCGATCCACGCCAAAGCGGATTTCTACCCGGTGTTGCTCTCACCGTACGGCTACGCCAACATCTTTGGCTACCGCTCCGAGCGCGTTGGAACGGTTGCCGAGTGGAACGGCGATTAATCCTCGGCTTCAAACTCGACGAGCGTGAGATCGCGGTCGAGTTCACAGTAGTCGTGTGGTGGCTCCCCGACGACCTCGGCGATGCGGTACTCCGTCTCGAAGCCGGCACCGTCCGGGACGCAGAACTCGTGGCTCGGACACTCGGTGTGCGGACAGGGGCCCTCCAGTTCGGCTTTGCTGCCCGCATACGCCCCCCGAGAGGCGACGTTGGCGCGTACCGGTGCGGGTTCGACCTCAACGGCGCGCACCCCGTTGTCGTGGAGCGCGCAGTCAAGCAGTTGTGCGTTGTCGCGGATCGCGGTCACGCGATAGCGACGCCCCTCGGTGAGATTGAGACATTGGCTTCGGTAGGGACAGCCCTCACAGCCCCCTGCCTCGCCACCGTAGACGAACTCCTGACCCTTCTCGGCGAGGCGGTCGCCAATCAGCGTGACGGTTGTCATAGCTGTCCCTATAGTATCCAGCCAGATTACCGTTCCCCTCGATTGACCGCTACCCGCTTTCGCCGACCAACTCGTCAAGTCGGTCGAAGTAGGCCTCTCGCGGCACCTGATACAGGCTTCTGTAATCGATCTCGCCGGCAGCAAACCGCTCGGCGTGGTCGATCGCGCCGTCGATCGCGGCTGCTCGATCCTCGTAGCGCTCGTTGACAGCCTCAATCTCGGGTTCCAAGAAGAGTGTTACCTGCCATGTGCCGGTGGTGCTGCTGCCGGGGCGTCGCCGCGGAGTGCCACTGGTCACGTAGATCGTCGGCAGACAGGGTGCGGGAAACGCCTTCGAGTCGAAGACATCGGGCCGGTAGGCGAGGATCACCCGGCCGTCGCGTTCCTCGTGCCAACACTGCCAGCCGGCCGGGAGCGATGACGCGTCCATGGGTGTGGGTTGGCTCCGACCCACTAAGCGGTCGCGGTTGTCGGCGACGTTCTCGTTATCCTCTCGTTGTCGGTCACGCCTCGTCGTCGACAAGCACCCACTCGTCGTCGCCAACTGACTCGATGACCTCGCGGCGATTCATCTCGTCGAGTACCTCATCGAGACGGTCAGGCTGGGCGATCTCCATTTCGATTCTATCGATCCCGTGGACGGCGGCGAGTTCCGCCCGGATCGCCTCCCGCGAAAACGTCTCGCCGCCGGCGTCGGCCATCACGCCGCTGATCAGATCGACCATATCCTCGATGAAGTTCCAGGGGTAGACGACCCACGTCCACTCGGCGAGGCGTTCGCCGACGAAATCGGGTTCAAACTCGCTGGTATCCAGCAGCTGGAGGGTTGCGGTGCGTACCTCGCCGACATCGCGGTCGGTCACATACTCGTTGGCGCGGCTGATCGAGCCGCCGGTGTCGGCGATGTCGTCGATGATGAGCACATCCTTGTCGGCGACGCTGCCGTCCGGCAGCGGGTAGCGGATCTCCGCGTCCGCGCCCGTCTCAGCCGCGCCGACGTAGTGTTCCATCTTCAGGCTTGTCAGATCGTCGAGCCCGAGGAAATCACAGAGGCACCGGCCGGCGAACCAGCCGCCGCGGGCGAGGGCGACGACGACATCCGGCTCAAAGTCGGCGGCCTTCACCGCGGTACTTACGTCTCGACACAGCCCGTAGATGTACTCCCAGTTCGTGATCGTACAATCGAAGTCCGCTGGGGGGCCGCTCATCGTATCTCGGCGTCGACCGCCATGGTACATAAAAGCCTCGTGAGCCCACAGCGGTGTTCAGCGGTTCCCAAACGTCTATTGTCGTCGTCGCCGTCTCTTTGGGTATGTCTGTCATCCGCGTTGCCGATCCAACTGATCTCGATGCGACGACCCCAGGGCCACCGTTCGCCGACTTCGATCACGAGAGCCATCTCCGCCGCGCGCTGACGCTGGCCCGCGAGGCGGCCGACCGCGGCGACGAGCCGTTTGGCTCAGTCCTCGTCGAAGCTGACACCCTTGTCGCCGAAGCGAGAAACGCCGTTGTCACCGAAAACGACGTGGCTGAACATCCAGAACTCACGCTCGCTCGCCGGGCGGCCGCCGAGTTCGACGAGCCTACCGATCTCGTGTTGTACACCTCAACCGAGCCCTGTCCGATGTGTGCCGGCGGGCTGTATCACGCTGGCGTGCGCGCGGTCGTCTATGCAACGAGTGCCGAACGGCTCGGCGAACTCCGGGACGCCGACATGGTCTGTCCGTCGCCGACGGTCTTCGAGCGCGGCAGCGACCCGGTCGTTGTTGCTGGCCCGGTGTTGCCTGACGACGGCGACGCCGTCCACCGGGAGTGTTGGTAACCGTTCGCCGGCTGGAACCCGGGGTTTGAACCCGTTGGTTCCGTAGGGTGGATATGGACACGCGCCGCACGCTGCTCGTCGATGCCTTCACCGACGATCCCCTCGCCGGCAACGCCGCGGGGGTCGTCCCCGAGGCTGATGGGCTCTCGGCGACACAGATGCAAGCGATCGCCCGCGAGTTGGGCGCAAGCGAAACTGCCTTTCTCTCAACGACCGACGACGCCGACCGCCGGATACGGTATTTCACGCCGACCCAAGAGGTCGACCTCTGTGGGCATGCGACGATCGCCAGTCACGCGCTGTTGGCGGCCGATGGGGCCATCGAGCCCGGCACCCACACGTTGGCGACGAACGTCGGCATCCTCGATATCGAACTCCAAGACGATGGTATCGTCTGGATGACTCAATCCCGCCCTGAAGTCGAGACCGTCGCGGTCGACTACGATCGGGTGGCCGACGCGCTCAGGATCGACGCCGCGAGGCTCAAGGATGTCGGTGCCGACCTGCCGATCGCGCGGGCGACGACCGGCCTGCCGTTTCTCATCGTCCCGGTCAATTTCCTCGAAGGGCTCAGCGGCGTCCAGCCGGATCTGGAGGCGATCGAAGCGCTCACCGACGAGCACGACGCGACCGGGATCTACGCCTTCACGTTCGACACCCTCGACGCGGAATCGACGCTGCACGCCCGAATGTTCGCCCCCGGTGCTGGCGTCGACGAAGACCCCGTTACGGGTACCGCAAGCGGGGCCTGCGGCGCGTATCTTGACGCGTACGAGGCCTTCGACGAGTTGCCGGACGAGCTCAGATTCGAACAGGGTCATTTCGTCGATCGCGGCGGGATCGTCAGAGTCGATGTGGGCGTCAACGACCGCGGTCGCAAGGAGGTTCGGGTCGGCGGCGAGGCCGCTGTCGCGCTTGATGGGACACTCACCGTTCCGCCCGCTGACGACGACGAGATCATCGAAGTCTGATTCTATTACTGTGGAACTGTATGGATGATCCTGAACTACCGGATCGAACACAACGGCTAAACCTCTTTCGCCGTTATAAGATGGTAATGCAGCGCGTACGGCAGCGACAACCACAGGACTTCGACCGGGTACTCTCCTCGATGTGTACCAAGCCGCATCCTCGTGCCCACGAGGCTGCCGTCGAGTTCTTGGCGACAAACCCCGGCGACCCCGCGACATATCAGACAGTCGCCGACCTCGAAGCGGACGCTATCGATCAGTTAGGCGACATCGCCGGCCTTGACACCGCCTTTGGCTACATCGCCAGCGGCGGCACCGAGGCCAACATTCAGGCCGTTCACGCCGCCCGCAATCTCGCCGACGGCACAGATACGGCTGGCAGCGGCATGCCGAACATTGTCGCCCCGACGAGCGTCCATTTCAGCGTGACCAAAGCAGCCGAAATGCTTGGTGTGGAGCTTCGCACTGTCCCCGTTGACGACGACTACCGTGCCGACCTCGACGCGGTCTCGGCGGCCGTCGACGACGAAACGCAGTTAGTGATCGGCGTCGCCGGCTCAACCGAGTACGGCCGTGTCGATCCGATCCCCGCGATGACCGAGCTCGCTCACGACGCTGACGCGAACATGCACGTTGACGCCTCCTGGGGCGGCTTTATACTGCCATTTACCGACTATGAGTGGTCGTTCGCTGACGCACCTATCGACTCAATGGCGATCGACCCCCACAAGTTCGGGCAGGCCCCGGTGCCGGCCGGTGGCCTGCTCGCCCGCGAGCGCGAGACAGTCGACGCCCTTGCTGTCGACACGCCGTATCTGGAGACGACATCGCAGGCCACACTCACCGGTACCCGTAGCGGCGCTGGCGTCGCCGGCGCGGTCGCCGCGATGGACGAACTCTGGCCGGCGGGCTACCGCCAGCAGTACCGCGACCAGCAGGCCAACGCCGACTTTCTGGCCGAGGAGTTTGCTGATCGCGGGATCGATGTCGCTGAACCGACGCTCCCGCTGGTGACGGCGTCGCTGTCACCGGCGACGTTTGAAGCGTTGCGCGACGAGGAGTGGCGGATCGCCCGTACCGCCGACGGCGACCTCCGGATCGTCTGTATGCCCCACGTGCGTCGGGCGTCGCTGGAGGCGTTCCTCGCTGATCTGGATCGCGTTCGTGCGTAGGTTGCTGACGTGACTCTTCTCTTGGCGGATGCAACGGCCAGCAGCATCGACATTTCCGCCCGAACGCTTATTCGGCGTTCGTCCGTAGGAATCGTCACCAATGGCCAGCACGACGAAAGACGGTTCCGAGAAATCCGGTGGGGTAGAGTTCACCCGTGAGCCGGACGGATCGATCACGGCGCGGGATACGGAAACCGGACTGGCTCGTGGCGGCGAGACGCGGGCCGAAGCACTGTCGCAGCTCGCGGAGGTGCTGGCCCTCGAAAACGGCGAGGGCGAGCGGATCGACGACGAGGACGCGTTTCTCGAAGCGTTGGGAATCGATCCCGACGAGGTCGCGGCAGCGCGTGAAGACCACGACGAACTTCCTGAGTTCATGCAGTGATCGATGGTTCGAACGACGTTTTCGGGCCGTGAGATAATCGGCGTGCTGACCGACTTCGGCTACGTTCCCCAACAACGGCACGGGAGCCACGTCCGGCTTCGATACGAGAACGAGGACACCGGCGAGGTTCGCCTCGTCGACGTGCCGATGCACGACGAGGTCCGGATCGGGACGCTCCACTCGATTGCTGACCAGTGCGGCGCGGCGGAGTTTCAGGCGTGGTGCGAGTGGATCGACCGGCACTGTTGAACTCGTCTCGATGTGAATACTACCTTGGCGGCGGAATTCTTTTGTGACGAAACGGCGTCAATTCATCTATGGAATCGGGAGCCGAAGACTCACAGGTAGATGCCGTTCTCGACACGTCGGTCTGTGCCGATCCGGCTGTCGAGTTCGTCGCCGTCTTCGGTTCTCGGCCTGCGGGCGAGGCGACGCCCGCGTCCGATCTCGATGTCGCCGTCAAGTTCGCCGACGACCTCTCGGCGGGCGAGCGATTCGACAAACGCTGTTTTTGTCGGGCGATCCCCAGCAAGCCGACGCCCCGTTCATCGATCTCTCGGATATCGAAACGCTGCCGCTCGGTGTCGCCTATGATACCGTCAACGGGACGTTCGTGTGTGGCGACAAACACGCCTTCGAGCAGTTCAAAACGGCTATCGAAGCGGCGTTCGACGACCAGCGCGATACGCTTCGCCGCCAGCAGCGCGACGTGATCGACCGGATCGCAGCGGAAGGGTTGCGTGGTTGACGAGCGGATCCTCACTCATGACGCCGACGAATCAGCGGCTTTTAGGCTCCCATCACCAACGAATAGCCAATGAGTCACGACGAGTTCCCAACCGACCGTCCCGCGGTGGTGACCTGTGGGCTGCCCTATGCCAACGGCGACCTGCACGTCGGCCATCTGCGAACGTACGTCGGCGGCGACGTGTACGCTCGCGCACTTGAAACGCTCGGCCAAGAGACCGCCTTCGTCTGCGGCTCGGACATGCACGGGACGCCGGTCGCCGTCAACGCCGACAAGGAGGGTGTCTCCCCCGAGGAATTCGCCTTGGAGTGGCATGAAACCTACAAGCAGACGTTCCCGCAGTTCGACATCGGGTTCGACAACTACGGCCACACCCACGACGAGACGAACACCGAACTCACCCAGGAGATCGTCCGCGATCTCGCCGCGGCGGGCCATATCTACGAAAAGGAGATCATGGTCGCCTACGATCCAATCGAGGATCAACACCTCCCGGATCGCTACGTCGAGGGCACCTGTCCGTACTGCGGCGAGACGGCCCGCGGCGACGAGTGTGACGACGGCTGCCAGCGCCATCTCGAACCCGGCGAGATCGAAGATCCCGTCTCCTCGATCACCGGCAATCCCGCCGAGTACCACGAACGCACCCACAAGTTCTTCGAGGTCTCAGAGTTCGAAGACTATCTCACCGACTTCCTTGACCGATTGGACGGCACATCAAACGCCCAAAACCAGCCGCGGGAGTGGATCGAATCCGGCCTGCAGGACTGGTGTATCACCCGTGATCTCGATTGGGGGATCGACTACCCTGACGACGCAGCCGACGCTGACGACGACGATGCCGACGACCTCGTGCTCTACGTCTGGGTTGACGCACCGATCGAGTACATCTCCTCGACCAAACAGTACACCGACCGCGTCGGTAGCGATGTCTACGATTGGGAACAGCCCTGGAAGGAAGACGGTGAGATCGTCCATGTGATCGGCCGCGACATCATCCAACACCACGCCATCTTCTGGCCGGCGATGCTCAACGGCGCGGGCTACGTCGAGCCCCGGGCGATCATGGCCTCCGGCTTCGTCACACTCGGCGGTAAGGGCTTCTCAACGAGCCGCGACCGCGCGGTTTGGGCCGACGAGTATCTCGATGAGGGGTTCCATCCCGATCTGTTGCGCTACTACCTCGCCACCAACGGCGGCTTCCAGCAGGACGTTGACTTCTCATGGGAGAAGTTCCGCGACCGCGTCAACACCGAACTGGTGGGGACACTCGGCAACTTCGTTTACCGATCGCTGCTGTTTGCCGCCCGCAACTACGGCGGCGCGCCTGATGCGACCGTCTCCGAGGCGGTCGACGATCGAATCAGCGAGGCTGTCGCTGACTTCGAGAGCGCTATCAACGACTACTCGATCCGAAAGGCCGGCAACGCCGCCATCGACCTCGCGGGGTTCGGCAACGAGTACATCCAGCGCAACGAGCCCTGGAAGCTCACCGACGACGATCCCGAACAGGCCGAACAGGTCATCTACGACTGCGTCCAACTCTCGAAGGCGCTGGCCGTGCTCTTCCAGCCGGCTGCCCCCGAGACCTGCGACCGGCTCTGGAGCCAACTCGGGGAGGACGGCACTGTTGCCGATGCGACGGTCGACGATGCCAGCGCAGCTCCGCAGGGCGAGTTCGACGAACCCGACGAACTGTTCGAGAAGATCGAAGCCGAGCGCGTCGAAGAGCTCAATGAAAAACTCGACCAGCGGGTTGCCGACGCAACCGACGATGAACCGGAGGCCGACGCGGCCGACGTAGACGACACTGACGAGACCATGACTGACGATACGACCGACGACACCGACACACAGGCCGCCAGCCTCGAAACCCTCACCGAGGAGCGAATCAGCTTCGAGGACTTCCAGGAGCTCGACATTCGCGTCGGCGAGATCATCGACGCCGAGGGCGTCGAAGACGCCGACAAACTCGCCACGCTCCAGGTCGATATCGGCCTCGAGGAACGCCAACTCGTTGCGGGCATCAAACAGCTGCATGATCTCGATTCACTGCCAGGCACCCGCGTCATCATCGTCGCCAACCTCGAAAAAGCCGAGTTGTTTGGCGTCGAATCCAACGGGATGCTGCTGGCCGCCGGCGAGGAGGCCGACCTGCTGACGACTCACGGCGACGCCGCCGTCGGCACGCGAATCCAGTAACAGTCCGGCGACAGCGACACAATAGCAGGCTTTTCATAGCGGTGGCCCGTCTGACAGCTATATAGCCGCTGTCTTCCCATGGATTCCGATACCGACGTGTCGAACACCGTCCTTATCACAGTTGATTCGCTGCGCGCAGACGCCATCAGCCCATACAGCGAGGCCGGTCAGACGCCCACGCTGGCGTCGCTGGCCGACCGGGGGACGGTCTTCGAGAACGCGTTTGCGACCGGCAACTGGACGCCGTTTTCGTTTCCCGCGATGCTTGCCTCACGGCCGGTGTTCGCTGACACCGGCCGAATCGGCGTCGACAGCTCGCCGACGCTGCCGCGCGTTCTCGCCGACAGCGGGGTCGCCACCGGCGGCTTCAACGCCGCCAATGGCTTTCTGACCTCCCATTGGGGGTACGACGATGGGTTCGATGCGTTCGAGCCCTTTGTCGCCAGCGTCGGATCGAGTATCTACAGCCGGTATCTTGCGACCCACCCGACACTTGAGGCGTGGGTGCAGTTGGCGACCTCGCCGATCCGTCGCGTCAAATCGTGGCTCAGCGGCGACGCCGACGACCGTCCTTTCCTCGATACCTCCCGGATGTTCGATATCGAGCAGGGCGCAACTGAGTTCATCGAGGCCCGCGAGGACGACGACCAGCCGTTTTTTCTCTGGATCCACTACATGGATCCCCACACGCCGTACGTCCCCGCCCCCCGATACATCCGTGCGGTCTCCGACGACACGGTTGGTACCCATCGCATGCTGCGAGCCCACGCCCGCACCGCGTTCGGCTTAGAGGTCGGCCCACAGACGCTTGCTGACCTCCGGATGCTATACCAGGCTGCCGTCACCCAAGTCGACGCCAGCATCGGCCGCCTGTTGGAGACACTGTCGGCGACCGGCCACGACGACGACACTGCCGTTATCGTTGCCGGCGACCACGGCGAGGAGTTTCAGGAACACGGCCATCTCGCCCACTATCCGAAGCTCTACGACGAACTGATACGCGTGCCACTCATCGTCGACCTCCCCGGCAGCGACGCCCGCCGAATCGACCAGCCTGTCGGGTTGGACGCGCTTCCGCCGACGATCGCCGACTGCTTCGGGGTTGACGCCCCTGAGGTGTGGACCGGCGAGTCGTTGGTAGCAACCGTTCGGGAGGGGGCGGCTCCGACCGACACGCCGATCGTCTCGGTTGCGGTTCGCGGTGAGGAGGTCACCACCCAGCCGATCCCACGATCGCTTGCCGACGGCGACCTCCTTGTCAGCGTCCGCGATGAGCAGTGGCTCTACACCGAGAACACCGAAACCGGTGCGATTGAGCTTTATGACCGCCAGCAGGATCCGACCCAGCAGGATGAGCTATGCGCCAAACAGGGTGGATTGTCAGCCGACGCTCAGCAGGCCCATGATCGATTCAGCGAGATCGCCGCCGAACACGCCGCCATGCTATCGGCCGCAGCCGACAACGATACCGCTGGCGACGACGCTGTCGACGAGGAACTCGAAACACGACTCGCCGCGCTGGGGTACAGATAGGTGCTTCGGTCGTTTCTTCGATCCCTCCTGTATGGTCCGCTGGCCGTCCAGCTCAGGCGATTTGTCGCCGTCGGCGCGTTCACTGCCGGCATCCAGATGGCGTTGCTGTGGCTCTTTGTCGATCTTGCTGGGCTAAACTATCTGGTGGGGGCGACGATCGCTATCGAGATCACGATCATTCTCTCGTATATTCTCAACAACGCGTGGACGTTTCAGGCATCCCAGAACACCGGCCGTGTCGACTACCTCGTCGGGTTGCTGAAAACGAACGTCGTCCGGGGGACGGCGATCCCGCTGCAGTTGGCCATCCTCTACGCGCTTGTTGAGTGGCTTGGGCTGTTGTATCTCGTCGGCAACGCTGTCGCCATCCTCATCAGCGGGCTGTATCGGTACGTTCTTGATGCGAAATGGACATGGGGCTGAGATGGCTACTCAAAACGGCAGTCGTGGCTCCAGTCGTGTTACCAGATCACGCACGGCATCCTGTTTGTAGTAGCCGACCGCCGAGGCCGTGATGATGAGCCCGACAAGTGCGATCCCTTCGATGAACCGTCCGCTGGCGAACTCACCGCCCGCATAGACGGTGATGACGTACGCTGGGAGCCGCCCGATCGCGATAACCCCAAGAAACGTGCGGAGTCGCCAGGTTGTCAGCCCGCTCAGGAAGCAGATCGCATCATCAGGCAATCCAGGGATGATAACGAACGCGAACAGGCCAGGGGCACCGACCCGCTCAACAAAGGCGTCGAAGCGGTCGATCACGTCATCGGCGATAACACCCTCAACGAACGACCGGCCGTACCGCTTGGCGAGGCTGAAGGCGACCGCGCTGCCGATGAGCACCCCTGTTAGGCTGTAGACTGTTCCATACACCGGCCCAAAGAGGTAGCCGGCGACAAGGGCGACGACCTGTCCGGGGATCGGCGCGAGGACAACCTGGGCGGCCTGCAGGAACACAAACACCAACGGCGCGAAAACCCCGAACCCGGCGATCCACGTCCGGAGTGCTTGGGCGTTGAACACGAAGGGAGCATATCGGCGGGCACCAACGTAGAGGCCGACAAACGCGGCACAGATGGCGACGACAAGCAGGAGCGTCCGCCATCGATCCGCCCGGGATGCAAACACCTTCATCTGCCTACCGGTGGCGCCGGGAGACCCTTGAAGCTACCAGTTTTGTTGTTGACGCTGAAACTGCATGCGACGATTTTTATCCGGTCGAACAGTGATTGTATCAGTATCACCGCCGCGGTAGCCGAGATTAACTATTATACGCTCGTCGCACATACAGCGGGTATGCCACCCCGAGCAGTCGTCGTTGATGACTCCGCGTTTCAGCGGACGGTCGTCTCCGAGGCGATCGATGACCATGTTGAGATCGTTGGCACCGCCGAAAACGGTCGTGAGGCGATCAAGGTCTTTGCTGAAACCGAGCCGGATCTGGTGACGATGGATATCATGATGCCGAAGCTCAACGGGATCGAGGCACTCTCGGCGATCAAAGACCGCTCGCCGTCGACGACAGTTGTGATGGTCACCAGCGTCTCCCAGACCGAGAAGATGCGAGCGGCCGCAAAAGCCGGCGCGGACGGCTACGTGACAAAACCCTTCGAGGGCCCGGAGCTAACCGACGAACTTGACGACGCACTCGATGGGTCACTGGTCGGCTGAGTTACGACCGGCCACACCGTTGTCGGCAGGTGTCGCTGACAGGCGGATCGTGGGGCTTTTTTAAGTTGCCTGTCGTACGCCAAGCCATGCGAAACGCGAAAATCGTCTGTACGCTCGGGCCAGCCTCCAGCGACACGGAGACCATTCGTGCGCTGAACGAGGCGGGAATGTCCGTCGCCCGGCTCAACGCGAGCCACGGGTCGACGGAGCACCGAGCGACCGTTATCGACCGCGTCCGGGAGGTCGACGCCGAGGGCGACCGCTCGCTCGCGCTGATGGTTGACCTCAAAGGGCCGGAGGTGCGAACCGCCGAGATCGACGGCCACGTCGAGCTTGAATCGGGTTCTGAGGTTGTCTTCGCGCCGGGCGATACCGCGACCCCCGAGCGGGTCGGCCTCTCGGTGTCGATCAAAGGTGTCGGCGACGGTGATCGGATCCTGCTTGACGACGGCCGGATCGAAGCCACCGTCACCGATGTCGACGGCGAGGAAGTCACCGCCGAGATCGCCAACGGCGGCAAGCTTCAAAGCCGAAAGGGTGTCAACATCCCGGGTGTCGACCTCGATATCAATCTCATCACCCCCGGTGACAAACAGGAGCTCAAACTCGCCGCCGACAAGGAGGCCGACTTTGTCGCCGCGAGCTTCGTCCGCGACGGCGAGGACGTGTATGCCATCGCCGACAAGCTCGAAGAGCTTGGGGCAAATATCCCTGTCGTTGCCAAGATCGAACGCGCTGGCGCGGTCGAGAACCTCGATTCGATCATCAGCGCGGCCGACGGTGTCATGGTCGCCCGCGGCGATCTTGGGGTTGAGTGTCCGCTCGAAGATATCCCGATGATCCAAAAGCGGATCATCAAGCAGTGCGTCGACAACGGTGTGCCGGTCATCACGGCAACCGAGATGTTGGACTCGATGATCGGTAACCGGCGGCCAACACGGGCGGAGGCCTCCGACGTTGCCAACGCCGTGCTTGACGGCACTGACGCGGTCATGCTCTCCGGGGAAACCGCCGTCGGCGACCATCCGGTTCAAGTCGTCGAGACGATGGCCAACATCGTCAGCCGCGTCGAATCGACCGACGAGTACGCCGAAACCGTCGAACAACGCGTTCCCGCCGCCAGCGATCGTTCCCGTACCGAGCCGCTGGCGCGGTCGGCCCGCTATCTCGCCCGTGATATCGGTGCGGCCGCCATCGTCGCCGCCAGCGAATCCGGCTACACCGCCCGCAAGGCCGCAAAGTTTCGGCCGCCGGTACCTGTTGTCGCCACCACGCCGAACGACCGGGTGCGCCGCCAACTCGCCTTGGTCTGGGGTGTCACCCCGCAGTATCACCAGTACGAAGCGGACGCCGACACCATCCTCGAGAGCAGCGTCCAGGCGGCGATCAGTGCTGGGGCGGCGAAAAGTGGTGAGACCGTTGTCGCCATCTCCGGGCTGTTCTCGGAGGTCGACGGCGCGAACACAACCAACATGCTGAAAGTCCATATCGCCGCTGAGAAGGTCGCCAGCGGCAAATCTGTCACCGGTGGCCGGGCGTCGGGGTCGCTGACACGGATCACCGACGGCGACCTTTCGACCCTCCCCGAGGGTGCGATCCTCTCGCTTGCGGCTGATTTCGACGGTGAGTTTACCGGCGATGTCACACAGATCGCCGGCATCATCGACAACGGCGGTGGGCTTACCGGCTATCCAGCCGTCGTCGCCCGTGAGCTGGGGATTCCGATGCTCAGCGACGCCACCGTTCCGGACTCGATCGCCGACGGCGAGACGGTCAGCATCGACGCCGAACGCGGAATCGTCTTCGACGGCGACGTGCTGCAGTCGACACCACGCTAATACCGCCGACCACCCCACCGGTGCTGTCACCGCTGAGACAAGGGTTATTATTCTCCCACCCATTCTCATAGTATGGCCGATTCCGCCGACAGCGATGTTGATACCCAAGCCGACGGCGATAGCGAGTGGCGATTTTCAATTGATGCTGTCGGCCCTGATGCTGCGGACGATCCCGACGACACCGTCATCGAGCCCGAATCGATCTCACTGGAGCATGCCAGTTTCGTTGTGCTTGGGGTGCTGTTGACGCTCGGCGTCGTTGTCACCGGCCTGTGAGACTGTTATCGCCCCTTTTGGGTGTGTGTACTGGTAGCCTCCACATTCAAGGATTATATCCGTTGAACACGTATGACGTGTATGGTCGTGTTGCTCACGGAGTTTATTAGCCCGGAGGCGGTGCCGTTACTGCTGGTGACCGCCGGACTGTTGCTCTCGCTGGCGGAAGCTCTCGCGCCGGGTGCGAACTTCGTTGTCGTCGGTATCGGGCTTCTCGGTGCAGGGCTCGTCGGGCTGCTGTTCCCGTTTCTCGGCCCGTTTGCGCTCGGCCTGTTCGTGCTGTTGTTCGGGATTCTCGCCTTCTACGTCTACCATGAGTTCGATCTCTACGGCGGGAAGGGCCAAGCCCAGACGAGTGACTCCGAGACGCTGCAGGGAATGACCGGCCGGGTGACCGAACGGGTAACGCCGACCGGCGGTGAGGTCAAACTCCAGGGCGGCGGCTTCAACCCGTTTTACTCGGCGCGGTCGATGGACGGCGCAATCCCTGAGGGTGCTGATGTGATGGTGATTGATCCCGGCGGCGGCAACGTCGTCACGGTTGAATCACTCGAAACCATCGAGGACGACATTGACCGGCAGTTGGCTGCCGGCCGCGAGGAGGGTGTGCAGGATGAGTCTGCCGCGGCGGCGTTTGCGGCTGAACACGCCGACAGCACGGCTGCCACAGAGACCGACACTGAGCGATAATCTCCCCAGAGCCCTGCGAAGCCAACCCTTATTGGGGTCTCAACCTAACATCATGTTATGGATCCACTTGTCCTCCAGTTGGGGTTGACGACGCTCGCCGTCGGGCTGTTGTTCCTGACAGTCGTCGCTGTGACGATCTGGCAGACCGTCGAGATCGTCGACGCCTACGAGAAGGAGGCGCTCACGGTCTTCGGCGAGTACCGGAAGCTGCTTGAACCGGGCTTTAATCTCATTCCGCCGTTCGTCTCCCGCACCTACGCCTTCGATATGCGTACCCAAACACTGGACGTGCCGCGACAGGAGGCGATCACCCGTGACAACTCGCCGGTCACCGCCGACGCCGTCGTGTATATCAAGGTCATGGATGCCAAGAAGGCGTTCCTCGAAGTGGACAACTACAAAAAGGCTGTCTCCAACCTCGCTCAGACGACGCTGCGGGCTGTGCTGGGCGATATGGAGCTTGACGACACGCTCAACAAACGCCAAGAGATCAACTCGAAGATCCGCAAAGAACTCGACGAACCCACCGACGAGTGGGGGATTCGTGTCGAGAGCGTCGAGGTGCGAGAGGTCAACCCATCGAAGGATGTCCAGCAGGCGATGGAACAACAGACCTCCGCCGAGCGTCGCCGCCGGGCGATGATCCTCGAAGCCCAAGGTGAACGCCGCAGCGCGGTCGAAACCGCCGAGGGTGACAAACAGAGCGACATCATCCGCGCACAAGGTGAGAAGCAAAGCCAGATCCTCGAAGCACAGGGTGATGCGATCTCAACCGTCCTGCGTGCGAAATCCGCCGAGTCGATGGGTGAACGCGCGATCATCGAACGCGGGATGGAGAGTCTCGAACGCATCGGCCAAGGCGAGTCCTCGACGTTCATCCTGCCGCAGGAGCTCACTTCGCTGGTCGGTCGCTACGGCAAGACGCTCACCGGCAGCGACGTTCAGGAAACTGAAGGCCTCGAAGGCAAGGAGTTCGACGCCGAGACACGCAAGATGCTCGGCCTCGACGACATCGACGAGATCCTAGGCGAGATCGATCAGGCCGCCGAGATGGATATCGAACAGCTCGAACAGGAGGCCGAACAGATCAAATCCGGCGAGGCCGACATCGCCGGCGGTGAAGCCGATGTTGACGAGCCGGATATCCCGGAGCCGGATCTCGAGGAAACTGACGTTGACGACGAGGAACTCATCACCGAAAAAGAGACCGAGTAGCGCGGGTCGCCGCTGACTGTTTTGATTTTGCGTTATATTGCGAGCGACGGTTCGCCCGCAGATTTATTACGATATCTTACATTCTATTATACATGCCGATCAGCATCGA
The DNA here is from genome assembly GCF_003605635.1 of Halonotius pteroides. Lineage (GTDB taxonomy): Archaea > Halobacteriota > Halobacteria > Halobacteriales > Haloferacaceae > Halonotius > Halonotius pteroides. The sequence continues at coordinate 29,652 of NZ_QMDW01000011.1, forward strand.
TCAGTTTGATGAGAAGCCCACGGACGTACTCGACATACAGGACGGCACCCAACCGCATCAGGTTCTTCGCTTCCTTGCGACGAACAGCGAACAGGCGTTTACGCAGACGGAGATTCACGAGGCGACGGGGATCAAACGCGGCAGCGTCGGCGCGGTGTTGTCCCGGCTGGACGACCGCGGGCTTGTTCGCCATCGCGGTCGGTACTGGGCTCTCGGCGAGGACGACCGGCTTGCCTCCTACGCGGCCCAGACACAGGCGAGTTCGGCGTCAACGACTGACGACTACTACCGCGAGGAGTAACCATGAGTTACGAGCGTGGCGTCGTACTGAAAGGCCCAGATCTGTTTGGCGACGCCGACTACCGTCCCTACGTTTGTCTGAGCGACGATAGCCATCCATTCAGTGCTGAGGAAGCCCTCTACGCAGCGATCACGACGACCCAGCGTGAGGCTGCGGTGCGGCTCACTGACCATGATTTCGCCACTGGCGGCCTCCCCAGAGCCAGCTACGTCAATCCGTGGACGGTCGTCTCGATCCGGCACGCTGCTATCGACCGAGCAGAAGGCCGCCTCATCGATACAGTGACTGAGCAGGTCGCCACCGAAGCGGGTGGTTATCTCGGCGTTCGGTAGACTGTGTCAGACGCACTCGGGATATAATCGCACAGCGAGCAGTTCGATCCCATCGATCAGTTTGGGGCTCGGCTGATTCAGCAGCGAGTCGTCGACAACGTGGACTTCAGCATCCAGCGACCAGCCGCGCTCTCGCAGTCGATCAGCTGACACGTTGTCGCCGGTGCCACAGATATGCAACACAGCGTGGTCAGGGTCGGCATCGACGACGGTTTCCTGACCGACTTCCTGTGAGCGATCACCCGGATCGACGAAGGGGTAGTGACCACCCGCGGCGTCGACCGCATCGGGCACCCAGTTGCCGGCGGCCATCGGCGGGTCTGACCACTCCTCGCAGTAGACGACCGGGTCGTCGCCGCCACCGACGGTTTCGGCAACAGCATCGAGTCGCTGTCGACAGTCAGCCACCAACTGCTTGCCAGCGTCGTCGACACCGGCAGCCGCGGCCAGCGATTTGAACCCCGCCAGCACCGCATCGAGCCGGCTTGGCTCGTGGTGGTGGACGCGATAGCCGCGTTTCTGGAGCCCATCGCGGATCTCGCCTTGGAGGTCGTCGCTGGTGCAGACGAGATCCGGGTCGAGGTCGGCGACCATCTCGTAGTCTGGGTTCAGCCAGCCGCCGACTGTTGGTCGATCGAGCTCGCAGTGGGTGGTGACACCGACAACTCGGTCGGCGACGCCGAGGGCTGTGAGCGTGGCCGTCGCGCTCGGTGCCAGCGAGACGATCCGCGGCTGTTCCATACCCTCGTTGGGAGTGGTGGTTTCAAAACATGCTCGCTTTGTGAGCCGCTGACACCCGTCGGACTCATCTTGTGTTTCTACCACCAAACTATCAGGGTCATTCACCCAAATTCGGCCGGTAGCGGTGCTGTCGCAAAACAATACCACACTGCTTAAGTATTGGTCTGTCGTTGTGTAGGAAACGATAGCTCCCCCGTTCGTCATCTCGTAGGGGGCCCTTAGACAATGAGTGATCAAACCTTTACCAAGACGACCGACCGATCGCCCTCCAGAGAGCGGCAGCGTGGTACCGAGTCGACAACCGAAACCGAAGAGGAACACGCCGGCCTACAGTGTCCCGAATGCAGCGGCAACGTCATCACCGACGACGAACACGGTGAAACCGTCTGTGACGACTGCGGGCTCGTAATCACCGAAGACTCTGTCGACCGCGGCCCCGAGTGGCGGGCCTTCGATAGTGCCGAAAAAGACCAGAAGTCCCGTGTCGGCGCGCCGACGACGAACACGATGCACGACAAGGGCCTGTCGACCAATATCGACTGGCGGAACAAGGACGCCTACGGCCGCTCGCTCGGGGCGCGACAACGCCAGAAGATGCAGCGGCTCCGCAAATGGAACGAGCGGTTCCGCACCCGCGACAGCAAGGAGCGCAATCTCAAACAGGCCCTCGGCGAGATCGACCGGATGGCGTCGGCGGTCGGCCTCCCCGACAATGTCCGTGAAACGGCGTCGGTCATCTACCGCCGCGCACTCGATGAGGATCTGTTGCCGGGGCGCTCGATCGAGGGCGTCTCCACTTCATGTGTGTACGCCGCCGCTCGGATGGCCGGCGTTCCCCGGAGCCTCGATGAGATCGCCGACGTATCGCGAGTTGAAAAAAGTGAGATCGCCCGCACCTACCGCTACGTCGTCCGCGAGCTCTCACTTGAGGTGCGACCAGCCGATCCTGAGCAGTACGTCCCGCGGTTTGCCTCCTCGCTGGAGCTCTCAGAGGAGTCCGAAATGCGCGCAAAACAGCTGTTGAAAAACGCCAAAGAGCAGGGCGTCCACAGCGGGAAATCGCCGGTCGGGCTGGCTGCCGCCGCGGTGTATGCGGCCGCGCTCCTGACGAACGAAAAGACAACCCAAGCCGCGGTTTCGGAGGTCGCCGACATCTCCGAGGTGACGATCCGCAACCGCTACCACGAGCTACTGGAAGCCGAAGAGGAGATGCTGGTCTGAGCGGTCGGTCATCGATTCTGTAATCGTCGGTATGAGGATTTCTGCGCTAACGATAGCACTGAGTAATCTCGCTGCAGTGTAACTGCAAGCTACGTTCTGTCGATGTGTTTGTCGGTGGGATCGACGATGTCGGAATCGCTATCGCAGAAAGATAGTATCTGTATGGTTCGTCTTCGGTCACCAACAACGTCGCTCTGTACAGATCACGTCGGTCAGCGTTGACGGTGCCGGTCGTTAGCTCGCCTGTTGTTCGTCAAGCCACGCCTCGTACTCGGCTTGGTCGACGACCTCAACTGTGAAGTACATCTGTGAGTGGGCGACCCCGCAGTATTCACTACAGTATCCTTGGTATGTGCCAGTTTCGCTGACATTTGTTTTGATGTAGTTGGTCTGATCCGGGATGGCGTCGGATTTCATCCCCAGTTCTGGCACGTGGAAGCCATGGATCACATCCCGGGAACTCACGTTGACATACACATCCTGATCGGCTGGGATGACGACCGTTGGCCCTGAGCCGGCCCCGCTAACTGTCATATTCTGGTTCGGGTAACTCATATCCCAGCCCCACTGGTAGGCTTGCGCCTGAATCAGCACATCATTCTCCTCGGGGGCAACCTCCTCTTCGCCGCCGGTGAACTCGACGTTTTCGTCGGCCATCACGCCGTAGGAGGCAACACCGACAAACAGGAGGATGACGGCTGTGGCAACTGTCCACGTGATCTCAAGCCGTCGGTTCTCCTGGGTCGGCTTTGGCTCGTCGTTGCCCTTGAACTTGATAACAGCATACAGCAGGATCCCTTCGACTAACAGCGTGATCGGGATCGCAACGATCAGGAGCTGTTCGTTGAGCCCATAGATCAACTCCGCCGAGGTCGATTGGGCGGCGACCGGGTCGGCAAACAGTGTCGCCAACACTGCTGCGACCGCCGAGACCGCCACGAGACGCCTTGCGTTCATGCTTGTTCGCTGTTGGACTGGCGTGTGTAAATACCTGCTGACTCCACCGTATCGGCCCGTAATTAAAATGCTGAATAGCGAGAATCCGGACGCATATATACGTCGATGCCTAATCGCCGTACAGTGAGTTTCAGCGTTCGCCTTCCGGATCGGGTGCCGCTCCTCTTGGCGGCGACAACGATGGGCGTGTATCTGCTCCTTGTTGTCGGCGTGGCGACGGCGTTGACCGACGCCGCCGCAGCCTGTACGGCCTGGCCAGCCTGTGGCTCCGGCTGGTCGCTGCCAACGACCTTCGACGGCTGGGTTGCCTTCGGTCACCGGCTTGTCGCCGTCGTCGTCGGGGTTGGTGTTCTCGCGTCAGCGGTGGCGGTCATCCGCACCGAGGCCGCCCGCCGCGTCAAACTCGCGGTTGCTGTTGCGATCGTCGCCTATCCAGCCCAGGCTGGACTGGGCGCGGTTGTAGCAACGACCGGCGGTACCGACCGCCTCTCGGCGATCCACCTGCTGGCTGGCGTGACAATTTTCGGTGGCCTGTTGGCTGCCCTCACGTGGTGGCTGGAGGCCGAAACCGGCGACCCAGACGATGTGCCTGAGGGGCCACTGGAGCCATCCGAGCCGCTCGATCCTGAGAGTCGTCCACCGATCCCGACCGACCGGATCGAGCGGACGAAAGCGACGCTGTTTGCGTACTTTCGGCTCATGAAGCCGCGGTTGATGTGGCTGCTGTGTCTTGTTGCGGCGGCGGCGATGGCCTTGGCCGGCGGCCCGGGGCTGACGCCCTACACGGTCGGGGCGACTCTCGGTGGCGGCGCGCTATCGATCGGTGCCTCGGGGACGTTCAACCATATTCTCGAACGCGACGTGGATCGACGGATGGCCCGCACCAGCGACCGCCCGCTGGCGACGGATCTGGTACCGCTCCGCAACGCTGTCACGTTCGGGCTGGCGTTGACGACGCTGTCGATCGCCCTCTTTGCGACGGTGAATCTGTTGACGGCTGCCCTCGGCGTTGTCGCCATTCTGTTTTACAGCGTGATCTACACGCTGATCCTGAAACCAAACACCGTCCAAAACACCGTCCTCGGCGGCGCGGCCGGCGCGCTGCCGGCGTTGATCGGCTGGGCGGCGGTCACCGGTTCGATCGGCGTTGGTGGCCTCCTGCTTGCGGCGTTCATCTTCTGTTGGACGCCAGCGCACTTCTACAGTCTCGCCTTGGCCTACAAGGACGACTACGAGCGCGGCGGGTTCCCGATGCTGCCGGTTGTCTACGGTGAAACTGCAACACGGCGACACATCCTGTGGTATCTCGGGGCGACACTGGTCGCCGGTGCGGCGCTGGCCGCTGCTGACGTGCTTGGCTGGATCTACGTTGCTGTCGCCGTCGGCTTCGGCGCGTTATTCCTCTGGTTTGTCATCCGCCTGCACTACGAGCAGACCGAGGCGGCGGCGTTCCGGTCGTTCCACGCCTCGAATGCCTATCTTGGCACCGTCCTGCTCGCTATCGTCGTTGAGGGGTTGGTGTTGTAGCCGATGGCTACGACGACCGGCGGGCTCTCGATCCCCGTGCCGACCGGTCGCCGGCTCTACTGGGCGTTGTTTCTGAATAGCCAACTGCTGGCTGCCGTTCTCTACGTGCTGTTAACGACCGCGAGCTTTGCCTCATTCCGCCTGATCGTGTACGCTGCCATCTGGATCAACGTGAGCGTGTGGGTCGTTCTCAACAGCCGGCCAGCGGCGACGGCGGCCACTCGGGTTCGTCGCCGCGCGCTGGCGATCGGTGGCGGTTACTTCGCGCTGTTGGCCGTCGCTGGCGGCCTCATTACGGTCGGTGTCGGCGAGGCGGCGACCGGGCTGCGGATCGCGCCGTTGCCGCCGGGGTATGGCCCGGCGCTGCTGTACAGCGGCCAGCAGGTGACGGTTACGCTGATGCCGAACTATCTCGTTGGCTACGCCGCGCTCGCGTATCTAGTCTACGTGACAGTCATCGACGCTGCTGGCTCGGCGGCCGCCGGGCTGATCGGGCTGTTTTCGTGTGTCTCCTGTTCGTGGCCGATTCTCGCCTCGCTCATCTCAGCGATCACAGGCGGTGGCTCCTTGCTTGTCACCTCGGCGCTGCAGGTTTCCTACGGGCTGTCGACGGCCGTGTTTCTGGTGACGGCGGGGCTGCTGTATTGGCGGCCAACTGTGGTGCCGTGGCTGCAGCGACGGCGGTCGGCGTAACTCTGGTAGGCCGGTTGCGGTGACGCGGGAGGCGGGCGCGCTTGGTGATAAGCGGCACCGATCGTTTCGTGTGCGAAATAGTTTTTATGGGTGCTGTTAAAGCACCGACAATGGATTCCGAGCGTGAGCGAACGATCCTCATCGTCGAGGACGAACAATCCCTCGCTGCACTGCATGCCCATCATCTGCAGGATGACTACGAGGCGCGGGTGGCGTTCACCGGCGGCGAGGCGTTGGTTGAACTTACCTCGGATATCGATCTCGTCTTGCTTGACCGCCGGATGCCAGGGATGTCGGGTGACGAGCTCCTCGACCATATCGACGACTGGGAATCCGACTGTCAGGTGATCATGGTTACCGCTGTCGACCCGGATCTCGACATCATCGACATGCCGCTGGCAGGCTATCTCACCAAACCCGTCTCCAAGGAGGAGCTGTTGACCGCGGTCGAACAGGCGTTCCTCATCGACGACTACGAGGAGCTGGTCTCCGAGTATTATGAAACACGCAAAAAATACGCCACGCTGACCGCGGAGTTCTCGCCGACCGAGATCGACGACGAGCGATTCGACGAACTCGAAGGGCGGATCGACGAGCTGGAAGCCGCGATGAACGAGATTCTCGATCAGTTCCCCGACGACGAGCTGCGGGAGGCGTTCCGTGGGATCCACGAAAGCGACTAACGCAATTCACGCACGGTCTGGCGCACTACGCATTAGCGGACTGTTTTTCGGGGTGCCGGGGCTATGGGCTGTATGTCGACAATTGAAATCGAATACTGTGTTCCGTGTGGGTTTCTCGATCGCGCACTCGCGGTTGAGGAAGCGATCTGCCGGCAGTTCGCCGACCACCTCAATCGGATCTCTCTGGTGATGGGCGACCACGGCGTGTTCATCGTCCGTGTCGACGGCGAGGTCGTCTTCGACAAGGCCGACGACGACTTCGATGTCGACGATATCGTTCGCCGCGTTCGCCCGCACGTCGCTGGTCGCTAACCGCTCGTGGTCGCCACGTCGCTCAGTGACCCCACCGCATGCCGTCCTCGTCGGTTTCCAGCACCCCGTTGGTTCGGCGACCAAACCGCCACGTCCCAAAACAGAGTTCCGAGACGCGCGTTCCTGTCGCACCGAGTTGCCGATAGTCCGTGCAGGCAGGTGATTCTATCGCGTCAAAAGCGCATCCACCCACGGCGATAAAACTGTTATAAGAAGACAGCCATTCCTGTTGTCAGACTGATCGCCACACAGATGACGAACATCATGACGAGTGCAACCGTCGATAGGTAGCCCCTGTCACCGCGACAGGCGTTGCCACTACTCCCCCATAGCCCCCCGGCCATACGCATATATTTGTGACTCCCCCATCTTAGCTCTTGGGCTCGACAACTCGGGAGCGGTGAAACGGAATCCTTAGGCCGAAACCGCGCCGAGTGCGGATATGAACGAGGCTGTTGTCGCCGCCGGTGTCAGCAAACGCTACGGCGAGACGGTCGCCGTCGACGATGTCGATCTCTCGGTCGCCGACAGCGAGGTCTTCGGGCTGATCGGCCCCAACGGCGCGGGGAAAACAACGCTCGTCCGCGCGCTTACCGGCACGACGCCGGTCGACGGCGAGATCACCGTCCACGGCGAGGCCCCAACCGCGGTCGACGCCGATCGGGTCGGACTGCTCCCACAGTCGTTTTCGCCTCCCGCTCGGCTGACCGCCCGTGAACTGATCGACTACTACGGCGGGCTCTATGCGACGGCTCGCGACACAGACGACGTGCTTTCGGCCGTCGGGATGGCTGCGGCCGCCGACAGCTGGTATGAGACGCTTTCCGGTGGCCAGCAACGACGGGTCTGCGTTGGGATCGCGCTGGTCAACGACCCCGACCTCCTCTTTCTTGATGAGCCGACGACCGGCATCGACCCCGCCGGCCGCCAATCGCTGTGGTCGCTGCTGGAGGAACTGGCCGACGGCGGTACCACGATCGTCCTCACAAGTCACTCGATGACGGAGATTCAGCGACTTGCTGATCGGGTTGGGCTCCTGCAGGACGGTCGGTTGGTCGCCGTCGGAACGCCAGCCGAGTTGATCGACTCACACGGCGGCGAGAGCCAACTCGTTATCGACACCGACCAAGCGGCGGCCGCTGTCGACGCACTCACCGACGCCGACTTTGCGGCCACCCCGGGATCGACTGAGGTCGTCGTCGACGGCGTCTCACCGGTTGAGATCGGCGATGCGGCCGCGGTGCTGTCGACAGCCGGCATCGAGTATGGCTCGTTGGCCTGGAGTGAGCCCAGCTTAGACGATGTGTATCTCCAGTTGACCGGCGAGGCCTTCGCCGCCGGCGACGCTGACAGCACCGCGGTCGCCACACCACCAGACACGCCTTCACCGACCGGAACTGAATCCCGACAGGAGGGTGCACAATGAGTCGCCTCCGGCGGATTCGTGCGGAGGCCGTCGCCGCGTGGCACTCCTTTCTCCGCCGTCGGACGGCAGTCTTCTTTACCTTCTTTTTCCCTGTCCTTCTGGTCGTGATCTTCGGCGCGCTTGTCCGCACCCAACCAACCGGCGGCGGGCTGTTCGCCGAGCCGGCAGCCTACTACATCCCGGGCTATCTGGCGACGGTGGTGTTGTTCACCCCGCTGTCCCGCGTCGGCAGTGAGATCGCCCGCCACCGCGACGACAACCGATTCGAAAAGCTGGCGACGACACCGCTGGGGCGCGGCGAGTGGCTGCTCGCCCACACGCTCGTCAACGTCGCCATCATCGGCCTCGCAAGTCTGTTGATCCTTGGGTTGGTCGTCGTCTTAACCGGTGCTGCGGTACCGATCACTCCCCGGCTCGCACTGTTGGGGCCGTTTATTGTGGGTGCGGTCGTGTTGTTTTGTGGCTTCGGGGCGATCCTCGGGCGACTCTCCTCGACGCAGGACGGCGTTATCGCCGCCAGCAACACGATCGCGTTTCCCCTGCTTTTTCTGTCGGATACCTTTGTCACGCTCGAACTCCTCCCCGGCTGGTTTGCGCCGCTTGTCGACCTCTCGCCGCTGACCTACTTCGCCCGCGGCGTTCGCGCACTCACCTACGGGCCGGCCATCGAGGCACCATATGGGCGTGAACTGGCTGTGGTCGCGGTGCTAGCGGTTGGGTTCTTCGTCGCCGGTGCGTATGCGATCCCGCGAACTGACTGATCGATCTCACCCAGTTTCAGCTGTTACACTGACCGCAACTGATCCAACTGCGACCGCAAAATAGCCACCCGACCGTCGTCAGTTGAAGCTGAGTACGACGACGATAATTAGGATCACCAGTATCGCCAGGGCAACGAGTCGCCCCATCGAGACGCCGGCCTCGGGTTCGGCGGCTGTCTCGGCTGCACTGTCAGCAGCCGCGTCGGCTGTATCAGTGTCAGTCTCGCGTGCGCTGTCGCTACCGCCTGCGTCGTCGGCGTCGTAGGTTTGTCGTGTGTCTCGAACAAGTGTGACTCGCACGTCGAGGTCGGCGGCGACCTCGGCGTTGGTTGCATCCGGATTCTCGGCGACGGCATCCAGAATCAACTCCTGGACGGCCGTCGGCTCGCCGGGGGCGGTGTCGACCGACGACTCAGCCGTCTTCTCGCCGGTCTCGTCGTCGAGATCCGAGCGCTCGAGATCGGCGTAATCGTCGCGGGTGTCTCTGACGATCGGGATTCGAGCCCCTGTTTCGGCGGCGATCTCGGCGTTGGTCAACTCGGGATCTTCGAAGGCGAGCCGGAGGATTTCGGTCTGGCGATCGCTTGGCTCGCCGGGCTCCCACTCCCTGTCGTCATCCGCGCTGGCACTGACTGTCCCGGCATCGTCGTCATCCTCGTCGTCCTCCTCGATGGTGCCTTGGCCACCGTAGTCGGCCGATTTACCGGGCTCGTGTTCGACCCGAGTGTCCCGGACGATCGCCACGTGAGTGCCGGTTTTCGCGGCGATCTCGGCGTTGGTCAACTCGGGATCCTCTTGGGCGAGTTCGAGGATCGCCTGCTCGGTATCGGACAACATACTTGCGTCGACGCCGGGCGGCAACTCGCCGTCGTCGGCGGTTTCGATCCCGCCGCCGCTGCTGTAGTCGTAGTCGGCAAGCGTATCCCGAACGAGCGGGACGCGTGCGCCGACCGTCTCGGCGATCTCGCCGTACGTCCACTCGGGGTTGTCGGCGGCGACCTGCTGGATCTGCTCTTGGAGGTCGCTGCTGGCCGATCCATCATCGCTGTCGGCCGACCCGTTGTCGTCGGCTGTTTCGCCGCCGAATTCAAAGCCGCCGTCGGCGTGTTCACTACGGGTATCTCGAACGAGTGTGACCCGCGCGTCGGTCTGTTCGGCGATCTCAGCGTTGGTCAACGCAGGATCCTCCTCGGCAAGCGCGAGGATCTCCTGTTGGCGGTCGCTGAGCTCGACCTCGTCGCTGCTGTCTGTGGCCTCATCGTCTTCGTCGTCGACCGGTTCAACACCGACATCGACCTGCTCTTCGTACTCGGTGCGGGTATCACGGACGAAGGTGACTCGGTTGTCGGTTTCCTCGGCGATGTCGGCGTTTGTCGCCGATGGGTCGCGGGCGGCCGCTTCCAGCACCGCGAGCTGTGGGTCGCTGAGATCCGCGGTGTCGACATCGACATCAACCGTGTCGCCCCCGTCAGCAGCGTCGTCCGGGAGTTCGACCTGATCCTCGTACTCGTCGCGGATATCCCGGACGAGAGCAACCCGCGTGTCGGTTTGCTCGGCGATCTCGGCGTTTGTCGCCGCCGGATCCCGTAGCGCGGCTTCGAGTACTGCCGATTCGGTACCGCTAAACGACGCTGAGTCGATCGGTTTCTTCATCATTGGTCGACCCGTCGCATTGTAGATATGGTAGTTAGCTGGCTGGTACGTCCGTCGCTGGCGGCCCCCACTCCGCCGACTCTACTGTTCATACGGGTTGTCAACTCGAAGCAATAGTAATCAATCTAACGCCGTTATACACAATTATTGCGTATTGATCCCGATTTATCGCCGAGTTTGTGGCTTCGATAGCAGCGGGATTGTGTACTCATTAGCTGTCGCTCATCCCCACCTTGGAAAGCAAAAGCGACGACAAGAGCGCGCGATTGGTGACACCCTTGCACTCTGTCGTGATACACGGGGCCTGTGTACGGCCGGTAAACACAGGCTCTACCCCGTTGAAGATAGGGATCACTGTTAAAGATATGCTTCAAACTATCAGGGCTGATATCTGTCAGGGGGTTCGGTCGAGCGTGATTTTCCCAGCCGATCGCCTCTCGCCGTGAACCCGGTTTTTACTACCGTGGGTGACGCTACACCAACCATGCGCACCAAACACGACGTGTTCCAACAGCTCCGGGACAGCGGTGTCGTCGCTGTCCTCCGCGGGGTTGACGCCGACACGCTGATCGAGATCACCGACGCACTCCTCGCCGGCGGCGTCCGCGGGATCGAACTCACCGCCGACACGCCGGGCATCGCCGACATGGTCGCCGAACTTGACGCCTCCTTCGGCGACGAGGAGATCGCTATCGGCGTCGGCACCGTTCTCGACAGCGAAACCGCCCGCACCGTTATGCTCGGTGGCGCGGAGTTCGTCGTCAGCCCAAGCTTGCATGCGGATGTGATCGACACCTGCAACCGCTATGGGACGCTTGTCGCGCCTGGGATCATGACGCCGACCGAGGCGATCACAGGGTATGAGGCCGGCGCGGATCTGCTGAAGGTGTTTCCGGCTTCCTCGCTTGGCCCGGCGCATCTCGGCGCGATCAAGGGCCCACTCGACCAGATCCCGCTGATGCCGACCGGCGGCGTTAGCCCTGATAACGCCGGCGACTACATCGAGGCCGGCGCGGAATGCGTCGGCGCGGGCGGCGCGCTCGTCGATTACGAGGCCGCCGAACGCGGCGACTTTGAGAGCATCACGGAGACTGCCACGGAGTTCCGGGCCGTGATCGACGACGCTCGAAGCTAACTGTCCACATCACCGTCGTCTGTCGTCCTGTTTGGTATCGGCTGTTGATCTCTCGGTTTCGGCAGTTGTTGTCTCGACTGACTCCTCTCTTGACGTATCATCCCCGGTTGCCCCCGTGTCTCGTGTCGCCGCCGATCTGTCTGTCCGCCGGCGTCGCCGATCAGCCAGCGACGCTCGCAGGCGATCCCGAAGCTCCGATCGGAGGGTGACGGCGTCATCGACCTCGATGTCGACAGCGGCGGCGTCGTCGCCGAGCACCGACAGCGAGCCTGCTGTATCGCCGATGACGGTGGCGACGCGCCACCGGCGTTGGAACAGCGTGCGGCTGTCGATGACAGTCTGTAGCCGGTGATAGGGAACCCGTTTTGTTTCGCGGTTCCAGACGCCGTTTCGGGTGACAAGGTGGTTGGTTCCCCGCCGGTAGCCGCGATGGAGCCATTTGTAGTGAGCGGCGATCGGCGCGAAGAGTACACCCACAAGTGGGAGATACCACGGAAGGGCGGCCAGCCGTGTAACGCTCACGCTGGCCGCATACAGCAGCCCTGTCACCCCAGCCAGTGCGATGAGATACCGCGCCAAGTACCGCCGCCGGATTCGCTTTGGCGGCTGATTAAACCCGCCTGTCTCACAGCCGTCGATCTCCGCGGCCAACCGCCGGATCCGATCGTGACCGGCGATCGGCACGGCGGCCTCGCTGCCGCGGTCGTTCGCCTGTCCCGGTGCGTAGCCGGCGGTTTCGACCGCCAGCGTTGCGTACCCTGCCCGCCGCTTCAGGGGGTTGTCGCTGATCGTCACCGTCTGGATCTTCTCGAAGGGGATCGTCCCGCTGTATCGCTGAAGCAGCCCCCGCTCATACCGAAGCTCGGTTTCCGACCGCGTCAGTCGGAACCCCCAGTAGTTGACGACCGCCGAGATCGCGCCGACGACCCACGAGAGAACGACCAACCCGACGAGCAACACCACACCCATGACGAACAACACGAGCGTCGGGTCGAGCCCGGTGGTTGCGACGGCCGCCGGTTCGGGAACGACCGGCGAGACAAACGGAATCAACCCGGTAAACACCGCAAACAACAGCCCCGGGACGCGTGGATCAAACGAAAGGATCCCGGCCAGCGCCAGCTCGCTCGGCGAGATCTCAAACAGCAACTCCTCGTTGGGTTCGTCGACCTCTCGCGTCGTCGCGCTGTCGGTCGCTTCGCTGTCACCGTCAGTGCTGTCTCTTTCGGCACTGTCGGCTGCTTCGGCCCCTGTTCGCCGACGTTGGTCATCCCCGCGCTTCCGTCGGCGGAGCTCATCTTGGATCGTTGTCGCCGCATCAGCGGTTACGTATCTGATCGCCGCCTCCGTCGAGCCGCCGCCGGCGGTTTCGAGGTTGATCGCCGACAGCCCGAGTAGCCGCTGAATGACGTTTCGGCTGATGTCGACGTTCTGTACCCGGCCGTAGGGGATCTCCCGTTCTCGACGATTCAGGACGCCGGATTCGATATCGAAGGTATCGTCGGTAAAGGTGTACTGATACCGGCGGTAGTAGGCGAACTCATAGGCGAGGGCCAGCGCGATGGCACCACCGATCCCGGCGGCCACCAACGCGCTACTAAAGCCGACTTCGGTGCCGACAGAGCCAACAAAAACAAGCGTGATCGCCAGCCGGCTGGCCTTCTGGAGGGCCCGATACGGCACCGACAGCGGGGCTAACTTCACACCGCATCCTCCCCGTCGGCGTCGATGGCCAACCCCTTGAGTCGCTCCCGAAGATCGCTTGCGTCGTCGGGTGTTAACCCTGGAATCGTCACATCCGCCCCACGGGAGCCGGCGGTGTAGACGACGGTGCTGGCGAGGCCGACGAGCCGCTCGAAGGCCGACCGCCGGGAGTCGACGTGTTGGATTCTGACAAGAGGTACCTCAGTACGAACCTGTGTGAAAACGCCCCGCTCGAGATAGAGGGCGTCATCGTTGACGACATACCGCCAGTTCCGATACCGCAAGATTGCGTGGACGACGCCGAGACTGACAAACAGCGCGGTGAGGCCGGCGGGAATCGACAGCGACGCCGAGCGGTAGACGGTGATCCCGGTGGCGGCACCGCCGAGGATGAGTGCGCCGACCAGCGAGCGAAGCACCCAGATGATCCGGATCCGTGAGTTGAGCGCGTTCATCACCAGCCCTCCTGTCGGCGACGCCCAGTATACATGAGTATAGATATGGGTGGCGGGCGTATAAGTGCCAATATCATCTGCCCGCTGTCTCAGGAAGCCATCCGTCCATGGATCGATATGTTGAGGATCAGGAACCTGCTTGTCCGTGGGTTGCTTTGCTGGCGTCGTAGCGCACGTACCACCCATCGTCTTCGACGGTGTAATCGACCGTATTGGCCTCGTATGCTCGCTCTTCGTCCGGCTTTTTGACGTAGAACGTCGTGTGAACGTACTGTGCGCTATCAGCCGCCATCGCCTCCTTCCAGTCGCCCAACTGTGTCGGGTTCCCGAGCCGCTGGACAACCAGATCCTGGACTGAGACCTCTTCGACGTTGGCGATCTGTACGTCCTCAAATTCGCTGAACGCCGCTGGTGGGACATACTCAGGCTCCACCGGGTAGGTTGGCGACTCGGGGTGGATGATTACCCCGTTGAGCGCGTCGACGTTCTCGGCGAGCAGCGCGCGGTAGAACTGCCGCACCGTCCCGGTTGGCCCGCGTCTCGGGTCGACGCTGTGTTGCTCGTCGCCTGCCGTCGACTGGTCTGTCGTTTCGTTGGACGGTGTTGACGCCGGTTGGTTGCGCCCAGCGGTACACCCGGCGAGTGTGGCGATGCCACCGACCGCAGCAAGAAACGCACGACGACTCGGCATACCTGTTCGGTTGTCTTGATCGTACTAAACCGTTTCTAACGGCGTTGTGGTTCTTCTAAGACTCACGCTGGTCGTCGATGCTGTCGCTTTCGAGCGTGAGCACGTCGTCGACAACCGCTCGCAGTACCGCGGTCACCGCACCATCCGGGCTCCCTACATAGCGACCAGTTTCGCTGACTGTGTCGTCGGCGATGATGTCGCTTTCGGCGGCCAGCAGGCCCCCGGCGTGTTGTTCGTAGATGTCTGGTTGGACACAGACAAGCGCTTCAATCGATCCGCGGGCGAGCAGGCCCCAGTCGACACAGGGGGCCCAGGTGGTCACGACACGCTTGCACTGCCCGCGGAGGGCTGCTTCGAGTGCCCGTATCTGGGTGAGTCCGTCAGGATCGGTCACGACCGAGAGGCCGACGACGAGCGCGACCGTCCCGTATTCCAGCGGGAGCGACGTGGTTGCCGACAACGGCTCGCCGTTGAGCGTTGCTCCGGCGTCGCGCTTGGCGAGATACAAATCCTCGGTCAGGGGTTCGTAGATCGCGGCTGCCACCGGCGTCTCATTGTGGAGTGCCGCAACGGCGGTGGCGAACTTCGGGTAGCCGCTGGCGAAGTTGTTGGTGCCGTCGAGTGGGTCAACGACCCAACAGTAATCGCTGTTGCCGATGTGGCCCGCTTCCTCGCCGTGAAACGCGTGGTCGGGGTAGTGGGCGTCGATCGCCGCTTGGATCCGGGTCTCCGATTCGCGATCGGCGGCGGCCTTAACATCCGTACCGGTGAACTCGCCGTCGACCGATCCGTTTCTGAACGCCTCTCGGAGGTACTCGCCCCCAGTCGTCGCGGCCTCGGCGGCGACCGCAGCGAGGTCGTCGGTCGCGTGTTCCATACCAACCGCATGGCCGGCGGTTGTATCAGATCATCGGTCGTCGTCGACAGCGAGAGCCGGCTGCTGGCGGCGATGTTTGGAAACGAGCGGGCAAGCGGGTGAGTTGGCTTTCATGAGCCCTCTGTCCGGTGTTTCTCGCTGCCGGGATCGGAGACACAACGACTAAGTTCAGTTACGACACACATCTCGGTGTGAATCACACTGCTGTCATCCCGATCGGCCGTCCATCGATAGCAGTGCGACCCGCCCGTCCGAAGCAGCGCGCCATCTGATCGCTCGTTGCGGGCGTGGCACCCCGTTTCGGGCCTTTTTACCCACCTCGTACAGTCTCTAAATCATACGACCCACCTATCCACCACAATCATGACACAAATCGACTTCAGCGGGGTCTTCCCGGCGATGGTGACCCCCTTTACAGCGGACAACGAGATCGACACAGAAACGCTCCGCGGGGACGCCCAACGGCTTGAAAAAGCGGGCGTCGATGGCCTCGTCCCAATGGGCTCGACCGGCGAGTCGGCGACGCTGAGCCATGCCGAACACGTCGAGGCCATCGAAGCCGTCGTCGACGCCGTTGAGGACGTGCCCGTCATCGCGGGCACCGGCTCAAACAACACGGCTGAAGCCCTTGACCTCTCCCGACAGGCCGCCGACGCCGGGGCCGACGCGCTGTTGCTCATCTCGCCGTACTACAACAAACCCGAACCGCAGGGGATGTACAACCACTACGCGGAGATCGCCGACACGGTTGATCTCCCGCAGATTATCTACAACGTCCCGAGCCGGACGGGCCGCAACATCGCTGTCGACACGGCCGTCGACCTCGCCGACCACCCCAATATCGCGGGCTACAAAGCCGCCTCAGGTGACCTCAACCGCATCTCTGAGGTCATCGAGCGCACGCGCGGCAAAGAGTTTGCCGTGCTCTCCGGCGACGACGGGATGACACTGCCGATTCTCGCCGCGGGCGGGGATGGTGCGATCAGCGTCGTCGCCAACGTCGAACCGGAACGCGCCTGTGCGATGGTCGGCGCGGCCTTGGAGGGCGACTACGCGTTTGCCCGCGCGATCCATCACGAACTCGGGCCGCTCGTCCGCCAGCTGTTCGTCGAGACCAACCCGATCCCGGTCAAAGCTGCGATGGCGATGCGCGGCTACGCGTCCGAGCGCATCCGCTCGCCGCTGACTGAACTCTCCGAGGAACACCGCGAGGAGCTCCAAGCGCGGCTTGATGAACTCGACACCGATCTCACGAATCCCGCTGATGTCGACGCGGAGGCGACGGCCGAATGACCGAGATCGCCGTCACGGGTGCGGCCGGCCGGATGGGTCGAGAGGTGCTGGCGGCCGCCACCGACCGCGAGGGGATCGACGTTGCGTTCGCGGTCAACCGGAGTTCAGTCGACGAGCTGATTTCGGGCGTCGTCATCGAGTCCAGCGACAACTTCGCAGAACTCCTCGCGGAGTACGAACCCGATGTCGTCGTCGATTTTACCGGCCCAGAATCGGCCCGCACCTATGCCGACGCCTGTGCCAACCACGGCGTCGCGCTCGTCACCGGGACGACCGGGTTCGACGACGAGGGGGTCGACGCGCTCAGGACTGCCAGCGAGTCGGTGGGGGTGCTGAAAGCGTCGAACTTCTCCCGCGGGGTCGCCGCCCTCCGGCTCGCCGTCCAAGAGGCGACCGCTGCGCTGCCCGATGCTGATATCGAACTCACCGAAACACATCACAACGCCAAGCGTGATGCCCCCAGCGGCACGGCAAAAACGCTGCTCGACGACATCGAGGGTGTCCGCGACGACCTCGGCGACCGCGTTCATGGCCGCGAGGGCGAGGCACCGCGATCAGACGAGGAGATCGGGGTCCACGCGCGCCGCGCCGGCGATATCGCCGGCGAACACGAGGTGCTGGTCGCCGGCAGCAACGAGACGCTGTCGCTGACCCACCGCGCTGGCGACCGCAGCATTTTCGCCGAGGGGGCGCTGGATGCCGCCGAGTGGGTCGCGGGACGGGAGGCTGGCTGGTACGACTTCTTCGAGGTTATCGACGACGCATAATTGTTGCTGAAATAATTTGGTGGACAGTAGGTATATATCGCTTCGCGTCGTAGGTGACCCCACGGAGCCACAGGCATGGATCTCACAGACATCCCAGACGACGCATACGACGGCGAGGCGTCACCACCCGATCTCGATGCGTTCGAGTCGCCGGGATCGTTGCTCACCGGCGAGTCGACCCGCGAGCGACTCCTCGATACCGTCACCGCGATCCGGTCACCGACGAAGGTATCGGCTATCGCCGACCGGGCCGACTGCGACACCGAGACGGCGCGGGACTACCTCGAATGGTTCACCGAGATGGGAATGGTTCGCCGCTACGACGGGCGGCCGGTTCGCTATGAGCGCAACGACGCCTACTTCGAGTGGCGGCGTCTCAACCGTCTCCGCGAGAACTATTCCGAAGCCGAAATCGTTGAGATGCTCACGGAGACTATCGAGAAGATAGACGAATACAGGGCTCGATTCGATGCGGAGTCACCCGACGAGGTGTCACTCGTCGAGGCGAGCAAAACCACCGCCACGGAAGCCGCGTGGGAGGCGCTCTCGACGTGGGAGACGCTCGAACGCCGCGCGGCACTGCTCGATGCGGCACGTCGCGGCCACTCGGCCACCGTCGACACCGCCCGGTCGATCGATGTCTGAGGATCCGGCTGATACGCCGAGTCGCGGGCCTATCGATACGGAGCTACTCGATCGGATCGCCACGCGCCTCCGGGGCAGCACTCGCTTCGAGCGGGTCGAACGACAGCCCGGATACGCGCCGAACGCCGTCGTCGCCGACTACGATCTCGGGTACTTTCCGGGCGGCGTCGACCGCGCGTATCTCCGCATCAGGTGGTTCGAGACCGACGATTTCAGCATCCATTACGCCGAACAGTATCACAGCGGCGACTCGTGGGAATGTCGCTGGGATCGACACCCGAACGATCACAACAGCCGCGAGCACGTGCACCCGCCACCGGATGCAGCGACCCCCGGTATTGACGAAACCCACCCCGACGCGTGGCAGGATGTGCTCGCAACCGTACTCAATCGTCTCGACGAGCGGATCGACGCCTTCTGGATCGAGTAACCCGGGGAGAGTCTGAAGCGCCCGCTATCCCAGCCGGCCTCAATCAACTGTAATCGGACAGCCCCGTATCTCACCGCCGCGCATCCCATCGGCGACCCAGTAGGTCGACAGCAGCAGCGCGACGACCGCCAACAGCGAGAGTTCGAGGCCGCCCAGCGGCAACAGGACGACGAGCCCGCTGGCACCGAACAGCGAGAGCACGCCCAGCAGGATCGCCGAGCCACAGGCGGCACAGCCCGCGCCGAGAACGCCGAGGGCGACGCCGAGCAGGCTGCCGCCGCTGCCGGCCGCCGAGAGGTCGTGTTCGCGGAGATGGTACACGACAAGCGCGAGGTTGGCCCCGACGAGCGACACCACGAGAAGCAGTGCGGCCCCGTCGACCGGGCTGTAGTTCGTCCCGATGAAGGGATACTGTTCGACGACGAGCACGAGACGATCCGCAAGCGGCAGCGATCCACCGACGATCAGATCCGCTGTCAGCGTGAGGTTCTGTGAGAGACTAAACAGCGTCAGCGAGGTCGCTGCGGCGAGTACTGCGAACACAGCGTATGCTGGGATCGACAGCACCAGCCGCATCGTGCGCCCGATGAGTCGGAGATCCTCGCCCCGTGTCGGAAGCCGTTCAGTGATCATAGCTCAAGTGCGGTTGTGATACTCGCTGTGCTCTGGCTGCCGTTGAACGACGTTTTCAGCGTTCCATCAACGAACGCGAACGTCGCTGGTGTAATGTCGCCAGCACCGGCTTCTTCGCCGGCCGACAGCGTCGCGTTGATCCGGTCGGCAAAGGCCTCGGAGCGGGCGTCGTCGACGATAGCGGTCGCGTCGAGGTCGGTGTTGTCCCCGAGCCATGTTTCGGTTTTCGCAAATACGTTGTCGGTTCCGAAGGAACTCTGTTCGGCGAAATAGTGATCGAGGAGGTTCCAGAACGCCGCGTCGTCGCGTGACTGCGTCGCCTCCAGGGCGTGGGCTGCCGGCTCACCCCACGCGTAGACGACCGGGTACGGTCGCACGGCGATAGCGAGCTCGCCGCGTGCGACGTATTCGGATTCTAAGTCGGCGATAGTGTTCTGATGGAAGGCCGCACAGCGGGAACAGGAGGGGTCGTCCAGCACGACAAGCGTCGCCGGTGCATCGAATGGATCTGAACCGAGGTGAGGCCAGTCACTAAGATTTTCGCCGAGCGGGTGGTCGGCCAGCGCGACGGCATCGGCTTCGGTGCCACTGTCGCTACCACCCAGACAGCCAGCAAGCGTGAGACTAGCAGTCGCTCCGGCCGCGGCGATGATATCTCGTCGTGGTCGATCAGTCACTGTTCGCCTCCACGGACTGTTTGTCCGCGACTGACGGGCACCGTTGTACTGAGGGGCTACTCATCATGAACACGAGGCAATTAGCCACCACCACCTATGAGCGTTTTTCAAACTATGTCGGGAGTCCGTTCGAAGACTCTCTAGATTTCACCGCTGCTGCCCACCGCGGCTATATCGGCTGTCAACCGGCTATTCAGTTCGTGTTGCGGAAAACCACCGGATACAAGCCACTCAGCGACAGAGCGGATGTATGCCGATCAAATCGGAGATCACCGACCTGTGGCACCGCTACGACGACGGCCTCACCGCCGCCGACGCGACCGACGATGACCTCGCCACACTCGACGCGTTCCTCGAAGCCCTCGAAGCCGGCGAGGTGCGCGCCGCCGAGAAAACCGGCGACAGCGTGACCTCGTGGGAGGCCAACGCGTGGGTCAAAGAGGGCATCCTCCTGAATTTCACCCTCAGACACAACCAAACCCAAGAGTACGGCGGCGTCAGCTACAACGACGTGCTCCCGCTGCGTCGCACCGACGACCTCGCCGATCGTGGCACCCGAAACACGCCCGACGGAACGACGATCCGCCGCGGTGCCTACCTTGGCGAGGATTGCATCATGATGAGTCCCTCCTTCGTCAACATCGGCGCGTACGTCGGCGACGGCACGCTCGTCGACTCCTGTGACACGGTTGGGTCGTGCGCACAACTCGGCGAGAACGTGAAACTCGGCGCGAACACGCTGATCGGCGGCGTTCTTGAACCGGTCGAGGGCGCGCCCGTGATTATCGAGGATGGCGTCTCGCTGGGCGCTGGCTGCCGGGTCACCTCAGGCTTCAAGATCGGCGAAAACTCGATTGTCGGCGAGAACACGCTGCTGACGCCACGGATTCCGGTCTACGATCTCGTCGACGACGAGGTAATCTACGGCCACCTGCCCTCCGAGCGGCGGGCGTTCACCCGGTTCGTCGAATCCTCTGTCAGCGAGCACGATCTCTTCGACGGTGGTGCGTACAAGCCAGCCGTCGTCGCTACCGACCTGGAGGAAGAAACGCTGGAAGCAACCCAACAGGAAGACGCCCTGCGGGAGTGAGGTGTCGACCGGCCGAATAGAAAGGCCCAACACGCCGCTCACCGAACGCCGTAGTATGAGCGAAGACGCTGGTCACCCGTGGCTTGCCGATGTCGACCTCCCCCGACACCTCGCAGTTCGCGCAGTCGGGCTGTTGCTCGTGGTGGCTGTGCTCTACTCGATTCGTCCCCTCTTCCATGGGCTCGTCTATCAGGCACTCTACAGCCCCTCGGGGCTGCTTACCATCGGTATCACGACCCTCGCAGCACTCGTCTTGTGGTTTCTCCCCCCGTTTGCGGCCGCGCCGGTTTCGGGGTTCTCCGGCGACCTTTCGGCTGCCCTGCCGGAGTCAGCGAACCAGAAACTCGGAGTGCTCGTGGTCGTCTTTACCGCCTTGCTGATCGTGAGCTTCATCTACGGCATCCCGGCCGGGATGGTGACCGAACGCACGATGGCCCAAGACACGATGAGCGAGGCGACCGAGATTCAGGAACTACCACAGGTCAACCCGGATAATCCGCGGATCGCTCCGCGGGCGGTCTCCGATGTCCAGACACGTGGCTCGGTCTCCTACCGGACGCATCGGCTCGGCCCGAGTGATATCGCCCGCGCCGAGGATGGCTCGTTGGCGTGGTCGTATGCGATCGAACCGAATGGCTTTCGCAACAAGCTCTTGGACACCCAGCGTGGCGTGTTGCTCTCCGATATGACGCGGATGGAGGATCGCCAGATCACCGCCTTCGACGAGCAGGACTTTGCGGTCGGCGAGGGGATGTTCCTGCACCGCAGCTCCGACTGGAACCTGCGAGTGACCGACTACTTCTCGCAGTATTATGACGATGCCGTCGAGTTCACCCACGACGGCGAGGCCTACATGTACTATCCGAAGACGGGCCACGAGTGGCGGCTGACGCCGATCCCACATACCGTGCCGACCTGGGACGGCGGCGCGTTGCTCCGCACTGATGGTACTATCGAGCACCTGACCCCCGAGGAAGCACAGAACAGCGAGATCCTCGACGGCCAGCGACTCTATCCGCTCTACAATAGCCGACAGTTCATCGAGTCGCTTGGCTACCGTAACGGAATCGTCAACCAGCTGCCCACTATCGGTGCCCACCGCGGGGAGGTTGAGATTGCCTCGTTGCCGGCCGGCACCGGCAACAGCCAGCCGTTCGTGGTCGATCTGGAGGGCGAACAGATGAACTACGTAACGACAATGGAGCCCTACGGCAGTGACACCCGGGGGCTCGACGAGGTCTGGCTGATCGATGCTGCCACCGGCGAGTTTCGTTTTTTCGGCTCGGATAGAGAGACCCTGACCGGCCCCGAGCGGGCGATGGGGATCGTCCGCAGCGCGGACTCCCAGACCGGATGGGGCGATAACTTCCAGGTTGTTGAGCCGGTGCCGGTGTTCCTCAACGACCAGCTCTGGTGGCACAGCAAGGTGGTTCCGATCGACAACACCGACATCAGCCGGAGTGTGTTCGTCAGTGCGAGCACCGAGGAGGCGGTCGAACTCGGCGATACCGAAGCCGTCCGTGAGTTTATCGCCACCGGCGATGCGGAGGAGGTCGAGGGTGTCGACACCGAGCCTGCACCGAACGAGACCGGCGTCGACTACTACATCGTGATCAGCGACTCGGATGGGTCGGTTATCGAGCGTATTCCGGTTGAACCCAACCAGGAGCCATCGATCAGCTACGAGCCCGCAAACGCCTCCACGTAGGGCTGAGATCGGGCCAAGAGATTCTGAAGACTCTCGTATTGTGACCAGAACTGTTCTGATTTTGATTCCCTCCGCAGACCGATAATGGGGGTCTGATCATCGTTTGAAACCACCAGCATACACCGGTTGATCTGGCAGCCACGATCAACACGGTTGTTGATACCTACCGATCTCGCGAGTCGTTTCGGCAGAAACAGGAGTTTGTTGACGACTCGATTTGAATCGACGTATCCGAACCAAAGCAATCAACAGCCCCACCCTACTTCGCTCACCCGGAGGGGTTCGCTCGTGGAGGGTGTCGACAGAACTCAGAGAGTTCTGGCTTCTAACCAGAGGTCTGCGACGTCTGGTAACGGGGCTTGTCCGTGAACTCGGCCTCAAACCTATCAGGGTGGGCGGTAAATCCACCACTTAGCGTCACAGTTCCAGACTTCAGGGCAAGCTGACTGTTGCCCGTCCGCCGAGACGACTGTTGGCCCCGACGGACATACCGTAGACCGATGTTCTTCGCCGCATTGTAATCGGCGTTCGCTTCTGACTCACACTTCACGCACCGGAAGTTGTTTCGGGTCGTACGATTCTCGTCGGCAGTGAATCCACACTCGGCGCACCGTGTTGACGTATACGCTGAACCAACCTGCTTCACTGAGATGCCTTCCGCTTCGGCTTTGTATTCAACCTGCTCGTACAGCGTTCGGAATGCCCACTTGTGCCCCCACGACGCACCCGTTCGGTCGCGGATGTCAGTCAGATCCTCGAACGCAATCACATCACACTCGTACCTGAGTGCTTCGTCCACTATCGCGTTCGACGCTTGGTGAAGCACGTCGCGGATGTAGCGAAGTTCGCGTCCACTTGATTGTTCAAGCGTTCGGTGGGCACTTCGTGTTCCTGTCTGCTGGAGTCCAGCACGCACCTTCTCAAACTCGCGGAGGTTGTGGGTCAAATCCCGCCCGCTGCAAAACCGAGCGGTACTAGTGACAGCGAGGTTTTCGATACCGAGATCAACCCCGAGAACCGTTCCGTCCTCTGCGGTATCTCTCTCGGTGTCGTCTTTAGCTCGGCGGAAGCCGATGTGCAAGAAATAGTCGCCGTCACGGACGGTGAGCGTACTTTCGGTGATGCTCCATTTATCAGAATCAAGGTATTGATGTTGGTATCCATTATCGGCGTGAGGGAGTGCAAGTGGACACCGAACGCGACTCTCTGTGGTGGAAAGTGACACCGTATCGTCGTCAAACAGGGTCATAGTTCGGGTGTCATACTTCACCGTGGGTGCGGTGAAAGTTGGCTTACTGACTTTTTTGCCTTTAAACCGGCGTTCAATACAGCCGGTGATGGCTTGTGAAGCTTGGTGAGTGGCGAGAATCGCGTGTTGACTACCGAGGTCGGTGTGCTCGCGCACGTTGTCGTAGGCGAGGGGCTGTACGTCGCTTTTCGCGTTGCAATTACCCCACGCCATGTCTGTGGCAATTTGGCAACCGCGCTTCCACTCGGAGATGGTCTCTTCGAGGAGGTTTTGTTGCTCGTCTGAGACTTCAAGACGAGTGATTGCCGTCCGACGAATGTAGTCTTCTGCCACAGTTTCAATGTGGTAGTGTGGATATTTATACTTAGTGTTTGTAATGATGTGAACGCGCACCTCCCATCCCTACTTGTTCTCCGCTCGTTCCGTGGAGATCGTGTGGAACCGAAGGTTCCGCTGACCATGCAAACGGCGAATACGTGAGCAGAAGCGGACTCCGCTTTACCGTAAAGTTGAATCGCTGACCGTCCTCATAGTAGGTAATGGCTGTACCTGATCTCGCCGACTCCCCACCTGTCCGCCGGCTGGCTGACTGGAACGACCAGCGGCTTCGGTCGCTTGCGGCAACCCACGACACGCCGCTGTACGTTATCGATATCGACCGCGTGCAGGCAAATTACCAACGATTTTTGTCGGCGTTTCCTGACGCTCACGTCATGTACGCCGCGAAAGCCCACACCGGACAGTCTGTCCTCTCGGCCCTGCTTGACGTTGGTGCCGATATCGAGTGTGCGGCCGGCGGCGAGATCAAACGGGCAATCGAGGCCGGTGCCGATCCCAACACCCTCCAGTACACCGCGGTCAATCCGCCGGCCCACGATCTCGACTATGCCGTCGATCTCGCCGCCGACGCGCCGGGCCTGACGATCACGATCGGCGCGACCGACACCCTCGATCGGCTCGCCGAACGCGACTACGACGGCCGCGTTGCGATCCGGATCAACCCCGGAATCGGCACCGGCCACCACGAGAAGGTCGCCACCGGCAACGACGCCAAGTTCGGGATTCCCTACGAGCAAGTGCCGGCGGTCGCCGAGCGCGTCCGCGAGGAATTCGACCTCGTCGGCCTCCACTCCCACGCTGGCAGCGGTGTGCTGACCGACGATCTCGAAGATCACTGTGAGGCTATCGAACGCGTCGGCGAGATGGCCCGCCGCGTCGGCGACCTCGAGTTCGTCGACGTTGGCGGCGGGTTTGGCGTTCCATACCACGAGGACGAACCGCCGCTTGATCTTGTAAAAACAGGCGAGATGGTCAGAGACGCTGTCGGCGACATCGACGCGCAACTCAAATTAGAGCCCGGGCGGTATATCGTCGCCGATGCGGGGCTCATTCTGACGACCGTCAACACGATCAAGGAGACCCCGGCAGCGACCGTCGTCGGCGTCGACGCCAGCCTCGCCACGCTGATTCGCCCGGCGATGTTCGGCTCCTACCATCCGATGCGGAACGTCACCGCGCCCGACCGCGCGGCCGACCCCGTCACTGTCGGTGGGCCGGTCTGTACGAGCGCGGACGTGTTTGCGACCGACCGTCCCATTGCACGTCCCGAGCGGAACGATATCCTTGCGATCGGCAACGCCGGCTCCTACGGCTACGAACTCGCCAGCCAGTTCCACTCCCAGCCGCGGCCCGCCGAAGTCGCGCTTGACGATGGTGATGACCGCGTCGTTCGACGACGTGAAACGCTCGACGATGTGACGCGAGTCGAACAGTGACCGCGGCAACGGCCGGCTTCGATATCGAAGCCTTCCACGCCAACGCCGTCCAAACCCCATCCGACGAGCGCGTTGATGAGATGCGCGACCTTCTCGTCGCGACGCTGACAGACGCAGGCCATCCGCCACGTGTTGATGATGACGGCAATGTCGTCGTCAGTCGCGGCGCGGGTGACGCTGTCGGCGACGACACAACCCGCGACGACCCGGCGAGCCCGCATCTCGTGCTTAACACCCACATTGATACTGTCGCTCCGCATATCGCCTACGAGCGCGACGGCGACACCGTCGGCGGGCGAGGTGCCTGCGACGCGAAGGGCCCGCTGGCAGCGTTGCTCGCGGCGTTTTTACGAGCCGACCCCGACGAGGGCACACTCACGCTGGCGATCACACCCGATGAGGAGACTACCCAACTCGGCGCGGCCGCCCTTGCCGACCGACTGTCGGCCGATGGCTTCATCATCGGCGAGCCGACCGATCTCGATGTCTGTATCGCCGCCCGCGGGCAGTGTGAAGCCGAGATCACGGTGTCGGGCGCCGGCGGCCACGCGGCCAGCGTTTCAGCCGACGACAATCCCGTTTTCGGCCTTAAACACGTGCTGGCGGGGCTTGCGAGTTACGACGATGTGGTTGCTCCCACCAGCCACGAGCTCCTTGGCGACCCGGAACTCACCCCGACGATCGTCACCGGTGGCGACACGCCAAACCGCGTGCCGGATGCGTGTCGACTCACTGTTGACCGCCGGAGCGTCCCGCCGGAAACAAGCGAAGACTTCGCGTCGTCGCTGGCGACACATCTCGCCGAACAGGTGCCCGACGAGCAGACTGTTTCAGTTGACCTCATTGACCCAGAGACACCGTTTCCCGATCCCTTTGTCACCGACAACGACGCCGCCATCGTCGACGCGCTCCAGACCGCCAGCGGCGGCGACGTGCGAGCCTTTGGGGCGGCAACGGAGGCCTCTCATTTTGCGCCGACCGCGCCGACGGTCGTTTTCGGGCCGGGCGTGTTGGCCGACGACGAGGGCGCGGTCGCCCACGCAGACCGAGAATACGTTCGCCTCGCCGATGTGCGGGCGGCCGCCGATGCCGTGACGGCTGCTCTCGACACGCTGTACTGAGACCGTCGCGGTCATCGCGTCGATCGTGTAGACACGCTTATTAGTAATCATTCAATACTTTCGACAATGTCAACGCTTCGCGTGCTGCATGTCGGGCCGGCTGCCCCACCCGACACGCTCACCAACGGGGCTGAGCCGGCGGCGGCCGACACCGATTTCTCGGTCGCCAGTGCCGACACGGCTGACGCGGGACTGCGTGCCTACGAGGCCGAGCATGCGGACTGTCTCGTCGTTGAACCACCGCTTGAGAATGATATCGTCGACTTTCTCTCTCGGATCCGCGAGCGCGATCCGGAGCTCCCGATTCTCCTCTTTGCCTCACCGGATGATATCGATGTTGTGAGCCAGGTGTTGGCTGCCGGGGCCGACTACGTACCGAAAACTGACGGCGACAGCGAGGCCGAACTGTTGGCCGCCCGCATCGAGACGCTGGGCGGTGTCGGCGGCGAGCATCACTCCGCGGATCCGTGGCGACAGTCGACGGCAGCGATCTCGCGGCTGTACTCGATTACGAACCAATCGGAGCTCTCCTTTTCTGAGAAGCTTAATCGCGCCCTTGCGGTCGGCACCGCTGAACTCGGCTACCCGTTTGGGTATGCGACCCGGATCGAAAACAGCGATGTCGAGGTGTTGGCCGTCGCCGGGGAGCACGACGACATCGCCGTCGGGCAGACGACCGCGCTATCCGACAACTACTGCCAACTGACGATCGCCGAAAACGAACCCGTCGCCATCGGCAACGCCGGCACCGACGACGCGCTCGCAGCACTTCCAGCGTACACCGAAATGGGGTTGGCGTGTTACGTGGGCGCGCCGATCACCGTCGACGGCGAGGTGTATGGCTCGCTGTGTTTTGCCGGCAACGACCCCCGCGATCCGAAGTTGATCGAAGCACAAAAGCTGACCGTAAAGACGCTGGCCCAATGGGTTGGCTACGAGCTCGAACGCAGCCAGCGCGAACAGGAGCTCAAACGCCAGATCGACCGACTTGAGGAGTTTTCCCATATCGTCTCGCATGACCTCCGAAACCCCCTGAACGTCGCCCAGGGTCGGCTTGAGATCGCCCAATCCGAATATGACAGCCCACATCTCGATACCGTGGTCGACGCCCTTGATCGAATGGAGGATATCATCGAGGATACGCTCATGCTTGCCCGGCAGGGGCAATCCGTCGACAACATCGAGCCCGTTGAGATCACCGACCTTGTCAACGACTGCTGGGATGTTATCGAAAGCCCCACCGCTGAACTCCGTGTGGTCGATGATTTCACCGTTCACGGCGACCGAAACCGGCTCTCTCACGTCTTCGAGAACCTCTTTCGGAACGCGATCGATCACAATGAGGGGTCGATCACGATCCGTGTTGGCCTGAAAAATGTGATGTACACAAACACGCGCGCGCCAGACAGCGGCACCTTCAGCTTCTTTGTTGAAGACGACGGCTGTGGGGTGCCGGAAGGCCGTCGGGAATCCGTTTTCGATGCCGGCGAGACGACCCGCAAGGACGGCACCGGGTTTGGCCTTCCGATCGTCAAACAGATCGCCGAAGCCCACGGCTGGGAGATTGGACTCACCGATAGCTTCGATGGCGGGGCGCGCTTCGAGTTTACAAGCGTCAGATGAGACTCTACGCCGTCGACTCGTCAGTGTCGTCGTCAGCGGTGTCGTCGTTGTCCTGCTTGTCTGCTGTCTCGTTTTCACCGTCGCCGTCGTTGTGGTCAGCTGCCTCGTCATCGTCGCCATCGGCAGCCTCGTCGACAGCGTTGGCCGTTTCCTCGGGTGTGTGGTCACCGTCGCCGTGATGTTTCGGTTCGGCTTCCGCAAGCCCGGCCTGCCCTTGAGCGTACACCGGCTTCGTCTTTTCATCGCCGGCGATCGCCTTTGCCGAGATATACGTCAGAATCGCTAGGGCGACGAATGGGACGACCATCAGTCCAAGCATCACGCCGGAGGTTCTGACGTTGAAGCCCCACGGTGTGACCACGACGAAGAGCGCGATGAAAAACAGAATAATCCCTAGTGGGATGAAGTTGACCACCAGATCGAGCATCGTTTCTCGATCGAAGATCTTGGCTTCCATACTATCTGATACCTTAGGACGCACAAATAGGTTTCCGGTTTGGATCGAGTTAGGCCGGCTGGCGGCGATTCGGAACGAGCAGCGTGCCGGCGATAACGCCGGCGAGTAGCACGGCTGCACTGGCCAAGACAGCGTAGGCCCGCATCGTCATGTCGGCTCCGACCCGTGGGTTGACATAGAGAATGGCCCCGCCGAGGCTGACCAGTAGGATAGCCATCACCCCAAGGGCACGCCACGGTGTTTCGATGTAACCGGCTTCTTGGAGCATCCCGGCGAGACAGCCACAGAACAGCAGTAATCCGCCAACGGCAATCGGCAACACGTTGAACACGAGCCCGATCTCGGAGATCGGCACGCCGAGGGCGATAAACAGCGGCCACGGGCTTGCCTTGCGGTACTGCTCGCTGAGTCCCGGCGTCTCGTCCATGGGTGTGTTAGTGGGTGCAGGCTAAAACGCGCTTCGGAAGCAACAGCGGGTGGTTGGAGCTACGGTAGTGTCACACCGTGTCGGCTCAGAAAGTCGCTGGCGGCTTTGATCTCGATGGGGCTGCCGATGATCCGGCACGGTTGGCCCTCCGGTTGGATAACAGTCACCGTGTGTTCGGCTTCGAGATCATCCTGAATCCCCTCCAGGGAACGACAGGGGAGTTCGATCTGCGTGCTGTCACGCAGTCGGGTTGGGTTCGGCATATCAGCTCATTTGAATGTTGGGCGGACAGCGTATAATGATACCGAAGTCGTTGTTTGTGCTCTCTCGTGTGGTTGAGTTGCTTTTGCGTACGCCGTGTTATCGACTGTACACAGTATTTCCGTTCGCACTCGCCGTTACTGTTTTTAATACACATCTAATACACACAAGTATGGAACGCAAGAATATTACAATCCGCGAAGATCAGGCCGCGTGGATCGACACCACCGACCGCAACCTTTCGCAACTTGTTCAAGCCGCGATCGATGACAAAATGGGGCCCAGTGACGACGAATTGGCTGCGGCGTATCAGGCCAACGCTGAGGATGCCGCCGAAACGGCCGAACAGTGGGCGACAGCCTCACGGGAGGCAACTGATCGTCTCGGTGAGCACCCGACCGACGGATGACACCTCATCGTGGGGATATCGTCCGCGTTGACCTCGGCGGCCCAGACGATGACGATACCCGGGGTAGTGAACTGTATAAATCGCGTCGAGCCGTCGTGATTCAAAACGATACTGGCAACAAGTTTTGCCCGACGACAATTGTTGCACCGCTCTCGAAAGGCCATACGGAGTACCCGTTTCACATCAACCTCCCTGGATCGATGGCTGAACTCGAAGTTGACTCCCATGTCCAACTCGATCAGATCCGGACAGTCGATATCGAGAACCGGATCACCGATCACTTTGGCCGTGTAACTGATAGCCAGCTGGCCGATATCGATGATGCGATTCGTGTGTCGTTGGGGTTGTTGGATCGCTGAGCCAGACCGCGACTCCCCGAATGAACAGCCTTTTCGACGGCGATAGTCCACTGATCGATAATGGGACTGGAGGAGGAGATCGAATCGATCCGCGAGGAGATCGCCGAAACCCCGTACAACAAGTCGACGGAGGCCCATATCGGTCGGCTGAAGGCGAAACTCGCCGAAAAGAAGGAAAAACTCGAAAACCAGTCCTCCGCCGGCGGCGGTGGCGGCTATGCCGTCGAGAAACACGGCGACGCGACCGTCGCGCTTGTCGGCTTTCCCAGCGTCGGCAAATCGACGCTTATCAACGCGCTGACCAACGCCGACAGCGAAACCGGCTCCTACGAGTTTACCACGCTGGATGTCAATCCCGGGATGCTCAAATATCGCGGCGCGAACATCCAGATTCTCGATGTGCCCGGCCTGATCGAGGGCGCGGCCGACGGTCGTGGTGGTGGCCAAGAGGTGCTGTCGGTCGTTCGTACGGCCGACCTTGCTGTGTTCATGCTTTCTGTCTTTGAGATCGACCAGTACGAACGCCTGCGTGAGGAACTCTACAACAACAATATTCGGCTCGATACGGAGCCACCGAGCATCCACATCCGGCAGCGACACAAAAACGGAATTCAGGTCAACAAAAGCGACAGCGTCAGCCTTGACGAAAATACGATCACGGAAGTGCTCCGACAGAACGGCTACGTCAACGCCGAGATCACGGTTCGTGGCGACCCTTCGATCGACGAGCTGGTTGACGGGATGATGGACAACCGGGTCTACATTCCCTCGATGGTGACGGTCAACAAAGCCGATCTGATCGATGAGGAGTACCTCCCGACCGTCCACGAGAATCTTCGGGAACACGACATTGACCCCGAGGAGTGTATCTTCATCAGTGCCGAAGAGGAGAAAGGCCTTGATGGCTTGACCGAGCGGGTCTGGGCTGAACTCGGCCTCGTTCGGATCTATATGGACAAACCCAGCCGCGGCGTCGACTACGACGAACCACTGGTGTTGCGAGAGGGTGATACTGTCGGTGATGCTCTCACCAAACTCGGCGGCGAGTTTGCGGATCGCTTTCGGTTCGCCCGCGTCAGCGGCCCGAGTGCGAAACATGACGAGCAGCAGGTCGGAACCGACCACGAACTGGCCGACGAGGACGTGTTGCGGATCATCAAGAGTCGGTGACGATTGTGGATCGCTTTTCGGTCGATCGTCGATAGACATAGGTATTTGTGTACACAATATGTGTCTATGAGCTCGAGTACTCGTGTCCACTTCAGAGCCCCTAAGCGGCTGATCGAACAGGCCGACGCACTTGCGGTCGCAGAGGACAAAAATCGAACCGATGTCCTCGTTGAGGCTCTTAGAACATATTTGTCCGAGGCGAGCGATGAGGAGCGTATCCAGCAAGCGATTGCAAACGCCTACTACGAGGATCGCCTCGATTTCGAGCAGACGAAAGCCATTGTTGGCATGGAGACAGCTCAGAATTTTCGGGTGCTCAAACAGCAGCTGTCGGATGACACGATCAGCGAGGAGCTTGCTGACGCCATCGACGAATGAAACTGGTTGCTGACACCTCCGGGCTCGTGAGTATCGCAAGCACGGCCGCAGCACGGCAGAAGCTATTGCCGTTGTTATTGGATAGCTACGAGGTGACGGTTCCACAGCAGGTCATCGACGAACTCGAGACTGTTGGGGGGTACGAGGATGAGCACGCGACCGCCGCGAGTGCTGTTCTTGATGACGAGGCCCGTCTCACGGTTGCGTCGATCGATCTCGATTCAACGTTCCCGCTTGATGATGGCGAAAACGCGGTCGTCCAGCTAGCGAACCGTCTCGATGCACCGTTTTGTTACTGTGACGAGTACAATCAGCTATCGTTGATCCATGCCTCTCTGTCGGAGACACAACTTGTGACAACGCCGCGGCTGCTCAAGGCGTTTGTCGCCCGCGGATTGATTTCGAATGACACCGCCGAAGAACTACTGGATGGCATCGCGACCGCTCGAAGTTGGGGTGGTAACGCCTACGTACAGCAGGCGACACAGCTCTTTGAGGCGTGATAATGCGACATTCATCGTCTTTAGGCTTAGTCGCCATCGCAACGCTGGCTGTCGTTCCGTGGGTTCTCCAACTCAACGGTGCCGGTGATCTCACAGCGGTGATGAGTTGGGGGCTGGTCAATACGAATCCGTGGCATGCGCTCCCTCTGCCGTCGTATCTCAATGCGACACAGGGGTTTTCGACGCTCCCGCAGTCATTGCAGGTGTGGCCGCTGGGCCTCGTTTTCTACGGTGGCGCGTTGCTGAGTGCGGCCATGGGTGTGTTCGCTGGGCGTGAGGATGTCCGCGTGACTGCTGGGTTGCTCGCGCTGTCAGCGATTACGTCTGTTGTAGTCTGGTGGGGCCTCCTCGGTCGTGGGGCTGCTAGGACGGTTCCGGTCGGTGTGATTGCGACAGCGATGGTGGCCTGGTGGTTTTACTATCCGGTGCTTGGATCGGTCGGCGCGCCACCGACCCGACCGCGGGAGTGACATGTGCTATCGTCGAGATTGTCGCTCTTGATGGCTTTTGTCCCTGTATTTATATTGGGGTCTCTCCTATATTAGGTATGACTTTCAACGGGCTCGACGAGCCGGTCGCCGATGCTGTTCGGGACGTACTTGCCGATCAGCCGGTTCGACTCGGTGTCCTCTTCGGTTCATTGGCATCGGGAACCGCTGGCAGTCACAGCGATGTCGATATCGCCGTCGAGTTCGAGTCTGACGTTACCGACGCCGACCGGTACCGTGCTCGACTGTCACTCGTTGTTGCCCTCTCGCAAGCCCTCGGGACTGATGATTTCGACCTCGTTGATCTCGAAACGGTACGTCCCGAAGTCGGGCGCTCGGCGTTGGAAGACTGTATCGTTCTCGTCGGTGACACCGAGCGAGTTACGCATCTCCTCGCAGCGTTCGAACGCCGAGCTGAACCGCCGACAGCCGATCAACGCCGTGCTCGCTTCGATGCGGCTCTTGAAGGGGTGGAGGAGCGCGTGTGATCGACGCGGAAACCGAGACTCGGATCGTCGAGAAAGCCGAATACATCGACGAGGCCGTTACCGTTCTCGCCCGTAAACAAGATCTCGATAGAGAGACGTATCTCGCTGACCGCGAGCAGCGTGCTGTCGTTGAACGCGAGTTCCAAACTGCGATCGAAGCGTGTCTTGATATCGCTGAACTCCTTATAGAATCTCAAGGAGAATACCTGCGACTTTAGGCGCAGGATGAATCCGACAACTCCTACCACATCCACTGTCGATAGCAAGGCCGGATATTCCACGCCAACCGATACTATTAACAAAACAGCGTTCATAACTGGTTATAAAGCCAGAAAATGAGTCGAACCGTCCGAACCTTCGAGGCCACAATCACGAACCAGCAACAGGTTCGTGACGACCTCGACCAGCTCGGATGGGCCGCCTCAAAACTCTGGAACGTCGGTCGCTACCACGCACAAGAACAGTGGGATGAAACGGGCGATATTCCCGATGACGGGGAACTCAAAACCGAACTCAAAAGCCACGAACGCTACACGGACTTGCATTCTCAATCCAGTCAGCGCGTTCTCGAAGAACTCGCTGAAGCGTTCAACGGCTGGTTCGAGAAGCGTCGGAACGGCGATGACCGTGCCCGACCGCCCGGCTACCGCAAAAACGGAGACGCCCACCCACGTTCAACTGTGTCGTTCAAACCGGCTGGCTTCAAGCACGACGCACAGTTCACCCGTGTTCGTCTCTCGAAAGGCCGTAACCTCAAAGAACACCGTTCGGACTTCATCCTGTGTGACTACCAGACTCGTCCTGATGTTGACCTGACCGAATGGTACATTCAACAGGTTCGCGCCGTCTACAAGCGCGACGAGTGGCGGCTACAATTCGTCTGCCGCACCGTCATCGACCCGGAACCGCCGGGGGATGAAGTGGCTGGTGTTGACCTCGGGATTTGCAACTTCGCCGCCGTCTCCTTCGGCGGTGAATCCCTGTTGTATCCCGGTGGCGCACTCAAAGAAGACGAGTACTACTTCACGAAGGAGAAAGCGAAGTGCGACGATTCCTCGTCGCGTGAGGCGACTCGTCTTGACCGGAAGCGAACTGGTCGCCGGACGCACTTCTTGCACGCACTCTCGAAAGCAATCGTAGAGGAGTCCGTCGAACGAAGTGTCGGTAGGCTTGTCGTTGGCGACCTCGGTGGCATCCGAGAGGACGACGAGAACGACGAACCGCAGAATTGGGGCGACCACGGCAACTTGGACTTGCACGGATGGGCGTTCGACCGCTTTACGACGCTTCTCGACTACAAGGCGGAAGCCGAGGGTATCGACGTGGAGTTGGTGTCGGAACATGACACGTCGAAGTCGTGTTCGGCGTGTGGCCACACCGACGACAATCAGCGTGTTGAACGTGGACTGTACGTGTGCGAGAGGTGCGATACGGTTGCGAACGCAGATGTGAACGGTGCGGAGAACATTCGGCAAAAGGTACTCCCGAGTCTCGCCACGGATGGCGGTGATAGGGATAACGGCTGGTTGGCACAGCCAGCGGTTCACCTGTTCGACCGTGGTGAGGGCGTTTTCGCCCCACAAGAACAAGTTCTGAACCGCGAACCCTAATATCCCAACTCAGCGGCGCGGTGCCGTGGGATTCCCGCGTCTTCAGGCGCGGGAGGATGTCAATACCGCTGCCGACAACGAGGTTCCGGCGACGAACGCTGCGACGTTTGCCAAGCTCGGTGAACTTGGCGTTCTCTCCGCTGACACCGCCGACACGATGCAGGACGCTGCCGGATTCCGTAACATCCTCGCCCACCAGTACGGCCACGATATCGATGACGAACAGGTTTACTGGCATCTGAAAGAAGATCTTGGCTGGTTCGCTACGTTTCTGCGAGAGATTCGTACTGATCTCGATAGCGATAGCGATTGAATGGCTACCAGCTTCTCGACCGCTTGACCGGACGCGATAGTAGCCAGCCCCTGTCCCGGTATCCTTTTCGCGTTGGCGATCCCATTTCGGATGTATGACTGGGACACTCGATCACGTCATGATGCGGGTCGCGGATCTGGAAACGTCGCTTGACTGGTATCAGACGCACCTCGATTATGAGGAGAAAGAACGCTACGATGGTGACGGCTTTACGATCGCCTATCTCGGCCCCGAGGATATGCACGAAGACGGCGCGATGCTCGAACTCACCGAGAACGATGATGAGGTCGACTATGAGGTCGGCGACGCGTGGGGTCACATCGCTGTTCGAGTCCCAGAGGGCGAGCTTGAGGACTACTACGAGCAACTGATGGACGAAGGGGTCGACGATTACCGAGATCCTGAATCCTGTGGCGGCTCGTATGCGTTCGTCAAGGATCCCGACGGCCACGAGGTCGAGATCGTCCAGCGGGATTACGGCGCGCTGTGGTCGCTGGATCACACGATGATCCGCGTCGAAGACGCCGACGAGGCACTTGGCTTCTGGGCCCGGAAGTTCGAGTACGTCGAGCCGCGCTCCCGATGGGAGGCTAGCTCCTTTGCGAACTACTTTGTGGCACCCGAAGACGACGCCGAGGAGGCGATGTGGCTCGAATTGACCTACAACTACGACGGCAGAGCGTACACGATGGGCGACGCGTGGGGCCATCTCGCCGTCCGCGTCGACGACCTCGAAGACGACTGGGAACAGCTCATGCTCCGTGAGGCCGATGACTACCGTAGTCCCGAGGACTGTGACAATCTCTATGCCTTTACGCGGGATCAGGACGGCCACGAGATCGAGTTGATCGACCGCGATCCCGAGGCCGATTCGCTGTTCCCGTTTTGATCGTTGTCCCCACAGCTACCGGTCGTAACTTCCGGGTTGGTGGTAGACACGTTGCGGTCTGATCAGCGCGGATTCTGCGGTTATTTCTGTGTTTCACCGCCGTCGACCGGAAGTGCCTGTCCGGTAATAAACGAGGCCTCATTGGAGCAAAGCCAGACAATAGCGTTAGCTACCTCTTCAGGTGACGCAGCCCGGTTCATCGGAACCGCATCGGTAATCGATTCACGCTCGGCTTCGGACATCGATTCCAGGGCCGCTGTTTCGACGATCGTTGGACAGACCGCATTGACACGGATCTCGTCGGTTGCGGTTTCCAAAGCAGCCGTCCGTGTCAACCCCACGACACCGTGTTTGCTGGCGGCGTACGGGGCTCGACCAGGGCTTCCACGCACCCCTGCCTTTGAGGACACATTCACGATCGCGCCACCGCCGGAATCAGACATCGCGGGGATCTCGTGTTTCATCCCGGCCCAGACTCCGGTCTGGTTGATACTGAGAACCCGATCCCACTCCGCTTCATCGATCTCTGAGAGCTGTGCCGGCGTGTTTCCAACCGCTGCATTGTTGACCGCGTAATCAAGCCGGCCGCACTGCTCAACTGTTGTGTCAATGAGATCCGCAATCGACTCGCTTTGGCCGGCATCAACCCGCTTGAACTGTGCGTCGCCGTCATCATCCTTGATCTGTCTGACGGTCTCCTCGCCGGCCTCTGTGTCGATATCAGCGACGACGACTGTTGCACCCTCAGTAGCAAACCGTTTGGCGGTTGCGCGACCGATCCCTGAGCCTGATCCGGTGATGACTGCGACATCGTTCTCGAAGTCGTACATTAAGTACTTATATTGAATAGTTAGTCAAGAATCTTCTGATACCGGGGGTTCTCCGCGAGAGACCTATTTACAGGCTGTCTGTGCGGTCATTCGCACCAAACTGTGGTGACTTTTGAGGAGACCACTGCCTCTCTACGAGCTAATCGCTGAAAGTCGATCAATATGGCTGTTTATCGCCGTTTTCATCGGCTCAATAGACTCATCCGGGTCGTATACCGTTAGCCGACGTGCACGCGTCCCGATAAGCAACGAGAGCAGTCCCTCTGCTTCGACGGCGATGTCCATATCAACGAATTCGCCCACCTCAATCCCGCGTTGAAGCATGTCCTCAAGCAATCTCTTAAGCTCCTCTTCGACCGCAACATACTGCTGACGAACGGCTTGATTGTGTGGGGCGTTCATCCGGAGTTCAAACATCGCTAGTGCCAATCGATAGGGCTCCTCGGTCGTCTTTGCTGGGAGAAGCCGGTCAATAAGCTCCTGAAGCTCCTTCCGTGGGGTCGTCTCTTCTGTTGGCAGATCGGCAAGAAAGCTATCGAGGATGTATCCAAGAAAATCAGCAAGCAACTGCTCTCGACCGGTATAATGGTAGTACAGAAGCGATTTGCTGCGGTCAAACTCGTCGGCGATGTGTTGCATGGTCAGGTCGTTGTATCCATGGTTTTTAACCGCGCTATGGGTCGCTTCCATGATCTCTCGTTTACCGGCATCCATACTATTGTCACCATTCCCAGTGCTCATAGCGGCACTTGCTGCTTCAGACATCCTGTTGCTTTTGATTCCCTCTACGCTGATCGCGGCGACCGATTCCCCGAACCTATTCTTTTTGCGCTGTCGCTGTGAGCACTCGGTATGCAACTGACCGTCTGTGGGGTCGGCGGCGCGGGCTGTCGGATCGCCGACCATCTTGTCGCGGCCGATTCCAGCCGATCGCGGTCGTTCGTTGCCGACAGCGTCGCGCTTGACACCGACCAGCGTGCTCTCTCGAACTTGGAGTCGATCCCGGACGATCGACGCCATCTTTACGGAGTCATCGAGGCCGAGGGAACCGGCGTCGAGGGCGACCGCAGCGTCGGCGCGGCGGCGGCCGACTCCGAGGCGACCGAACTGGCTAACGCTGTTGACGACGCTGTTTCCTCGCAGGCTGACGCGATCCTCTGCTGTGTCGGTCTCGCCGGTGGCAGCGGCGCGACCGCGCTGCCGCGGCTGGCCGATGAACTACGCCGTGTCTACGATATCCCGGTCTACGGGCTTGGGGTTCTACCAGCCATCGGGGCCACCAGCGACGATGGGTCGACGCCGCCGGCCGCACGCAACACCGGTCGCGCACTTGCGAACGTGACCGCAACGACCGACGCCCTGTTGCTGTTCGACAACCAGTTGTGGCTTAGCTCCGGTGACAGCGAGACCGACCCCGAGGTACGAACCGACCTCAACAAGACGTTGACAACGCGGGTCGCCGCGCTGTTTGCGGCCGGCGAGGGCGATCACGACCGTCAGATCGCCGAACGCGTTGTTGACGCCTCGGAGGTACAGAACACCTTCGGGGCCGGTGGGATCGCCACCATCGGCTACGCCAGTCAGACGATCGAGCGGCCGACCAGCTCACGGTTCGGGCTTGGCATTCTTGAACAAGAAGATGAGATCGACGATACGACCGCGATCAAGGCAATCGAGACGACCTCCCGACGAGCGGTTCGCGGCAAGCTCACCGTCGAGATCGACCGTGAGTCAGTTGAACGTGGACTGTTAATCGTTGGCGGGCCACCCGGGTGGCTGAATCGTCGCGCGGTCTCGGATGCCCGCTCGTGGCTGGCGCAAGAAACCGGCAGCGTTGAGATCCGCGGCGGTGACATGCCCGATCCCGACGGCGACGCGGTCACGATGATCGCGCTGTTAACAGGTGTTGGATCGTGCCCGCGCGTGAGGGCGCTTCGTGCGGCGGCTGATCGCGGGTAGACGATCAGTCGTCTTGCCCGGCGAACTGTGGCGTGCTGTTCGTCTGCTCGCTCAGCCAGCCGCGGAGCGAGCCACCCTGATCGTATCGCGCCCAGACGTAGGCCGCCGAAGGGAAGACAACGATCGCGGTGACAAACGAGTAGAAGACGCTGACCGCCATCAACAACCCGAACTGCCCGAGGATCGGCGAGATGGCAAGCACGAGCGCGCCGGTGCCGATCGAAGTGGTCAGCATGCTGCCGACGAGCGCGCCACCAGTCCCCTGAAGGGTAATTTTGAGGCTTTTATCGGTGCTTGCACCGGCAGTGTACTCGTCGATAAACCGGTGGGTCATATGCACCGAGTAGGCGACGCCGACGCCGACGGTGATCGAAAGGATCGTCGCGGTGACAGCGTTGAGTGATAACCCGAGAATCCGCATCGTCGCCAGCAACACCGCGACGGTCACGAGAATCGGGAAGACGTTAACCACCCCCAACAGCGGCTTTCGATCGAGCAGCCAGTAGACACCGACAAGGAAGACGCCGGTCAGCCCGATCGCGAGGAACAGGCTCTGGAACGCCGACTGGAAGATGAGGTCGGTGACCGCTTGGAAGACAACGATCGTTCCGGTTGGGGTGGCGGCATACCGGAAGTCCTCGGCGTACTCCCGTGAGTCGGCGGTGATCTCGCCCTGTGAGGCGTCGGACTCGACGGCAAACTCGACGCGGATCGATCGTCGATCCTCGGTGAGATACTCGTCGGCGCGGTCGGCCGCCGGTGAGGCCTCAAGGGCGTCGTAGATCTGCTCAAGGTTGCTATCCGGCACCCCGTTGTTGTTGCGGTCGTTGCGGGCGACGAGGGCGGCAAACTCGGGGTCACGATCGGCGTAGTCGTTGATGATGGTGATGATACTCGTTGTTTCGGCGCGATCGCCGGTGGTGAGATAGGTATCGGGTGGATCTCGTGTCGTCCGATACACCGTTTCAAGTGAATCACCGTTGGTGAATGGGCCCTGAATGTACATCGTGATCTCGTCGTCGTTGCCGGCATCGAAGTTGTCCTCGATGAAATTGATGCTGCCGGCGGCGGTGTACTCACTCGGCGCGAAGGGATCAGGAAGCCCTTCGATGTAGTCAGGCAGCTCCTCTGGCGGGAGGAAATCCTCCTGTTCGAAGCTTCGGTCGACACCGGCTCCGTAGGCGGCGGCACCGCCGGAGACGACCAAAAACAGCAGGATAAACGTCATCGGCGCACGCTTCGAGACGGTTGCAACGGCGGGCAACGCCCGTCCGAGCACCGACTCCTCGGTTGCCAGCGGCGAGGAGCCAAAGCTCGGGATGTTGAACCGTTTACGGTTGCGGTCGGCGATGATCTTTGCGGCGGGCAAAAAGAAGCTGAAGATGAGGAAGGTGAAGATGATGCCGACGCTGGCGACGATCGCAAAGTTGCGGGTCGGCGCAAAGTTACTCGTCAGATTTGCGCCGAAGCCAAAGACGGTGGTGACGGTGACGATCAGGAAGGCAACCGCCAGCTGACTGTTGGTGATCGTCATCGCCTCGCGGACATCGAACCCACGGCCCTTCTCCTCGCGGTAGCGGTTGACGATGTGTATCCCGAAGTCGATACCGACCGCCAACAGCAAAATTGGCACCGAGATCATGTTCTGGTCGAAGGGGATCCCGGCATAGCCGATGAAGCCAAACGTCCACAGCAACGACAACAGCAACGCGACCAGTCCAAGGATCAGATCGAATGGATCGCGGTAGGCAACGATCAAAAACAGCAGAATGAGGCCGAGCACCGCTGGCATAACAATCCCAAGTGAGTCGCCGATCACGTTGGCTGTCTCGCTGTTGGTGATACCAAGCCCGAAGACACGGATGTCGCCGTCACTTCGCTCAACAATATCTTTGACGCCGAGTTGCACCTCTTGGAGATTGTCGTCCTGTGGTGGGAACGAGTGTGTTAGCACTGTCAGCGACGCCCCAGCGGAGGCGGATCGACGGTTAAAATCATTGCCAACGAGTGACTGAAAGCCCGGTCGATCGGCGCTCTGTCTGACGGCGTTTCTGATCTCGGTGTCGCTGGCCCGACTGATCGCCCGGCGTTGGGCGTCGTAGCTGTCAGCCGACGGATCAAGCTGTTGGGCGATGATCGTCGCCGGGCCGGTAGCGTCGGTGAGCCGGAGCTCAGCGCGCTCATTTGTCTGTTCGATGACAGCCAGCGACCGCAGCAGTGACTGCCTGCTGAGCACGTTATCGCCTGATTGCAGCAGCTGTGTTGACTCATCATCGCCGCTGAACGACCCCCCAAACTCCTCGTTGACCGCATCGAGGGCCTCCTGGGCGGCGATATTCTCGGAGAACGCATCGGATTGATCCTCGACCGTCTCGATCATCCCGACTCCACCGCTCAGTAGCACCGTGACCGCCAGAAAGGCGGCGACGACCGCCAGCGGATGGCCGAGAATGATGCTGTTGATCGTGTTGAGCGTCGGTTCGAGATCGAGCCCCGCGTCGCTCATCTATTCGTTGTCGAGTCCGCTCACATCAGTTGTCTCACTGTTCCGCCGCCGCCAGAGGACGCCACCAACACCACCAACAACCACCAGTCCGATCACCAGTGGCCCAAGCGGGAGGCCGCCGCCGTCATCGCTCGGCTCGGTGACATCGATCGATAACCGATAGCTGTCGGTCAGCTTGCTGTCGCCGTCACTGTCGGTGTAGCGGAAGTCCATCGAGACGGGGTAGCTTTTGATTGTCGCGCCCTCGCTCGCGCTCAGATCGACCGTGACCGTCGTCGTCTCGTTTGGCTCCAGTGCTGTGGTGAACGTTTCGTCGTTTGCGCTGTCGAGTGGATCATCGACGAACAGCTTGCCCTCGATATCCTCAAGGGTCTCATCACGGTTGTTGGTCACGCGCAAATCAAGCGATTTTGTGCTGCCGGCCGCAACCGTCGGACTGACCGGCTCGACGATGAGGGTGTCCCGGCTTTCAGCGATATCGACGCGGAACGATGGGTCGTCGTCCTCGCCGCGAATGCCGGTGTCGGCGTTGCGATAGGAGACCGGAAGGTCAAACTCACGCGGGACAGCCTCGGCCTCGGTGGTCACCTCGACAGGGATGGAGAACCGTGCTGAGTCGCCGGCCGGGATGTCATCGACCGCGACCTCGTTCGTTGTGGCGATGACGGTATCGCTGTCGGGTGCGAACCGCACCTCAACGCTTCGTGCGTCGTCGGCACCGATATTTCGGAGCTGCCCGGTGATCTCGCCTTCCTCGCCGACCCGGAGTGTGCTATCGATCTCTTCGACCGCAAACCGTGGGTCGTCAGTGACCTGCACAACCACGTCTCGTGTTACCGTTCGGTCGTCCTGTGCGCTCTGTGCGACATCGCCTTGGCTTGTTCGGGCCTTGCTTGTATAGGTGTAGCTTAGCTTTGCGGTGAGCGTGTATCGGCCTGGCTCCGCGCTGTCAGGGATAACGATATCGAACTGTGGGGTTTTGATATCCGTTGTTGAAACCTCGCCGATCGTTTGTTGGCCTGTCTCGACGGTGATCGGCGTGCCACCGCCGTTCAGCGCGACAGAGACGCCCCGTGCTGTCGTCACGAAGTCACGATCACTTGCACTTCCGCTGACAAAGTTGCCCTCATTGCCGATCTGGACGGTGAGTGCCTCGTTTGTTCCGGCTGTTACCTCCTTGTCGGGTGCGAACGCGTTAAGATCAGGTGAGCCGACCGCATCAATCTCGCCGGCTTGTGCAACGCCGACCCCGGTGGCCCCGGTGAGAAGAAGCATTCCAGCAACCAGTAGTGTCGATAGTCGTGTCGTCATAGATTACCGTTCTTCGCCTCGGTCATTAGTCACACGGTGTGCTGCGCAACCAGGTGTGTGTCGCAGTTGACTGGGTGGCTGACCGACTCGTGGCTGTGAGCGGTTGTGCTGAGATGGCGTTGCCCGTAGCGTGGGAAGTAACGATGCGGTAGTCGTTACGCCAAGTGTCGTCATACGGTGACTCAACGCTCAACGGAGTATATGTATTGGGAAACTACGATTCTGTTTGTTCACGTTGTCCCGCCAGCGGTCTGGGTGTCGGTGCGATGTGCACTGAACTCGGTTGTTACAGTGACATCACGGATAGTCGCGTTGCTATCCGGTGATATCGATACAGTGAGGGTGTTATTCTTGATCGCTGTCGCATCGGTGACCGGGACTGACTTCCCGGTCGTATCGCGTGCTGTGGTCGTCCCCACCGCATCGACGACGACCTGTTCCGGCATCGCCATCGTGATCCGGTCGGGATCCCCGTCGTCGCTGACATTGTGAATCATCGCGGTGAGTGTGTGTGTCTGTGCTGTTCCGCTCACCTGTGAGGGGGTGATGGTGACGCTTGAGAGTTGCACCTGTGGCTCACCGATGCGTACCGTTTTGGTGTCGGTACCCTCGGGGCTGTGCAGTGTGATCGGCTGGGAGCCGGTGTCGGCTGTGGTTGTCTGGTAGCTGAGTGTCTCGGTTGTTTGCTCGCCGGGCGCGATGGTGTCGGTTTCAGTTGTCGCAACAACGGTGTTGTTGAGCCGAAGCGTGAGGGTGGCGGTTCCACGTTCCGTCCCGCGGTTGGTTGCAGTGTACGTGACTGTAAGCGCGCGTCCGGCTGTCACACGGTCTGGAGCGGCGGTGATCGTTGCGGTGATCGCTGGGCTAGTCGCAACAGCACCGACAGCAGCATCAGCGTCGACACGACCGGCACCTTGTCGATACTCCGGTGCGCCGATGTCGACGGCGGTGGTTTTCAGCCCGGTTTGAAGTTCGTCCGGCGAGCGATCGATGGCACATATAACCTGACCGCATACGGTGATGTTGGTGGCGGGGCAGCTGTGGTCACAACGCCGGTTGAGTTTACTGTCGACTCCACAACACCGCTTTCAGCCACCGTGAAACCTGACACAGTGGATGTCGGCACAACTACACCTGTCACTGTGACCGTTACCGAAGCCGGGTCTACGCAGCCAGTTCCAAATGCGACAGTGACACGGATCGATACGGTGACTACAATACCGGTAAACAGCTCCGGGCGCGCCGTTGTTAGACTCTCTCCCACAGAAACCGGAAGTGTCACACTTGACATTACTGCTCCTGGGTATGGCCTGGTGATAAAGAATGTGACTGTTGTGTCGGGAGATTCCGCTGTTGATCGGTTCGATTCTGATAACAATGGAATCGGACGCGACGACACAATCAACGCAATTGTTGCTTACAATAATGACAGCGAGATAGGCGGACACCCTGTCGATCGGGATGCTGCTGTTGCGGTGATCAAAGCGTACAAAGATAGATAACCGCTCAGACGTGTGTCGCCACCTCACTGCCTCTTACAACCTTTCTTGCAGCCGGTTGCATTACCCCAGATG
Source organism: Halonotius pteroides (assembly GCF_003605635.1). Taxonomy (GTDB): domain Archaea; phylum Halobacteriota; class Halobacteria; order Halobacteriales; family Haloferacaceae; genus Halonotius; species Halonotius pteroides. Next base: position 74,064 of record NZ_QMDW01000011.1, read on the forward strand.
CTAGCGGCTTAGACGAACGAGTTCCCGCTTCACAAAGTATTTACCAGACGCATCGGAATCAAGGATTGCACTCTATCGAAGGATTCAGTCACTGTTGTCACGTTCACTACCTATCTCTGGCGCAGTGATTAGGACTCCTCGATAGATTACACATCAAATCAAACATGACACAATCAACATCATATCGTGAACAGGGGCGTGCCGTGTTCCTGTCAGCGATTATGGTTCTGTCCATGGTCGCGGCGTCTGCAGCATTTGCAGGCGCGGCGGCTGCACAGGAAGCGAGCATATCAACAAGTACAGACGCCAACTTAGACAATGTCTCACCTGGTGACACATTCGACATTGATGTCACCGTTGAGAACACAGGCAGTAGCGATGCGACCGTCGTTGATGTCCGTGTTCAGGATGAGCCCAGCGGGGTAACTGCAGAAGATGCAGGACTCGGTCTCGACGCCCCTGCACCAGGCGAATCAGCGACAAAGACTGTCTCTGTGACGGTCGGCGATGATGTCGCATCAGGTGACTACTCAGTTGACATCTTTGCCGACCTCGGCAACGAGGCAACCTCAACCACACCGGTTGAGTTCACCGTGAGTGATTCTGACACTGGCGACGGTGACACTGGCGACGGTGACACCGGCGACAGCAGCTCAGTCACTCCGGCCATCCCGGATGGCGAATACGATGACGACATCGCCGATGTCGAAGCCACCCCGGCTGATCTCGACGGTACGGCCTACTACCAAGGCCAAGAGCTCGATGTGACGCTTACTGGTGAGGCTGGCTCCTCGGTGCAGCTCCGTAACGTCCAGTCCTTCGGAGCAGAGGACGGTAACACGCAGCTGTCACAACAGCTTACCGTCAATGACAATGATGTTGTCAACATCGATACGGAAGACCTGTCGAGCGGTGACTACTTCCTGACCGGTGTCCCTAGCCTCCCGAGCACGCAAGATATTCTCGCACGCAACGATGATACGTTCAGCGTCAACGAGCAGAGTCTCACCGCCGAGTTCGATGTTGATGATCGAACCAACGACGGTGTCAACTCCATCGACACTGACTTCGAGTTCGACTCCAACCGTGGTTCCTACCCGATCACGATCCACGCACAGGGCGACCTCGATACGGAAGACCTGACCAACATCTTCGTTGCACCGAACGACAACGTTGATCTCGCGTACACGCGCGAGGATGACGACGGTGAAACCGACTTCGACGAGATCGGTATTGTTCGAGATAACAGTGGTGTGACCGAACAAGCCGACCTCGCTGATGCTGGTATCACTGACGACGACACCTACAACGCTGACTTCGACGGTATCGACGCCGAGTCATACGAGTTCACCTTCACCGGTACTGACTCGACGGCAGTCGCAACCGACTCGATTGAGGTCACTGAGGCTAACGAGGCCGTTGACTTCGTTGGTGGCGTCGATCAGTCCGCAGCCGGTGACATCGCCGAATTCAATTTCACAATTGAGGATACCGACGACACGTACCTCCAGTTCGGTGATGAGGAGTCCGACTTCGTCGACGTGATGTACGTCGAAGTTGACGACGAGGACGAACCCGTCAACATCGAAATCAATACGCGACTCCTCGGTACCAGCGCAGGTGTCAATGATGTATACGATACGGACAACGTTGACACATTTGAGAGTGAGGTTCACTCAGACAATGGTGTCGAGACTCACCCAGCAGTTGGACTTTATGATGACGATGGAACCCCGATTGGTGACAACGGGAACGACTTCACACAGTACCTCGATGAGCTAGAAATTATTGATGCTAGTGCCGGTGAGGGCCCGACCGACCAGCTTATACGTCCGCTCCAGCCGACTGATTACAGTGTCATCGCTGCTGGAACGACGAGCGTCGACGACGGGGTCTTCGATGCTGACCCTGGCGGCGAGGCCAATGATGAACTCGGTAGCAAGGTACTCGAGCTAACCCAGCCTGAGATCGGTGACATCACCGTCCACAAGGCACCTGAGGAAGACGCCGACGACGAGGATAACGTTGCTGACCTCGTTGAGAAAGCAACTCCGAGCACTGACATCGCGATTGATGATCAAACGATCATTCAGGTTGAGGCCACCGGTATCTACGGTTCGATGGTTGCCGGCCCAGACGGTGAGGGCAACCTCAACACTGACTTCGACCGACTTGAAGACGGGATGTCGAGCAACGTGCTCTACAACATCGACGAGGAGATTGACACCCAGATCACCTTCGAGGCCGAAGCCGGTGACGCAACCGGAAACCAAGGTGCACTCGAAGTCGCTCTCCAAGGTCAGGACAACGGAGGCTCGGTAACTGACTCCGATGTCTTCGTCGTCCTCGACGAGGAGAACGGTCAGTTCTTTGTTGTTGTTGACACGAGCTCCGACGATGCCTTCGTCAACGGTGACGCGCCGGACGAAGAGACCACCTTCGATGTGCTCATGGAGTACGACGCGGACAACGAAGATGACCGCTTCGAGTTCGCAGACAGTAAGGATCCATACAGCTTCCAGGGTAATTCATTCCAGAACTACCCGTACCTGCAGCAGGGTGAAACCATCAGCAACAGTGCAAACTTCGAACTCTCGCCGCGGTCGATCGTCTTTGACAACCTGAACAGCGATCAGGTTGTTGAGGCGGCCGCCAGCGACAGTGCGGAGATCTCCGGATCGACGAACGTGGCACCCGGTTCAGATGCAACGCTCCGCGTCGCATCGACCAACGCCTCCTCGTCGTTCCGCATTGGCAACGATCTGAATGTCACTGAGGACGGCTCGGTGACGACTACCTTCGACCTGAGCGATCAGGAAGTCGGTGACGAGTTCGAACTCGTCTACCAGGTTGCTGGCTCCAGCACTGACACCGCCGACGGTGTCATCGTTGAGTCCGTCGACACGGGCGAGGACGAGCCTGCCGACGAGGACGAAGGAACGAACGAGACCGCTGATGACGGCGAGGATATGGACGACGGTGAGTCCGAACCTGCCGACGACGGTGAGACCAACGAGTCCACCGACGGCGGCTCCGCTGACGACGGTGGCTCCACCGACGACGGCACGCCCGGCTTCGGTGCAGTCGTCGCCCTTGTCGCCCTCATCGGTGCTGCCCTGCTGGCCGTCCGCCGTCAGAACTGATCTGACGCGCTGACGCCCATCTGGGTTTCACCTCTAACTACCGGCTGCACGCCGGCCCCTCATTTTCTATTCTTTTTCGACCACAGAGCTGCAGCAGGCGGTACTGACGCCATTTACAACGTTACAAGACGGATGCCACGGGGCTTGATGGGTGCGTTCTGATAGATTACAGCCACTCTGTCGTCACTGATTCAACACCGGAGATTTCGGATTGCTCATAGTAGACCGACATTTCGTGGATCACATCTGCAACCGTCGCTGGTGAGAGTGATAGATCTGGAATATACAACACGGCTTGGTAGCTGTCGCCATCAAAATCAATCACAAAGTCGTCGTCGTATGTCACAATCAGCCGATTCTCGCTGATTGAGTACTCCGCGATCCGTCCGTCGGAGATACCCTTTCCAAGTGACTGCACGAAATCAACGTGTTCGATGTCGTGGCCGTAGTTTTCGAGTCGAAACCCGATCTCGTGTTCGACATTCTCATCGCAGAGCAGGCGGTACACCATCTACTCGGCAGTTGGCGGGTGAAGTGATGATTTCTTGTCGGCCAACGCAGCTGCTTTGTCATGTCGGCGTTCTACCCGCATCATTATCTCTGGGTTTGCATGATAGTACGCGAGCGCCTCATACACTGACGCGATATCGAGCGAAAATCGGTTCGCAACTGTCGCCGGACTACAACCACGTGTTTCGACCCGGTCGTGAATCTCTCGTACTGTAACACGACTGTCCGGAAGATGTGGCTCCTTGTGCAACTCCGATTCTGAACCGGAGACGATCCGATACTCAGCAGTGGCCATATTAAACTTTATACGGGCCAATTGTTTGTACATATCGGTTACTCAGCAACCCACGACCGATACTGTACTATGATTTGAGTCATTGGATGTCGGCTTCCTCCACGGGGTCAAGCCCCGTGGTATCCGGCTCATCTCTGTGAAAGTTACTTTTTTGACCGTTGAGCTGCAGCACACGCAGAGTTAGACTAACCATTCTGCTCATATAAATCGACTCTACAGTGCTACCCCAGCACTGCGTCCCAACTCCCGATACCGAGCGACGCAGGATCTGCCCTTCCGAAAGATATATCGGGAACACAAAGAATATATTAGTTACTCGTAGAGAGTGGATTCTCCCACCTATACCAGCACACTAGGAGTACATCTATGGATGTCACACCCCCAGCTGAGTACGACGACGTAAACGCCGCGGCAGTAGCAGCGTGGACAGACGAAACAACCGCCCGAGACCGAGTCCGAGCGGTCGTCCAACGGATCGACGAGCCGACCCCAGCCGCTGAAATCGCAACGCGAGCACGAGCAAGCGAGCCAGTCGTCCGTGGTACACTCACTGATCTGGTTGATCTCGGCATCGTTGAGGCCGTCGATGCTGGACAGGGCTCACTATATAAACGTCATGACCAGATGTACATCTATCGGCAAGTCCTCAAGCTCCAGGCGGCGTATGACGAACGGGAGCTCCTCTCAGAACTCAAAACGCTCAAAACGACAGTTCAGGAGTTCCGAGATACCTACGGCGTTGAATCGCCAACAGAGCTTGCAGGAGTGCTCGATCCGGACGATACGGACGGCTGGGATGATCACACCACGTGGCAGACTGCCGAGAAAAACCTCTATCTCACAAAGGCTGCCCTCAGTTTTCATGACGCCACCTACTCAGCGAGGGAGTCCCGGCCTTCAGGCCGGGCGGGAATCGCGCCATGAGAACTATTTAACCGAACTGCATTGTGCTGACCGACTCACAAACACGTATAAATACGTAGTACCACATGTAATATGTAGATGGAGATTAATCGTACCGCTGTCGTCAAACTCTCTGTTCCCGACGACCGACGGGGCGACCTGAAGCAAACAATGGACACCTTCAGGGATGCCGCCCAGCGGTTCGTCAATCGCGGCTGGGAGGGCAACGACGACGGGTACGTAATCACATCTCGATCTCGCGTTCAATCTCTTGTCTACGACGATATTCGGGACGATACTGGCTTACACTCTGACCTCTGCGTCGGAGCCGCGAACCATGCCTCCGCAGCACTGCGTGGTGCTGTTGAGCAAATAAAGGACGGCGAGAATGACGACCCAGTTTCCAAGCCAGTGTTCACCTCTAACACGACCGTCTACAATACCAACGCCATCAGCTACTTTAACGGGTATTGTACGCTTGCCGCCTACGGTAGCGGTCGTGTGAAAGCCGAATGCGTCTATCCCGACGACTCCATCCAAGCCGACTACATGGAGTCAGATGAATGGGAGAAACAAGGGGCGAAACTCCGTTACGATACACAAACAGATATCTATTATCTTCACGTTTCAGTTGTCAAAGAACGCGAAGAGGTATCGTCAGAAGCCGGGGGCCAAACAGTCCTTGGTGTTGATAGAAACGTGGACGGGTATCTCGCTGTGACTAGCTCCGGTGCGTTCATCGGAAACGCCGACCTATTCAATCACAAACGCGGTGAATACGAACGGCGGCGTGGCAACCTCCAACAGCAAGGCACGCGGTCGGCACACCTCACAATTCAATCAATTGGCGACCGGTTCGCTAACTGGAGTGAGGATTATTTGCATCAAGTGTCGAAACGGGTAGTATCCGAAGCCGTCGCCAACGACTGCGATACCATCGTGCTGGAGGATTTAGAACAGATCCGCGACCGTATCTCAAACGCTAGTAAATTTCAACAGTGGGCGTTTCGGGAGTTAGGCCGACAAATCACCTACAAGGGCAAAGCCGAAGGGATCACCGTCGAAGTGGTGAACCCGGCTTACACCAGTCAACAGTGTAGCCATTCCGAGTGTGGCTTTACACACAAGCAAAACCGGGATGGCGACGTGTTCAAATGCCAGAAATGCAGCAAGGAGCTACACAGCGACTACAATGCAGCACGGAATATAGCGATGAAGTATCTCCAAGATCGGCGTAAGTCTGATCTTGGAGGAGCGACCAATCACCTCGCTCTAAAGTCAGGGACACTGAACGGGAGCGGCGATTTAACGCCCACCGCTTCACGCGGGTAGACCGGGAGTCCACTGACAAACCCCGGCGTTTACGCCGGTGGTAGGTGATACTAATGCAACTATCCTCATCTCCTTCTCCAAGCGGTTCGAAACGGATCGTGTCAACAACCCCTGTCACACTCTGTTTTTCCGCCAACTGTCACTCTGGGTGTATCCTCCCTAATAATTAAGACCCATTAGTAAAACAACTAGTCCGTATGTCGACTTCCCACACACAGATCAGCGTGAGCAGTCACGTGAAACTGGTACTCGACTGCTGTCGTCGCACGGATGAATCGTACAATGACTTCCTTGAGCGTGTGCTTATCGACACGGCGGGTGATCCCTTCGATGGGCTTGGCCGGGAGTCAGAGACCCAGTCTGATCCGGTTTCACTCCACCGCAAACGGGCGAAAATACGACGGAACGGATGGACTCGACAGCTGCCGTCCGACAGCACGGATACCGACGACTAACAGAGTTGGCAGTTCTCAACACCAACCAGTCGTTATGATATTGACGCCGATATACTGTGATCTCTGTCGCCTGATCTGTTCTTAGCTCGATTCGCCGCGTTCCTCGATCGCTGCCGCCAACTCCTTGCCGGCGGGGATCAGGATCCAAAACGCAAACGCCCCCAACAGGGCCGTCCAGAGGAACACGTCGATCAGGAAGATCGAGATCGCATCAAACACATTCCCCGGCTCCGGTGGCGGCGCGATCAGCTGGTTGGTCATAAAGAAACTTGGCGTCTGATACCAGCCCGCCAGCGTCATCCAGAGCAGTCCAGCCCCGGTTAGAATGCCGAACCCTTTGATGAACTCGTCGGCCATAGTTTAGATTTCGTCGGAATCCTCTTGAGCGTTTCCCATTCCCGGAGCCCGAAACCGGCTGCTGAGGACGAACACGCCGGTTCCGGCCGCCATCAGGCTCAGCCCAGCGATCGCCAACACCCCACTGAACAGCTCTTGATCGACGCCGACGCCGACGACTGCTAGCCCACGCAGCAACAGCCGTCGTAGCACACTCACCTGAAGCGTCGCCGCGTCGATGAAAATAAACCCACCCAGAATACACGCGGTTGCGATCAACGTTGAAAAGACGGTGATCGTCTTATACAGCCGGATCGGAACAACGATATCCCGTCGCCCGGTTGCCGCGTCAGCTGACCCCGTTGGCGACGACTCGTCGCTGTCGGGGAATGAATCGTCCATACAACACAAACGACGGCGGGCTATATTTATGCGGCGTTATCGAAAGCCAGGGTGAATACACCCGCCTTACCGTGAGGAACGAGCGTTACGACCGGCACGGTTGGAACCGAACAACGAACAGGCGGGTGATGAAACCGACATGAGCGAGCCACATCCACACCACGATAGCATGGCCGGCTATTCAACCGGTATTTTTAGTATACAAACTCACATAACGTATTATGCAGCTTGATGCTGGACACAACCCGCACATACGTCGCCAAAATCACGAATTACCAACAGGTTCGGGACGATCTCGACGCTTGTGGATTCAGTGTCGCCAAACTCTGGAATGTAGGCCGCTACTACATCCAAAAACAATGGGACGAAACTGGTGAAATTCCTGAGGAAGATGAGCTAAAATCGGAATTGAAAGAACACGAACGCTATAATGACCTTCACTCACACTCAAGTCAGCGAGTTCTTGAAGAGCTTGCTGAGGCGTTCACCGGATGGTACAATTCCGACGACGGCAACAACCCACCGGGATACCGAAAACGTGGTGACGACCACCCACGCTCAACGATCACATGGAAAAAGAAAGGTATCAGGCACGACGCAAAACACGGGCAGATCCGACTGTCAAAAGGCTTCAACCTGAAGGATAGTCGATCAGATTTCATCCTTGTCGAATACGAGACACGCCCCGACCTAACCGTTGAGAACATCCAGCAGGTGCGAGCCGTTTGGAACGGTGACCGCTGGGAAATCCACATTGTCTGCAACGAGCAAATCCCCATTGAGGACGCCCCCGGTGATAACATAGCTGGGATCGACCTCGGGATTAGCAACTACCTCGCCATTGACTACGAAAACGGTGGAAGTGAGCTATATCCGGGGAATACACTCAAAGAAGACAAACACTATTTCTCCCAAGATGAGTATCAAACTGAGGGTTCTAATGGCCCCTCAGACCGTGCGTTGAACGCTCGTCGGAAGCTTTCACGCCGGAAAGATCACTTCTTGCATACACTCTCGAAACACATTGTCGAACGGTGTGTTGCGGCAGGTGTCGGTGAGATAGCCGTGGGCAATCTGAGTGATATTCGTGAAGACGACAGCGGAGAGGCCCGCAACTGGGGGCAAGCAGGCAACAAGAAGTTGCACGGATGGGAGTTTGCCCAATTCACCGACCTGTTGGAGTACAAGGCCGAAGAATACGGGATACTAGTGACGCGAACGGATGAAGAAAACACCAGTAAGACGTGTTCATGTTGCGGGCAAATCCGCGATAGCAACCGAGTTGAGCGTGGGTTGTACGTCTGTGATTCGTGCGAAACGACAATGAACGCAGACGTGAATGGTGCAGTGAATATCCGTCGAAAGATAACTCAGAGTCCCCCAACAAGGGATATGAGTAACGGCTGTTTGGCACAGCCCGGAGTCTACCTGTTCGACCGCGAGAGCGGGTCGTTCAACACGAGAGAACAGGGAGTCTGCAAACCCTAATATCCCAACGCTCGGGATTCACCCCGCGTTTACGCGGGTGAGGATGTCAATTTGGTGGCCGCAGCATGTAGTACCGCCGATTGAGGCCGTACATGTATCCCTCACGCAGCGTCTTCAGCAGCGCGTAGGTCATCACACCGAGGACGACCGGGCCGATAAAGGCGATGTTAAGCTGCAGTGCCAGCGGAAGCGGGATCAGGTTCTGGACGGCGATCGCGGCGATCGTGATCGAGAAGAACGCGCCGCCGGCCCCGATCGCGGCCCAAAACGGCTGTTCGACCGGCCGCCGGGCACTCCCCTTGTTGAGGAACGGGAGGAAGGCGACCGCGCCGACGACGACGACGTTTGCCAGCACGCCGTAAAGCTGATCTGAGATCAGCTTCGAGCCATCGAGAACGGCCAGCCCAGGGTTCAGCGGGTTGAGCTTCAGCAGGCCGAACGACCAGTAGAGATACCAATCCGGCAGGATGATACTCGGTGTCGAACTCGGGTTGGCCGGCAGCTCAAGACTCGGCGGCAACGCTGCCGCGATCAGGATCATGATCCCGACGAAAAACAGCGAGATCGAGAGATTACGGATGATCTCGTGTGGCCATGTCGGGAAGCCCAACACGTCGCGTTCGACGTAGTCTGATTGCTGGCGGAGCTCCTGATCCTCACGCCGAGCCCGTTCAAAGTACTCGTAGGTGAGCTGTGAGAGCCCTGATTTACGCGTTTTTCGTTCCTGCCAGGTTGGTGTTTCGTCGTCCGGAGCGACGATGCCGGTCTCACCGCCGTCGGTGGCAGTCTCGCCGCCGTCAGTGCGTGTCTCGTTGGTGTCGTCTGTGTCGCTCATTGTCTTAGTGTGGTTCTGCGATGCCCTGCACCCAGACGATGCCGACGTGGAGCGCGATCAGTGAGGTCACCACGAACGGCAGGATGAACACGTGCAGGATGTACATTCTTACAAGCGTTGCCTGTCCCAGCGTGAAGCCACCGAACAACAACTGCGCGCCCCACTCGCCGACAATCGGGGTCGCAAGCGCCATCTCGACGCCGATCTGGCCGGCCCAGAAGGCAAGCTGGTTCCACGGCAGTAGGTAGCCGGTGTAGCCGAAGACCATCGAGAGGCTGATCAGGATGATGCCGAGCAGCCAGTTCAGCTCACGCGGTTCCTTGTAGGAGCCGGTGAAATACACCCGCAGCATGTGGAGGAACACCGCCGCCATCATGATCTGAGCGGCCCAGCGGTGGATGCTCCGCAAGGCGTAGCCGAACTGTACGTCCTGCATGATCATCTTCACCGACTGGTAGGCGACTGTCGGCTCGCCGGCCGCCGACGGGGAGTAGTAGAACCCAAGTAACGCCCCCGAGACGGCGGCGACGATGTAGGCCAGTACTGAGAAGAACCCTAAGGAGTACAACGGGTACCAGTACCAGAACTTGTTGTCGAGATCGTACTGTTCGGTGTGGCTCTTTGGCATCTGGAGGTTAACCTTGTAGTAAGCATCCTCCAGTAGCTCAAGATAATCGACGATACGGAGCCGTTTGTCGATGTAGATCAACGCGGTCAGAAAGACCGTTTCGATCGGCGTCAGATCCTTCCGCTTGAGCCACGTGCGATGGTCGAAGTCGTCTTGTTTCTCTAAGCTCATTGGTTATCGTTTGTAGTAGGGGTAGACCGCTCGTTTCAGCGTATCCCAGACCTGCTCGCCGTCGGTCAGCGAGACGCCGTCGACATCGTCGCTATCGATATAGAGATCCTCCCACTTCCGGCGGCGCTTCTTGACGATCATTACGTCCGGGAGGAACTCCTTGCGGTACAACGCGAGGATAAAGGCCAGATCAAGGAGAAGCAACCCTAAGATCGCGCCGACGAACATGTTGCCAAACTCCGTGCCCGCCCATCCGGAGACGAGCGCAAAGACGAACATGAACACGAAGACGACCTCAATCACCGTTAGCACGACAATGGCGATCGCCGCCGCCGTCGATTCTCTGGCGGGCTCATACCGGTGGATATCGCCGTATGTGGATCCGGATGACGACATTAGACACCACCCTGTCCGGTGTTCGGCGACTCGCCGTACTTCAGCACATAGAAGGTGAACACGAGGCTCACCGCGATGCCAAGGAAGCTGACGATGCCGACGTAGTGTTTCTGGATCGGAACGCCAACGTCGTGGGCGAACGCTTCGAGTTCGGTCGGCCAGCCACCGCCGCCCCCGCCGCCGACCTCAACGGTCGGCACACCCTCGCCGACGGCGACCGCCCCGAGCATGCCGAGCGAGGAGTGGGGCACACACTCGTAGTTCGTGATGCCTGTGTGTTCCTCGGTGAAGGTGAACTCGTAGGTGAAGCCGGCTTCGCTGACCGTTTCGCTTGCGAGGCCGGCTGGCCCATCGACGGTCTGTACGTTGTGACCGCCACCGTCGCCGGTCCATTCCCAGATAACTGTTGTTCCGGGATCGATCCAGATCCCCGCAGGGCCAAAAGCGAGATTGCCACCGTTGCCGCTGGCACCAACTTCGACGGTGACCTCACTTTCGCCGCGGTGATCCTCATAGCCGCCATCAGCGTCTGAGATGTGGCTCAGCTCGGGTTGTACCTCCTGAGCCGTGGCCATTCCGCTGCTCGCGGTGGCGGCCGTGGCGGCGGCGGTCGCCCCGCCCGCTGTCCTGAGTAGTTCCCGCCGTTTCATACAGCAAATAATGGATACGCAGCGGGCTTAAACCCACCGCTACACCCCTGAGAGCCGACCGATCACGAAGCCTCTGTCTCGTGGGTGTCGGCCCGCTGGGCGGGCTCACGCCCGTCGGTAGTCGTCCCATCGTCGCCCTCGATCTCCGGTCGATCGATGCCGCCGGCTTCGACGGCGCGGAGTCGGCTGCGGTACTGCTCGGCGCGGAACCGATCAGAAAGCCGCGCGTTGGCGACGAGGGCAAACAGCCCGATGCCGACGATCAGGAACAGCCCACCGACGACCGGCGCGACGACCGTTTCGACGAGTCGGAGAATGAACGCCCCAAGGAGGGCACTGCCGCCGATAACTTGGCCGCCGGCGATGAGCTGTATCATCAGATTGCCGAACTCGCCGGTCTGTTCGGGCACCTGGTCGGCTGCTGGCAACTCGTAGTTCGCCGGCGGTTCAGAAACCTCGTACTCGTCCATCGAACACATCGCAACCACCGGCTCAACATCGCGCCGAACGCCGCCTTCACCGTCGACGGTGCCGTCGGCCGACACCACGGCGTAGCCGGTATCGGCGTAGACCACAAGCTGGCTGTCGTCTCGTTCGACAACCGCGAAGATCTCTCGGGCGGCGATCTTTGATTTGAGATCTGATTCGACCCGATCAAGCAACCGTTTGCCGGTGATCCATGTCTCGGGGTCGAAGGCGGCCTCCCACTCGTCGCCGCTCATCTGGGCCATCTCTGCCGGCCCGAACTCGTCGAAATCGTACTTTTCCTCAACCGTTGCGCGAAGTTCGTCCAACTCCTCGTCGTTGTCGGTTGCGTCCGCTGTGTCTGTTTCTGCTTTCGCGTTGTCGGCTGTTTCCTCGTTGTTGGCTGCTGTTCCCGCCGGTGTGTCCTCGGCGGGCTCCTCGCTCGTCGGCGTCGTGCTGTCGCCGTCGGCTGAGGAATCCATACCGTAGAATAGGGTTGGCCGGGGTAAAGCACTTTCCGACTCCCGACCGCGTCCGGGCCCGTTATACCGTCGTAGCCCCAACCCCCGATGATGGTTGCCGATGCGACGATCGCAACGCTGACCTCCCTGTCGGTGACGGCGAGTCTCCCCTTCTTTCTGTACGGGGCCTGGATCATGCTCGACAGCGAGACGGTCACCTGGGACGTGCTCATCTATCATCTCAAGTTCATCACCGTCGGCCTGACGCTGACGACGGTGCCGATGGTAACATGGATGATGCCCCGGCTGTTGGATCAGTTGGGTGGGCTTTCAGCGCTACATGCCGTCCTTGGGTTGCAGGCGTATGCGATGTTGGTTTTCGCGCTGACAGGGATCGTTCGGATCTTTCAGGCGAAACGCGAGGCTGATCTCTACCGGAACCCCGATCAGGACGTCGGTCTCAACGATCTCCATGAGAATATGAGCGCCTGGCGTGGCCGCCTCCGGATCGGCGTCTTTGGCTACGTGATCTTCTGGTTTCTTGCGTGGGGCATTGGGCTGTATCGGTATGTATTGCGGTATTGGCTCTAATCGGTCGGTTGCTGCCCTGCTTCAGTCGTTTCGCCTACCACGCTTCGTTGGATGCCAGGTCAACATCGCTGTCAACCGTCGATGACGGACAGATATCCTCCAAGACGCACTCCTCGCAGTCAGGGTTGATCGCGGTACAGGTTTCTCGGCCGTGGCTGATCAACAGGTGGGTGTACCACTGCCAGTCGTCTTCCGGCACCAACTCCATCAGCTCCGCTTCGATCGCTTCCGGCCGTTCCTCCTCGGTGATGCCGAGTCGCCGTGAGAGCCGTTGGACATGGGTGTCGACGACGACGCCCTCGACAATCTCGTGGCCGTGCTGAAGAACAACGTTGGCGGTCTTTCGTCCGACACCCGACAGTTCGGTCAGCTCGTCCATTGTATCCGGCACGTCGCCGTCGTGGTCGTCGATGATAGTTTGGCAGGCCGACCGGATGTAGCTCGCCTTGTTGTTGTAGTAGGTCACCGAGTTGAGATCTGCGGCAAGTTCCTCTTGGTCGGCGTTCGCGTAGTCGGCCGGGCCGTCGTACTTTGCAAAGAGGTCGTCGGTGACTGTGTTCACGCGTTCGTCGGTACACTGTGCCGAAAGGATCACCGCGATCAACAGTTCAAGTCGACTCGAAAAGTTAAGCGAGATTTCGAGGTTTGGATAGGTGTCATACAGCCGGTCGATAACTTCCAGCGTCTGTGTATCGGTTGAATCAAGTGTGCTGCCCATACCAATAGGTGGATCGGCAGGGTGTTGAGTGATTCGAACTAGGGAAAAACAGCGGTCAGCGTCCGCTAGGCGAACGCCAGTGAGTTGCCGGTGTCGTCGGTTGATTCAAGCTGAATCTTCTCCCAGGCGTCTACGAAGTCATCGCGGGCGATCTCGGTGCGATCATCCCGGATGGCGAACATGCCGGCTTCGGTACAGACGGCTTTGATATCGGCTCCGGAAGCGTCGCCGGCGAGTTCAGCAAGCTCCGCGAAGTCGACATCGTCGGCGACGTTCATATCGCGGGTGTGGATCTGGAAGATGAGTTCTCGCCCCTCGTTGTTGGGTTTCGGCACCTCAATGAGCCGATCAAACCGTCCAGGGCGAAGAATCGCCTCATCCAGCATATCGAAGCGGTTGGTCGCCGCGATCAGCCGCACCTCGCCGCGCTCGTCGAAGCCATCCATCTCCGAGAGCAGCTGCATCATCGTCCGTTGCACCTCGGCGTCGCCGGAGGTTTTTGAGTCCGTCCGTTTCGAGGCGATGGCGTCGATCTCGTCGATGAAGATGACGGCTGGCTCGTTTTCCCGAGCAACCTCGAAGAGATCACGAACGAGTTTCGCGCCCTCGCCGATGAACTTATGAACGAGTTCGGAGCCGGCCATCTTGATGAAGGAGGCGTCGGTCTGGTTGGCGACGGCCTTTGCCAACATCGTTTTGCCCGTGCCCGGCGGCCCGTGCAGGAGAACGCCTGACGGTGGGTTGATCCCAACCTGGCCGAACATCTCCGGCCGATCAAGCGGCATCTCGACGGTTTCTCTGACCTCCTGCATCTGCTCGTCGAGGCCGCCGATATCGGCGTAGGTCACGTCGGGGCTGTGGTCGACCTGCATGACGCGTGCGCGAACATCCGTTTCGTCGTCGAGTCGCTTGACGATCGACAACGAGTTGTTGACCGCGACGCGCGAATCGGGCTCGATCTTCTCTCGGAGCTCGTCGGTGACCTCCGTGAGTGCCTCTTGATTGTTGCCGTGCTGTTTGATCACGACGCCATCGGGGGTGATCTCTTGGACGGTGGCGACAAACAGCGGCGACTGCTTGAGTTTCTTGTTTTCGTGTGTCAGCCGTTCTAACTTCTGTTTGTACTTGTTGTTCTCGGCGTTGGCATCGAGGAGCTTGTCCCGCATCTCCTCGTTTTGGGATTCGATCACGCCGAGTCGCTCCTGTAGCGATTCGATTTTTTCCTGTCTGGACGCCGTCTCATCGTATGGAAATTCGACGTCGTCCGCGGTGTCGCTCATCATTTTTTGTACGGCTGTCGGGAATAAGAGGCTTCGGGTCGTTGTCCTGCCTGCCGTGATAATGTCCATAGATAATATCGAATTATAGCAAGTATTATCATACAGCATTGACGAGTACCTCTCAGCATGAGCACACACGAGACCGTTTCGACTGATGACCCAGCTGATGGATGGGACGCCGTCCGTGACCTGCCGCCGAGTGCGAAACTTGTCGCCAAGGTGCTTGATTACAACGACACGCTGACACAAAGTGAGCTTGCCGACGAGACGCTGTTGCCGCCGCGGACAGTTCGGTACGCACTCAACCGCTTGGAGGACGCCGGCGTCGTCGACTCCCGGTTTTCCTTCTCTGATGCTCGCAAACGGATCTACAGCCTGACGATCTAACGGGGCCTGCTGTCGAACGGATCCTCTGTCTGCGTTTGTCTCCGTTGTTTTCGTTACTACCCGGTGTTCACCGTTCGCCCAGCTCTGCTGAGCGGCCTCTACGTCGATCCATCACAGGCTCCGCTCGCCTGCCAGTCGTTCCCACTCACGTTCGCGGAACCGATATACCACCCCGGCAACAACAGGATGGCAATGACACGGGTGCTACACACTGGCGACACCCATATCGGCTACCAACAGTACCACTCGCCGGAGCGGCGGGCGGACTTCCTTGCGGCCTTCGAGACCGTCATCGACGACGCCATCGAGATGGATGTCGATGCCGTCGTCCACGCAGGGGATCTGTTTCACGACCGCCGACCCGACCTTCCCGATCTGATGGGGACGCTGTCGGCCCTCCGTGAACTCAACGCCGCTGGAGTTCCGTTTCTTGCGGTCGTGGGCAACCACGAGTCGACCCGCGGCGGCCAGTGGCTCGATCTCTTCGAACGTCTTGGGTTTGCCACCCGACTCGGCAACGACCCGATCGCCATCGGCTCTACGGCCTTCTATGGTCTCGATCACGTTCCCAAATCCAGACGTGACGATCTTGACTATGATTTCACCCGCCCCTCCGACAGCGACCTTGACATCGAGCCAGCCCACCACGTCCTCGTCGGCCACGGTCTCTTCACCCCCTTCGCACACGCCAACTGGGAGACCGAGACCGTTCTTGCGGAGTCGACCATCGATTTCGACGCTGTCCTGCTCGGCGACAACCACGCGCCCGGAATCGAACGCGTCGACGACGTGTGGGTGACCTACTGTGGATCGACCGAGCGGGCGAGTGCGAGCGAGACGGACGAGCGCGGCTACAACATCGTTCAGTTCGACGCCGACGACCCTGCCCCCGCGGGCGTTGACATCCGTCGGAAGTCGCTGCCGACCCGCGAGTTCGTCTTTGTGACCGTCGATCTCGAACCCGGCGAAGGTGCCGAGCGTGTCCGCGAGAGGGTCGGCCAGCACGACCTCGCTGATGCTGTCGTCATCGTCGAGATCACCGGTGACGGTGGGGCTGTCACCCCCGGCGAGATCGAATCCGTTGCGCTCGATACCGGCGCGCTGATCGCCCGGGTCACCGACCGCCGCGAGATCGAAACCGAAACTGAACTCTCGGTGAGTTTCGCCGATCCCGATGCCGCCGTTGACGAGCGAATCGAGGAGTTGGGCCTGTCGGCTGCGGCCCTCGACATCGACGATGCCGTTCGGTCGCCCGACATCGCGGACACCAACCTCCGAGAGACAGTAAAAAGTCGGCTCACAGACCAGATCGAAAACGACCCTGCCGCGTTAGCACCGCCCGAGCGAGACAACAGCGACAGTTCCGAGGCAACCGACGAATCCGACAGTGATGCCGACGACGCAGCCGCCAGCGACGCGGTCGCCGATGCCGAAGGTGACGTTGACGACGCTGTTGACCGCGACGACGCCCCTGACGCTGTTGACCGCGACGACGCCCCTGACGCTGTTGACCGCGACGAGGGTGACAACGCGGAGAGCGACACTGATGATGGCGAACTCTCGACGATGGAGGATTTCCTATGAGATTCGATCGCCTTCGCCTCTCGAACTTCAAGCCCTACAGCGACGCCGATGTCGAACTTACCGACGGCGTCACCGTGATCCACGGGCTCAACGGCAGCGGCAAGTCCTCACTACTTGAGGCCTGTTTCTTCGCGCTTTACGGCTCGAAAGCCCTGCCAGGCACACTCGACGATGTGATCAGCAACAGCGAGGAGGCGGCCGCCGTCGAACTCTGGTTTACTCACGACGGCGTCGACTATCGTATCGAGCGCCAACTCCGCCGCAGCGGCGACCGCGTCAGCACCCGGAAATGCGTCCTTGAGGGCGACGACGGTAGCGGTGAACCAATCAGCCGGGACGGCGCGCGAGCGGTTCGGGAGTTTGTCACCGACCTGTTGCGGATGGATAGTGAGGCGTTCGTCAACTGCGCCTACGTCCGGCAGGGTGAGGTGAACAAGCTCATCAACGCCAGCCCGAGCCAGCGACAGGATATGATCGACGACCTCCTACAGTTGGGGGTCTTGGAGACCTATCGGGATCGGGCGGGTGAGGCGCGGCTGGCGGTCACCGACCTCCTACAGAACGCCCGTGGCTCGTTGGAAACCATCGACGAGCAGATCGAGACGAAAGAGGAACAGAACCTCCATGCGACACTCAACGAGCTTGAAACAAAGCGCGACGAGGTTGACGACGAGATCGACCACTATGAGGCCCAGCGCGAACAGGCCAAAGAGACACTAGCGGACGCTCAGTCGGTGCTCGACGAATACGAGGAACAGCAAGCCGAGATCGAGGAGCTGGAGACCGAAATTGACGGGTTAGAAACCGAGATCAGTGAGACAGCAGCCGAACGTGACGATCTCGGTGAGAAACGCCGCGAAGCCATCAAACAGCGGGGCGAGCTCGAAACCGAACTCGATGACAAACTTGCTGAGACCGAACTCACCGAGGCGACCGCGGAGGCCATCGCCAACCGCCGCGAGACGCTCACGGATCGCCACGAGAGGCTTGGTGACGAAATCGCTGACCTCCGAGTTGAGGCGACCGGCTACGAGAATCAGGCTGACAACCTCCGGGAGTCCGCCGACGAAGTTGACACACAGGCTGACGATGCTGCGGAGCGCGCTGATACGCTCACACGCGAAGTCGAGGAGGCCGACGCCAGCGCCGAGGAGTGCGAGGCCGAGCGCGACGAGATTGATGACGAACGCGAGGAGTTAGTCGAGCGATTCGACGCCGCCGAGCCGGATATCGAGATCGGGGAGGCCAACATTCATCGTGAGGAACTCCAAGCCGAGCGGCAGCAACGCGGCGAGGAACTCGCCGAGACACGAACGCGCCTCGAAACCGCCCGCGAGGCTGTCGCCGAGGCCGAAGACCTGCTCGCGGAGGGCAACTGCCCGACCTGTGGCCAGCCGGTTGAGGACGCCCCCCACGTCGATGATCTCGACGCAAAACGCGAGCGCGTCGAGAAACTGGAAGCCGACATCGAAAAACTAGAAGCCGGACGAGACACACTCGACGAGCGGATTGACACCGCCGAGCGACTGGTCGAGATCGAAGCCCGCATCGCCGAGATCGACAACGAACGCGAGCGACTCACCGAACGGATCGAAACCCATCGCGAGACCGCAGCCGAGAAACGTGAGCAGGCAGCCACGGAACGGGAGACGGCAACCGAGAAACGCGACGAGGCGGCCGACCGCCGTGAGGCAGCCGACGCGAAAGCCGACGACGCCACAGCGACCCGCGAGAGAATCGAGGCCAAAACCGACGACCGCGAGACGGTCAGCGACGCCCTCGACCGCCTCGACAGTCTCGATACAACGCGCGAAGCGATCGATGAGCTCGAAACCCGGATCGAGGATCTCACCGAGCAGCGCGAGACGCTCGCCGAGCGCAACGAGGAACGCCGCGAATGGCTGGCCGACAAACGCGAGCAGCGCGCCGACCTGCTGGATGCCTTTGAGGACGACCGCGTTGAAACCGCCCGCGAGCGAAAGGCAAACGCCGAACAGTATCTCGAGGATGTCGAACCCGAACTCGCCGACCTGCGGGAACGACGCGACGAACTCCAGAACGCCATCGGTGGCGTCACCGCCGACATCGAACAGCTCGAAAGCCTCCGGGAGGAACGCGAGGCAATCGCTGAACGCGTCGACCGCCTCGAATCAGTCCACGGCGAAACCGAGGCCATCGAGACGATGTACGGCGACCTCCGGGCTGAACTCCGCCGCCGCAACGTCGAAAGCCTCGAACGCATGCTCAACGAGACGTTCGATCTCGTCTACGGCAACGACGCCTACGCGCGCATCGAGTTGGACAACGAGTACGATCTCACCGTCTATCAAAAGGACGGCCAGCCGCTGGAACCCGGCCAGCTATCTGGCGGCGAGCGCGCGCTGTTCAACCTCAGCCTCCGGTGTGCGATCTACCGCCTCCTCGCCGAGGGCATCGAGGGCGCGGCCCCAACGCCGCCGCTCATTCTCGATGAGCCGACCGTCTTCCTCGATGCCGGCCACGTCGGCCGACTGGTCGACCTTGTCGAGGAGATGCGCGGCTTCGGCGTCCGGCAGATCCTGATCGTCAGCCACGACGACGAACTCGTCGGCGCGGCCGACGAACTCATCACGGTTGAGAAGGATCCGACAACGAATCGCTCGACAGCCAGCCGTGCGGCTGACCCAGATCTCGAACTGTTGGGGCAGGTCGCCGACGACTGAGCTACTCTGTCGTTGTCGACGCTGTGTCGCTGGACACACCGCTGGCATCGTTGCTGGCATCGGCCCCAATATCGGTCGTGTTGGTAACATCGTCCTTGCGGAGCTTGCTGATCGCCTGTGTTGCGAGTGTTGTCGCCGCATAGCCGCGTCGGCCGTCGCTGTCGGCTTCCTCGACGAGACCTGCCGCACGGAATTCGGCGAGCAGCCCGTGGAGATCGCTCTCACAGAGATCGTAGCTGTCGAGCAGCGCGACCGTCGACAGCGGGCCGCGGTCGACTAACTCGATCACCAGCCCCAACGACTGGTTATCGTAGGTTGCTGTCAGCAGCCGCCGGACGCCAGCGTCGATCCCGGCTGCGGCGGTTGACAGTGGTGACTCGTCGTCGACGACGGTAAGCTCGCCGTTGGCAACGTAGTGTTCGCCCCCGGTCTCCGGATCACGAACGAGGCTGCTGTCGCCGGACTGTTTGACCAACAGATAGTGACTGCCATCCGCATCTCGAACCGTTCGCATTAGCTGATCAAACGCCGTCCGGCCGGTTAGCCGTTGTGTCCGGCTTCGCCGTTCGTCCACCGTGTTGTCATCCGCCACCCACCTGTTGTCTTGTCTGTTTGTGGCTCCAGTATCGTTGTGCAGCGTGGGCGAAGGCGAGACAGCCGACGGCGATGAATCCACCACCAACGGCAAGCAGTCCCTGGAAGCCGATGATCAATAGGCCGATACTGACCAGCAGGATCCCGGCTTTGATCGAAACAACGATCCTAATGAACGCGGTTAGCAGATCGTCATCGATCTCCTCAAGGGCGTCGGCGAGTTCGGCGTCGGCGTCCGCTTCAGCATCGTTTTTGGGTTCGCCGTCGGCCTTGTGGGTGTCCGGCTTGTTAGCATCGCCAACATCGATATCGGGGACGAGTCTATCCATCACCCGCTGTTCGTAAGAACGGTCGTCCCTGTCACCTGATTCGGCCGCGCCGTCGGCACCCACATCCTCACCCGACGACTGATCGCCCGAGTCGCTGTTGGCGGCGATCTCTGTCGGTGGCTCAGACGGCATACAGTGATTCAATGGGCCGCCAGCAAAAGGATTCGGCTCTAGAGGGCTTCGGTGACCGGAATCGCCTCGGTGGTCTCAACCCACGCCAGCGGGTTTTCGGCATCGAAGAGCACCACCCCGTCGTCGACCTCATAGGATTCGACGGTTGCGACCCCAGCCGGTTCGGACGCTGCCGCGCTGTGCTCCCGTTGGTCGTCTGCGTGGGTAGACATGTTATCCCTTGGTAACTGATGACATAGTAAATAGTTTGGTATCGCACAGAAGCTTGCCGCGCTCCGTCACGCGGGGTTGTTTCCAGCAGCCTGCTCGATCGAACACCGGGACTTTTTATCTGAACGACGCAACCATTTGCTATGACACAGTCGGATCTCACGTCTTTCTCCCCTGCCGATGATGCCGACGACGAGGCGGATGCTGCGGACGCGACCGACCCTACCGACGCGGCAGCGGTCGTCGCTGGCAACGGTGGCGGCCGAATCAGCGAGGTCGTCGATGTCGAGGACGCGAAGTTTCCTGACTCCACGGGAACAGTCGAGCTGATGATCACACAGGTAGATTACACCATCGAGGGGGCTGGTCGCGAGGAACACCCCGTGATTCACGTCTTCGGCCGCCGCGAGGATGGCACTCACGAACACGTCCGCGTGCTCGGCTTCGAGCCCTATTTTTACGTCCCCACTGACTCACTCGATACACCCCCCGAGGAAGCGTACGACGTCATCGTCGACAGCCGGGAGGCTGGTTCTGACGGCGAGGGCTTCGAGAGTATCCGCGGCGAGCAGTTGACAAAGATCATCGGTCGCACGCCACGAGATGTGGGTGAGGTTCGCGACGAGTTCGACCACTACGAGGCCGACATCCTGTTTCCGAACCGCTTCCTGATCGATAAGGGGATCAACAGCGGGGTCAAGGTTTCCGAGCGGCGACTCGGAAGCGATGACGACACAGACGGCCCAGCAACGATTCAGGTTCCCCACACCGAGGCCGTTCCCGCCGACGTCGACAGTGATCTCCGGGTCAACATCTTCGATATCGAGGTCGATGATCGCCGGGGCTTTCCCGAGGACGGCGAGGAGCCAATCGTCTGTCTGACCAGCTACGACTCCTTCGACGAGCAGTACATCGCGTGGCTCTACGAAGCCCCTGACGGCGACGGTGAGATTCCCGACGAGCTCCCGAACTACGACCCCTACCAAGACGATATCGCCGTCGACGTGCGCACCTTCGACAGCGAGGCAGCGATGCTGGACGCCTTCATCGAGTATATCGACGACACCGATCCGGATCTCGCTAGCGGGTGGAACTTCGAGGATTTCGACGCGCCGTACTTCCTCGACCGGCTGGAAGTCGTCGACAAACGAACCGACCGAGACCTCTCGATCGACCGCCTCTCTCGTATCGACGAGGTCTGGCGCTCCGGCTGGGGTGGCCCCGATATCAAGGGCCGGGTCGTCTTCGACCTGCTGTACGGCTACAAGCGCACCCAGTTCACCGAACTCGACTCCTACCGCCTCGACGCCGTCGGCGAACTCGAACTTGGGGTCGGCAAGGAACGCTACGCCGGCGACATCGGTGATCTGTGGGAGGATGACCCGACACAGCTTCTCGAATACAACCTCCGGGACGTAGAGCTCTGTGTCGAAATCGACCGCAAACAGGGGTTAATCGACTTCTGGGACGAGGTGCGAAAATTCGTTGGCTGCAAGCTCGAAGACGCGCCGACGCCGGGCGATGCCGTCGATCAGTACGTGCTGCACAAGGCGTATGGAAAGTTCGCATTACCGACAAAAGGCAAACAGGAGTCCGAGGATTTTGAGGGCGGAGCCGTCTTCGATCCGATTACAGGCGTTCGTGAAAATATCAGTGTACTGGATCTCAAGTGTTTCAGTAGCGACACCGACGTACTCACGCCTTCGGGGCCGAAATCAATCACCGAGATCGAGGTCGGAGATACCGTCTACACGCTGAACCCAGAGACGTTCGAGTGCGAGATCTCGTCGGTCGCTGAGACACACGAGTACGACAACAAGTATGGTGAACTACACCATCTCAGCGGCAACACTCACGATTTCAAGATCACGGAGAACCATCAGTTCCTCGCGTCGAAAACGCGCGGCTGGGACGAGCAGACGCCCGACGATTTCGAGTTCACCGAGTATCGTGACCTGACCAACACTGAGCGGTACGCCTTCCCGCAGCATCAGCCCGTTTCGGGTCGCACGCCCGAGACGTTCGATCTCGCAGCCGACCTCGAAACCGGTCACGTCGCCGTCTACTGTGATGAAGACCTCCGCTGGTTCCGCAATCGGATGCCGGAGCCGGTCACCGAGCAGCTTGATCTTGCTCACGGTTCGTCGTCGGCGATGGGCGTCCAGCAGAAGGTCGGCAAGTATCTGCTTCCGATGTCGGTGTATCTCTCCCACCGTGAGACGATTGAGTCCCACGCCGACGGGGTGTTCCTGAAATACGACCGGGGACACGGCGAGCTGTCGACGCGGTTCGAGATGGCTGACTGGCTGGAACTGGTCGGCTGGTACGTCACCGAGGGCAGT
Organism: Halonotius pteroides; assembly: GCF_003605635.1. Classification (GTDB taxonomy): domain Archaea; phylum Halobacteriota; class Halobacteria; order Halobacteriales; family Haloferacaceae; genus Halonotius; species Halonotius pteroides. The sequence goes on from NZ_QMDW01000011.1 coordinate 97,403, forward strand.
CTCGATTCGGCCCGTGGTCGCGTTACACTTCACCAGTCGGATGCGGACGGTCGAGCGACGATCCGCGCGCTGCTCGACCGGATGGACATTCCCTACAGCACTGACGACCGCGGGTTCAACATCTCAAACCAACATCTCGTTAATTGGCTCGGAGCTCACTGTGGCCACGATGCCGCCAACAAACAGGTTCCGACGCGGGTCTTCGAACTCGACGGGGAGCTGATCCGTGGTCTCCTCGATACGCTTATTCAGGGCGATGGCAGTCGGACAGCATCTGGACTCGAAAGGTACTGGACGACGAGTGACACCCTCAAGAACGATATCGTTGATCTTGCTGTTCGCTGTGGCGAGAAGCCGACGGTATCCAAAGAATCCGACGACACCTGGTACATTTCTATCGGCAAGCGCGGCTCATTCAACAAATCGACGAACGCGACTACCGAACCCCACGACGGAACGGTACACTGTATCACCGCCGAGGACAATCACGTCATCCTTGCAGGGCGCAACGGCCACTATCAGTGGATCGGGCAATCCCTCTACCCGATGTGCATGGTAACGATTAACGCGGGGCCCGAAACCAAGGTCGACGACGACTACGAGGGCGAGACCTACCGCGCACCCAACGGGACGCAGTTCCGCAAGGAGCCGGACGGCATCATGCGCGAGATGGTTGACGAACTCCTGACGGAGCGAGAGGAAAAGAAGGAACTGCGAAACCAGCACGATCCGGACAGTTCGGCCTACGAGATCTACGACACCCAGCAGGCAGCGGTGAAGGTTATCATGAACTGCTTTACGCCGGATACGGAGGTGTTGACGCCGACGGGTGTCCGCGACATCACAGATCTCGCGGTCGGCGATCAGGTCTACTCGCTTGATCCGGAGACCCAGGAACTCGAAATCAAGCCGGTCACCGAAACCCACGCGTATCCGGACTACCGCGACGAACTCGTCGACATCGAGACGAGCAAGATCGACTTCCGGGTGACGCCGAACCACCGGATGCTCGTCCGGAAAAACGACCGCAATGGGATCACCGAAGACGGATACAGCTTCGTCGAGGCCGGCGACCTGGAGGACTACTGCAACTACGAACTCCCGCACGACTGGACCTACGACGACGGCGACCGCCTCGAAACGGTCGACCTCACCGAGTTCGTCGACGACTACGAGGTCTGGGTTCGACCCTCGGTGCATGGCCACACGTTTACCGCCGAACTCGGGTTCCAGCCGCGGCGCGTCCCGAAGGCTGACGTCGACCAGGTCGGCTACGTGTTCACGCCCGAGGAGTTCGAGGCCAACCGCGAGTATATCGAATCCGTCTGTGAGCGGAGTTTCATCCACACCGAATCCGGCCGGAAATGGATCCCCCGAACCTACGACGGCGACGACCTCCTCGCGTTCCTCGCGTGGTATATCACCGAGGGTAACGTCTACACATCGGGCGCCAAGGCGTTCGGCGACAACTACCGCGGCTCGGCGACGACAGTCAAAGTCGCACAGGAAGCCGTCGCCGATGGCGGCTCAGCTGAGGCCGACCACCACGCCGCTATCGGCGACCTGCTCGACCGAATGGGCTTCGACTACTACGTCGACGACCGCTCGTATCAGTTCACCTCGAAGCTGCTCGGCGACCTGCTTGACCGACTGTGTGGCGACGACAGCTTCTCGAAACAGATACCAGATCTCGTCTTCGAGGCGAGCACCGACCAGAAAGAGCGGTTCCTGTCGGTGCTGATCGATGGCGATGGCGACCGCCAGCCAAACTCGTGGCGATACAGCACGTCGAGCGAGGAACTCCGGGATGACGTGCTCCGGCTCTGTACGCATCTCGGGATCACGGCCAGCTACAACGCCGACAGCGGCACGTGGCGGATCTACGTTACCGAGGAGCCGAAGAACTCGTTCCGCATGCACCGGAGCGGCTCGCGGCGCACGGCCGACGACGGCGTCTACTGTGTGACCGTCGCCGACAACCACACGCTACTGGCGGGTCGCAACGGCAAATTCCAGTTCGTCGGACAGTCGCTGTACGGCGTCACGGGGTGGGATCGATTTCGCCTCTACGATAAGGAAGGGGCGGCGGCTGTCACGGCGACCGGCCGGGAGGTCATCGATTTCACCGAGACGGTCGCCAGCGAACTCGAATACGAGGTGGCATACGGCGATAGCGTCACCGGTGATCGTCCCGTCGTCGTCCGCGACCCTGACGGAATCGTTCGCGTACTCTCGATTGCAGACCTCTTCGAGCGCGCAACAGCGAGCACCGGCGACACGGTCGTCATCACCGCCGACGGCGGTGCGGTCGGCTCGGCTTCTGCCGGCAAGAATCGCCGCCGACTCGACGGTTGGGAGGCGTTGTCGCTGGCGGCTGACGGTGAGCCCGAGTGGCAACCGATCCAGCAGGCGATCCGCCACAAGGTCGACAAACCGGTCGTCAATCTCCAGCACAAGTTCGGTGAGTCGACGACGACGCGGGATCACTCGTACGTAGTCGACGACGACGGCGAACTCGTTGAAGCACCACCAGGCGATGTCGACAAACCGCTCCGGATTCCAGGAATGCCGGCTGTCGACACCGTCGAGACGATCGATGTCTACGAGGTGCTGGACGGCTACACCCGCGAGTACGAGGACGGCCGCAGCGTCGGCAGTGAGGATGCAGCGACGAAAACCAAGCGTGTCCACGCCAACGACGAGTGGGTTTGGTTCGGCCACGACCACCACAACGAACTCTCGAAGTCTGTCAAAGTACAGCGCTACATCGACATCGACTCCGAGGACGGGGCTTCCCTGCTGCGATTGCTGGCGGCCTACATCACCGAGGGCAGTGCTTCGACGATCGAGACGACCGAGTCACGGTTCGGCGCAAGCATCGCTGAGTCACGAGAGGAATGGCTCGATGGACTCCAGTCGGACTACTACCGACTGTTCGAGAACACGTCAGTGAGTGTGATTGCCTCCGATAGCTCCGGTGATCGCACCGTCGAGTACGAGACCACCGACGGTGCGCAGTCGATCACCTACGACGACACGACGCACAAACTCCAGTTGATGAACGAACTGTCGGCGGTGTTCTTCCGCGAGTTCGCCGGCCAGACCTCACGCGGCAAGCGGATTCCCGGCTTCATCTTCAATCTCTCTGCTGACGCACAGGATCTCTTCGTCGATACGCTCATCGAGGGCGATGGCTCCCGTGAGTTCCCGCGGTACACCGACGAGTATTGCGAGCGACACTTCGATTTCGAGACGACGAGCCGCGAACTCGCCGCCGGGCTTTCGATGTTGCTGACACAGCGTGAGCAGAAACACTCGCTGAAATATCGGGATGGGAAAGACAGCTACACGATCCGAACCTGTGACTCCTACCGGAGCGGCCGCGATCCGGTTCTCACGGATGTGGATCACGACGGCTACGTGTATGATCTGAGCGTCGCCGAAAACGACAATTTCGTTGACGGTGTCGGTGGTATCGTCCTCCATAACACCGACTCAGTCATGCTCGAACTCGACGATGACGTATCAAAATCCGAAGCAATCGAGCAATCCTTTGAGATCGAGGAGTACATCAACAGCCGTTACGACGACTTCGCAAGCAACGAACTCAACGCCACTGAACATCGGTTCCAGATCGAATTTGAGAAGCTCTACCGCCGATTCTTCCAAGCGGGCCGCAAGAAGCGATACGCCGGCCACATCATCTGGAAGGAAGGGAAGGATGTCGACGACATCGATATCACCGGATTCGAGTACAAACGCTCCGATATCGCACCGATCACAAAGCGTGTTCAGAAAAGCGTGATCGAAACTATCGTCACCGGCGACGACATGGAAGCCGACCGCGAGGCGGTTCGAACGTACCTGACGACAGTTATCGAAGAGTTCCGCAACGGCGAGCGGAGCGTCGAGGAGATCGGCATCCCCGGCGGCATCGGCAAGCGACTCGACGCCTACGAAACGCCGACCGCACAGGTACGAGGCGCGCAGTATGCTAACCTCTTGCTCGGTACCAACTTCGACCGCGGCTCGAAGCCCAAGCGGCTCTATCTCGAGGATGTCCACTCCTCGTTTTTCCGCCGGGTGGAAGACGAACAGGGGCTTGACCCGCGGCAAGATCCCCTCTACGGCGAGTTCAAGCGCGATCCCGACGTGATCTGCTTCGAGTACGCCGACCAACTCCCCGAGGAATTCGAGATCGACCTCGAAAAGATGTTAGAGAAGACGCTCAAAGGGCCGATCTCGCGGGTGATCGAAGCACTCGATATGTCGTGGAATGAGATCAAAACCGGCCAAACCCAGACCGGCCTCGAACAGTACTGGTAGCCGCCACACCGTCGGTGTTTTGTTGAACGGAAACTTTTCTTTTTGCTCTTGTATTGTTCAGGGGGTAAATGCGAAACCATTATGGGCGTAACCCACCATCATTTGGATACGAGGTAACGAATCATCAATGGCAACACTTGAAATCAGCAATCTTCACGCAGCAGTCGCAGAAGAGGACGGCGAAACAATTCTCCGCGGTGTCGACCTCGAGGTCAACTCCGGTGAGATTCACGCCCTGATGGGGCCTAACGGCTCCGGGAAGTCGACGACGGCAAAGATCATCGCCGGCCACCCGGCCTATGAGGTCACCGACGGCGAGATCCGCCTCCATCTTGAGGATGAGGATGTCGAGGATATCGACGCCGACATCGACGACGAGGATCTCTCCTGGAGCCTTCTTGATCTCGAACCAAACGAGCGAGCCGCCCTCGGCATCTTCCTTGGCTTCCAGTATCCGGCCGAGATCGAGGGCGTCACGATGACGAGCTTCCTTCGACAGGCGCTCAACGCCAAAGCCGAGGAACGCGAGGAGCTCTTTGAGGACGAAGACGAGGACGAAGCTGCGGCCGACGAAGACGACGAGGGGTACGAAACCTCCCCGATGGAAGGCCCCGAAGACGACGGCGAGGTCAGCGTCGCCGAATTCCAGCAGATCCTCTCGGAGAAGATGGATCTCCTCGACATGGACGAGGAGTTCATGCACCGCTATCTCAACGCCGGGTTCTCCGGCGGCGAGAAGAAACAAAACGAGGTACTCCAAGCCGCCCTGCTTGAGCCGTCGGTTGCGGTGCTCGACGAGATCGACTCGGGGCTCGATATCGACCGTCTACAGGATGTCTCGAAGGGCATCAACGCCCTCCGCGACGAGCAGGGCACCGGGGTTCTCCAGATCACCCACTACCAGCGCATCCTTGACTACGTCGAGCCTGACCACGTTCACGTCATGCTCGACGGCGAGATCGCGAAAAGTGGCGGCGCCGAGCTTGCCGCAAAGCTCGAAGACAAAGGGTACGACTGGGTTCGTGACGAAGTCTACGAGGCCGCGTAACGCTAATCGATTACACACAGTACTATAAGCAAGCAGACACAATAATCACACATGAGTTCAAACGAAGAAATCCAAGAGACCAACACCGAAGCCCGATTCGAGTTTAAAAAGGAGGAGGCCTCTGCGTTCAAAAGCGAAAAGGGACTTGACGAAGAAACCATCCGCGTCA
>NZ_QMDW01000012.1 GCF_003605635.1 Halonotius pteroides
TGTCACCGTATTGGATACTGTGGCTCAACCCTCATGAATTTTCAGCTATCAGTATAAGCACCTGTGTCATCTCAACGATCAGAACAGCCATCTCACGGAACTGCTCATAGCTGTCATTTGTGGGTGCTGGCTGTAACATCGCCAGCTCTTGGGCGATGCGCTCAGTGTGGTTGGCGACAACGTCAAGTTGCTTATAAAAATCAAGCAGCGCCGATTGGTTGAGATTAATCGGTGTGTTTAGTAACCCGATCTCGCGGGTGCCAGCATTTGCGATCAGTGCGGTGATGTCGCGTCGCGTCTGGTCACAGTCGGTTTCAGCCGCCTCGATCTGATCGATAATAGCCTCATACTCATCCTCCTCAGCGTAGGCGGTGAGTAGCGGTGGCAATCGTTCAGTACAGTCAACAAGTTGTTCAAGATACGTTACAGTTTTTGCTTCCAGCGTCGCTTCGAAATCTGTGTCGGATGGCATATGTAGGCAAGCCGCCGGGAAAGCAAAAGGGTTGCTTGGTTTCACGCGCGCCGTGGTCTCGGATGAGACGCTCCCGATGTTGCGGGGTGATCGAAGCGATATAAGCGGTCTTAGCTACGTCCTTGCCTGGCTAGCGGCCCTCAGAGGGATTTTACCGGTAGCCGATATCGGCTACCCGAAAACGGTCGTGTCGGCTCAGACGAGAATTGGGCGTTCGAAGTGATTTGCGAGCACGTCTAGTAGCAGCCTGTGTCTGCAATCAACCGGTTAGACGAGCAGCTGAATATCGGATTCAGCCATGTGCTGCAGGGCGGTCGCCGCGCCAACGCCGACAGTCACGTCGTCGTAGAAGTCGTCCTCGTCGTACTCCATCAGCTCGATAGTCATCTGGCAGGCTTGGAGCTCGACGCCCTGCTCCAATGAAAGGTCGATCAGTTCCTTGATCGTCGCCGTGCCGTTGTCGTCGATTCGGTTCTCCATCATGCGCGTGGCGAGCCGATCCATCCCCGGCAGCGCCGCCAGCGCGTTCGGCATCGGCATATTGGGGTTGCCAACCGCCGACAGCTGGAGCTTCTCTGATTTCTCCTCGTGGAGGATATCGAGGCCCCAGAACGTGTGAAAGACAACGACATCCCAGCCGAAAGCGGCAGCGGTACTCGCCAGGATCAACGGCGGGTAGGCCATATCGAAGGTACCCTGTGTCGCCACGATCGTCATCTTCTGTTGCTCGTCGTCGGTTTCGAGATCAGCAACCGTCTCCTCTAACTCCTCGATGCGAGCCTGAAGCTCGGCGGTGCTGAGTTGCGTTCCGTCGGCGGTGCTGGATGGCTCGGTACTCATATTAGGCCGTCTTCTCGACGTAGTGTTTGTACACGTCGCCGTCCTCGACCTGCTCGAGGAGTTCGACGCCGCTGGTACCGGCGGCCCAGCCGTCGATGTCGCTCATGCTACCCTTGTCGGTCGATAACACTTCGAGGACGCCGCCGTCGGGCACGTTGTCGATGGCGGATTTGGTTTTGACAACCGGCATTGGACACGATGCACCCTTCACGTCAAGCGTCTCGGTAACGTCGTAGGTTACGCTCATATGTGTGTGGACTCCGTTTGTATTGGAGTTACCCTACAATATTGGGGCAGGATATAAAAGAATACCGATTAGTGTACATCACTCAAACAACTGTGGCGATCAAACCCGCGATATCGCGCACGCAAAAAGAGAAATTACCTTCTAAAGTAGTGATTTAATTGTTCTGACGACTTTTTTCCTGAGAGTAGTGCAGCCACCTGTATTGTATATATTGAGAATTACTATACAAACTCTTTTGTATCCCCGTCCTGTAGGGTGAGACGTCTCACATGGACGCTGACGACTTTCCAACCCCGGACGCAGACGTGAGCAGTATTGAGCCGGAAACGCTGAAGCACCGGATCGACGACGGCGAGGCGGTCACTCTCCTCGATGTGCGGATGGCCGCCGAATACGAGGAGTGGCATATCGACGACGAGAGCGTCGAGTCGATCAATATCCCGTATTTCGAGTTCCTTGACGAGGCGGTCGACGACGATGTGCTCGAACAGATCCCCGACGACCGCGAGCTCGTCGTGCTCTGTGCGAAGGGTGGTGCCAGCGAGTACGTCGCCGGCACGCTCCTCGAACGCGACTATGACGCAATCCATCTCGAAGCGGGGATGAACGGCTGGGCACGGCTCTACGATGCTGTCGAGATCACCGACTACGATGGGGCCGGCACCCTCCTACAGTATCAACGCCCATCCTCGGGCTGTCTCGGCTACTTCATCTACGATGACGGCGAGGCAGCCGTCATCGACCCGCTACGCGCGTTTACCGACCGCTATCTCGACGACGCCGACGAACTCGGCGTCGAGCTAAAATACGCACTCGACACCCACATCCACGCCGACCACATCAGCGGGATTCGCAATCTCGATGACAAAGGCGTCGAGGGCGTCGTCCCCGAGGCCGCTGTCGATCGCGGCGTTACCTACGCCGACAAGCTAACGACCGCCGCCGACGGCGACAAGTTCCAGGTCGGCGACGCGACCATCGAGACGGTCGCCACCCCGGGCCACACCACCGGGATGACCGCCTATCTCGTCGACAACTCGCTGTTGGCGACCGGCGACGGGCTGTTCGTCGAGAGCGTCGCCCGGCCGGATCTCGAAGAGGGCGATGAGGGCGCGCCCGACGCCGCCCGGATGCTCTACGACTCGCTGCAGGAGCGCGTGCTGATGCTGCCCGACGACACACTGATCGGCGGGGCACACTTCAGCGATGCCGCCGAGCCAGCCGCCGACAGCACCTACACCGCCCCGATCGGCGAGCTCGTCGAGGAGATGGACGCGCTAACGCTGCCGAAAGACGAGTTCGTCGACGAAATCTTGGCGGATATGCCGCCCCGGCCGGCCAACTACATCGATATCATCGAAACCAACCTCGGCCAACAGACGGTCGACGATGAGGAAGCCTTCAGTCTTGAGCTCGGCCCGAACAACTGTGCAGCCAGCCAAGAATCGATGGCGGGAGACTAGCTCGATCGATGGTAGCTGATCTCCTCACCATTCAGTTGCTCACCGAGCTATTCCCGAACGGGGTCAGCCGGTATGCGATCGGCGGGCTGTTCGTCGGGGTCGGCGCGGCGGCGATCTACGCGGGCACCGCGATCAACGCCGGAGCAAGTACCTTTCTCGAGTCGACGCTGTCGTACGTCTCTGATCGCTCGCGGTTCAGTCGGTATGTCCGATCGCGTGACTGGCGGCTGGTCTTTACGCTAGGGATTATCCTCGGGGCGGCCGTCTACGCCGTCGTCTTTCAGGGCGGGGCGTGGACGACCGATGTGGCCCCGTGGCGACTCCTGGTCGGCGGGATCTTCGTCGGGATCGGCACCCGGATCGGGAAGGGCTGTACCTCCGGCCACGGCGTCTGTGGCGTCGGTTCGGCGTCAAAAACGTCGATAGCGGGGGTACTCGCCTTCCTGTTGACCGCGATCATCACCGCTCAAGTCGTCGCCGCACTGGGGGTGACGCCATGAGCACCGCCGGGGGCAACGAGGGCCGACACCCGCTTTTCATGCCGTTGATCCTCGTCGGCGGGCTGATATTCGGCTTCGGACTGGGTTACAGCCACATGGCCCGCCCTGAGGTCGTGCTTGACTTCCTGCAGTTCGAGGATTTCGGGCTGCTGTTTGTCATGTTCGGCGGCGCAGCGGTCACCGGGCTCGCCTACAGCGTTGTCCCACGACTGTTCGACCGCGCACCGCTGACCGGTGACAGCTTCGGTCGCCGGCTGAAACACTTCGATCGCAACGTGTTGGTCGGCGGCGGTATCTTCGGCGTCGGCTGGGGGCTGTCGGGCATCTGTCCGGGCGCGGGCTACGCCAGCCTCGGCGTCGGCAACCTCCCGATCCTGTGGGCGATCGGTGGCATGTTCATCGGCGCGTACGCCCAGGGCGTCTGGCGGAGTCACACCGCACAGTCCGACGGCGCACCCGCGAGCGCGGACTGACGGCTGCCCATACGATTTTCACACATATCATGGAACTCGCAGCTATCGCGTTGTTTCTCGTCGCCGGACTCGCCAGTCTGTTCATGGCGTGGGTGATCGGGGCCGGCTCAAGCGGGGCGACCCCCTTCGCGCCGGCGGTCGGAGCCAACGCCATCCCGACGATGCAGGCCGCCTTCATCGTCGGCCTGCTCGGGTTTGCCGGCGCGATCACCCAAGGCACCAACGTCTCGGCGACCGTCGGGGGCGGCCTGATCGGCGGCGTTGAGATTCCCGCGGTCGGCGTGATCGTCATCTTGCTCGTCGGAGCCGGGCTGATGGCCGTTGGCATCCACACCGGGTATCCGATCGCCACGGCCTTCACCGTCACCGGCGCGGTCGTCGGCGTCGGGCTGGCGATTGGGGGCGCGCCCGCCTGGGAAACCTACCAGCAGGTCGGTGCCGTCTGGGTGTTAACACCGATCGTCGGCGGCGGGGTCGCCTACGGGATCGCCAGTGTGTTGCCGCGGCCCGACGCTCCCGAGACGGTCACCGTCCCCGTGTTGGCCGCCGTGGTCGGCGTCGTTCTCGCAAACGTCGAGTTCGCGTTTCTCGGCCCCAACGGCACGGTGGGATCGCTCACGGGCGCGGTTGGTCGGCAAGTTGGGGGCGGACTGGGCACAACCGCCGGTGTTGCCGCCGTGGTCGCCGTGGGGATCGCCGCGCTCGTTCGCTGGGATATCAGCCGCGATGAGGCCGGCGGGCTGCGACACGTCTTGCTCGTGTTGGGGTCGTTGGTCGCCTTTTCGGCGGGCGGTAGTCAGGTCGGGCTCGCGGTCGGACCGCTGTTGCCGCTGGTTTCAACGGTTGGTGCTCTCTCACCCGCGATCATTCTCGCTGGCGGCGGGCTCGGCATCCTTGCAGGCTCGTGGCTCGGCGCGCCACGCATGATCAAATCACTCGCCCAGGACTACTCCGATCTCGGTCCTCGGCGGTCGATCGCCGCGCTCGTCCCGGCGTTTCTGATCGCACAGGTGGCGGTGCTGTTGGGCGTCCCGGTCTCGTTCAACGAGATCATCGTCAGCGGGATCGTCGGCGGCGGCGCGGCTGTCGGCGGCGGATCGGCGGTCGACCCCCGAAAACTGCTGGTCACCGTCGGCGCGTGGACCGGTTCGCTTGGGCTATCGTTTGCCGTCGGCTACGGCGTGATGACCGGGCTACAGGTGGCGTCGTCGACCCCGCTCGCGTGATCGGACGGCAGCCGCAACCGAACGGCGTTTTAGGCTCCACGGGATACAGACAGCTATGGAGTGCCGGCAGTGTCACACCGATGTCGATCGCCCAGGTGATTACTGCTTGGTCTGTGACACCGCCAACTGCGATGCCGTCGTCGCCGTCTTCGAGCGCGATGCGGCGACGTTGACGATGTTCGACGACGAGACGGTCGTCGGCGAGACGACGATCACGACCGTCCCAGAGATGGACGATACCCACGACGACCGAGCGACCGTCGTCGAACTCCGGAACTTCGCTGGCCGGGTCGCCGATGAGATCCGTCGAAAACGACCAGAAACAGTTTTTGCCGCCGGCGAGCGCGACCCGCTGCGGGAGACCCGCAAACAACTCCACTACGAGTTTTATCGGGTGCCCGACGAGACCCCTGTCGAGACGGTGCGCAACCGCCGCGGCGAGTCAGCGCTTGCGGTCGTCGACATCCCACCACGCGAGAAGATCGGCGGCAGCCACTCGACGATCATCGGCGACCGCGCCGGCCGCAACGCCATCAGCATCGTCGCCGACCATCCCCACATCAAGAAGATCATCCCCGGGCCGATCGATGCCGGCGGCACGGGCTCACAGAGCAGTCTTCGCGCGAAGATCACTCGCGCTGACCACAACGGCAACGTGCGGATGTTGCTGCGGGATGGCTCAAGCGTGCAGGAAAACCGGTTGGTGACAACCGCGCCTGATCTGGAGATGGGTGAACGCGTGCGTTCGGATCTGAATGAGGCCTTGGAGGACGCGGAACTCAAATAGCGGCGAGCAGTCGACCGACGGTTAGCGCGTCCGCGTCGACCGTGGTTTGGACGCAGGAACGTCATCCGGACACCGCCAGCCCAGCGGTTTCAGTTGCTGTGTGTAGAAGGCGGTGAGGCGCTCGGTGAAAAAGACCTCAAAACTGCCGCGGTAGTGTCCCCCTCGTCGGCTGCGAGTTGTCGTCGCTGAGCGGGGAGCGCGCCGAAGCACGATCGCCTGCGTACCGGACGGCAGGGTGTAGGCCGTCACCGATCCGTCGCCGACGCAGGTTGGTGGTCGCACCAATCGACTGTCAGTCGCTGCCGCTCGCTGTGGGGTTGGCTGGTCTTGTGTCTGACCACGAGTCTCGTATTTTCGGAGTTGCAGATGCTGTTGATCGAGCCCGTTGAGTTCGGCACAGAGCTGTTTCCACTGCCGGACACGATAGCGAACGTCTGCGGTATTGGGGATATCAGTGTTGGCGAACCCTGTTGCCAGCTGCGTAGAGAGTGTCTTGTTGACCGCCGCAACGGAGCGATCGGTTTGGTTAGTAATGGCAAGTGAGATCTCGGAGATGGTTCCGTCCGGAAACCGATCCTCGTAATCTTTCAGTAGCTGTTTGACCCCCATCTGTGTCCCCCAGTTGTCAGTTAATTGAATCGGTCAGTGTATAAATCCGTTTCCGTGGTTTGTTACACTGTCAGTTTCAGGTATACGTTCACCAGCAGAAAACCGGAGCAAGATGGAAAGGAAGACAACGAATCCAGCGAACGCCCATCCACTGAACAGCCGACGAGACCCGAATCATTCTTAGGGTGCGATATCTATATCGGACGTATGGAACTCAACGCGCAGATCGCAGTGACCGTGCTGATGGGGGTGTTCCTCGTCGCGGTCGCCACGTTCCTCACGCGAATCGAGAACTGGCGGTCGTACACCCCTGTCGGCGGTGGGGGCTCCCTCATCGAGGACTCCAGTTACATCGACGAAGAGAAACCGGCCGGGATCGTCCGGTGGCTAACGACCGTCGATCACAAGGATATCGGCATCCTCTACGGGTTGTTCGGCACTACCGCCTTTGTGGTCGCCGGGCTGATGGTGATGGTGATGCGGCTTGATCTCATCACGGCCAACTCGATACTTGGGACAGCAATGTATAATTCTCTGTTGACTAGCCATGGAATCACGATGCTGTTCCTCTTCGGAACGCCGATCATCGCGGCGTTCGCCAACTACCTCGTCCCACTGATCATCGGGGCCGACGATATGGCATTCCCCCGGATCAACGCCATCGCCTTCTGGCTGTTGCCGCCGGCCGCGCTACTGATCTGGGCCGGCTTTTTTGCCAAACCGTTCGGGCTGTTCGGGCCTGCACAGACGGCCTGGACGATGTACACGCCGCTGTCGCTTGGGGCCGCCGGGCCAAGTGCTGACGCCGTCGGCGGGAGTGGCGTCGACCTCATGCTGCTCGGACTGCATCTCTCCGGGGTTGCGGCGACGATGGGCGCGATCAACTTTATCGCCACCATCTTCACCCACCGCGGTGAGGAGGTCTCCTGGGCGAATCTCGATATCTTCTCGTGGACGATCCTCACACAATCTGGACTGATCCTCTTTGCGTTCCCGCTGCTCGGCAGCGCGCTACTGATGCTGTTGGCTGACCGGAACTTCGGCACCGCTTTCTTTCTCGCCGAAGGCGGTAATATCCTCTGGCAACACCTCTTTTGGTTCTTCGGCCACCCTGAGGTATACATCCTCATCTTGCCGCCGATGGGAATCATCAGCTACATTCTCCCGCGATTTGCGGGTCGAAAACTTTTCGGATTCAAATTTGTCGTCTACTCTACGCTGGCGATCGGTGTGCTATCGTTCGGCGTCTGGGCTCACCACATGTTCGCGACTGGGATCGATCCCCGTATTCGAGCATCGTTCATGGCGGTGTCAATGGCGATTGCGATCCCCTCGGCCGTGAAGACGTTTAATTGGATTACGACGCTGTGGAACGGCCGTGTGCGGTTGACAACGCCAATGTTGTTCTGTATCGGCTTCATCTCGAATTTCATCATCGGCGGTGTCACCGGCGTCTTCCTCGCGTCGATCCCGATCGACCTCGTGCTCCATGACACCTACTACGTAGTCGGGCATTTCCACTACATTCTGATGGGTGCCACCGCTTTCGCCATCTTCGCGGGCATCTACTACTGGTTCCCGCTTGTCACCAACCGGATGTACCAAGCCAGTCTTGCCAAGGCGCACTTCTGGCTCACAATGGTCGCTGTCAACATCACGTTCTTTGCGATGATCCTGCTGGGCTACGGCGGCATGCCACGGCGGTATGCAACCTACCTACCGCAGTTTGCCACGCTTCATCAGGCTGCCACCTTCGGTGCTGTCCTGCTGTTGATCGGTCAGATCATCTGGCTGTACAACATGGTCTCCTCGTGGTTTGAGGGCAAACGCGTCGAAAGCGGCGATCCGTGGGATCTCAACCAAGACAACGTTCGCACCGTCGAGTGGCAGTGGTTCAAGCAGAAACGCGACACCCAGATCGCAACCGACGGTGGCGACGAGGAGGTCGCGACCGACGGCGGCGAACCTGCCGAGGAGACAGAGGCGGTCGCTGACGACGCAGCGGCGACCGACGAGCGCGACAACTGAGCTGACTCGGTGCGGGTTTTATACTGGTATAATTGGCGGCGCTGAGAGCGTATCGCGCCGTCGTTTTATTTGATAGCACTAGTACCATACACCGACGTAGTGAACAACTTTCGTCGCGACCGGTATTGAGATAATCACTATCGATGGCTGTTGTACGGTCAGCCAACCACGGCTGCGTAGGCGGCGATCAGGGGCCACACCCAGAGAAAAAGACGATTAATTCGGACTCGATGCGACGGTGGCCGCTGTCAGGTGAACCGGTGGTATGTGGCTGTATCTGAGGGTGCGTCGGCCGAGGCGGGGGTGGTGAGCGACTGCTGGCGGCCCACCGGGGGTTGACCAGCTATATTACTAGCACAATGCCGGTCACGAACATCATCAGCGCGATCCCGCCAAGAACGATCCCGAGTAGATCGCTGTCATCCATACATGCTGTTGTGCAGCCGGGGGCAAAACGACACCGGTCGGACGAAACGGGTAACCGGCTGCCGACCGCACAGCGGATATGGCTACGAACGTCGGCGGGCGACAGATCGTTATTGGAATCTACGTCGTCATCGTCTGTTTCACCGGTGTCGCCGGCTACCTTGCAGCAGGTGTCGTCGGCGAGATTGAGCCACCACGGTTGCTGTTTCTGATCCCGTTTCCCGCAACCCGCCTCGGGCTGGCGGCCTACGGCGCGATCACGATCGCCCTTTTTCTCGGCGTGCTCCTGATCGCCGTCACCGTCGTCGCCGACCGTATTGACGATGTGGAGCGGGATCCCATCGAAACGCAAACGACCCCAAACGAGCGGGCGGAATCAGCGGCTGACGACGACGAGCAAACTGAATCTACGGCTGAGAGCAACGACGACGGCACAAACTAGTGGCGGCCGCCAAACAGCCGACAAAAAAAGCACCGTCGTAAATCCGACAACTGTCCAGTTTTATCGAACGGACGCATATCTTTAGTTATTGTACATGATAGACTATGCTATGAGTGCAGACCCTGCAGACGGTGATGTGTTAACCGCCGCGGTGCAAACCGCCGACGGCACCGGGTATGCCGCATACAACGAGCGCGCCGATGGCTCGGTTGCACCGTTCTACGTCGTCTACACCGACAGCGACCGCACCGAGCGGTACGGGTTTATTTGTGGTGCCTGTGGTAGTCTTGCTGTCGGGATGGATCCGATGGGGCGGCTTGATTGCGAGGACTGCGCCAACAACCGCAAGCCATCCCAGTGGGATGCGGCCTATCTGTAGGTAGCACTCGGCTCCCAACCCGCGGCGCGACGACCGGGTGACCCTTCCAGTCTGTGACATGTTAATAACATGGATTTATGCCCGTGTCGGCGCGAGTGGCGACTATGGGTGACGGGCGCGTCATTGCGGTCGCGGGGGCGAAAGGCGGCGTTGGGAAGACGACGACCGCGATCAACCTAGGGGTGGCACTCGCCCACGCCGGCCAGACAGTGGCCGTTGTCGAGCTCGATTTGGCGATGGCGAACATCGTCGACTTCCTGCAGTTTGAACCCGAACGAACCCTCCACGACGTGTTATCCGGCACCGCCCCAACAACGGAGGCACTGTATCCGATCGACGACCGCATGCACGTCCTGCCGTCGGGCACCGAGTTGGCGGAGTTCAACGCGATCAACGTCGCCGCGCTGGCGCCGGTAATCCGGAGCCTTCGACCGGCCTACGATTTTGTGCTGCTTGATACCGCCGCCGGCGTCAGCCCTGAGACGATCTATCCGCTTCGGCTGGCCGACGAGGTGCTGATCGTCTCGACGCCGCGGGTCGCCTCGATCCGCGATGGGAAGAAAACCATCGAGTTGGCTCACCGCGTCAACGGCGAGGTGATGGGCGTTGTCTTCGTCCGGGCTGGCACCGGCCGCGCGCCGCCGCCCGAGCGGCTGGCGACGTTCCTCGAAACCGACCTGATCGGTGCGGTGCCGGAGGATGAAACAGTCGCGGCCGCCCAGGATATGAGCCAGCCGATCTGTCTGTTCGATCCGGACAGCCCAGCAGCAACGGCGTATCAGGAGATCGCTGACAGCCTCGTTCTTGGCGACACAGCGGACGACGGGGATGATGACGCCGTGCTCGGAAGGGGTGGGGTCGCCGACCTCCAAAACGCCGAGGCGATCGCCAAAAGCGCGGCCAAAGCCGATCCCGATGGGATGGACGGAGCGACCAAACCGCTCGAAAGCGATGCGCTCACCACCGGCGACCCCGACGACAACGGCTTCGAGTTTGTCAAACGAAAGGGCGAATAGCTGATCGTCGGTGGCGACCGAGTCAGTCGTCGCCGCCCGTGGCGGTCTGAATGTCGTTGACGATCTCGGGGTTGCGGAGGGTGCTCGTATCCCCCAGTTTGTCATCGTTGGCGATGTTTTCAAGCAGGCGACGCATGATCTTCCCCGAGCGGGTTTTCGGAAGCTCCGGCGTGAAGACGACCGTTTCCGGGCGAGCGATCGGGCCGATCGCATCTTCGACGCCTTCGATGACTCGCTCGCGGAGCGCCTCGTCCTCCTTGTGGCCATCCTCAGTAATGACGTAGGCGTAGACCGCCTCGCCTTTGATCTCGTGGTCGCCACCGACGACGGCGGCTTCGGCAACACCCTCAACGCCGACGATCGCGGATTCGATCTCCATCGTGCCGAGGCGGTGGCCCGACACGTTGAGTACGTCGTCGACACGACCGAGAACAGTGACGTAGCCGTCGGCGTCGAGTTTCGCGCCGTCCTCGGGGAAGTATACCCAGTCCGCCGACTCGTCGCTGTCGACCTGTGAGTACTCCCGCCAGTACTCGTTGATAAATCGGTCGTCGTTGTTGTACAGCGTACGCAGCATGCCGGGCCACGGCTTGTTGACGACGAGATAGCCGGCCTCACCAGCCCCGATCGGGCTTCCGCGGACATCAACGATATCCGCGCTGACCCCCGGCAACGGCGGGCCCGCCGAACCGGGTTTCATCTCGCCGATCGCCGGCAGCGTCGTCAGCATCATCCCGCCGGTTTCGGTCTGCCACCAGGTGTCGACGACGGGGCAGGACTCATCGCCGATGTGTGTGTAGTACCACTTCCATGCGCGTGGGTTGATCGGCTCGCCGACGGTGCCGAGCAGCCGCAACGAGGAGAGGTCATGCGCGTCGGGGTACTCCGTGCCCCACTTCATGAACGAGCGGATCGCCGTCGGCGCGGTGTACAGCTGGTTGGCTTCGTACTCCTCGATAATCTCCCACAGCCGGTGGCGATCGGGATAATCCGGCGTCCCCTCGTACATCATCGTCGTCGTGCCCAAGGCGAGCGGCCCGTAGACGATGTAGGAGTGACCGGTGATCCAGCCGATATCGGCCGCACAGAAGTAGGTGTCCTCAGGTTTGACGTCGAGAACGGCATGCGAGGTCCACGTTGCCCACGAGAGGTAGCCACCCGTCGTGTGTTTGACCCCTTTCGGCTGGCCGGTCGTTCCGGAGGTGTACATCAAAAACAGCATATCCTCCGCACTGCGGGAAACGGGGTCGACCGTCTCGCCGTCGTGGGCGGCGACGAGGTCGGCGTAAGTGGTATGCCCCGAAAGATCGTGATCGAAGCCATCGTTGTCGGGAAGACGGTTGACGACGACCGTGTCGGTGTCGTGGTCGACATTAGCCAGCCCCGTCGTTGCTTTTTCAAGGTGGTTCAACGGATCGCCGCGGCGGTAGTAGCCGTCACAGGTGACCAGATACTCGGAGTCGGCGGCGTTCATCCGGGTTGCCAGCGCGTCGGCTGAAAAGCCCGCGAAAACGACCGAATGCGGCGCGCCGATCCGCGCGCAGGCAAGCATGGCTACCGGGAGTTCCGGGATCATCGGCATATACAGGGTGACGATATCGTCCTCCTCGACGCCGAGATCGCGGAGGGCGGCGGCGAACTCGTTGACCTCGCGGTGGAGTTCCGCGTAGGTGTAGGTGCGGTTGGCCTCATCGGTTGGTTCGCCGACCCACTCGATGGCGGCCTCGTCGCCGCGCTCGTCGAGATGGCGATCAAGACAGTTTGCCGCGGCGTTCAGTTCGCCGTCGGCAAACCACTCGTAGAACGGGGGGTTGCTGTCGTCGAGAATCTCGGTGTACTCGGTGTCCCAATCGAGCATGTCGGCTGCTCGCGTCCAGCAGTCCGGCCAGTTCTCATCGAACTCGTCGTAGATGCCGGGATCGGTAGCGTTCGCCTGCTCGACGAAATCAGCCGGCGGTTCGAAGGAATCCTGTTCGGCAAGTCTCGCTTCGAGGTCGACATCGGGATCAGCCATTGTGTCTGATTTCAGTTGATTATCCATGATAAATCTACCCACCATCTCGCAGCGGGTGAGAACTCAGTGCAGAGGCGATAGCAACGAAACCCCATGCAAACGGCGGTATCAGTGGTGTGTCCGCCCGATCAGAGACAGCCAAACGCGCGCTGACAGCGACCGTGTCTGTGTCATTAGCTGCTACAGCATCGTCATATGTCAACAGCTGTCGTAAGATCTTAGTATAATAACTAATAAGAACAGATAATTGATGAAACTCGCTTACAGCTCGGCGACCGGTGATGCCCTCCGAAATGAGCTGACCAGTCTAGCGACACAGGAGCATGTCCGAGGACTGCTAGTGTTGGCGACACCATCGGTCGATATCACCACCGATGACTTCGAGACCACACTGAGGTCGATGTCGGTGCCGGTCTGTGGCGGGCTGTTTCCACAGGTGATCGTTGACGGCGAGCCGCGAGCGTCGGGGGTGCTGGCGATCGGCCTTCCAACAGCGCCGACGGTCACCGTCGTCTCCGAGCTGAGCGAGGCCGACGACGATCTTGATGCGACGCTGCCGGCGGAGGGCTCGGAGGCCGCCTTCGTCTTTGTCGACGCCCACGCCGACGCCAACGGGGTGGGATCGCTGATCGACGCGCTGTTCCGCACCTACAGCGTCGGGCTCAGCGTTGTCGGCGGCGGGGCTGGCCGCCTCGACGGCGGCGACGAGCCGTGTCTGTTTACCGGCGATGGCGTCATCAAGGACGCAGCCGTGATGGTTACCATCGACCAACCGATCGGGATCGGCGTCCGCCACGGCTGGAACGAGGTCGCCGGACCGTTTCGCGTTACCGACGCCGACGGTGGGATGATCCGCGAACTCGACGGCGAACCAGCGTGTGAGGTCTACCAGGAGGCGATCGAGACCAACACCGACACGACGTTACACCGCGAGGACTTTTTTGAGACGGCAACCGCCCACCCGTTCGGCATCAGCCGGCTGGATGGCGAGCCGATCGTCCGCGACCCCTTCGCCGTCGACGGCGACGCCATCTCCTGTTTCGGGCCTGTCCCCGAAGGGGAGTTTGTAACGGTGCTGGCCGGCGACCCCGACTCGCTGATCGGTGCCGCCGAACAGGCAGCCGAAACCGCTCTCACGGAGGAGCCGATCACCGACAGCGCGGGAACTCTTTGTGTGTTCGATTGTATCTCCCGGCAGCTGTATCTGGATGAGATCTTCGAGCGGGAGGTCGCAGCGATCAACGACGACGGCTGGCCGATGGTTGGCGCGCTGACGATCGGCGAGATCGCCAACGACGGCACCGGCCATCTGGACTACTACAACAAAACAGCGGTTGTCGCGGCGGTGAGCGACAGTGCCTGAGCGCCAACAGCGGGTACAAGCCCTCTATGAGATCGCGCTCACGATCGGCGGCAAAGAGACGCTCACGGAAACCGCCGACGCCGCGTTGGCGGGCTATCTCCGCAAGCTGAACTGCTCGGTCGGCGGCATCTTCCGAGCAACCGAGACCGGCTATACGCCGACGGCGACGATCCCAGCCGATCCGGCGGGCAACGCCTTACTGTCGGCCGGGATCGAGCGACTTGCGGAGCTATCGAGCGATGGGTTCCCCAGCCACACCGAGCCGACCGCCGGGGATCACTGCTATCTGTTTTCGCTGCCTGACTTTGGCGCGCTCGTCATCGGCAAACAGGGCGGAGAGATCGATACCGCGACGCGGTCGGCGTTGACGCCGCTCAACGAGAAGCTTGCTGAGGCCTGCCGGAACAAGCTCGTCGAACGTCAACTCCGCGAGCAGCGCAACCGGTTTGAGGCCGTCTTCGACGCCATCCCCGAGCCAGTCGCCGACACCGTCGTCGAGGATGGCACCGAGGAAATCATCGCCAGCAACGCCGAGTTTGAGCGAACGTTCGGCGACACCGACGAGACACCCGGCACCGCGATGGTGCCCGAGATCACCGACACCGGCGAATCGACACAGCACAGTCGCCCGATCGACACCGACGACGGCGACCACCGGATCACCACCGAAACGAGCTGTGAGACCGTCGATGGCACCGAGGAGTTCCTCTTCCATGGCGTCCCCGTTGCGGGCGACCAGGCTGACGAGTACATCCACCTCTATGTCGATATCACCGACCAGAAACGCCGGGCAGATGAGCTGCGGCGATACGAGCGACTCGTCGAGAATCTCCCGATCGGCGTCTATCGGACAACGCCGGGGCCTGATGGCGAGTTCAAGCTAGTCAACCAAGGGCTGGTCGACATCCTTGAGGCCGACTCGAAGGCCTACTTCGAGAACCGGTCGGTCAGCGAGATCTACGCCGACCCCGACGAGCGGGCGGCCTTCAGCGACCGACTGCTGGAGGAAGGAACTGTCGACAACGTCGAACTCCAGTTTGAGACCGCCGACGGCAACCAGATCTGGGGTGAGGTTTCCGGTATCGTCACCGAAACCGACGACGGCCCGGTGTTTGAGCTCGCGCTTCAGGACATCACAGCGCGAAAAGAGCGAGATCAGCAGTTAGACGTACTCAATCGAGTGTTACGCCACAATCTCCGGAACGCCCTGAACGTGATCGATGGCAACGCGGCGATGCTCAACGCAGCGATTGAGGACGATGAACTCCAAAGCCACGTCAAGAGGATCGAACGCCGGGTGTCGAATCTTGAGGCACTCAGCGAGAAGGCGGTCACCGTCCGCTCGCTGTTCGATCAGGGGCGGTCGACGACGACGGCCTGCGACATCCAAGCGTTGCTCATGCGGGTCTCAAACGAGCTTGAGGAGTGCCACCCTGACGCGCGCGTCGTCGTCGACGCTCCCGAGCAATCGCTGTACGTCAACGCCGACGTGCGGCTGAAGATGGCTCTCGCAGAGCTGGTCAACAACGCCGTCGTCCACAACAACCGGTCGACGCCGGAGGTGACGTTAACCACCGAGACGGTCACACGCGACGGTGAGCAGGCCGTTGAGATCGTGATCACCGACAACGGCCCCGGCATCCCGAAACACGAACGAAAGGCGATCGAAAGCGGCGAGGAGACGCCACTGCAACACGGAACGGGGCTCGGGCTGTGGCTGGTCTACTGGGCGATGTCGCTGCTCGGCGGCGATATCCATATTAACGACGCCGACCCCGGCACACGGATCGCTCTCCGGCTCCCGCAGGCCGGCGGCGACGCACAATCACAGCCTGATGGCGGAACAGGTGTCGCGGTCAACAGCGGCGACTAACCGAAGTTTTCGACCTTGGCGGCATCCGGGTCGCCGCCAGCGGCGTCGATGGCGTCGGTTGCGGCGGTGACGAAGGAATCAAACCCATAGACAAACGCCTGTTCGTCGTCGGTGGTGGTGAGTGCCTCGTCGACAGCAGCAGCAAAGCTGTCGGCGTCAGTGATCGTGACGGTTGCACCAGCCGAATCGAGTGCCGACAGCCGTGGTTCGTGTACCGGGTCGGTGGCGCGATAGACGAGATGTACCGCGTTGCCGTCCTCGTGTGCGCGTTCGCCGATCCCAACGGCCGGACCGACGCCAGGGCCGCCGGCCAACACGACGACACGGGCTTCACCCTCGTAGTATTCAGCACCGAACGGGCCGCTCATCTCGATCTCGTCGCCGGCTGTCAGATCGGCGAGATGATCGCTAAACGGGCCGCTTTCGTCTGGGTCGATCTCGACTGTGATCTCGAAGGTGCCGGCCATGTCGGGCGAGGACAGCGTATAAAACCGGGCGTAGTCCTCACCGTCGACAGTTGCCAGCAGCTTGACGAACTGTCCCGGCTGGGCGTCGAATCCCTCGGGGCTCTCAAACTCGATGGCAACCGTCTCTGGGCCGACAGCGGTCACGTCAGTGACCGGTACCGTCGCATCCATACGTTTGCTTCGGGAGCGACGGCAAAGGCTCTTTGCTCCCGGTGGAGCCGCACGCAACGCGGTGATATTACCGATGAAAGCAAAAACAGTTGAAAACAGTCGCTTCGTTTGTCCATCGCCGGACAGAACTGGGGGATGCTGGCGGTTCGGCGGGTGGTGTTCCAGAAGGCTTTTGATTTGTGGTGAAGTAGGTCGACCACTACCAATGCCTGCGGATTTCAACTGGGCTGTCGGCGGCGAGGCCGGCGACGGCATCGACTCCACGGGGAAGATCTTCGCTCAGGCACTCTC
Organism: Halonotius pteroides; assembly: GCF_003605635.1. Classification (GTDB taxonomy): domain Archaea; phylum Halobacteriota; class Halobacteria; order Halobacteriales; family Haloferacaceae; genus Halonotius; species Halonotius pteroides. Next base: position 17,088 of record NZ_QMDW01000012.1, read on the forward strand.
GCGGGCCGGCCGCCACGTGTTCACCTCGAAGGATTTCGCCTCACGTATCCGCGGCGGATACACAGCATACAAGATCCGCACGTCGGTCGACCGGGTGCAGAGTGTCGTCAACCGCCTCGACGTGCTGATCGCGTTGACGCCGCGAACCATCGAGGAGAATCTTGATGAACTCCATGATGGCTCAGTCATCATCTACGACGGCGAGCGCACCACAATGGAGGACGCGCCGATCCCCGAGGATGTCGTCGGCCTTGACGTGCCGTTGAAACGGCTCGCCGAGGAGGCCGGCGGCGCGATCATGCGAAACGTCGTCGCTCTCGGGGCGGCCTGTGCGGTCACCGACTTTCCGATCGAGAACCTCGACAGCGCGCTCGAAAAACGGTTCGGTGCGAAAGGCCAGAAGCTCGTCGAGAACAACAAGGACGCCGCCCGGAAAGGCAAAGCCCACGTTGAGGACACCGACGACCACGAGTTTAAGTACGATCTCGAAACGACCGACAACGACTACGTCCTACTGAACGGCGACGAGGCCATCGGGATGGGGGCGATCGCCGCCGGCTGTCGCTACTACGCCGGCTATCCGATCACACCCGCGACCGACGTGATGGAGTATCTGAAGGGCCGCATCGAGGGGTACGGCGGTCACGTCGTCCAGGCCGAAGACGAGCTCTCGGCGATCAATATGGCACTCGGAGCCGCACGAGCGGGCGCGAGAGCGATGACCGCAACCTCCGGGCCGGGGATCGACCTCATGGCCGAAACCTTCGGCCTCGTCGCAACGACAGAAACCCCACTGGTGATCGCCAACATCATGCGCTCCGGGCCATCGACCGGGATGCCGACCAAGCAGGAACAGGGCGACCTCAACGCGATGCTTCACGGCGGTCACGGCGAGATTCCGCGCTTTGTCCTCGCGCCGACAACGATCGACGAGTGCTTCTGGAAGACCGTCGAGGCGTTCAATCTTGCCGAAAAGTATCAGTTGCCGGTGTATCTCACGGGCGATCTCTCCTTGGCAGTGACCGAGCAGACGTTCGAACCCGACGCCTTCGATATGGACGAAGTTGAGATCGACCGTGGAAAACTCGTCGACGAGGAGAACCTCGCGGAGTGGCAAAACGAGAAGGGCCAGTTCCAGCCACACGCACTTGCCGACGATGGGGTCAGCCCACGGGCAGTTCCCGGCACCGACGACGGCGCGCATATGACGACCGGGCTCGAACACGACGAACTCGGCCGCCGAACGGAGGACACCGAGATGCGGGTCAAACAGGTCGACAAACGCGACCGAAAGGTCGAAACGGCAAAACAGCGCGAGAGCTGGCAACCCCGAGAGTTTGGCGACGCCGAGGCCGACACACTGATTCTCTCGTGGGGGTCGAACGAGGGCGCGATGGTCGAGGCCATCGAGATGCTCGCAGACGACGGGATCGACGTGCGGTTTATTTCGGTGCCGTACATCTTCCCGCGGCCCGAGCTAGATGACGCCATCGACGCCGCCGAGGACATACTCGTCGTCGAGTGTAACAGTACCGGCCAGTTCGCCGACCTGATCGAACACGACGCACTCGTCCGGGTCAACCGCATCAACAAGTACAATGGCGTCCGCTTTACCGCGGACGAACTCGCCGACAGAATCAGCGGGGCACTTACCGAGGCCCCGGAGGTACCACAATGAGCTCAGACGTACGATTTACCGACTTCAAATCCGACAAACAACCGACCTGGTGTCCCGGCTGCGGTGACTTCGGGACGATGAACGGGATGATGAAAGCACTCGCCAACACCGGCAACGACCCTGACAACACCTTCGTCGTCGCCGGTATCGGCTGTTCCGGCAAGATCGGAACCTACATGCACAGCTACGCCCTGCACGGCGTCCACGGCCGCGCGCTCCCGCTTGCGGCAGGCGTCAAGATGGCCAACCCCGAGCTGGAGGTGATGGCCGCCGGCGGCGACGGGGACGGCTACTCGATCGGTGTGGGCCACTTCATCCATGCCGTCCGCCGGAACGTCGATATGTCCTACATCGTCATGGACAACCGAATCTACGGGCTGACGAAGGGCCAAGCCTCACCCACCTCACGTGAGGACTTCGAAACGTCGACGACACCCGAGGGGCCGAAACAGCCGCCCGTGAACCCGCTCGCGCTCGCGCTGTCGGCGGGGGCGACGTTTATCGCCCAGTCATTTTCGTCGGATGCGATGCGACACACCGAGATCGTCCAGGAGGCCGTCGAACACGACGGCTTCGGCTTTGTCAACGTCTTCAGCCCGTGTGTGACGTTCAACGACGTCGACACCTACGACTACTTCCGCGACGAACTGGTCGATGTCGGCGAAACCGATCACGATCCAACTGATCTTGAGGCGGCCCAAGACGTGATTCTCGACCCCGAAAAGGAGTATCAGGGCGTGCTCTATCAGAACGAGCAGGCCAACGCCTACGGCGCGGAACACGGGCTGAGCGAGAATATGGCCGAGATCCCTGACGGCGCGCCCGAGGACGCGACTGATCTGGTGCGGGAATTCTACTGAGTCGACACCGAACTGCTGAGGAGGTTGGCTGCCGGCTGCGGGTGTTTCGCTCAGCCGCCGATCTTACTGTGTTTGATTCGTTGTTTCAGGCGGTTCGACCGGATGCTGGAGTGATTCAAACAGCGCGTGCATCGTCGCGGCGTCAACCAGTGCCTGTGGCTGGAAGCCCAACGTGAAGATGACATCCGACCCCCCGTCGCCGTACTCGTGGGTCGTCGACAGCAGATAGAGTCGGATCGGCACGCCGCCGTCGCTGCTGAGTTCGCTTGGCACTTCACCACCGCCACCGGTTTCGAGAACCCCGGTGAACTCCTCGATCGTTCGGGCCTCCCCGAAGATCGACAGCTCAGTCTCACCGGCGGCTTCGAGCTCCTGGATTGACGCGCCGCCGCCAAGTTCCTCCAGCAGCCGGGTGATAAGCTCGCTCCCGCTGAGTTGAGCTAAGGGGTTCAGCGACTGGCCGGCAAGTGTGACAGCCGGCGTGCTCAACACGACACACGGCCCAGTGTCTGACTGATAGCCCGTCGTCCACGTGGTAATGCCGACCTCACGGGATTCACCGGCGACCTCAACGGTTTCGGTGATCGCAAACACCGACGGCCCCGCAGTGTCGTACCCTTCGGTGGCGGCAACCTCGGGATCGAGCGTTGCCGGTGCAGCCGTATACTCCAAATCGCCCGTGAGCCCGGAACAGCCGGCCAGCCCGGCAACGCCAACAGTACCTATCGCTGTGATGACCTGTCGTCGATACATATCACTGCCCAACAGGTCAGTCTGCTTCACCGTTTCGGTGCAGGCCATCGGTGACATCGTAGATAACGGGCTTTTTTATCCGCCACAGCAATAGGATGTGTATGTCATCCGACGCCTACGATATCGTGATTGTCGGCGGCGGTACCGCCGGGGCCTTCGCCGCGGCGACCGCCGCCACCGACGGCCTCGATGTCGTGATCATAGAACGAAAATCCGAGGCCGACGCCGGTCATATCGCCTGCGGCGACGCCATCAAGGGGAAAAGTACGTTCCCCGACGTGATCGATCTTGACTATCTTAAAGATGAGTCGTTTACCAACCGCGAGATCAGCCGGGCGGTGTTCGAAAACCCCGCTGACGGCGAGGATATCGAGATCGAGTTCGGTGAACCGGGCGCGGTGCTCGACCGGAAACGCTACGGCGAAGTTCTCTTGGAGGAAGCCGCCCGCGTCGGCAGCGAGATCCACTACGACACCGTTGTCCAGGATGTCACACAGGCCGCCGACGGTACCGTCACCGGCGTCGTCGGCACTCACAATGGTGAGCCCGTTAGCTACGACGCCGAAGTTGTCATCGACGCTGCCGGCGCGCTGTCGATCCTCCAAGAGAAAACCGACTTCGACGGGAGCTACTTCGATACCAACGTTCGGTACTCACAGTTCTGTTCGGCCTACCGCGAGGTCATCGATGTCGAGGAGCCCGTCGAGTGGAACGACGCCATCGTGTTTAAGCCGACAAAGGAGCTCGGCTATCTCTGGTATTTCCCACGGACGGCGACGGAGATCAACGCCGGCCTGGGGTTTCAGATGGATCAGCCGGAGATGCAGATGGTGCCGGAACTCAAGCGGGCTGTCGAGGATCGTCCGGATCTAATCGAGCCGACCGTCCAGGATAAGCTGGGAGCCGCGTTGCCAACCCGCCGGCCGTACGACTCGGCGGTCACTGACGGCTACATGGCGGTCGGCGACGCCGCCGGCCACGTCAATCCGACAACCGGTGGCGGCATCCCCGGGGCGGCGAAATCGGCCTACTGGGCGACCAAACAGGCGATCGGGGCGATCGCCGACGGCGACGTGAGCGAGGCCAATCTCTGGGAGTACAACCGCAAGGTGATGACCGGATTTGGCAAACATTTTGCGGCTATCGACCTCTACAATATTTGGGGAACAACAAGCAGCGTCCAAGAGATCACCGAGATGGTGTCGTCGGTGCCGGGCCAACACCTCGCCGACGCCTTAGCCGGCACCGGCACCGCATCGATGCCGCTGTCACTGAAGCTGCGAACGCTCGCTGATACCTTCGGCCACTGGGGTGAACTCATGGAGCTCGCCAAGGTTCGCTCGAAGGCATCGGAGCTCTCCGAGCACTACGCGCGGTACCCAGCAAGTCCTGAAGGGTTCCCAGCGTGGCAGTCGGTTCGAGACGGGATCATGGATGAGCTCTACGAGATCACCGGCGCCGAGCCGAAATACTGAGCTATCAGGCTGGCTGACAGGAATCGCGGCTGACCACAACCCCTTTTCGGCGACAGGACAACATCTCGACGATGGCACAAAATGAACTCCCCGTGAGCGACGACTGTCCGATCGCCAACGAGATGCCGATGGTAGGGCTCGGCACATGGAAAAACAGCGATCCCGAGGCCTGCGCCGACTCGGTTGCGACCGCCCTCAACACCGGCTATCGGCATATCGACACCGCCCAAGCCTACGACAACGAGGCCGCCGTCGGCAACGGGCTCGAACAGGCCACCGTCGACCGCGAGGAGATCTTCCTCGCGACCAAGATCTGGATTGACAACCTCTCGTACGACGATGTGTTGGAAACCGCCGAGGCAAGTCTCGATCGCCTCGGCGTCGACAGCGTCGACCTTTTATACGTCCACTGGCCGTCCCGAACCTACGACGCCGAGGATACCCTCGCCGCGTTCAACGAACTCTACGAGCAAGGCAAGATTGACCGGATCGGTGTTAGCAACTTCGAGCCCGAACAGCTCGCCGAAGCCATCGAGCTCTCCGACGCCCCGATCTTCGCCAACCAGATCGAGATTCATCCCCTGCTCCAACAGCAAGAACTACGGGAGGTCTGTGCCGATCACGACGTTGAGCTCGTCGCCTACTCCCCGCTGGCTCGCGGCGAGGTGTTCGATACCCCCGAGATCGAATCGATCGCCGACGACCACGGCGTGAGTCCGGCCCAGATCAGCCTCGCGTGGCTACGCCACCACGGGATCACGGCGATCCCGAAGGCAACGAGCGGAGAACACATCCGCGACAACTGGGCGTCGCTGTCGGTGTCGCTGTCAGATGCGGAGGTCGAAACGATCGACGGCATCGACACCACCGACCGGCGAGTCGACCCCGACTTTGGCCCGTGGAACAACTAACAGGAACACAACCTTCACATACTCCCGCGGGCCAGTAGGTAGCAATGGCACAGCGGTCACCCGGGTTGATCGGCGCGATCCGCATCGACCTCCTGCGACTCCACGAGACATGGATGGAGGTCGTCTTCCCGCGTCAACTTGATCCTGGACACGTTCTTGGGAAGTGGAAGCCGGAGACCGGCGTCCAGACGGCTGGCTACTACTTCTGGGCGGCTGTCGGCCTGCCGCTGGTGTTGATCGGCTACCCGCTGTTGTTGGTCGGCTACGGAACGCGATTTTATGCAGTCAAACTCGACAGCGCGGCCACCCGACTCGGCATTCTCGGCGCGGTATTGGTCTCAGTCGTTGTCTGGGGCGTACTCTCGGCGGTTGCGAGCTATCAGTTCGGGACTGTCGGTACAGTCAGTCTCAACGCCGAAGGGTTCCTTGCGGTCGTCGCCGCCAGTGTCGTGGCGACAGTCTCGGCGGTATTAGCGGTGTTGTTCAGCCGTGTTGGTGGGCGCGGAACGAGCGTCCTGTTGGCCTACCCGGCTGCAATGACCGCGTTGTTTCTCCCGCCGGTCGTCGCCGCGCTGTTCGTTGAGACGCTACAGCAAACCATCTTCCCGGCCAGCGAGCAGCTTGCGATCACGATCCTCGATGAAATCCTGTTTGTCGGCGGACTCAACGAGATCATCCGCGAACGCTTCACGCTTGAGGGCACCGGCTACGTGCTGATGTGGCTCTCGCTGTCGGTGCCGTTGGGGTGGTTCCTCGGTGGACTGGTGGCGTTTGCTAACATCATCCGCCCAAAAGACGGGTCATAAGCGGTCGGCTCCGCTACGTTTAGGCCGTCGGACTCCATACCGAAGATATGGAGTTTACGACCGGAACCACCGCTGGACTGTTCGTTGCTATCGTCGCCCTCGGCGTGGGCGGACTGATCGCCGCACCGATCCCGATGGCCCCATCAACGATCATGATGATGGTACTGCCGTCGATGGCTGTGTTTGGCGTTATTACCCTCGCTATCGGCGTCAAACACGGTGCGTATCGCGCAACCAACTGATCACTCGCTTACCGGGTCGGTCGGCTGTGTCGCAAGCGCGGTCGCCAGCGTGACCCCAAGGAGGCTCACGAGTATCCCGCTGGCAACGAAGACGGCGAGTCGCTGGATCGGCGACAGCCCAACCGACCCGACAACGAACTCAACGGTCAGCAGATAGCCGGTGAACCCGCGGGCAATGACCCCAATCGCCAGCAGCCCTGCTGGCAGGCTCAACATCGCTGTTGGTAGCGGCTCATCGGCGATCCGACGGTCAAGCAGCCGGCCGGTGGCAGCGGTGACAGCCGCACCCGTCAGCCACGGGCTGCTGCTGTGAAGGAAAGTAGCAGCCACGATCGGAGCCAACGAGTCCGGCAGGGGTGTCACCGCAATGCCACCCGAAACCAAGCCAACAATCGTCAACCCAGCCGCGGTCACATACGTGACAAGCGAGACTTGCCCGGAGTACAGTAGTTCTCGGCTCACCTTCGGGAAGCGACCGACGTATTCGTCGATCCCCAATCCCTTATACAGCACCGCACCGCCGAGAACCGCCGCCAGCCCAGCAAGCGCGACCGCAGGCGAAAACCACAACAGAAGTGCTGGCAGCAACAACAGACTGATACCCAGCGGCACCAACACCGTCGTTCGTAACTCCTCGTCGGCAAGAAACTGTTTGAGCAGGTAGTACGTCGACTCGATATCCCGGGCCTGTCGAACAACTACGCGGTCGACGCCATCGACCTGCAGTCGACTTTCGATCACCGGCAGGAGTCGCTCGTCGTCGGTCGTCCCCGTCACGACAACCGTCGCCGTCAGATCGTAGTCGGCGGCGAGGTCGTCGATCTGGTCGGCCACCGCGCGGTCAGGGGCAGTCGTCCCCGGTGGGGAAGCCGACACCACCGCTACCATCGCGTCGGTGCCAGCATCGTTGAGGTCGCGGGTCACACGGAGGGCTTCCAGCAGACAGTTGACCGTCGTCGCCTCAGGGTCAGCCAGCCCAACATCGGTCACCAGCGACCGCACCGCCTCCCAGCCGACAACCGGCGGGGTCACCCCCGTTGCTGTCGTCACGGTGCTGTCCCGGTCGAGACAACAGACCAGCGTCGTCACAGCCGATCCAAACAGGCGGGCGGCTAAAAAGCCAGTCGGTCGCCGCGGCTCGCGGTGGCGTGGCTACGGGAGTTGGCACAAACAAAAACAGATCCGCCACGTCTCCGACTTAGAGCAGCCCTGTCTTCTGGAGCTTCATCAGATCCTCGGTTTCGAGGGTTTCGCCTTCCTTGAACTTCTGGTAGATATCCTCGGCTTCCTGCTTTTCTTCTTCCATCTTCTCTTGGCGCTCGTCTTTGCGCTCTTCTTCTTCCTCTTTGTCCAGCTCGCGGAGGCGTTTCTGGACGCTGACGAAGTCCTCGTGGTGGCGGTCGGCGGCCTCTTGGGCCTCGACGAACAGCTCGTGCATCTCGTCGGCCTCGTCGCGCACCTCGTCGGCCTCGCGGTAGGCCTCGATCATCTGGTTGTGGTGCTCTTGGGCCTTGTCGGCAAGCTCCGTAACCTTCTGGTGGTGCTGGGAGGCTTCGGAGCGAACTTCCTCGGCTTCCTCGACGAGGTCGTCGAGTTCACCGCTGTCGTCGACCTTTGCTTTCTTTTCGGCGAGTTCCTCGCGTTTGGCCTCGATCTTCTCGATGAGCTCCTGTTCGTCCTCCGAGGACAACACCTCGGTCTGCTGTTGGAACTCCAGATCCTCGATCTCGGATTCGAGCTCCTCGATGGATTTCCCCTCGTCGAGTTCGAGATCCTCCTTCATCTCCTCGACTTCGTCGAAGAGTTCGTTGGCCTCGGCGTTGAGCTCGTTGCGTTTGTCCTTGTGCTCTTGGACTTCCTCGTTGAGCTCGTCGCGTTTTTCGCGGTGGTCTTGGGCCTCGTCGACTTTTTCGCGTGTTTTGGCGTTGAGCTCGTCGCGCTTGTCGGCGCGCTCGGATGCCATCTGGTTGAGCTCGTTGCGTCGGTCGCGGAGCTGCCCAGCGAGTTTGATCAGTTTGCCTTTCGAGCCGTTTTCGAGTCGTTCGTCTGTCAGCTCGACGTTGTCCGCGTCGTCAAGCGTGTCGATGTCGTATTCAGTTACTACACTCATGGTTTGAACCTCGGTACCATTGTTGCTCCGACCATGGCAGTGGCCAGCCACTGTGCGATCGACCGTGGATAAGAGTTCCCGATCATTCGTCGTGCGATGCCACCAGCGCCGGAGGCGTTCTGGTAGCTCTACATTTTGCCGGCCGGAATATAAATACTTCGGTGAAAGAGACCCTGCAAAGAGCTACCATACCGCCCGAATTCGGCGTATGTGGCTCGTTCACATGACTCCTCAGAGTATAAAAACCATCCCAAGCGGGAATCGATTTCACAGAACTGATCGTAGACTAACAGCGACGTTGCCGCTACTCCAACATCGAGAGCGCGGCATCGGTATCGCCGTCGAACTCGGCAAGCAACTCCCGGGCCGTCGTACGAACCGCCGACCGAACCGGAACATGTACCATTCCCTCGCCGGGTTGGCCATAGACAACGCTGGCCCCGTCGGGTGAGGCGAGGATCGCCGGCAACGCGACCAGATCCTCCTCGCCGTCGACGCTGATCGTGACTGGACGCTCGGCACTCGTCGCCGCCTCACGAAGCGTCGTCAACAACGGTTCCGAAAGCGTCGCCGGCGGGTTTGTGACCGATAGTCGGCGACCCGCAAGATCAGCCAGTGTCGCTTCGACGGCTGGATCGACAGGCTTGCGCTCGGTTCGGCCGTCGACAACGGCGATATCCGGCTGGCGGCCGGCATCGGCGAGCGTCGCGGTCACCACGTCGCCGACGGTCAGCAGCCGTGCCGGGGGCGACGACGCGTCTGTCGTGGCTGTTGTGTCGGCATGCTCGTCGACGGCTGCCAACAGGGCGTCGGGAGCGGTGTAGATCTCACCAAGGGGCTCTTTCAGCTCGCCGCGGAGCGTCTCGGGGAGCTCAAGCACACTACCGAACCTTCAGGGCGTAGCTGCCGGCGTCGCCGACGTTCATCTCGGTGGCGATCTCGCTTTCTTCGGGGTGGGAGACGATGACGTAGCCGGCCCAGTCCTCGGTCAGACTGGAAGACCCGCAGTTTTCACAGGTTTGGCTGTCGGCCTCGTTGACAAAGTGACACTCCCGACAGGCCAGCCGGTCGGCCGCCATTTAGGCACCCTCCGCCGCCGCGTCCTGCTCGCGCCGTTTGCGGGCCTGCTCCAGCCACTCGTGTTTGCCCAAGCCGGGCTGTTTGGCCGTCAGGCCGATCTTCGAGTCCCGCGGGTTGCGCTCGTCGATACTCTTCGTGACGATCCGCGTGCGTACCGCGTCGTCGACGCCAAGAGAGTCGGTCGACTCCGTCGAGGCCAACTGTTGGTTTTCGGCGTCGTGGGCGAGATACTCATCGGAGATCTGGGAGACGTGGAGCAGCCCATCGACCGGGCCGATCCCGACGAAGGCACCGAACTCGACGACCTCAACGACGGTGCCGTCGGTGACCTCCTGCATCGAGGGATCGAACGTGATGGCGTCGAACTCCGCCTCGTAGTAGACGCCGGGGCGGTTCGGCAACACGGTGCCCTCACCGATCTCGTGGACACCGATGACGCTGACGACGCTGCCGACATCCTCGTCCATGCGTCCCTCTAATTTCTCCTGCAGCAGGCGTTTGACACGCTGTGGCGACACATCCGCCAGCTGTTCCGGCGGCACTTCGACCGTATCTTTGAGTCGTACCCGTTTGTACATATTATGGTGATCGTATCCCGAGGGTGGTTTCGCCCTGTCTGCTGACAACGTGAACGCCGTGGGATCGGAGGCGATCACGCAGTGGGGCGTCGTTCGTGACGACGTAATCGAGTTCGCCGTCGGTGGCTAGCTCAACGATTGCGTCGTCAGCATATGAGGCGTTCGTTTCGACGACACGACACCGACCGGCAAGATCTTTTCCCACACTGGCGGCGGTCGCGGCCGCGCTGTGGCCGTCGGCGAGCGAATCAAGCTCCGCAATTACCGCCGAGGGGACAACCAACTCGGCGGCGGGGCCGAACAGCCGGTTGAGTTCGTCGAACACACGGATATCACATTCGACCGGCATCATGAGTGCGTTGGTATCCATCCCGACGACAACCATGCTACGCCCGCAGCGTGCCGATACCGATCAGCCGCCACCGCGCACCGACCCGGCGGTTGATGGCGATGGTCGCGCCGTCGCGGGCACAGACCGGGCGTTTCAGGTTGACCTCGCATTCGCCGTCTCTCGCGCTGGTCACCGCCCCAACCGTGGTTGCGGTGCCAACGGTCAACATTAGCGGTTCGCCCGTCGAAATGGTCTCAACTTCGTCGTTTTCGCCGACAACGCGGTCGAGCAGCTCCACGTCCATCTCGAAGCCGTTCCGCGTTGGGGGTAGCGTGCCGGGCTCGCCGGCGACCTGTCCACCGAGGGAGTCGCCCTTCGTAAGGCTCGGATCAAGGCCGGTGCCGACGCCGATGAGGCCACCTGGCCCAACAGAATCGGGAGCACCGTCGCCGGCCTGCAGCGACCGGATCGTCGTCGTCAACGGCTGCCACTCGGTTTGGCCGCCTTCCTCGACCTCGCGGCCGGGGCGGAGTTCGATCTCGTCGTCCGGGGTGAGTTCGCCGCTGACAAGGCTCCCGCCGACGACGCCGCCGGCGAGATCCTCCCAGGTCGTCCCCGGGCGGTTGATATCGAAACTCCGGGCAACGAACATCGCGGCGTTGTCGTCGTCGCTGCGAGCCGGCGTCGGGATCGTCTCCTCGATCGCACCGATCAACACATCCAGATTCGTCTCCTGTTGGGCGCTGATCGGGACGATCGGGGCGTCCTCGGCGACCGTCCCCTCGACGAACGCCTGGATCTGTTCGTAGTTCTCCATCGCCCGCTCGCGGTCGACGAGGTCGAGCTTGTTCTGGGCGATAACGATGTTGTCGATGCCAATGATGTCCAGCGCCATCAGATGTTCCTCGGTTTGGGCCTGTGGCACGTCCTCGGTCGCCGAGACGACAAGCACCGCGCCATCCATCAGCGACGCGCCGGCGAGCATCGTCGCCATCAACGTCTCGTGGCCGGGCGCGTCGACAAACGAGACGGTTCGTAGCGGCTCGCTGGCCTCGCCGTCGGGACACTCTTCGTCGACAGTGTAACAGTCCGGTTCATCGACGCCAGGGCATGTCCGGAACGTCGTATCCGCGTAGCCGAGTCGAATCGAGATACCGCGTTTCATCTCCTCGGAGTGCTGGTCGGTCCACGAACCGCTCAGGGCTTCGACGAGCGTCGTCTTCCCGTGGTCGACGTGGCCGACGAGTCCGATGTTCACCTCCGGTTGTGTAGTCTCTTGTGTCACTATTGACCTCCTCAGCGTAGTTCTATCAAAAGTTCGCCCTGAACGACTGATAAAGGTGCTGTTCTGGGTACGTCCCGTCACCCCATCTCGTCGTCGGTCGCCTCAAACGCCGGTCGGTACTGCTCGCCAAAGGCTCGCCGTCGTGCCGTCGCTGCGGCCGCCTCGGGTTCGTTCTGATATGTCGCCGCGATAACCGTCTCGGCGAACGGAGCCGGGTGCCAGACGATCGCGTCGGCATCATCGCCGCCGAGTATCTCGATGCTGTAGTCAGGATGGTCATCACACCACGCCTCGAAGGCCGCGCGATCGCCATGGTGGACTTCCAGTAAGGAGGCAAACAGCGCGTCGCGGGCGGTTTCGATCACCTCGCTTGTGACACGATCGTCATACGTTTCGGGCCCAAAATCCATTGCCTTCGCCGTCTCCTTGACAACGATCTGGGCGGTCGAGCCCAGCGAGTCGTACGCGTTTTTTGCCACAGCAACCGTCTCGGGTGCGTAGACGCCATCGGTCTCCATACCCATATGAAACCCCTGCCGCGTTAGGACTCTTGTTGTTTGTCGTCACGCTGCATCTCTCGGGTGAGCTCGCGGGCCTCCTCGATGATCGCCTGGGCATCGGCGTCGAGGGTCGTGTCGGCGGCGTTGTGTCCCGACGGCTCGCTGTCGATCCCATTCGGCAGGCCACTCGCAGGTTCTGGCTCGTGGTGGCTGTGTTCGCCGATATGCTCGTGGTCGTCAGTCTCGTCGGCGTGGTCGACAACGCACTCGCCAAGTTCGCCACGCGAAAGCGCGTCCCAGTCGGCGACAGTCTCGTCTAACCACGCCTCGTGGTCGCCGCCGTGGAGGATCGCGCTGACCGCGAGATGGTCGGCTAACGGCTCGCTACCGCCGAACGGGGATTCACAGACCGGACACAGATAGCTCATAGAGCAGGTAGCACCGACAGCGGCAAAACAGCACTGCTCGGTTGGGCTGCTGCACGGCGACCCACGCGCAACGACCCGACTGTGCTACTCTGTATCAAAAATATGGGTTTGCTCCGGCTGTTTCGCCATCACGATAGCGTCCTCACCGTCGTCGTAATACCCCGAGAGGCGGGTGACCGGCTCAAAGCCCTCCGACCGGTAGAGCCTCCGGGCGCGGCTGTTGTGTTTGCGGACTTCGAGTTTGATCCGGCCGACGCCCTCGACGGTCAGCCCCAAAACCGCCCGCTGGAGCAGGCGACGACCGATCCCGTTGCCCTGTGCCGTCGGGTGGACGGCAAGATCCTTGATATGGCCGAGATCACGGCCGTAGGTCGGCGTCACGTCGGCGACGATGAAGCCGGCAATCGAGCCGTTGGCTGCGGCGATCAAGAAGTTTGGCTCCGCGAGAAAGCCCTCAAAGGCAGGGTAGGGCCACGGCTGCTCGAAGACCTGCGTTTCGATCCGGTAGATCGACAGCAGGTCGGCGCGGGTGGCCTCCCGTATCAGCGGGCTGTCCTCATCGGGGGTGATCGATGTCGCCACGATACATGTGTACCTACCGGGCAGGATACAAAAGGACGCTGTCTCACCGGGCAGCACACGGGCGATCTGCGGTGGCGATCTACCGGTCGTCGGCGTCAACGTACGCGGAGACAAGCTTCCGCTGGGCAGCCCGGAGATGTTGGTGGAAGGTCTGGCGGGTGATATCCATCGTGTCGGCGATCTCCGCGCCGTCGACCGGTCGTGGCCACTCGAAGTAGCCGTTAAGCACCGCCGCCTCAAGGGCCTCCTGCTGGCGGTCGGTGAGTTGCTCGTCGATCTCGGCGGTAAACTCGTTGAGCCTGCGGTCACGGCGGTCACGCTGGGTGCGCGCCCGCAGATCAACCTCTTCGTAGGCGTTGGCAAGCACCTCAAGCAGCGACCGCACATTTCGTTCCGGTGGGGTCTCGACGGTCAAAACCGCGCCATCGGTGGTCGCCGTGATGCCGGTGATGACCGCGCCGTGGTCGGCCAACAGCTCCGCAGGAACGGTGGTCTCAACGGTTGCCGCCACCGTCCGCTCCGTGTCGGTCGCCGAGACCGTGCGGGCGTCGCTCACGAACGAGAGCGATTCCAACTCCGTTGTTGGAGCGTCACAGGACTCAACGGCGAGATACCACTCACAGCGGCCGTCGCTGGCACGGGTCGTCCCGACGCGTTCGACCGGTGTCCCAAGCGTCTCGGCGATCTGTGACAGCGGGAACGTTCGATCACGGATATCGATCTGGAGCTCGGTGACCTGATCGGTCGTGAGCACCCGGGTCGTTTCGACGGCGTGGATCCCGTTGGCGATCATCTTGGCGAGGGAGGTGAGGATGGGCTGTTCTCTGTCGTCAAGGAGTGCCGCATCGTCCGCGTAGACGCCGAGCAGTCCGAACCGACGATCACGGTAACACAACGGGATGACAAGCAGGCACTCGGCGGCGACTGTCTCAGGGGCGAGTTCGCCATCGGCACAGCCGGAACACCGCCGCGGCTCATTGGTCTCGGTGGCGGTCTGAATCGGGGCTGCCAGCTCCGAGACCGACACCGACGAGGGGAGCGAACAGTCGCTGCTGGCGGTAATCCGAAAGTCCTCGTCGTCAACACAGCCGATCCAGCCGGCGGTATAGCCCGGCTCAGCGGCGACAGCCTCACAGACGCGGTGTTCGATCACCTCACGGTCGGTCGCGTCCAACAACACAGCCGAGACCTCACGGAGCAGCCCGTCGACCCGGTCAAGAAGCCGGCGGAGCATCCGGCGGTGCTGGCTGAGCTTGTCGGCGCGGTCGGCGGCGATTTCGGTGGCCTCCCGGCGGTCGGTCACATCGATCTGAAAGCCGACGTAGTGGGTGAGCTCGCCGTTTTCGTCGTGGATCGGCGCGATCGTCAGCTCGTTCCAAAACGGGGTGCCATCCTTCCGGTAGTTCCGCACCTCGACGGTTGTCGGTTCCTCGTTGTCAATCGCCGACGCAAGCTGTGCCTTGGTCTCCGGATCGGTGCCAAGCCCCTGGAGCAGCCGTGGGTTTCGACCGAGCATCTCCTCGGCGTCGTAGCCGGTAAACTCACCCCAGGTGTCGTTGACGTAGACAAGCGGGTTGTCCGACAACGAGGGATCGGTCAGACTGACGCCGATCGGCGCGGCCTCGATCGCGCGCTGTAGCTCTGTGGCGTCGGGTTCGTGGTTGGTAACATCCGGTTGCGGTGTCGATCCCCTGTCGTCGACAGCAGTTGACGGCAACACGGCGAGCAGCCGCTCGGTCGTATCCGCGCCGTTGTTGTGGACGTATCTATCGATATCAGCCTCAAACGACAGCGGGAGTTCGTCCTTGTCGAGATGAGTGACCAAGATGAACGGCAGGTCAGGATCAAGCTGTCGGACAGCCGAACGCAACGCGAGGCCGTCGTCGCCAGGGAGGGTGTACTCGCTGACCAGACAGTCGATGGCCGTCGTGCCGAGCATCCCCAGCGCGGCTGTGGCGGTGTCAGCGGTCTGTACCGCACAGCCGGCGGCCGCAAGCGCGTCGGTCAGCCGATTGGTGGTATCGGATGCGGAGACCACCAGCACACGCGGGGCAGGCATACTCGCCGGTTTGTATCGGACACCTAAAAGCTACCCCGATTCGGTGACAACGACGCTGCCACCGTGTGCGTCATGCTGTCGTCGTGTCAATTCATTCACAGTAGTTACGGAATATCCAATCAATTTTAGTGGTTACCGGCCAAATAGACAGATGGATTATGACAGCACTCACAGCAGCCACACCAGCGGTCGCACTGACGAGCGATCTCACACAATCGGAGCTGTTCACACAGATCGCGGGTAACACATCGCTGTCGGCCTCATTTTGGATCAATATCGCCCTGGCTGGGTTTGCGATCCTCCTGTTTGTGTATATGGGGCGGAACGTTTCGGATTCGCGTGCCCAACTGATCTTCGTGGCGACAATGATGGTACCGCTTGTTTCGATTTCGAGCTATACCGGGCTCGTGTCGGGACTGTCAGTAGGGATGATTAGCGTTCCCTATCCGGGCGGCGGCTCAGAGGAGGTGCTCATCATGTGGGGTCGATACCTCACGTGGGCGCTGTCGACACCGATGATCCTCATCGCGCTTGGCCTACTGGCGGGCACCAACCTGACAAAGCTGTTCACCGTTGTTGTGATGGATATCGGCATGTGTGTCACCGGGCTCGCCGCCGCGTTGACCACATCCTCACTCCTACTGCGCTGGTTTTGGTATCTCCTCAGCTGTGCGTTCTTCGTGGCCGTCATCTATATTCTCCTTGTGGAGTGGCCCACGGACGCACGTGAGGCCGGCACCGCGGAGATCTTTAGCACGCTAAAAACGCTGACCGTAACCCTGTGGCTTGGCTACCCGATCTTTTGGGCACTCGGCTCTGAGGGGCTGGCTATTCTCACGACGACACAGACATCGTGGGCCTACAGCCTGCTCGATGTCGGCGCGAAGTACATCTTCGCGTTCCTGCTGCTGCGGTGGGTTGTTGCAAACCAGAACGTGGTCGGGAATATCGCCGGCGGCTCACTCGGTTCGGTCTCGTCGGCTGACTAACAGCAGGCGTCGTGTCATACCCGGTTGCGGTTTCACATGTTACTCGTACGCGACTGAGCGAAATAGCGATAAGCGCGATGCGGTTGTTACTGGCCGGCATGCGAGATAACAATCCGTCCCAGTTGCTACCCACTCTCGGTTGGGTGGTGACGCCCCTCGCCGTGACCGCAGGAAGGGTTTGACCGCGGATACTCGTTGCCACGATCAAGCCGATCAGCAGCTGCACCCACAGGCGTAGCGAGAGGGTCGACATCCTCCAACCGTAGAGACGAAGCGCGTCCTGTCCGGACGTAACGACTAACAATACCACAGATAGTCGGACAATCGTAACACTAATCATAGCATGTAGTAACTATTGGTGTATGTCTAATAACGGACGTTCGCGACGACAGTACCTCACCACAATCGGTGGGACTGCGGTTACCCTTTCTGTAGCTGGCTGTGCCAGCGACACTGGCTCCAACGGGGGAGCGGAGACACAGGCCGTCACGGCTGGAACCGCACCGGGGTTCCCGCCGTTCGAGATGAAGGAGGATGGCGAACTGGTCGGGTTCGACGTCGACCTGCTTGAGGCGGTTATCGGTCAGACCGACTACACGCTGTCTGGGTGGGAGGAGTTCGAGTTTGATTCACTTATTCCGGCGCTGACCAACAACAACATCGATGTCATCGCGGCCGGGATGACGATCAACGACGACCGAGATCAGGCGATCGACTTTACTGACCCCTACTACACGTCGAATCAAGCCGTCGTCGTGCGGTCAGACGGTGAGTTTTCCCCGGAGAGTCTCTCGAACCTCGCCGACCGCCAGATTGGGGCCCAAAGTGGAACAACGGGCGAAAGCGTTGTCGACGACGAACTCGTTGGCAGCGAGATAACCGAAAGCCAGTATAGTGCCTATGGCAACTACGTGCTGGCTATCGAGGATCTGGAGAACGGCAACACCGACGCGGTGATGATCGACGTGCCGGTGGCCGAGACGTTCGCCGCGAACCGCCCCGTCGAGGTGGCATTCGTCTATGAGACCGACGAGGCGTTCGGGTTCGGCCTCCGCAGCAACGCCGATGATCTCACGTCGTCGCTCAACAGTGGGCTGTCAACGGTGCAAGACGACGGCACCTACGAGGAACTGACGGCCGAATGGTTCGCCGAGTAATCCAATGGTTCAAACGGGCGACTGGGTGTTCGTCCTGAGTAACGCTGACACGCTACTGTTCGGACTTGTCGTTACCGTTGTGCTGACACTGACGAGTCTGTCGGTGGGGTTCCTGCTGGGATTCCCGGCTGGGGCCATCGAGGTGTACGGCGATGGGGTTCTCCGGCGGGTGGTCACGGTTGCGGGTGGGCTTCTTCGCGGGACGCCTATTGTCGTTATCCTGCTGGTGTTGTTTTTTGTGGTATCGGTATCGGAGTCGGCGTTTATTACGGCGACGGTGGGGCTCGGACTGCGGAGTGCCGCCTACCAATCACAGCTGTTCCGTGGCGCGCTGCAGAGCGTTGACGAGGGGCAACTGGAGGCCGCCCGCGCAACCGGGATGGGAAAGCTGCAGGCGATCCGGCATGTCGTCGTCCCGCAGGCACTACGTCGAAGCATGCCAGGCTTTCAAAACGAGTTCACAATCGTTCTGAAAGATACGTCGATCGCCTTCGCTATCGGGCTTGCAGAACTGCTGACACAGGGGTATAACCTCTTTACGCAAAGCGGACGCTCGACGGCCGTTCTTGAGGTGTTCCTCGTCATCAGCGCGGTCTACTTTGTTTTGACGTTCCTCACGAACCGTGGGTTGGACAGGGTGAGCGACTACTATGCGATACCCGCAGGTGAAAACAGATGACGCTACTCAGAATCGATGATGTCTACCAGTCGTATGAAGCCGAACAGGTTTTGCAAGGCGTGAGCTTCGATATGCAGCAGGGCGATGTTGACGTGTTGATGGGGCCAAGCGGCAGCGGGAAGTCAACGATGTTGCGTTGCATCAACCGCCTCACTGAGGTCGACAGCGGCGACATCTGGTTGGGCGATACCCACGTTACCGCACCCGAAACCGATGTGAATGAACTCCGTCAGGATGTGGGGATGGTGTTTCAGGATTTCAATCTCTTTGCCCACCTCACAGCTCTAGAGAACATTACACTCGGGCTCAAGCGGGTCAAAGGAGTCCACGCCGAGCAGGCCCGCGAGCGAGCCAGAGGCCACCTCGATCAGGTTGGGCTTGGCGATCAGACTGATGCATACCCCGCGGAGCTTTCAGGCGGGCAGAAACAGCGGGTTGGCATCGCCCGGGCACTGGCGATGGAGCCAAAGCTGATGTTGTTCGACGAGCCCACGAGCGCCTTAGACCCAGAACTTGTCGGAGATGTGGTCGCCGTGATGCAAGACCTCGCCGCAGGCGGCATGACAATGCTGGTCGTCAGCCATGAGATGGGCTTTGCGCGATCGGCCGCTGACGACATTCACTTTCTCGATAACGGCCAGATCGTTGAGTCAGGGCCGCCGGAACAGCTATTCGAACAACCGGAGCAAGACCGAACGGCGGGGTTCCTCTCCGGGCTTCAGGCAGATGGCCCCCAATGAGCACCGAGGAATCGTCGGCTGTTGACGATGTCGGCATTGCTGCGGGTGTCTCCGTTGAGCGGCCGTGGGCACTGCTGGTGCTCGCTGGGTTCTGGGGATGGCTGGGTAGCCGCTGGATCAACGATTTTCTTCTGCCTGACTCGATAGCCGTTTCGAGCGAGCGGTCGTTCGTCCCTGTCGACCCCGTCGCTGCGGCGGCCGAAACTCTTGGCTCGGTGGCCGCCGCACTTGGCCCGGTAGGTGCACCTGTCGACGTGGTGGCGAGTCTGGTCGGGTTCGTCGCCGGGAGCCTCCCCCACCTCCCCCCACTGGCGCGGGGCGCGTGGCTCACCCTCCTGTTGACGGTGGCAGGTATCGGATTCGGCTTTGTGTTGGCGGTGCCGCTGTCAGTTGGTCGCGTCTATGGTGGCCGCTGGCTCCGGTGGCTCTCGCTTTCGTATACGGAGCTCATCCGCGGAACCCCGCTGTTGGCCCAACTGTTCGTGCTGTACTTTGGACTCCCACTGACGCAGGTTATTCGCGAACTTCCCGGCGTCGGTGCTGGCCCTCTCCCAGCGCAGGCGTTTTGGGTTGCCGTTGTCGGGTTCACACTCAACAGCGCCGCCTACCAAGCCGAGTATATCCGCTCGGCGTTGGAATCGGTCGACGCCGGCCAGCTGACCGCAGCCCGTGCGGTCGGCCTTTCGAGGGCGGAGGGGATCCGTTATGTCGTCTTACCACAGGGGCTCAGGTACGCGATCCCTGGGTGGTCTAATGAACTCATCTATCTCATCAAATACTCCTCACTGGCGGCGTTTATTACGGTTCGAGAGCTGTTTTTCCGAGCGGAAGCCATCGCCAATGATACGTTCCGGTATACAGAACTGTTCGTGCTCGCAGCACTGTTCTATCTCGCATTGGTTCTCTCCGCGTCGGTGGTTATGGGGTGGGTTGAGGAGCGATCATCGGTGCCGGGCGTCGGCGGACGACAGTGAGGTGGATGCCGCTGTGTCACTGTCTTCGGGACACTTCACGCGTTTTGCGTACCGATGACAGCGCGGCAACGAAACGCATTTTACTATCGTAGCCACCAGTGTCGGATATGGCTGGACGATACGGCGAACTGGACTACTCAGTTCTCACGAAACGAAGCTTCCTCCTTGGGGTCGCGCTGTTTGCGATCGGGGCCCTCGGTGAGTTGGGGCTGACCGCCGCAGGGATCTCGGTTCCTGACTGGGAGCGCGCACTGTTGTTCGATATCGAACTGCTTGGCATCCTGATCGGATTGCTGTCGCCGTTCGTTTTCGGCATCCTGCTACCGCTGACGGAGTAGGTGAGTATCGAAACAGTTAGATCCGACACGTATCGACGAATAGCTATGAGTAGCTCAGTGCTCGAAGTGCTTCCGGAGATACTTGAGGTAGCCCTGTTTGGGATCGGCGGTGCGGTGCTTTCGCTCGCAGGGACGTACATTGAGCAGGTTGCAGTACAGACCGCAACAGACGGACAAACAGCCCTCGGCGTATGGGTTGGATTTATCGGACTACTGGCGTTTTTCTTCGCATATCTAGTGATAACCGATACATTTTGGCCGAAGTTCATCGCACTCAGACGACAGCTTCGAACAAACTGACGGGACACTGACTGTCCCAACAAATCCTCCATCACATCCGAAACCACTCAGCTGATGTGACATTTTTTGTGTTAACACTCACCAAGGTTGAGAGATATTGGTGAAACACGCGTATCACTATCAGTTTGTGATGTGACGTTGCACCGAAAGGGGGTTGCAATAAGATTGCAGTGCTACCACCATGTTCAGTGGGGTAGCGGGGTTCTAGGGGGGTCAATGTCGCCATTACATCGGTGGCGACACTCATTGATTGGTGGGTGGAATGTAAATACCTGCCGCCGAGAATATCAGACCTAATAATTTGAGACAATATCGGTTGACAGCGAAGAGGTCGCTATCTCAGGGATGCTGAATCGACTACACGGCGAGCGACAGTGCGTCGACTAGAGTCTGTAGAAAACTGCGAAGGAAGGGAAGTGGGGGAACTTCCACACCTGTTCAGTTGGGGGGTAGTCGCCTTGATCGCATCAAGGGACTATCGTAGTATCGGCGAGAGAGATATAAATAGATTTTGTGCCAAAAATCAAAATTGGTATTTTGAGTAGTGGTGTTTCCGAGGCAACGATGGGACGAGCGCACCCAACGACCAACCTGACAGAAGATAGCTCCACACGAAACAGTCCCGTTTGCACTATACATGCCACAGTAGCACACAGAAGTCAGCGACGCGACGTCCCAACGGCTCACCGTCGTGAGAGGCGATAAAAATCGAACCGGGGGCGCGCTGTTTAGTCGTCGGCCGGCGTAGCACCGCTGCCGCTGTCGCCGGTTGCCTGCTCTTTCGTCCACGAGAGCTTACCACCGGCGGCGAGGATATCCCGCTCGCGTTCGGAGGCGTGAAGCTGGGCGGTGAACTCCCAGTCGTCGTTGACACGGCAGGTGAACTGTTCCTCGCCGTTGCGAACGCCGGCACCGACATCGTCAACAACGGTGATGTCGTCGCCCTGCTCGATCTGCTCGTAGGTATCGTCGTCGATCGTCAGCGGAACGATCCCGAAGTTGAACAGGTTCGCGCGGTGGATCCGGGCGAAGCTCTGGGCGAAAACGGCCTCGATGCCGAGATACATCGGACACAAGGCGGCGTGTTCACGCGAGGAGCCTTGGCCGTAGTTCTCGCCGGCAACGAGCGTGCCGCCGTCGGCTTCCAGCGCGCGGTCGGCGAAGGTGTCGTCGACCCGCGAGAGGGTGAACTCCGAGAGCTTCTCGATGTTCGACCGGTACATCAGGATATCCGCCGTCGCCGGAATGATGTGGTCGGTCGTGATGTTGTCGTCCATCTTGAGGATGCTCTCGCCGCCGACAGTGTCGCCGAGCGGATCTTTCAGCGGCACGTCGCCGATGTTCGGCCCCTTGATAAGCTCGTCGTCGATCGACTCGTTGGGGTCGATCAGGTCGGCATCGGAGCCGTCGTACTCGTCGGGCAGTTCGATGCCCGGCGATTCGAGGTCGCCGAGTTCCTCGGCAAGATCGCGTGGATCGACGATCTCACCTTTGATCGCCGCGGCGGTGGCGACCTCCGGCGAACAGAGGTAGACGCTGTCGTCTTCGATCCCGGAGCGACCCTCGAAGTTGCGGTTGAAGGTGCGCAGCGAGACCGAGTCCGAGGCCGGCACGTGGCCGATCCCGATACAGGCCCCACAGGTCGCCTCCGAGAAGTTGACGCCAGCGGCCATCAGCTCAGCCGTCCAGCCCTGTCGGGCCAGAATCTCGGCGGACTGCTTGGAGGCGGGGGCGACGATCATCTCGGTGTGTTTGGCGACTTCGCGGCCCTTGAGCATCTTCGCGCCCGGCAGGATGTCCTCGTAGCTGCCGTTCGTACAGGAGCCGATCATGACCTGCTCGACGCGCTCGCCTTCGACCTCGCGGACGGGCACGACGTTATCGGGCATGCTCGGTTTGGCGATAAGCGGTTCGAGCTCCGAGAGGTCGACAACGATCTCGTCGGCGTACTCGGCGTCGGCGTCGGGTTCGAGTTTCTCGAAGTCCTCGGGTCGGCCGACGCGTTCGAGGTAGTCCTTCGTCTGCTCGTCGGTCGGGAAGATCGACGACGTGGCACCGAGCTCGGTGCCCATGTTGGTGATCGTCGTCCGCTCAGGCACCGTCAACGACTCAACGCCGGGGCCGGTGTACTCGAAGACCTTGCCGACACCGCCCTTAACCGAGAGGCGGCGCAGCATCTCAAGAATGACATCCTTCGCGGAGGCCCACCCCTCAAGTTCACCCTCAAGCCGAACGTTGACGACTTCCGGCATCTCGACGTAGTAGGGGCCGCCACCCATGGCGACAGCGATGTCGAGGCCACCAGCACCGATCGCAAGCTGGCCCAGCCCACCGGGGGTCGGCGTGTGGCTGTCCGACCCCAGCAGCGTCTTGCCGGGGGCGGCGAAGTTCTCCTTGTGGACGTTGTGGCAGATGCCGTTGCCCGGACGGGAGAAGTGTGCGCCGAAGGTGCCCGCGGCCGACCGAAGAAAACGGTGGTCGTCGGTGTTCTTGAAGTCGAACTGGTAGGTTTGGTGGTCGCAGTACTGGGCCGCGAGCTCGGTCTGAACATCTTCGAGCCCGAGAGCCTCAAACTGTAGCCAGACCATCGTGCCGGTCGTATCTTGCGTGAGGGTCTGATCGATGTCGATACCGATCTCCTCTCCAGGGGTAAGTTCCCCTTCGACGAGGTGATCGTCAAGGATTTTTTCTGTAAGTGTCTGTCCCATAACGTTCGCAGGTCGTGTCTACGCGGACATAAATCCCGCGTATACCGTGAGAAACCGAATCAGCGCCGGTAGTGGGCCGCTACGGTGGGTTCGACCCACAAAGCCACCGGGGTACTGTGCGATCACAGCCCATCGGCTCCGGTACTGTTTTTGATGTCGCCGGCGACCGCTCAGCCATGTTTGAATCCGGCGCGTTCGTCGGCGAGTATCTCAATCCGATCACCGGCAGCCAGAGACAACCCAACGGCGTCGACCTCACCGCCGCCGCGATCTACGAGCAGACAACCGCCGGCCGGATCGGCCGAGGGGGAAAGACGATCGGTGATCGCCAGGAGGTTGACGCCGACGACGGCGTTTTTCGGCTCGATCCGGGGGCATACATCCTCCAGTACGCCGAAACTGTCCAGATCCCAGCGGGCCATGTCGGCTTCATCTATCCACGGTCGTCGCTGATGCGGAACTCCTGTATGCTACACACGGCGGTTTGGGACGCCGGCTACGAGGGTAAAGGCGAGGGGCTGTTGGAGGTCCACCACGGCATCGAGATCGAAAATGGTGCACGCGTCGGCCAACTTGTCTTCGCCGAGGCTGACCACGAGACAACCTACGACGGCGACTATCAGGGTGAGCGAACGGGATAAAACGCCAGCACCGAGGCAAACAACTGACGGCTGGTCAGTCGTCCATATCGATCGCCGTCAGGTCGGTGTCGCCGATGGGTGGTGCTTTTCTGAGTTCTGGGCCGATCATCGACATCTGGTAGATGGCGTCGGGATCGAAATGCTTGTGAGTGAATTTAAACACCGTGTGTTCGAGCGCGCCGTCAAGCGTCGGGAGCGTGTGGATGAGTTGATGACGGGTACCGTTGTTGCGGTCAAGAACGTAGACCTCAATATCGTCAGTCGGCACGAACACATCATCGGGCTTGAGCACGACCTCGTACGGTCGATTTGTGTGGCTGAAAACGAGGGTATCCGCCAGCGGATCGTTACCGAACTGGACGATCTCAGGGGCCGCAGCCCACCCAGGATCTAACACGCGGTCGATCTCGCGGTAGTCGACGATGTTGCGGATCGTCGTCCGCTCGCGGATCTCCTGGAGATCCGGCACCGATCGGCTCTGGAAAGAGGTGACGAGATCTTTGACGAGACCCCGGAGGGTATCGTCGCTCGCCGCCGAATCGGTGGCTGTCTCGGTGGCTTCGGAGCGGATAACGTTCGGTGAGTTTTCGTGTCGTTTCATCGGTGAATCGAACCGCTGCCGGTATCTATTCTCTCTTGGTGGTGGACTCTCAAAACTGTTTCTCACAGCGGAGCGGGCGGTCGCGGTCAACCGGCGTGTGGCAACACGTAACACGGCGATACCGGCGGTTAATGATGGCGTTACAGGAACGCGGATTGGGGGGTTGAACCACGGTCACAGCAGGCTACTCACTGTTTTAACACTCTCGACAACCACG
The DNA here is from genome assembly GCF_003605635.1 of Halonotius pteroides. Classification (GTDB taxonomy): domain Archaea; phylum Halobacteriota; class Halobacteria; order Halobacteriales; family Haloferacaceae; genus Halonotius; species Halonotius pteroides. The sequence continues at coordinate 42,110 of NZ_QMDW01000012.1, forward strand.
TTGCTCCTCACGGAGATGTTCGGAGCGAAGCGGGCTGGAAGGGACTTGAACCCTCAACCGTCTGGTTAAAAGCCAGACGCTCTGCCAAATTGAGCTACCAGCCCTCACTGTTGTTTGTCGACAGGCGGTGATAAGGGTTTTTACATCGGTGCGAAACGAGCGTCGACGGCGACGCTGTCGGCTACTCGTCACCGAAGTAAGCGGCCAGCGCGTCGGCGACGATAGCTCCGGGCGGCTGGTTGTCCATCGAGGCGCGGTGCCGCAGCTCGATGTACTCCTCGGCTGGCAGCGTCACCGTCATCTCGCCGGGGGTGATATCGTGGTCGCGGAGCGCGGTCTCGGTGTCAGCACCGTCGTTGATCGCGCTGGCGATCGAGCGGATATCTCGTACCGTCAACGCAGCATCGAGACTCGCCCACGCCAGCAGATAGCGATCCGCCGCCGGCACACGGGCGATATGTTTCGCCGCTGTCGGCGCGATATGACCGCGAGCCACGTGGCGGCGGATCGACTGTGGGAGGTCGTGAACGCGGGCCCATTTGCGGATAAACGAGACGGTCACCCCGTCACCGGCGGTTTCGGCGGCCGCCTTGTAGGAGCCCCGCCCTCGGACGAGAGCCGCACAGGCCGCCGCGCCGCGGAGCATCAGCACGTGGTCGTTGCCACCGACCGCGCCGGTCGCAAAATCGTGGACGACCTCGGCGGCCTCCGCGACGCTGTCGGGGTCGTCGGGATCAAAGTCGACCGCGTCGGTGGCGCGCTCGCCGGTGATCTCCGGGTCGGCGCGGACGACGGGGGTGCCAACCGGTCTCTCGCGGTCTGAGCCGTACTCCGTGGTCATTTATCGATCGAAGGGCTGCCCGGGACAAAAGTGCCGCGCACGGTCGGAGCCGCCACGACAAGCCGAGGGCAAAGTCGGCGTTCCATCCATACAGGTGTTAGTCCTGTTGAGCGGACGTGTTCTCTGCCTCGGGTGTGGCCTCGTCTGGTGTTTCATCGTCGGCAGCCGCCTCTTCGGCCTCCCGGCGCTCCGAAAGGTGTTCCCAGATCTCAGTACAGCCAGCCCCGTCGGAAAGCTCCGCAAGGTGGTCGGATTCCTCAGTTTGCATCGTGGGCCTCCGCTATCTCGACTCGTCGCCGAGGGGAAACTACTGATACGTCGTGTTTGGTCGTCGTTTCAATCATCATGTTACTGCAACAGTCCCTTTGGCTTAACAAGCGTCTAACCCGTAACACTGACCCGCGCTCAGTGATACCGGATCGTGTTGCAGCTATACCGGACGCCGACATTATTCCAAAACCGCACGACAACGGTATATTGTGGCACCGAAACGGTGTCACCGGTGCGGTCAGCGATTGCAGCAGGCGACTCCTACAGGTAGCCGGCAGCACAATACGGGATGTGAGCGTTGCCTTACGTATCCTTGATGATGGCGCGTGGCTCTCGGTAAACGACCAGCGACGCGTCAGCGTCAGTGAACTCTGGCGGCTCCATGCCCCCGGATTTTGCGACTGTCCGCTCGTCGATTTCATCGCCGAGGGGTTCACCGAGGTCTCCGCTGACGGCCGCGACGTGGCGGTGACGACCTACGGCGAGTGTATCGCCTGCGGCGAGAGCGGCGTCCCCGGGAAACTCCCGGTTGGCTACATTCACGAAGGGGAATACCGCAACTACGACCGCGAACACGTGGTGTTGGAACCGATCACGAACCGGCCGGGAGGAAACCAGCAATAGTATCCGGTTTAGTGAACCACCGGGGATGGTTGACGCGGAGACTGGTTGTTTACGGGATGGACTACTTACAAGAGATATGCCAACTGACGTTGAGCGATGGAAGTCGGAGGTCTACGGCAATGAGATCCGAGAGCATCTCATGGAGTTCGCCGAGCAAGGCTGGGACTCAATCCCGGAAGACGAACACGACGCCTGGTTTGAGCGGTTCAAATGGTGGGGGCTGTACCACCAGCGCAACGGCCAAGAGAGCTACTTTATGATGCGGATCGGGACGCCAAACGGCGTGCTGAAACCCGGTCAAACCGAGGTTGTCGCCGAGATCGCCGACGAGTACGCCCGCGGTCCAGAAACGAACCCCGAGTTCGGCGACGGCTACGTCGATTGGACGACCCGCCAATCGATCCAGCTGCACTGGATCAAACTAGAGGATATCCCCGAGATCTTCGAGAAACTTGAAGCCAACGGGCTGTCGACCCAGCAGGCCTGTGGTGACTCCTGGCGGAACATCACCGGCAACCCGATGGCCGGCAAGGCCCCCGAGTTTGTCGACGCCTGGCCCGTGATCAAGGAGCTCAATGAGACGTTCAAGGGTGACGACGACCACGCCAACCTGCCCCGCAAATGGAAGGTTTCGGTCACCGGCTCGCCCGACGGCTCCGGTCAAGGCGACATCAACGACCTCGCGCTTGAACCCGCATTCAAACAGATCGACGGCGAGGAAGTCCGTGGGTTCAACGTTCGGGTCGGCGGCGGTCTCTCGCGGAACGAGCCCCGCCTCGCACGAGGTATCGACGTGTTTGTTCGCCCCGAAAACGCAGCCGCGGTGGCCGGCGGCATGTCCGCGCTGTTCCGTGAACACGGCGACCGCGAGGATCGCTACAACGCTCGGATCAAGTTCCTCGTCGACGAGTGGGGCACCGAAAAGATGCGCCGCGTCCTGCAGGAGGACTTCGTGGAGTTTGAGCTTGAAACCGCTGGCGAGGATATCCGCGAGCAGTACACCTACAACGCCGGCGGCGAGGAACACGGCGATCTGATCGGCGTCCACGAACAGCGCGACGGAAAGTACTACGTCGGGCTCAACGTGCTTGTCGGCCGGATGGGTGCCGACGACACGCTCGAACTCGCCGATCTCGCCGGCGAGTACGGCTCCGGCGAGATTCGCATCAGCCAGCGACAGAATGTGATGATCACTGACGTCCCCGAAGCGGATCTTGACGCCCTGCTCGACGAGCCGCTGCTTGAGAACTACTCACCGGATCCCCACCCGTTCATGCGTGGCTCGGTCGCCTGTACCGGCACCGAGTTCTGTTCGCTCTCGATCGTCGAGACAAAAAACCGGCAGGTGCGCTACGCCCGCTGGCTCAAAGAGAACGTCGAGCTCCCTGACGGCGTCAACGACTTTCATATCCATCTGTCGGGCTGTACGGCCTCCTGTGCCCAGCCGCAGATCGCCGACATCTCGCTGCGCGGGATGAAGACCCGCAAGGACGGCGAGCCCGTCGAGGCCCTCGATATCGGCCTCGGCGGCGGCCTCGGCGAGAACCCACAGTTCGCCCAGTGGGTCGGCCAGCGCGTCCCGGCCGACGAGGTGCCTGGTGCGATCGAGAACCTCCTCGCTACCTTCGAGGCCAACCGTGAGGGCGGCGAGACGTTCCGTGAGTTTATTGCCCGCCACGACGAGGCGGAACTGGAAGAATTCATCGAGCCCGAGGAGACGGACTACGAGGATCCCTACATGCACAACACGAAGATGACGTGGTACCCATACGCCGACGACGACGACATGGATGCCTCCCCGGCACCGACCGACGGCGAGGGCAACTCCATCGCGCCGGCCGACGACTAACCCGCCTACGGCGTCGCTCACCACGCTGTTTTACTCGTTTTCAACTGCTTCGAAACAAAGCCTCAAGAACCAGCCGTGCCTACCGGCGACCATGTCAGATCGACTCCTTTCGGTCAACGCCTACACGACACTTGATCTGCTCGACGGGGAAGCCGAGGCCCACGAGTTCACCGAATCGGCCTACGCCGTTGTCAACGCCACCGCGCCGCGGAAGAATCCCGACCACGTCAAGCTAGAACTGGAACTCGACAACGCCGAACTGGAACACCTCCCGGCGCATGCCGATCGCGTCCGGCTGACACCTGAGCAGGCGCGAACCATCGCCGCCGACCTCGAGAAATACGCCAACAAGGTTGAGGCCAACCTCGACGATAGCGACGACTAACGTCGCTGGAAAAAACGGGAGTGGCGATCAGTCGTCGGCTGCTGCGGAATCGACGGCGTCGACCTCAATTGTGTTCTCGTCGGGTTCCGCTCGCGGGAAGTGGCCGATGGTCGCCTCGCGGAAGGCCGCCTCGTCGAACTCGTAGTCACCCTCAAGGGAGTCAATCAGGGTATGGGTGTCTCGCATCGCGTTTTTCAAACAGGTCGATGCGCCGGGTGAGGGCGTGATGTTGAAGATGATGTCGTCGCCGACGATCTTCGCCTCGCCCATATCCAGCGATTTGTTGGCGGTGTCGACGATCTGTGGGCGAATCCCACCATACCCCTTCGCCCGTTCGATATCCTCCAACTCGACGGTCGGGACGACCTTCTGGACGTGTGGGAGGAACTGCTTGCGGCCGATGACAGGGAGATCGTAGAGTAGGTTTTCGAGAACAAACGGCAAGAGAATCCGGTCGGCCATGATGTTGGCGTAGCTGAGGAACGCTGCCGGCGTGAAACCGAACACGTCGAAAAAGTCCGGTACCGACGACAGCCGGCCGCGTTCGAGCCCGGGGACGACCTTCGCCGTTGGGCCAAACCGGGTGATAGAGTCGTCGTGTACCTCCGCGTCGCCGTGAACGGCGGCAAACGGGAGTTTCTTCATCTGCAGGGTGTAGACCTTGCCGTTCAAAAGCTGGTCGTCGGCGATAAAGAAGCTTCCCGCGACCGGGAGCAGCGACATATCCTCGCCGTAACCGAGCTCCTTGGCGATCTGGAGGCTGTGGGAGCCGGCGGCAACGACCGTCGCGTCGGCGTCGAAGCGCCCCGAATCGGTGGCGATGGTATGGCCATCCAGCGTCGGCGTGATGTCGGTGACCTCTGTGTCGGTATACACGTCGACACCCGCCTCCTCGCGGGCCGCCTCGACAAACGATTTCGTCGTTTCGCCGTAATCAACGACGTAGCCGTCGGGCGTCTGAAGCGCGAGCAGGTCTGTGTCGGGATCGCGGCCCTCGACGACCTTCGGCTCGATGTCGGCGATCGCCTCGCGTTCGATGGGCCGGAGTTTCGGAAAGAGGTCGCCGAAGCCCTCCTCGTGGTAGCGGGATTCCAGCTTGGGGACTTCCTCGTCGCCGACCGCCAACACCATCTTGCTGCGTTTCGAGTGCATCTCGCGGTCAGGGTCGTGGTGTTCAAGATAGCCCGCGAGTAGCTCCGCGCCCTCCTTGACCTCCTCGGCTTTTTCGAGCGTGTAGTTGGTCTCGATGTCGCCGAAATGCAGGGTTTGTGAGTTGTTGGTGTGGTCGGAGTTGATCGCGCCGAGCTGCGGCTCCTTTTCGATCAGTGCAATCGAGTCGATATCGGTGAACATCGCGGTCGTGTACAGCAGCGACGCGCCGCTGATACCGCCGCCGACGATCACAAGGTCGTATTTACCGGACATGAGTGGATCTACCGCCGCTACGTCGGCTGTTGTGCTCCGCACTGATAACTCATATTTTTTATTCTCGATGGTTCGACAACTGACGAATTCTGCATCGACGGTCAAGCGGTTGCGTTCGCCGCCGCGTCCGCCAGCGTGAGATCAGTCGGCAGCCGGCGCGTCGGTAGTGAGTGCCGGGTGATCATCTAACACGACGGTAGCGGCATGTTCGCCGCTGAGCAGACACATCGGCATCCCGATCCCTGGTGCGGTGAACCCGCCGGTGTAGTACAGTCCGTCGACGCCGGTTCGGTGGCCCGGCCGGAACGGCCCGGTTTGCCACAGCGTATGCGCCAAGCCGAGGGCTGTTCCCTGTGGATCACCAAACCGGTCGGCGTAATCGCTGACACAGGCGGTCTCCTCGACGACGATGCGGTCGCGGAGGTCGACGCCCGTGTTGGCGGCCAGGTCGGCAAGGATCTGGTCGCGGAACTGCGCCCGTCGCTCCGGGGTGTCATCTAATCCGGGTGCCAGCGGCACCAAGATGACGACCGCGTGGTTGCCGTCGGGAGCAACCGTGTCATCGGTCAGTGAGGGCACAGAGAGGTAGTACGCCGGCTCGTCGGGCCACGCTGGGTCGTCGAAGATGTGCTCAAAGTGGGCGTCCCAGTCGGTCGGCAACACGAGCGTATGGTGGGCCAGCGGCTCGATGTCGCCCTCGACGCCGAGATACAGCATAAACGCTGCGGGGCCGTAGGTTCGGTCGTCCCAGTACCCAGGGCCGTGGTCGCGGGCGGCCGGCGGGAGCAACTCGCGTTCGGTGTAGGCTGGGTTGGCGTTGCTGACGACGACCTCGCTGTGGTCAGTGCCGCGGTCGGTCTCAACGTTGAGGCCATCGCTGGTTGGACTGAGCTGTTCGACAGTCACCCCGGTCTCGATATCGACACCCTGCTGGCGGGCCAGCGTCGCCAGCGCGTCAACGACGCCGGCAATCCCGCCGTCAGGATAGAACACGTTGCAGTTGAAATCGACATGCGCCATGATGCTGTAGAGCGCGGGCGTGTTGTGCGGCGCGCCACCGAGAAACACAAGCGTGTACTGCAGAAGCTGTTGGAGCTTTGGATGGTCGAAATAGCGGGCGACGTAGTCGTCCATCGTGCCGAACAGCCGAAGTCGGGGGAGCATCGGGATCAACGCCGGATCGAGATAATCCCGGAGTCGTTCGCGGCCGGCATACAGCACCCGTTCCATCGCCAGCTCGTAGTTTGTCGCGGCGGTATCGAGATACCGATCCAAGGCCGCCCCCGCGCCATCCTCGTAGGACTCGAAGATATCGTGAATATTTGCGCGGTTCGGCGCAACGTCGACGCTGTCGCCGTCCTTCCAGTGGACGCGATACTGTGGGTCGAGTCGTTCGAGCCCGTAGTAGTCGCTCGGTTGCCGGTCGAACTGGTCGAAGAATCGCTCGAAGACGTCGGGCATAAGATACCACGACGGCCCGGTGTCGAAGCGGAACCCGTCGCGTTCGAGCACGCCCGCGTGGCCGCCGAGATGATCGTGTTGCTCGTACAGTTGTACGTCGACCCCAGCGTCGGCGAGGAAGGCTGCCGTCGCGAGGCCGCCGAACCCGCCACCGACAACGGTCGCCTGCTGTGGCTGGCTGCTGCCCATATCGGCTCATGGGGCGGCCCCCGTATCGGCTCGCCGGGCGTTCCCAGCTCGCAGGATTACGCGACCCCATTTATATGTGAACACTCCTCACAAACGTGGCATGAGCGCGCTCAGTGCGCGGGCGATCAGCCGACTGTCTCACCGAACGGACAATCACCCGTCGCTGCTGCTCTCACGGGCCGCGTTGCTGGTAGTTGCCGTGACGTTCGCGACGCTGGCCGCAGCCGGGCTGTCGGTGCCGATGGAAGCCCAGATGATTAGCTATCTCGTGGGGATGATCGCACTCAACCTCCCCCACGGCGGCTACGAACACGTCGCCAACCTCCGGCGACGACGCCCGGAGTTTCGGTGGCGGTATGTCGGGGTGTATCTCGCGGCTGTCGGTGGCTTTCTCGGCCTGCTGTTGGTCGCGCCGGTTGCCGGCTTGACCCTTGCGGTCACCGTAGCGATGGCGAAAGGCGGCCTCGGCGGCGTGAGGGTGCTCGATGTGACCAGTGGCACCGACCACCTGCGGACGCGAGCCCAGCGGTTGCTGGCGGCCGGCGTCCGCGGCGGGAGCGTGATGCTCGTCCCTATCGTCTTCTGGCCCGAGACGTTTCATTCGTTTAGCGCGCTCATGGTCGGCCTCGTCGAGCCGGGCGGGCTCGCCCCGTATGCGGCGTATTTTCACGTGACACGGCCGGTGATCGCCGGCGGCTACGGGCTGGCACTGGTCGCTCACATCGGGCTTGGCTACCTGCGGGGTGGCGGTCGCTCGTGGCTCGTTGATGCCGGCGAAAGCCTGCTGTTGACGGCGTATTTCGCGGTCGTCCCGGTCGTTGTCGCCGTCGGGCTCTACTTCCCGCTGTGGTACTCCGCTCGGCAGGTTGCCCGCGCCCAAAGCGTCGACACCGCCGGGGTCGGCAACGACCGGTGGGATCTTCTCGGCGGCGACGACCCGACGACGACGGCGATCCGCGCCTGGGGGCTGTTGGTCGCTGGCGCGATGGCAACGGTCGCCGTGTTGGCGGTTGTCTACTGGGCCGTGCCGAACCCGTTTGCCGACAGCACGTTGCTGGCCGGCGCGGTCGCGTTTTGGAGTATCTTTATTAGTATCATCGCGCTGCCACACGTTGTCGTCGGCTCGCTGTGGGATCGCGAGCGCGGGATCTGGTATGTGCCCTGAGCGGTGACGGTTGCCGCCGCGACCGCTCAGCGTTGATCGCGGCCGAACAACAGATACAGCACCACCCCAAGTAACGGCGCGAACAACACCACGAGCGTCCACAGAACCGCCGGGTGGCTGCTGTTGTCGGTGGCGTCATTGTACGTCCAGATCACAAGGACGATCTGTCCGACAAAGGTGAGCAACGAGAGCACAAATCCGACGAGTGCGAGTTCGAACTGAAGCAGCATGGTAACGTGTGGAAGCCACAGAGACGGTATATTGCTAATCCGCTCAGCATCTTTTTTCGCTTTGCTCAGCCCCCACCGCAGGGAAGTTCGGACAATCGATGCTGCGTTTTAATGGTACCGAGCAGCCGCGCTGTTTATGCGTGTGCATCTCTATCATAGATATATCAGATCACAGGCACTCCAGCAGTGTACGATTTCAGCAGCAGCAGTTCCATCGAACCGTTCCACTTGGCCCACATCGGGCCGCCTCCGCAGGGCAGGCACAACGTTTGACGGGGCTACCAGTTGCGAAACACACCGTGTCCCGACACGATCCGTTTAGCGTAGTGGTGAAGACCACACCTGTCGGCACCACACAGCGTTCAATCTCATCATGCCACACGAAGCAACAATCGTTGACACGTATCAGATCACACCTCGCGTGAAAGGATTCCGTCTGCGGGTTCCCGACCACGAGTTCGAATACAGTCCGGGACAGCACACGACAATCCGGTTTGAGTCGGGTGACGAACGGATCGTCCGACCGTACACCCCGACAAACCTTCCGGGCAGCGAGGAGCTAGCACTGACGATCAAGCGTTACGACGACGGGCTGGCGTCCTCGTATATGCACCAGAAGCGACCGGGCGATACGGTTGAAATCGGCCCGATAGAGGGCGCGTTGTCGCTGGGCGAGCCGAGCCGCGATGTCGCTTTCATCGCGTCCGGCACAGGCCTCACGCCGATGATGGCGATGCTCCGGCAGTATCTACGCGAGGGCACAGGCCACGCCCATATCATCCTCGGCGAGAAGCGAGAAGAGACGATCATCCACCGGGAGACGCTCAACGAACTGGCGGCGAACAATCCCAACCTTGCACTGACATTCGTCCTTTCGGATCCCAACTGGGAATGGACCGGACGGATCGGATACGCACAGGATCACCTCGAAGCCCTGTTCGACGAGTTCACCGAGCGAGACTTCTACGTGTGTGGGGTTCCCCCAATGGTCGTCCAGACAAAGGAACGACTGGCCGAACTCGGCGGGCCCGACGAGCGCGTGCACAGCGAAGGGTGGGAGGATAGCGTCGTCGCAGACGACTGACGAGGCGATACTGCACTCGCCGCCGCGAGAACCGTTTGCGACCGCCGCGCGAAGCTCGACCGCCCCGGAGCAACCCTTGGGATGGCGGCGTAAAACAGGGCTTCTGATTACTGTTCGGGAAGGCGACCGGAGAGCCGTGGACAACCGTAGCGATCCATCGCGCCGTCGGCCACGGCTGCACACAGCAGATCGAGGTCGCTACTCGCGTAGGCTTTCAGGCAAGATGCGAGTCGTGCCGGGTCGACCGGCCCGTCCTCGGCACCGAGATACCACTCAACGAGCGTCGCGTAATCACGGTCAGTCATCCGGGGGTCGGACACATCTGAGAGAGCCGTGGCGTCGATCTCCCAGTCCTCTCGCCAGACAACCGGGTCAGCCCCGATGTCGTGGTCGCTGAGCATCACTTGGTTGGCCGCTGTGTCAGAGTGGTCACCCACATCAGCGAGTGTGTCGGCCCCTGTCCTGGTAGCGACACTCTCCGGGATTGCATGGAAACAGTCGTCCAACACCCGCTCAGCACCGGTTGGCACGACATCACCGCCTGATGCCCGCGAGAGACGGTGAAAGAGCATGTCGAGAGGGGCGTGGTCGTTCCCGCGGGTGACAAGCGTTGCCCCCTTCGCTTCGGACAGATCTTCGACAACGTGCTCAAGCAGGAGCTGTTCGTCTCGCGTCGCCGGTTCCTCGCGATGGTACACCGTTGCCTCACCGGGGCGGTCACAGTATGCAAAACAGACGGCACCGATCTCGAACGTCCCCGGGTCGTCGACGCGAATGCTTTCTGTCCGGTTCGACGGCCGGGGCTGAACTGTGACGGCGATCAGTTCGTCGCTCGCACCCAACTGGATCAGCCACGGGTCGTCGAGTTCGGCCGGTGGTGGAGGTGTCTGCCGCTCCGGTGTCTCGATACGCTCGACGCTCCTATCTCCGGACGGAAACAGCAGTTGCGCGTCGAGGGAGTCCGGCCGGACGATCCCGTCGAACCGGTACCACCCACCCGTTTCCAACGACAGGTCGGTGGCCGGTGGCTCCTGAACTGCTACCCGCAGTTCGGTTCCTTCGATATCACTACAGTGTATTGTCGATGTTCCTTCTGTTCGGCCACCCGCGACGTGATCGACCTGCAGTGAAACCGCTGAACTGCGTCCTGCCGGAAGCTCTCTTGAGACCCGCATCTGTTCTATTTTATATGGTCTGGACGCATAAAACGATGCGCCGCCTCCGTCTATGAACTAACACGGTGTCGGGTTTTAGCGGTCGGTCTACAGAGATAGCAGGCAGAGTGCCTCGGGGCTTGACCCCGAGGGTGAATGCCGTAAGCTCCATTAGACGTGTTCCGTTCGCTCAATGTACTGCTCAATCGTCTGGCTAGATACCTCACCAGCCGTTCCAATGTAGTACGACTCTTCCCAGAAACCACCACCCCAAAAGTAGTTTTCCAAGAGGTGTTCGTGTTGCTGCCACATTTCTCTGGCTGTGATACTTTTGATTTTCCGTGCAATCTCGCTTGGGGAATGTTTCGGATGTGCTGAAATAAATAGGTGAACGTGGTCTGGTGAGATATGCAATGAGAGTATTTCATAATTGTACTCGCCGCAAACATCTCTGAACGATGCTTCTAACGACTGTTCTATCTCATCAAGCACTGAGTGACGATACTTCGGACACCACACGAAGTGGTAGTTGATGTTGTACACCGTGTGATTTGACCGTGTTTCGCCCATATCGGCTAGAGTCATGCTAAAAACTTAAGTATAAGCGTATCTAAGTATATACCGTAGAGATGACCAAACGCCTCACTGTAGACTTCGAGGACGATTTGTACAAGGAGTTCTCGAAGAAATGCATCGACGCTGAACGTCCGAAATCAGAAGTCGTGCGTGAACTTGTCCAAGACTGGGTAAACGACCAAGAATGACACAGGCACAGGCTCTCACCAAGACGCTCGTGTTTCCGCTGGATGTGCAGAGTGGTAACGAGAGCCTGCTTCACGACGCTCGCTTGGAGTGTCGCCGTGTGTTCAACGAGGTGCTACGTCTCAACTACGATGGATGGGACTGGGACAGGATTGAAGACGTTGTTGAGCAGAATGCCGAACTCGTGCAGAACACCGCACAACGCATCATCGACAAAGCCTTCGACGCACTCGACAACTACTACGACAACGACGACTGGGGACGCCCGTGGTACAAACACGAAACGTTCCCCTTGCGGATGAACTACGGCGAAGGCTACAACCTCTTTCTCGAAGACGAAACGGTACGGTTCCGCATTTCAGCGAAACCGTACAACCACGTCAAAGGTGAGCTTCGTGGCACTCCAGACCAGTTCGACCTGCTCACGCAGGCGATGAAAGACGATGACTGGCACGTTGGCACTGCCGAAGCTCTCGTCCGACACGGACGCGAGGAATTGCACGTCACCGTCACGAACGAAACCGCAGAAGTCAGTGCAAAGACAACGGCAGAAACCGTTGTCGGTGTCGATATTAACGAAGATTGTATTGCACTGGCGGCACTGACCGAGAGCGGTATCGAAGATTCGGTTGTCATCGACTATCCAGAAATTAAGGAGGAACGACACCACTACTTCACGATGCGGAAACGGATGCAAGAGGCTGGACAGACTGCATTCAACGACGTGTTCCGCGACAAAGAACAACGGTTCGTTCACGACCAGCTACATACTGTGTCACGGCGCGTGGTCGAGTGGATTCAGCGGTTCGACAGTCCTGTGATTGTCTTTGAAGACCTCAAGGACATGAGAGACGACATCGAGTACGGGACACGCATGAACCGCCGTCTGCACTCACTCCCCTTCGCCAAACTCCGCGACTTTATTACCTACAAAGCCGCGTGGTGCGGTATTCCGTCAGATGACGTTGACCCGGAGTACACCAGCCAGCAATGCCCGCTGTGTGGACACACAGAACGGGCGAACCGGGATAAAAAGCGATTCAAATGTCGTGAGTGCGAACACCAAGACCACGCCGACCGTGGTGCTGGTGTGAGTGTCGCGCAGAAGTGGCTACGAAAGCAAGACAATCGAAATGTGCCTGCTCTCAACACACTCCCGCAGGTGCGGAAGTGGGAGTTGCGACGGCAGGCATCGGGGCCTGTGGACGGCCCGACCGTGACCCACCACACCGCTCAAGGCCACCAGACCGATGATGTGTCGGGTGTGTCCGACCAATCCACGGGAAGAAGCTCCGGGGCTTGACCCCGGAGCAGTTCACTCAGCATGGCCCCGGAGATATATCACCTACTGAGAATTCAAACAGAGCCGAAAAGTTTGTATATTTTCCGGACGGTGCCGGTAAGTCGGTGGCCTCGGCACTCATAGGGCTCGTCACGGACAGGAGCCACCCCGCCTCGGAGCGGTGGTGTCGTCATCGGCCAGTCAAAACGACGCGCGACGGCGAAAAGACAGTTGCGCTCGGTATGTAGCCAGCGGCCACGTTGGAGCCGACCCAATGTTCATTGCTGGCAATCACCTACCCATGTTGCATGCGATCGAGCAAGAACAAATCGAAGATGGGTGCCTCGGCTGGTGCCTCAATCGGTGCATCACTCGGCGGAAAAGTTGGCCCGTTCGGGGCGGGTATCGGCGGCGGGTTAGGCGGTGCGGCCGGCTACATCGCCGGCTCGCTGGTTCCCGACTGCGGCGGAAGGAAACTCCTGTCCGACGGTGGCCAGCCGGTCGACAACGATCACGCTCAACACGACAGTGACAGTACGGACGAACGCGACGACGGCGTGGTGATTCCTGTTACTGAGGCCTGACGCTCCGGCTCAACTGTCGTCTAACGCCAGCGACGCCAGCAGTGCCTCAAGCTGCACCTGTTCGTTCGCGCCCTCGGTAATCCGGTAGTCAGCCTCACCGATCCGCTCCAGCAACCGGACGGCCGCCCGCTCGTCGATGCCGAGATCCCACACCGATCGATGTAGTTGGTCGATGATGTCGCCGCCGGCCATCCCGGTGTCGGTCAGCAGCGTGTCGAGTGTCGCCCGCGATTTGGCGAAATCACCGTTGATCGCATCAGTGATCATCGCCTCGATCTCCTCAGGCCGAGCCGTTGAGGTGATGAGATAAACCGCTTCCTCGTCGACAATCTCACCCGTCGTGGCGGCGGCCTGGAGGCTGTTGATCGCCCGCCGCATGTCGCCGCCCGCAGCGTAGACCAGGGCCTCCCGGCCGTCGTCAGTGAGTTCGATATCTTCGATGGCGGCGATCTCGTCGACTTGGGCGGCGATTGCCTCGTCCGACAGCGGCGAAAACCGGAAGACGGCACACCGCGATTGGATCGGGTCGATGATCTTCGAGGAGTAGTTACAGGAGAGAATGAACCGAGTGTTGTCAGAGAACTGCTCCATCGTCCGGCGTAGTGCTGACTGCGCCGCATCTGTGAGCGAGTCTGCCTCATCAAGAAAGATAATCCGGTAGTCGTAGCCGCCGAAGGAGGCCCGCGCGAAGTTCTTGATCCGGTCGCGCACCACGTCGATCCCGCGCTGGTCAGAGGCGTTGAGTTCGAGAAAATTGCCCTGCCAGTCGTCGCCGTAGACCTGCCGGGCGATGGCGGTTGCGGCGGTCGTTTTGCCGATGCCCGCACCACCCGAAAAGAGGAGATGCGGGAGATCGTGTTGGTCGATGTAGCTCTGGAGGCGTTCGACGATGTCGGCTTGGCCCTTGATGTCGTCGAGGGTCTGTGGCCGATACTTTTCGATCCAGATCTCTCGGCCGGTGGCCCCCGTGGCGTCGGCGTCGCTCATACTGTAGTTGGCGGCCGGGAGGCAGATAAACACCCCGAGACCGACTCGGTACACGACACGAGGAGTCGACAACTTTTCGCAGTCGCCGGCGATAGCTGTGGTATGGACGTGACCGTCGAGGTCGTCGGTGAGACCACCCATCAGGTGAGCATTGACAACGGGGCAACCTACGCTGACCTGCTGGCAGCGATCAACTACAGCCCACAGGAGGTGTCGGTGCTTGTCGGCGGCAGCCCAGTCCCCGAAGACCAGTCCGTTGGGGCCGAAACGGTACGGGTCGTCAGGCTGATCAAAGGCGGGTAACAGACCGATCTAGCCCGGCTGACGCGTCGGGACGGGAGTATTTTTACTCTGGCGTTCGCTACGGCCGGTATGTACTCGACGCCGACAGACCTCTCTATCGAACTCCCAAACGGGGGGCCGGGGCCCGATCCGCTCCGCGTCGATCAGGTCGATGCCGATTTTGTCGTTCTCCTGTTTCACCGCGATTTTCACTGTAGCAACTGCCAAACACAGGCCAGCGAGGTCGCCGCTCGCTACAACGAGTTCCGCCAACACGATGCAGCCATCGTCTCGATCCTGCCGGAGTCAAAAGAGCGAGCCGCCGAGTGGGCCGACAGCTACGACCTCCCGTTTCCGGTCGTGGCCGATCCCGATAGCAGAACCGCCGACCGGTTCGGCCAACCCGTCCGCTTTGGCGTCCTTGGCAGGCTCCACGATCTGATCGGCCGGATGCCGCTGGTGGTGATCATCGACCGCCGCGGCGAGGAGCCACGGCTGGTGTACTCCTATGTCGGTGACGCACCCGGGGATCGCCCGACGGTCGACAGCCTTCTCTTAGAGCTTGAGCGCAATGTGTAGATGAGCGACCAGGTGTCGATCCGGCGTGGCGATCCGACAGACCGACTCGCCGTTGTCCGGCTGTTCGACGCCGCGATGCTCGATACTGAGTTCGACCGCCTCAGTCGACAACTCACCGGAACAGACGGAGCGGTTCTCATCGCCACCCGCGGGGAGACACCAGTCGGGGCGATCGCCCTCGATTACTCGCCGGCAAGCGACGAGAAGCGAGTCGCTGTCGACGACGATACGGATCCGGTGGGGATCACAGCGATCGCCGTCCAGCGGCGACGACGCGACCGCGGGATCGGTCGGACGCTCATCGAAGCGGCTGCCAACCACGTTACACCGCGGCCGCTGACCGCTAGGTTCGACAAGGAGGTACAGCCATTTTACGACGCCTGTGGCTTCGAGATCGGCTCCCGCGACGATCGGTACTGGGGGATTCGTTGGCCGGAGCCGACGGCGTCGACGGAGACAACTTAGTAAGGAGCGTCCGCACCCGCATCGTCGTCATCGAATGGGGTATGTGTTACCCGATACCCCCCATCGGTCGGTTCCACCGATTCGGCCGCGTACAACCGGAGTGATTGCTCTTGGCTGGTGCGAACAGGCACGTCGTAGTGGGTTGCATCGTAGCTGAACGTCTCGCCGGCGTCGCGTTCGGCGGCGACAAACTCCCGGTGGGCGGCGAGTCGATCGCTGATGACCTGCCGGGAGAGAGTGGGTGCGTCGTCGATCCGGGCCTCGAAAACCGAGCCGAACGCCGGATCAAGCTCGTAGCCGACGGAGTTGCGGCCGGCGACGGCCGCTGCCAGCCCGGTTGTGCCGGTGCCAAAAAACGGATCACAGACGGTGTCACCATAGACGCTGTACATATTGATCAGGCGGTAGGGAAGCCCGAACGGGAAGGCCGCGGAACGATCCCGGAGCTCGGCGGCGGCGAGTGACTGCTCTACCCCCCGGAGGTCAGTCCACAGGTCGGAAAACCAGCGGTTGCGCTCCTCCCAGAAGTACGCGGCGTTGTACCGTGGCTCCGCGTTGGGCTGAAACGATCGGCGGTCGCCACCGTTGCGGAACGGCAGCACGTACTCGTGTTCTAACGTGACGTAAGCGTTAGGCGGTACCATCCCGCTGCCCATGAACTTCGCCGCAGAGTTTGTTGGTTTCCGCCAGATAATCTCGGGGAGTGGCTCAAAGCCACGGGCGGTGAGCGCGTCGATGATCCGGGCGTGGTTCTGATACACCCGAAACCCACCGTCCAGCGTTCGGGTCGCGTCCCCGATGTTGATGCAGGCGATGCCGCCGTCGACGAGCACCCGATCAAGGGCGTCCCAGACGGAGTCAAGGATTGCATGCATCCCCTCGAAAGCGGCCTCGCCGTCGCCCGCAGCAAGGTGGTCGCCGACGGCCGGATCAAGATCGGTAAACAGCTCGTCCCACATCTCGATCATGGGGTACGGCGGGGAGGTGACGACGAGTTCAACGCTATTGTCAGCAAGGCCCGCAAGCCCGCGGGCGTCGTCGATGACAACCCGATGTGTGGTGTCCATCCGTCGACTACCCAGATGGGTGTCACGGGCATAAAATATCGCCACCCACAGTGCGGCACGTCTTTGCGTCTGCGTATCGTGGCTCGGATATGGACACACTCGCCAATCCGGTCACGTACGCGCGTGAGAAGCCGACTCCGAGGTGGAACCTGTGAGCCGCAAAGACGAATACTACAACCGCGCCAAACAGGAGGGCTACCGCACGCGAGCGGCCTACAAGCTCAAACAGCTTGATCGGGGGGCAGATCTCCTGAGCCACGGCGATACCGTCGTCGATCTTGGGGCCGCCCCTGGAGGTTGGCTCCAAGTTGCCGCCGAGGAGGTCGGCGAAACCGGCACCGTCGTCGGCGTCGACTTCCAGCGCATCAGGGAGCTTGACCACAGCGCAATCGAGACGATCAAGGGAGATATGACCGAGGAGCGAACAAAAGACAGTCTCAGCGAGACGATCGGCGAGGGCGGCGCGGATCTCGTCATCTCGGATATGGCACCGAATATGACCGGCGAGTACGATCTCGATCACGCCCGCTCAGTGCATCTCGCTCGGCAAGCCTTCGGGGTCGCCGAGGATGTGCTGGCGACCGACGGTGATCTTGTGACGAAGGTGTTCCAAGGCCAAGACCTCGACGCACTCCGCGAGGAGATCGAAGACGGCTTCCAGTACGTCCAGACGATGAACCCTGCGGCCTCCCGGGATAGCTCCTCGGAGGTCTACCTCGTCGGGAAACACCGGCTGACCGCGCCGATCAGCGTCGGCGAGACCCGTGATGTCGAGATCGTCGATGTCGGCGAGGAGGGTGACGGCGTCGCAGATATAGACGGCTTTACCGTCTTCGTTCCCGACACAACGACCGGCGACACCGTTGAGGTGGAGATCACGGATATAAAACCAAGCTTTGCGTTCGCCGAACGCGTCGACTAATCACCCGACAGTCGCCGGAGTGTTGACACCAACTGTGGGTGTGGAATCGGTACACATCCCGGCCGTGATTGATGAGATTTATGTATGGCCACGTCATCTATCAATTTGCTGCGCTCGATTGGTGTAGTCCGGCCAATCATCTTGGCCTTTCGAGCCGAGGACATGGGTTCAAATCCCATATCGAGCATCCTGCTTTCTGACATCCGTCGGATAGCTCAACAGCGTGTTACTACAACCGATGGTAGTGTTGTCAGTCCCCATCAGACCCCCATAGCCGTATCATGACGACGCCGAACCCGGCGAGTGTCAACAACAGCCGCTCGCCGGACTGTACCAGATGGAAGATCCGCTCGACATTTTTTGGCTCCGTGCCACGGCTCGGATCAACGCCGGTGTAGTAGTGGGTGTTGGCAGTTGTTCCGTGGAACATGTCCGTGTCAACGATCGTCTGCAACAGACCGCGCTGTGTGGAGTACAGAAGGTGACCTGACAGGTCGTAGAACCGATCCTGCAGCGGCCAGAAGAGATTCACACCGTTGACAGCGCCGTCATAGAGGCTGTGGGCGACAACCATCCCACTAAGGCTTACCCACGCGACCCGAACGCCGGGGTCGCCGTATCGGCGGCGCAACGCCGACTCCGAGCGGCGGGCGGTATCCCACCAGAGCACGGCCGCGAGTACTGCCGGAAAAACGAGGGTATGAAGATACGCTCTGTGAGCCCCGGGCAGCCAGATACCAAGCAGCGTGTCAAGATCCGGAACCGCAGCGACGGCCATCACCGTCAGGATCGCCCGGCGGTCAAAACCCGTCCCAAGGAGGGCCGTTCCGAGAAGGCCCGCGACCGCGATATGGACGAGCGTCGATGGCATAGCCACCGATAGGGAGCAGGCCGATAAGCCGGTTTCGGCGACCGACAACCGGGGAGATTAGTATGTCGGACAGCGCAGCGAGGTCGCACTACCGCCAACAACCGGTAACGCGGCGCGATCGGCGTCGACCGCAACGCCGGACGCGTCCTCGTGGGGGTCGTCGCCATCGGCACCTTCCGTGGCTGTCGAGTACACGGTGAAGGAGCCGTCGATAGCATCGCTAGCACAGAACGCGAGCGCGATCGGGGTATCCAGCGAGGGGCTGTCGATCGCCCGGGTCACCTCGCCGACGGCGTCGCCGTCGGTGTAGAGTTCGTCGCCGGGCGCACATGGGTCGTCGAGACTGAGTCCGATCAGGCGTCTGCTTGGTCGACCGCGGTTTTCGACCTTCGAGACGACCTCTTGGCCGATAAAACAACCTTTCTCGAAGTCGACGCCGTGGCGCGCACCGACCGTATTCGGCAGCACACCATCGAGCTCCGCTTCGAACCGCGGCGTGCCGGCCTCAACGGTCAGAGTCTCCCATGTCTGCTCACCGAATGGCGCGGCGTTCAGTCCGTGGTTGAGAAGCGTATCGAAGACACCAGGGGCGTCGTCGGCTCCACAGATGATCGTGTAGCCGTCCTCGCCGGTCGGATTGTCGCTGGCGGCGACCGTGACGCCGGCATCGCCCATCGAGCCGCGGTCGAAGTGGAGTTCCGGCTCCGGCGCGCCCGCGTGGTTGAGCACCGACGCGACCTTTTCGGTTGCCGAGGGGCCGTGAATGCCGAACACACCGAACTCGGTCGATACGTCATCGATGGCGACATCCTGAACGAAGATCTTCTCCGACCAGTCGGCGACCAAGGCGTCGACCTGTGTGGGCGGTGTAAACAACAGTAGTTGCTCGTCGGCGTTGTAGATGTAGCAGTCGGTCTCGATTTTGCCCTGTGGATCAAGCACGAAGGCATAACAGCCCCGACCGTCTGTTGGGGGAACGCGGTTGGTAACAACGTTGTCGACGTACTCGATCCGGTCGTCGCCGGTGACCGAAACGATGCCGTACCCCAACTCGATAACGCCGACCCCGTTGCGAACCGCCCGATGGGCGACGCGGGGGCGGCCGTAGTGGGCGACGAGTTGCCGACCGCCGCGGTCGAGGTATGTCGCCCCGAGGTCGTCGTGGTGGGCTCCCGACAGTGTCATACAGAGGCGAAGACGCCGGGGGAGTAAAACAACGGCGAACAGATCGACGCACAGACGATGAAACCGCGACAGCTTACAGCCCAAACCGATCGCGGAGCACATCGAGCAGCGAGGGGTCGTCAGGGTCGACATCGGCGGTAGGGTCGGGAACCACCTTGTCGGCTGGGTGGATCCGAATGGTGCCATTCTCGTCGTTGACAACAATCAGCCCGTCGTCTTTGAGTGCGGCCAGCGCCGACTCAATGCGGTCGATATCGGTGTCAACGGCCGCCCGGAGTTCGAGAACGGTCATTCCCTCGTCGGCGCGGTCGACGAGCGCGTCGAGGATCCCGACCTCAGCGGCCGGACGATCCCGGTAGGCGGGCTTGGCTCCCATCAGTAGTCTCTACTGTCGGAATCGGTTTACATCTACCGCCGGAAGGATCAACACTGCGCATGAAACAGAGAAAATCGCCGACAGCGACCGACCCACGCAGGCGACAGCGTCAGACAAGCGGCAGACAGAGGGAGTAGCTTTTAGTTGAGTAGTTCGGTATGAACGGTAATGGGACTCCGGTGTCTGCTCGGCCACGATTTCGATGAGCCCGAGTTACGACGTGAGCGTGAGGAAGACGGCGAGGAAGTCGTCATCACGGTCAGCGAGGAAAAGACCTGTAGTCGGTGTGGGTACACAAAGACGGTCAGCGAGAACAAGGAGGTTACCTCGATCGAACAGCTCGCCCAAACCGCCGGCGACAGCGAGCCGTCGACCACCGGAACCACCGCAACGGCCGAACATACCGGCACAACAGCAGCGACCGGCGAGACAGCCACGGCCGGCGGTGACGCCGCATCGACGACAACCGATGACGACACACCGGCACCACCTACCGCTGATACGGGGGTGACCGCAGCCGCCGCCGAGACAACCACGCCGGAGCCGACACCGAGTGCCGATTCGTCGGCTGAGAGCACACACACTGCGGCCGCCGCCGACACCACAGCAGGCGACGGCGCGGAGCTATTGGATACCGACAACGAGTCTGAACACCCCCCAACAGAGTCGGAGCCGACGACTGGAGACGCAACCGAAGACACGGAGTCAACCACGCCACCAACAACGGCCGACGAGAGCGACGATGCCGACGACCAAGACGTGCAGGCGGCCGACGACGACGGGATCATTCTCTCAACATCCAACGACGAGTCAAGCGAGGCGGCCACCGGGGAGACGACCGACCGCGAGCCCGGCGAGTGGCCCGACCACGACACCGATTCGTCGTCAACAACCGGTGAGTGGCCCGAACAGTCCGGCGACGACGAGGGATACGACGCCGAAACGCCGCCTGACCAACAGCCCGACGACGTTACGTTCGGCGGTGGGTTTACCCCCGAGGTCGAACCTAAATCGGTCGACGACGAGCCGACCGACACCGAGGATGTGATCGAGGAGCCAGTCGACGAGGAGTTCACAAAGGCCGGCGAGGCATCGCTGTATGAGCCGACTGTCGATGATATCAACACCGAGTTCTACTGCCCGGAGTGTGGCTTCAGCCGCCACGCCGGTGCGTCGTCGATGCGGGCCGGCGACATCTGTCCGGAGTGTCGACGAGGGTACATCGCCGAGCGTGAACTGTAGCCCGCGGTTGTGATCGGAAACGGAAGCACGCACACCTGTCGTTCTGTGTAGCACCCACACCCTCGTCATGTTTCACCGCGCTGTGTCCCGCCGACCGGCCGCACACTCGCCACACAGCAAGTGTCAACGCCACGTCGCGTCGAGACGATCAGGAGGGTGGTGATGCTCCCGCGACTCAAACTCCAGGTGGCGGCCAACAGCAAGCCACTCACGGTCGGCTTTGTCGTTCTTGGGATCGTGTTGCTCCTAGGATCAGGCTACGTTCTCCTGACACCACCGGTCGAGGAGCCGGCCCCCCAGCCCGATCCACAGCCCGACCCCCAGCCTGAAACCGAGAGCTTCGAGACGTTCGGTCTCGATGTTGAGCTGATCGACAGCGCGGTTGTACAGACCGGTTCTCGGGAGTTATCGCCGACGATTTCCGGGCCGAGTTGGCAGGCCTACGAGGAGGATGAGGTGCTCACCCGCGCGCCGGCCTACTTTTATGAGTATACACCTGAACTGACGTTCAATGTCACCGCCAACACTACCCGAGACGTAGCTGTCGAGCTGACAACAAGGCTCGTTCGCGAGGAAACGATCACGACCGATCGTGGTGATGAGGAGAACGAAACGATCGATACGAACAGTCGGTTACTCATGTATCGGCAGGATACCGTCACCGATGGGCAGGTGACAAACCGTCGGACGTTCGATGTCCGTGACGATCTTGAGGGCCCCGCCGAGGCGGTCGCTGCCGAATACCCGGAGTCGATAACCGCACTCAACACCTCACTGCGACTCACTGTCGACTACCGCACCGAGCCGATCAACGGGACGGTCTACAGCGGGACGGTCAACGTAACCCCATCGCTTGAGTCCAACGACGACGCCTACTGGCTCACCGGCGACCAGCAGGTCACTCTCTCGAAAACGCAGACCCGAATCATCGAACCGGCAGCAACCAATACAAGCGGGGCTACCGGGCCAACCGGCCCGAGTGAACCTGTGCGGGGAGAACCGAACATGCAGCTTGTCGCGCTGCTGGCGATCCTTGGCGTGGTCGCGGTTGCCAGCGGCGGTGCGGTCGGCGCAAACGCTCCCCGGCTCGATCAGGAAGCACTTCGCAGGGAGATCGCCCACAACCAGTACAGCGAGTGGATCTCGGAGGGAGAGCTTCTGTTGGATTCCGACAACGAGTTCGTCTATGTCACCTCGATCGAGGATCTGGTTAACGTCGGTATCGATGCGAACAAGCGCGTGATCTACGATCCGGATCTCTCGGTGTACACCGTCTCCGACGGCGGTGTAACCTACTACTACACAACTGAGCCTGCCGATCTCCAACGGTGGGCCCACCTGTGAGCAGCTACTGGTACCCCTCTAGCATCCCTTCGGCGTATTTGGCGATCACGTCAACCTCAACGTGAACCGGATCGCCGACAGCTTTGGCCTGCAGTGTTGTGAGCTCGTATGTCGTTGGAATGATCGCCGCCTCAAACGTCCCGGCATCGTGGTCGATCTCGGCGACGGTGAGCGAGATCCCATCGAGACAGATCGAGCCCTTATCAACGATATACTGGTCGTAGTCATCGGGAAGCATAAACGTGAATCGCCAGTCGTCGCCGACCTGTTCGATCGCCTCGATCGTGGTGACGGTGTCGACGTGGCCTTGAACGACATGGCCATCAAACCGCCCGTCGGCGGCGAGGGCGCGCTCGATGTTGACGGGGTCGCCGGCGCTGACCTCGCCGAGATACGTCTTGGCGACCGTTTCGGCCGCAAGAAAAACCTCAAACCACTGCTCGTCGGCGGTCGCGCCGTCGCCGTTGCTGTCGACGTCGTTACCACCGTCGCTGTTAACATCGCCGTAGGCCTCGACTGTGAGGCAGACACCGCTGACACTAATCGACTGTCCGTGTGCAAGATCGGCAAGCCCCGAGGCGCGGATTCGGAGGCGACGGCCGTCAGCGTTCGCGTCGACAGCGACGACCTCGCCGGCGGTTTCGACGATTCCGGTGAACATACCAGAGGGAGGCGATCCGGACGGATAGCGGTTGTGTCCGCCAGTCGGCGTGTTTTTATTGCTGCCAGCGGTACCGGAGGCAAATGCAACTCGGGATCCTTGATCTACTTGGGCTTGCGACCACGCTGGTCTTCGCTATCCCGGTCGCCAACTTCGGCGTCACGAAGCTCTTAGCCGGCGAGGCGGTCGTCGGGGCCGCGTTACTCGGCGTCGGCGTGGCGATGGTCATCCTCCCACACTACGTTCTCGACCCGAAACGGGTTCTCGTAGGGCTCCTGCGCGGGCTCCTCCCCGCCCGGCTGCGTGGAACCGCGGGGACTGACGACCAACCGGAACGGTAGTTGATCCGCTCTTGGCGACGCTGGTGAAACAGTCATCTGAAGGGTGATATGGGACTGTTCGGAGTGCTAACTATAGAGGTTAATTTTGTAACATATATCCTGGCAGAAATAATATATGTGTGTTTCACTATGCTTAGCAAGAGCCTGGTTTTTGACAAGAACAAATTGTCTACAGCTTAACATTGGGTATGAAGTGTCTCACAGTGTTATTACGGACACACATGACCGAGAGTAATAAACATGACCACCAGATACTTTGAAGCTGACTTTGCGACCGTTGAATACGATGATGAGACCAATATCGTTATCTCAAAGATGACCGGTTACCCTGGAGAAACTTAATTTCGGAAGTATATGGATAGCATTATTACTGCAGTTGATGAGACTGGCTGTCAAAATGTGTTGGCCGATACACGGGATCACCCACCGTTGCCGAAATCCGACATCCGTTGGAGCGCCGAAAGTTGGGGCCCAAAGGCCGAGGTCGCTGGGGTTGACAAAATCGCGGCCTTGGCTACTCAGCATGTGGTCACGAAAATGACACTTGATAGCGTCACAGAACAATCAACGGCTGATGATATTGAGCGTCAGTATTTTCTGAAGTTTCATGAAGCTGTGCAGTGGCTCACCGATGAGCCACCGTAGTCTGCTGTATACGCGCCGTCCATTTTGTACTGCCCATCCTGATAGAAACCCGATAAACCGTTTCCTATCTTCAACAGGAGCCAGCTGATTAGTCCTCGTCTGTAGTCGGCGTCAGTGAAATCGGGGCGTCGATGAGTCGCTCCCCGCCGTCGGCTGTCACATCGATCAGGGAGCCGAGACGGATCTTCCCGTACTCGGGGTCGACAACGCCCGTTTCGACAGCAAGAACCGACCCTGCCTGCAGAGTGCCGTCGTCGGCAGGACTCGGCGCTTCGGCCGGCGTGAGGCCGACACCGTGGACGGTGGCCCATCCGCCGGCGTCATCGGTGGTGTCAGCGTCGCCAGCGTCATCGTTTGAGCGTGAACGCGGCGGAAAGCCGTAGGCTGTCAGCTCCGCAGTCGCTTCGGCGGCGACCGTCTCAACGGTGTCGCCGGGCTCGCAGTGGTGGCGCACAGCAGTCTGGGCGGCCTTCGCGGCGACGAAGGCGCGGCGATCCCAGCCACCGTCGCTGTCGACGACGACGGTACGGGTGAGATGGCCGTGATAGCCGTGTGGCCCCCGGGGAGCGAGGTGGACAACGATCCCGTCGCTGGCCGGCAACGACTCAGTCAGATCGGTGTCGGCGGCGCGAACCCGAACCGTTTCCGGGGTGACGCCACCGCCGGCGAGGGCAGCAGCGACCTTGCGTTCGATCTGTTTGGCCGAAAGCGGGTCGCCATCGAGATGGAGGACACCGTCAGTCGCTCTGCTCCCAGCGAGTAGTTCGTGTACTCGCCGCAACCCGTTGGCGGCACCGCGTTGGACAGCTGTGAGACAGTCGCGTTCGGCCGGAGTTTTGCTGGCGCGAGCGTCAGTGA
Source organism: Halonotius pteroides (assembly GCF_003605635.1). Classification (GTDB taxonomy): domain Archaea; phylum Halobacteriota; class Halobacteria; order Halobacteriales; family Haloferacaceae; genus Halonotius; species Halonotius pteroides. Next base: position 67,240 of record NZ_QMDW01000012.1, read on the forward strand.
GTGCCGTCGTCGAGGAGAGCCGATAACCGGCCTGCTGGAGGCGAACCGCGGTGTCGTGGGGGAGCTGCCCCGGCACTCGGAGTGTCCCGACACCCGGAGTGTCGAGATGATCGGCAAGCACCGACACAACGTGGCTACCCGGTGGGGTCTGTGGCTCTCGCGTCGCAATCGCGCGGCTGCGGACGGTCGCTGTCGTGTCGGCTGATTCAAGAGTAACAAAATCGTCAACAGCGGGGGTGCGGTCGGCCGTCGAGACGCAGTAGATCGCGTGCAGGTCGCCACCGCCGGTTGGAATACAGACGACAGCAGCCGCCTGGTGTGGCGGTGGCGTTCGGGTTAGATAGCGACGCGCAGGATCATCGCCGCGAGCGACATGGACAAAGCCGACAGCTTCTGGCTCGGCGAGTGGCTCACCAAGCGCGGCAATGCCGGCCTGCGGCGGCTCCGACACCGGCCACACCGCGGTGGAGCGGCCAGCCGGCGGGCTCACGGCTCGGGTTCAGGAGGTTCCGGCTCCGCCGCCTCAACAGCATCAAGCAGTTCTTGCGGGGGCTCATCGCGGATCTCGTTGTGCAACAGCACACTGATCGGAACCGTCGGCGCGCCGTCGATCAGATTTTCGAGCAAAACGAGCCGTTCCCGCGCCCGGCTCATCCCGACGTAGAACACCCGGCGCTCGTTGTCGGTCAACAGTGGCACGGGGTCGGTGTGTTTGGTGAACTTGTCGTCGTCGACGGTCGTCGGGTCGGCCGTTTCCTCGTGACCGGAGACGGTCGCGGCCATCTGCTCGACGACCTTCTCTGTGAGATCGGTGCCAACGAAGACGTGATCGGCTTCCCGGCCCTTCGCGGAGTGGATCGTGCCGACGCGAACCGTCGTCGGATCGAGACCGGCGTAGTCGCCGTTGAAGTAGGCGTCGACGGAGGTGCGCTGGAAGTTTGTAACCTTCCGCATCATGTCGCCGGCCGACTCAGGGTCGGGCATAAACGGCGCGAACTCCTCGACATCGTCGGGGGCAAGCGGGATCTCCGCGAGATCATCGAGCTCGGCGTCCTCTTCTTTGGCTTCGAGGAAGTCATAGAACTCCTCGCGGTCGTTGGAGCCAAACGTCGAATCCTGAAGCATATCGGCGAGTCGCCGCCCCTGCAACAGCGTGAGCTCCTCGCCGGCATCGAAGGCCTCGATGGCGCGAACGTAGTCAGTCAGCCGGTCGGTCCACAGTCGCTGGTCAGTAAGGGCTTTAAACGGGATCCCCTCATCAACAAACTCCTCGATGAACTGGAACAGTTGGTACCGCGCGCGGAACAACAGCATGACGCTGCCCTCCTCGGCGTCGACAGTGTAGCGGACGTTGCGAACGAGCTCGAGAATCGAGGCGTTTTCGACGGCCTCAACGGTTCCCCCCTCTTTTCGCGGTTTGAGATCCTTCTCCTGTCGTTTGTCGAGATGGCGGATCTCCTGATTGACGACGGTGAGAATGTTAGAGGGAAGCCGGTAGGAGTTCGGCAGAATCTCGTCTTCATCACGCTCGGCGTCAAGCAGGAGGTTCGGATCGGCACCCTGCCAAGCGTAGACAACTTGGTCGTCGTCGCCGGCGATCAACACCTGCTGCATGTGGGGTTTCCACTCCTCGAAAACCGCGTACTGCAGCGTGGTGATATCCTGGAACTCGTCGATAACGAGATAGTCAACGTTCGGGAGCAACGACCGCTGGGCGACGCGTTCGAGCATGTCGGCAAAGCCGACCAGCCCGTTGTCACCCTTGTAGTTCCGCCAGGCCCGGATCGCTTCAGGGATATCGATGCGGTCGTCGTCGGCTGTCCACGTCGGCGTGTACTTGTTGCCCTCCTGAGCGTTGGGGTCTTCATCCGGCGGGAGGCGAACTTCTTCGACGTTCCACTGGAAGGGGACATCGTACCAATCGGTGACCTCTCGGCGGGTGCGCTGGAGCCACTGACTGGTGGCGATGATCTTGTTGCCGATGGTTGTCGAGCGGGCGGTGCGGCGACCGCCGCTTTTGTACTCGTCCTCGTACTCGATGCCGTACTCCTCACAGAACGCCTCTTTGTCGTCTTCGCCGACGACATCACCGCGGGAGAGATCCAACAGCTCGTAGGCTTTCGCGTGCATCGTACAGACATTGCCTTTGAGCGCGCGCGGTGTGGTCTCGAGCCGCTCGGCGAGCCGTTCTCGTATCTCAGCGGCAGCCGCACGGGTGTAGGAGACGACGAGGATATCGCGTGGATCGGTGTCGTCGTCTTCGAGGATGGTTTCGACGCGGTCAAGAAGGGCGGTGGTTTTCCCGCTGCCGGGACCGCCGAACAAGCGGGTGAGTGTGCCGTCCGTGGTGCTCATTGTAGAACGCACATGTGACCCGGCGTGATAAACAACATGGCTTCACGCCCATCAACAGGGCAAAAAGAGTGAGTTATCCGCCGGGCTGCCAGCCACAGACAGAGCAGGCCGTCGCCGTCTGGTCGTTGAGGCCGCTACACTCCGGGCACTGCTTCTTGTTGTACGACTCGTCCCAGCCGGCCGGTTCCGTTTCGTGTCCGTTTGCTGAGAGAAACTCGTCGAACAACTCGTCGTCCGTGGACTGTGCTTTTGACATTGCGGTTCGTGGTAACGTGTACCACATATATAGTATTTGTGGCGTGCGGGACGAACTGGGTGATCGCCAACGACCAAAGCGGATAAACCGCTTAGAGATTGTACAGCGCGCTGTATTTGTCGGTCACATACTCGGTGAAGGCGTCGGCCCCCAACGGCTCGCCGGTCGCGTGTTCGACTAAGGCGTCGGTCTCGTATCGCCGACCGTGCTGGTGGATATTTGTCCGCAGCCACTCCCCAAGCGGCTCAAAGTCGCCATCGCGGATCGTCGCGTCGAGATCGTCGATCTCGCGGTCGGCGGCAGCGTGCAGTTGGGCAGCCAGCACGCTCCCCAGCGAGTACGTCGGGAAGTAGCCGAAGTTGCCGTGACTCCAGTGGATATCCTGGAGGCACCCAAGCGCGTCGGATGGCGGGGTGAGCCCGAGATACTCCTCGTAGAGTCGGTTCCAGCGATCCGGTACGTCGTCGACGGCGAGGTCGCCGTTGATGAGCTCGCGTTCGATGGTGAATCGGATGATGATATGCAGGTGGTAGGTGAGCTCGTCGGCCTCAACCCGAATGAGATTCTCGTCGTGTACCTGGTTGGCAGCCTCGTAGGCCTCGCGCGGCGACAGGTTACTCGTCTGTGGGAACGCCTCTTGCAGCTTCGGCAACAACAGCTCCCAAAACGCCGCCGAACGGCCGACATGGTTCTCCCAGAGCCGCGATTGGGACTCGTGAACCGACAGATCGCGGTGGTTTCCGAGTGGCGTGCCGAAGTCGTCGTCTGGCAGCCCAAGCGTGTAGGAGGCGTGGCCGAACTCGTGGATTGTCGAGGTGAGCGCGCCGAGTGGATCGTGCTCGTCGAACCGGGTGGTGATCCGGGCGTCAAACTGGTTGCCCGAGGTGAACGGATGCGTCGAGGTGTCGAGCCGGCCACGGTCGAAATCATAGCCAAGCAGTTCCAGCACCTCACGGGAGAACGACTCCTGGGTGTCGGTATCGAAGGTGCCCTCAAAAGCATCGGTCGCAAGGTCGGCGTCCGACGCACGGATTTCCTCGATCAGGGGTACCAGCGTCTCTCTGAGTTCATCAAGAATCGCAGTTGCCTTTTCGAGCGACAGACACGGCTCGTATTCCGCAAACAACACGGCATAGGGGTCGGCGTCGGGATCGATGTGCGCGGCGTACTGGCGTTTGAGCTCGACGAGGCGTTCGAGATGTGGAGCAAACTCCGCAAAGTCGTCGTGTTCGCGGGCGGACTCCCACGCGCCGAGGGCCTCGGTGGTCGCCGTCGAGACCTCCTCGATGAGATCACGCGGGACGCGGGCAGCCCGAACGTACTTTCGACGAACCTCACGGACGACAGCCTGCTGTTCGGGTGTGAGCGATGCGTCGTCAAGCGCCTCAAGCTGCTTGCCAACGTCGCCGTCGACCAACAGTTCGTGGCTGATCGACGACAGTGTCGACAGCTGTGTCGAGCGGGCGGGGGTTCCGCCCTCGGGCATTATCACCTGTTGATCCCACGAGAGCACCTCGGTCGCACTCTCGACGGCGTTGTACCGGGTGATCTCATCGAGCAGTTCCGTATACGCCGCTGGGGGCTCAGTCTGTGTTGCGTCAGTTGCCATACCGTCTGTTGCGGCTACGATCGTATCAACGCACTGCTGGGTGCGATTGACTACGGTGGCGTCTCGGCGACACGCCGATACAGCTCGTAACACCGCTCAAGGGCGTCGATCGAGACGCTCTCGGTTGCCGTATGTGCCTCACCGGGTTCGGCTGCCCCACAGACAACGCAGTCAGTGCCGGCGTTCGCCAGCCAGCCCGCGTCGGTCGCATGTGGTTTGACGACCTGCTGAGGTTCACCCGATTGCACGACGTCGGCCGCTGTGAGAACGCGATCGGCAAACGCCGGGTCGTCACAGGCCATCGGCGGGAGATCCTGGTCGACCGTCCATTCGATGCCCGCGATCGATTCGGCCGCGGCGAGGTCGGCGCGGTCGCCGGGCACGGTTCGCTCGTCGACCGTCACCGTACACTGGTCGGGGATCACGTTCCATGCCGAGCCGCCATCAATCTCGGTAACGGCGATGCTCCCGGAGAACTCGTTGCCGAGCACCGTCGTTTCGGGGACATCGAGTGACCGGACGATATCGACCGCATCGCAGGCGCGATAGACCGCGTTGTCGGCGTCGTCGGGCCGACTGGCGTGGCCCGCGGTGCCGCTGGCGGTGAGCGTACTTCCGCGGCGGCCCTTGTGGGCGACCGCAACATCGGTGACACCGGCCGCGGAGTAGCCGGTCGAGCCCTCGGTAACGATGGCGGTATCGGGCGCAAACCCCTCGTCTATTGCTGCCTGTGCACCGATCCCACCCTGTTCCTCGCCGGCAAAGCTCGCAAACACGAGCTCGGTTGCGGGCTCAGCGTCCCGAACGGCCAGCAGCGCGGCCGCCAGTGAGCCTTTCATATCGGCGGTGCCACGCCCGTAGAGTCGGCCATCACGACGCTCAATGCGGTACGCACCGTCGGCGTCGAGTTGGTCGTCAGCCGGTGGGACGACATCATGGTGGCCGACGAACGCGAGGGAAGTAGTCGGTGACGAGCCACCTGACTGGCGGCGGGCGATCACGTTGCCGGCGTCGTCACGGCGGACGGTCGCGGCTGTTTCGTCACGAAGCCAGTTGGCGATGAAATCGCCGGCAGCGGTCTCATCGGTGTGGCTTGGGATCTCGACGAGTGAGGTAGTAAGCGAGGCGATTGCCTCTCGAGTCATACCTCAACTGGTGTGGTGGCAGTAAAAGTTCCACTGTTGACGAGATAGTACGGTGAGACCACTGAATAAAAAACCGAACCGGACAGCCGGTTCGTTAACAGCAGCGAGATAGCAGTCGAGTTAGAGGATGTAGCTGGAGTCGCTTTCGATGTTCCGCGGTGTCTTCAGCTCCGTGAACGTCTGTCCGCCTGCAGGAGCTTGGATGATGAGTTTTATTCGCTCTGATTCTCTGAGCGGATCAACGCTGCTTGCGTTGGTGAGATTGATCTGTGAGATCAGTAGATCTTCCTGATCTTTGAGAACGGATCCATCGTCGCTTTCCATTCCTTGCTTCTGGAAGTGTGTGATTACGTTACTGTTCGTGTCGTTATTCCCTTCAATCACACCTGCCATCCCTCTCGGACTAGAAACCGTGTACGATGCTTGGCTGACATTAACTGGGTCAGAGCCAGATGCCAACCGAAGCGACGCATTGATCTCCGTTATTGCAGCGTCATCAGTAGAATCGTTAGAGTAACCAACGACCTCACCGATCTGGATGACATCACTGACCTCGGCGGTTGTTTCTTCACCCGTTTGCTGTGCTTGTGCCTGTAGGAGGCCGGCAGTGTTGATCAGAACGCCCGCGGCGATCGCGGCGACTAACACCATCGCGATGAACACGATGAGCGTTCCAATCCCCACCTGACCTCTGGATTCTGTGTCGAACATGGTAGTTTGCGCCTGCCCGGAACGGCCTGACGCTAATAGAGGTAACTGAGAGAATAGATATAAACATCGCGTTCAAATTATCATCTAAGATAATACAAGCAAAGTTACAGGACATAACCCGCTTTCATCTGCTGATTTTGATAGCTGCTGTAAATTATTAATGCTTTCTGTTTATGATTTATTTTAATGTATTTTTTCTGGTACTTCTGGCGATAACACAGTGTTGAAGCGGTGAGAACTGCCGCCTGAGACGAGAGGCCAACGGTGGGTGACCACCGGCCCAAGCGAAAGTCATCATCGCCACGCATCACGCTTATGCGTGCGCCCGGAGTATACATTGGTATGACTCTAGTGCCGGACACGAGCGCGGTCATTGACGGTCGTGTGTCCGAGCGAATCGACGACAGCGATGGGTTGACAGTGTTGATCCCGGAAGCCGTGGTTGGCGAACTCGAATCACAGGCCAACGCTGGCTACGATAGTGGCTGGAGCGGGCTCGAAGAGCTCCAACGGCTTGCTACCCTAGCTGATGAAGGAACGATAGAGCTTCGGTATGTTGGCCGGCGGGCCAGCGAGGGTGAACAGGCGGCCGCCAACGAAGGCGAGGTCGACGCGATCATCCGCGATGTGGCCGCCGACAACGACGCCACCCTGCTGTCCAGCGATATTGTCCAATCTGAGGTGGCGAAGGCCAAAGGCATCGACGTGGAGTATGTCGAACCGGAAATCGATACCGGCGGAGAGTTGCCGATCATCGAGTTCTTTGACGACGAGACGATGAGCGTCCATCTCAAAACCGGCACCCAGCCAAAGGCCAAACGCGGCGCGCTCGACGGCATGAGCTACACAACGATCGACGAGACGGTCAGCTCCGAAACCCAGATGGACGAGTGGGCCGACGAGATCGAGTCGCTCGCCCGCAGCAGCAGCGACGGGTTCGTTGAGCTTTCCGAACCCGGAATGACGATCATCCAGTATGAGGATTACCGGATCGCCGTCGCCCGCCCGCCGTTTGCGGATGGGATCGAGATTACAGCCGTCCGACCGATCGCCAAAACAACACTGGACGACTACGCCTTCGATGATCGCCTCCGCGAGCGACTGCTCGAGCAGGAACGCGGCGTCCTGATCTCCGGGTCGCCCGGTGCCGGGAAATCGACGTTCGCCCAAGCGGTCGCGGAGTTCCTCACCGACAACGACTACGCTGTCAAAACGATGGAAAAGCCGCGAGATCTACAGGTCGGCGACGACATCACCCAGTACACCGCCCTCAGCGGCGACATGGCGACGACAGCGGACTCGCTGCTGCTCGTCCGTCCCGACTACACCATCTACGACGAGGTTCGAAAGACGGGGGATTTCGACGTGTTCGCCGATATGCGGCTCGCGGGCGTCGGCATGGTCGGCGTTGTTCACGCCACCCGCGCGATCGACGCCCTCCAGCGGCTCGTCGGCCGGGTCGAACTTGGTATGATCCCGCAGGTCGTCGATACCGTCGTTTACATTGATGCTGGCGAAGTGCATACCGTCTACGACGTGACGACCGAGGTGAAGGTGCCAGAGGGCCTCACCGCTGAAGACCTCGCACGCCCGGTGATTCAGGTTGCTGACTTCGAGACGGGTACCCCGGCCTACGAGATCTACACGTTCAACCGGCAGGTGATCACCGTGCCGCTCGACGACGAGGCGGGCAACGACACCGGCGTCGACCGCATCGCCAAACAGGAGATCGAACGGGAGATCCGGTCGGTTGCCCGCGGTCACGTCAACGTCGAACTCACCGGCCAGAACAACGCCATCGTCTACGTTGAGGAAAGTGACATCTCCTATGTCATCGGGAAGGGCGGCGGCCGGATCAGCGATATCGAGGATCGCCTCGGCATCGATATCGATGTCCGCACCCACGAGGACAATCCCGACGCCGGGGGGGCCGCAACCAACGGCAGCGGTGGCGGCGTTGAGGCCGAACCGGCCGGCGAGATCGTCCAACCCGAGATCACCGCCCGGCACGTCGTCATCCGGATGGATGGCCACGTCGGCGAAACCGTTGAGGTGCGGGCCGACGACGAGTATCTGTTTACCGCGACGGTGTCCAGCGGTGGCGACATCCAGATCTCCCGGGGGTCGGCGATCGCCGAGGAACTGGAGGATGCCATCGATCGGAAACAACAGATCGCGGTGCTCCCAGCGTAAGGCCACCAGATGCTGCGGTGATCGCCTGCTGCCGGCTGTGGTACCGGGCTGAAATACCGCTGATCTTTGTCGGCAACGGCTGGGAGGATTACACTCGCGTAACCACCATGAAAACGATAACGCTTTTTTGAGGCTACTGAGAAGAGGAGTACATGTCTACCGAGCTGCAGCGGGGACTCGAAGGCGTGGTCGTCGCCGAATCCGATCTGAGCGATATCGACGGTGACGCCGGCGAGTTGATCTACCGCGGCTACGCCATCGAGGAGCTCGCCCGCGAGGCCAGCTACGAGGAGACGCTGTATCTGCTGTGGCACGACGAACTGCCGACCGAGACCGAACTCGCCGAGTTCAGCCGGCAGATGGCCGCTGCTCGCGAACTCGACGATGGCGTCCTCGATATCATCCGAGAACTCGCCACCAGTGGCGAAGAGCCGATGGCCGCGCTTCGGACGATCACCTCCGCGCTGTCAGCCGACGATCCCGACGCCGACGCCGAGTTCAACGACACCGAGGCCAACAACCGCAAGAGTCGCCGGATCACGGCGAAGATGCCGACGGCGCTGGCGGCCTACAACCGGCTCCGCAACGGCAACGAGCCGGTCGCCCCCCGAAGGGAGCTGAGCCACGCCGCAAACTTTCTTTATATGCTCAACAACGAGGAGCCAGACGACGTGCTCGCCGAAACGTTCGATATGGCGCTCGTTCTCCACGCCGATCACGGCCTCAACGCCTCGACGTTCGCCGCGATGGTGACCGCCTCAACGCTGGCCGACCTCCACAGCGCGGTCACCTCGGCGATCGGCACCTTGTCGGGCAGTTTGCATGGCGGTGCCAACGCCGACGTGATGCGCATGCTGCAGGCCATCGACGACGACGAACTCGATCCCGTCCCGTGGGTGAAAGACGCCATCGACCGCGGCGAGCGTATCGCCGGCTTCGGCCACCGTGTCTACAACGTCAAAGACCCCCGCGCGAAGATCCTCGGCGAGAAGAGCGAAGCCCTCGGCGAGGCCGCCGGCGACACGAAGTGGTACGAGATGTCGGTCGCCATCGAGGAGTATATCAACGAGTCAAAGGGGCTTGCGCCGAACGTGGACTTCTATTCGGCGACGACCTACTACCAGATGGGCATCCCGATCGATCTCTACACCCCCATCTTCGCGATCGCCCGCTCAGGCGGCTGGATCGCCCACGTCTTAGAGCAGTGGGAGGACAACCGCCTGATCCGGCCGCGAGCGCAGTACACCGGCGACCGCGACGCGGAGTTCGTCCCGCTTGACGAACGGTAGCTCGCTGACCGCTTTTTTGATGGTTCGAACCGACGGTCTCGCGACAACGCCACCGCTGGGTTGGAACTCTTGGAACCCGGTTAGCTGCGCGGTCACCGAGAGCGACATCCGCGACGCAGCCGACGCTCTCATCGACACCGGCCTGCGCGAGGCGGGCTACGAGTATGTCGTCGTCGACGACTGCTGGATGGCCGACGAACTCGACAACGAGGGCCGACTACTGCCGTCGGCGGATTTTCCAAACGGGATGGCCGCCCTCGCCGACTATGTCCACGACCGCGGGCTCAAATTCGGCCTCTACTCCTCGGCCGGCAGCCACACCTGTCAGGACTACCCCGCGAGCCTCGGGCACGAACGACTCCACGCCGAGCAGTTCGCCGAGTGGGGCGTCGACTACCTCAAGTACGACAACTGCGGCGATCATCGCGGTCGGGACGCCATCGACCGCTACGCCGCGATGGGCGACGCCCTCGCCAGTGTCGACCGAGATATCGTCTATAGCATCTGCGAGTGGGGCCAGAACCGCCCGTGGGAGTGGGGTCGCAACGTCGGCGGCCACCTGTGGCGGGCGACCGACGATCTGGTCGCCAAATGGCGAGCCGACCGCGACGAGTTCGGCCTCGGGATCGCTGACATACTCGACCGGATGGCCGCCATCGACGCCGCAGCGGCCCATGGCCCCGGCGGGTGGAACGATCCTGATATGCTGCAGATCGGCAACGGGCCTCAGTCGGGACAGTCCGAACACGAGGCCGTCGATGTACAGCGGCCGTTGACCGAAGCCGAGCGACGGACGCATTTCGCCTTCTGGTGTCTGCTTGCCGCGCCGCTGATGGTTGGGGCGGATCTCATGTCGCTGTCAGATTTCGACCGCGAGTTGCTGACCAACGAGCGGCTGCTCGCAATCGATCAGGATCCGCTCGGCATACAAGGGACACCGGATCGACGCGACGACGACGAAGTGTGGAGCAAGCGATTATACGACGGCGGCGCGGTCGCCTTCCACAACCGCGGCGACGCCGAGCGTGAGATTTCGACGCACGTCTCGGCGGTCGACGTGCTGGGCGGTGCCGACCGCTATCGTGTGTGTGACTGCTGGACTGGCAACGAGTGGGAAACAGGTGGCTCGCTTGCGATGACAGTCAAACCACGTGATACGGCTATCGTCCGCGTGACGCCAGGGTAGAAGCGGTTGCCGAATCCGGCCTACGACTCACTCCTCGTCGTCGAGCACGTCATCGGCGAACGCCCGAATCCGCTCGATATCCTCTGGTGCTCCCTCGACGGCGGCCGCGCTGTCGATCTGGGCGTTGACGACGGCGTTCTGCTGTGGGCCCCAGACTCCCGGTGGATTCTCCTGGATGTACTCGGCCCAGCGAACGACTGCCTCGAACCGTGGCTCGCGGGATGGCATATCGGTCTCAGAGGTCGGTGAGTCGGGCATATCCGTCCTCGGTGTTGACGTATCGGGAATCGATTACTCCTTGGCAAGCGTCTCGAAGAGTTCGTAATGTTCGTCGATGTAGGCGTTTGCGAACCGCACCGCACGCTCACGCTTGCGGTCAACGGCGTCGGCGTCGGGTTCAGCATCGGTCATCGTTAGCAAATATACCCCACTCACTGGCTTTAGTATTTAGTGGAAATCTGTCGAACCAGCCACCACTGAGATCAATCGTCGGCGACGACCTTGTGCGCCGCATACAGCATCCCGCGTTCGTCCATCAGCGACACCGTTGCCAGCCGCAGCGCGTGCGGCCAGCCCAGCGGCGTCGCGCTGTCGGGTTCGCCGGAATCGAAATACTGCTCGGGGAGATAGCTGGTGTCCTCACAGAGCACGCCGCCCGGTGTCACGAGTTCCAGCAGTTCACGCGCTCGTGAGGCGGCGTCGACCGCACGGTCATCGTCGTTGTCGGCCAGCAAAGCAGCCAGTTGCGCAGCGGCGTTGGCCCCCCAGCCGGTTGAGACCGTCCAGATCTTCTCGTGGCCCTGTTCGCCCTGTCGCCAGCCGTCGCCCTCGTAGCGGTACAGCCCAGCGATCTCGCTGTCGTCGGGGTCATGCCACAGGGCTTCGATCATGGTGTGGACGTGGGAGTCGAGTTTGTCCAGTCGGTCGTCGTCGACGGTGGCGACCGTATCGTAGGTCAGATGCGCACCGATCAACCCGAGTGTCGCCGAATCCGCACGGCGATCGAGCCCGCCACCGCCGTGTTCCCGAAGCGCGTAGAGCCCGCGGTCGGGCAACCAGAGGTCATCGATCGCGTGATAGATCCGGGTCGCTTGGTCGAGGGCGTGATCGGCCATCGGGAGGTCGGTCGCCGCCAGCGCGCTGTAGGCCTCCAAGAAGGTCGCGGTCGTATGGGTAAACCGCCCGATCGAATCCTCCCAGGCGTTCTGACAGACCATCGGGCGGCCGTCATCGAGTAACGTTTCATCGAGGCTGTCGACGGCATCGTCCAGGGTGTCGACGACGCGGGCCGCAAGATCGGGGTCGTCGATACCCGACTCGTAGTAGCTCGCCAGGAAGGCGATGACACTGCCGGTCTGGTCGGCTTGATAATCGACGCCGTCGCCGGCTTCAAGCCGCGCGTTGGCCCAGCCAGGGGCGAGCGCGCCGTTGTGGGGCCAGACGCGGTGCGGCCAGCTGCCGTCGGCACGTTGGGTCTCACAGTAGGCGCGCGCGCTGCGAGCGTGCCAGTCGTCCAAGCCGAGATCGAGATGTTTGTCCGAGTCCAGAACGAACAGCGAAATCTCGGCGTCGTCGCGGAACCACGTGTAGCCGTAGCCGCCGGAATGACGATAATAGGGGTCGAAATCCGGCCCGGCCATCCGGAGGCCCGTGGTGCCCGTCAGCAGCGAGAGCACACGCACGTCGGCCGACACCGACGCATCCAGCGGGAGGTCATCGGTGTCGTCGAGCGGAGCCGTCGCCGCGGCCGCCTCCTCGAAGGCTTCCCGATCGGTGTACTCGGTGCGGAACGTTTCCATCCGATCGAGGGCGTCATCGCGGTTGGTCGCTTCCCAGTCGGTCAACAGTGTGATCAGCGTCGTGCTGCCGTTGTCCAGCGGGAGCCAACAGACTAGGTCGCCGCTGAGACGATCCTCGGCGTAGCGGCCGTCGTGTGGTGGGCGGGGGTACTCGGTGGGCTCCTCGGAGATCAGATCGTCGAAGGAGGCGGGGATCTGCCCGCGGATGCCGGCGAAGCCGGTCGAACTACCGAGGAAATCGTGTTCGGTCTCGTGGTAGACTTCGATGACATCCTCGTGGTGGAGCTGTCCAAGACGGCTGTGGCGGCCATCGGGAGCCAGTGAGACGTAGGCGATGATCTCGGCGTGTTCGGCGACCGTCTCGAAGTGGGTCAGGTGGGCGTTGCCGATCGTCAGATCGAGTTCGGTCACCTCACCGATCGGCGTCTCGTGGACGGTTTTGACGAGGCCGGTGTCCTCAACGTAGGTCTGTGTTGAGGTGGCATCGTCGTCGAACCAAAACCGCTCGTCGCCGAGGCTAAGGCCAAACCGGGAGCGCTCTAGCCCGGTCAGCCCTGACAGCGGGTAGCCAAAGTCACGGATCACACCCTCGTCGATATGTATCAGCCGGCCGTCACCGTCCGAAAACCGCCCGGAGAGCGTCCGCCGCTCGCCGGGGAAGAGCGTGCTGTCACCTGACGACCGCTTGTAGTCGTCAAGTGCGTCACGGAGTTGCATGCACCTTGTTAGACGATTGCTCGTCTTAATTCTTGGTGTATTTGTTGTTCACACGTTTTTTGAAACGACAACAATCAAGACGATTCGGCCCCCTGAAACGTCACATGGACGATATCGGGCCACCACGATTTCCCGCTGTCGGTGAGACCGTCGAGTTGGCCCCTTGGAACCCCGAGCCCGCGGCTGACTACACGTGGCAACTGATCGACGCCCCAGCCGGGAGTCGGGTGACCGTCGGCGACGAGCCGGTCGCCACCGTCACACCAGACCAGCCTGGCACCTACCAGTTCGAACTCACGGGGCCAGACGGGGCATACAGCCAGCGCGTGCTGGCGTTTCCGCACGCCCGCAAAAAGATGGCGCTAACGCTGCCGTTTGCTGAGTTGCCGGTCGAGCCGGCGACAATCGATCGCGTCTCGGTCGTTGGCCCGTTCAACAACCACCGCGTCGGTGCCAATCGACCGCGACGCGCTGACGACCGCTTTCTGCTCGAAGTCGAGTTGCCACCCGGCACCCACCATTATGGGTTCTGTCTCGACGATGAGTTCGGACGACAGATCCATGATACGGTGACCGTCCCCGGGCCGGGGCGACCACGCTGTGCGCTGTCGGCGAGCGTCGACGACGAAAGCGAGCAGGTCGTTGTGACCGCCGAGCCGACAGCCGCCCCGGACAGTGAGTTTAGCGACGACGAACTGGAGGTGCGATTCGTCGTCGACGACCGCGATTCGATCCCGGATGCGGCGATCGAAACCGATAAGCGAACCTGTCGCGTTGCCGCCGACGCCGTCGACGACCGACTCCGGGTGCATGCGGTCGCCGTCGGCGAACGACACTCGATCGCTGACACGGTCGACGTGCGACGCACCAAGGGCGGCGAGTTCGAGGTTCGATCGCCCACCGAGCCACCGACGTGGGCCGAATCGCCGACGGTGTATGAGATCTTCGTGCGGTCGTTTGCCGGCGAAACGCCACAGACGACGTTCGCCGAGATCGAACGCCGGATCGAGTATGTGGAATCGCTTGGCGTCGACGTGCTGTGGCTGACGCCGATCCTCGCCAGCCCGACCGATCACGGCTACCACATCACCGACTACTTCAGCACGGCGGCGGATCTGGGTGATCGCGCCGACTTTGAGTCACTGGTCGATCGCTGCCACGAGGCCGGGATTCGGGTCGTGTTTGATCTCGTCATCAATCACACCTCCCGCGACCACCCGGCGTTTCAACTGCACTCGGCCGGCGTCGACGACTACGACGACCACTACGCCCGGGTGCCGCGGGCCGACGACAGCACCGACATCGCGTGGGCCGGCGACGGGAGCCCGGAATTTTACTTCAACTGGTCGCGCATTCCAAATCTCAACTATGAGTCGCTGGCGGTTCGAGAGTGGATGCTCGATGTCGTCGACGAGTGGGCCGACCTTGTCGATGGGTTTCGGTGTGACATCGCCTGGGGCGTCCCGCATGGCTTCTGGAAGGAGGTCGCCGAGCGGGTTCCAGCCGACTTCCTCATGCTCGATGAGACGATCCCCCACGATCCACAGGCCCACGAAGCCGAGTTTACCATGCATTACGACAGCACCCTCCACGAAACACTGCGGGCGATCGGCAACGACGAGGAGCCAGCCAGAGCGATCTTTGAGGCCCTTGAGACGGTGCGCTGGCAGGGATTCCCCAACTCGTCAGTCCACCTCCGGTATGTCGAAAACCACGACGAAAGCCGGTATCTCGGCGAATGCGGCGAGGCAGCCCTGCGAGCGGCGGCGGCGACGATATTCACCCTTCCGGGCGCGCCCCTGCTCTACTACGGCCAAGAGCGCGGGATGACCGCCGACCGCGGCCCGATGAAATGGCACGACGGCGATAGCGAGCTGACCGAGTTTCATCGATCGCTGTCGCGGCTGCGAGACGAGTATCCGGTATTGAACGACGGGCGGGTCGACCCCATCTCAGTTGGCGTCGTCACCACAACTGATTCGATGACGACGGAGCTGACCCCGGATGTAGACAACAACACGGGCAGTGACGACGCTGACAGCGACACGGCGACAGACACTGCCGATGACAGCGATGACAACACTCTACAGATCAGCAACGAGCCACAGCACGTCGTCGCCTACGCCCGCGACAACAGCGACCAGCGGCTGCTCGTCGTCGTCAACTTTGGTGAGATCCCAGCGACGGTCAGTCTGCCGACCGCCGTCGGCGACACTGATCTTCGAACCGGGACGCCACTGCGGAAGCGGCATGATCCGCGTGACGAGGGAGCCGGAAACTATGTCGTCGTTGACGACGTGGTCGTCTGTCGGCCGGTAACAACATGAGCGGCTGGCGATCTGATTCGACGACCACACCAGCCACTGACTGTTAAGTAGGAGCCGCCGCCACTACCGGCATGGACGACGCCACCCTTCGGGCGCATCTCCGCCGGTTCGGCTTCTCCGAAAAGGAGGTCGACACCTACCTCACGCTGTTGGCCCACGGCGAGGCGAAGGCGAGTACGATCGCCGATGTCGCCGGCGTCTCCAAACGCTACGTCTACAGCGTCAGCGAAACCCTTGCGGATCGCGGCTTCGTCGAAGTCAACGATCACGTTGTCCCGACGCGCATTCGCGCGCGCCCACCCGAAACGGTCGTCAACCAGCTGGTTACCGATGCTGAGGCCATCAAGCCCGCCCTCGAAGCGCGTTACACGCGAGCCGAACCCGCAAGCGACCAGTTCGAGGTTGTCAAAAGCCGGGAAACCGTGCTCAAACGGATTCAGGGGCTCATCGCCGACTGCGAGTCGGAACTCACCCTGTCGATTCCGATCGGGCGGCTCTCGGATGTCGCCGACGAACTCAGAGCCGCCGTCGACCGCGGCGTGTTGGTGACGCTGTTGATCACCGAGACTGACGAGCCACCCGACGACTGCTGTGGGGTGGCGAGTATTACCCGAATTTGGGGGGAGCCGATGCCGGCGATGGTGACCGCCGACGACCGCGTCGGGTTGGTCGCCCCCGCGGAGATGCTGACCTCGACCCACAGCGACACGCAGGCGATCGTTTTCTCCCATCCGCAACTCGGCCCGGTGATCGTCGGCTCTTTTTTCGGCAACTACTGGCCGGTCGGCACCGAGGTCGCTGTCACCGAGCCGACCAGCCTGCCACTGACAGAGACAAACTTCCGAATCGCCGTCGTCGAGGCGACACTCTGGTGTCGCACCGAAACGCCGCTGGCCGCCCGGATCGAAGGCCGGTGGACAGAGACAAACGAGCCGGTTGATATCGAGTGCCGGATCGTCGGCGTGACACAAGGTCTCATCGAGCCGACCAACAGCCAGTTCCCGATCGAGGCGAGTCTGACCATCGACACCGACGGCGAGACGCACACGGTCGGCGGCGAGGGTGCGTTTATCGAGGATATCGAAGCCGAGCGTGTGACCCTCAACAAAGCGTGAGTTGCCTCGGCTACTCGGCTACGGCAACCGAACCGAAAACAGCTCATCGGGACACATCCACAGCAGTTTCGGCGTCGTCGGTTTGTTGGCGCACTCGCGATCATACGCAGCTACCACTATTTCGGCATTCTACACGATGGCTCAGCGGTCTATTCGTCCATACTGGAGGGTGGATTCACGCTGCCCGGAGCCATTGAGTCACTTCCAGCAGAACGCCGGCAGGTAGCGAGTGGATTGTCAGTCGATCACATTGAGAAGTTCACTGTCTCCGATAGTGGAGGCTAAATCGGTA
>NZ_QMDW01000013.1 GCF_003605635.1 Halonotius pteroides
TACCGATTTAGCCTCCACTATCGGAGACAGTGAACTTCTCAATGTGATCGACTGATGCTGTATCACCGTCTCCGTGGCTCGCTTCGTCGGTCTCGTCCACATCGGTGCTTTTCGTCGAGTACATCACCCACATCCTCTGGCATTCAGTATTTATATCTATCTACCGTTTACATGATTATTCATTATGGATACGGCCAAAAACGGATTTAGAGGGCCTAAAAGGCGCGTCTGCTGCTATTCCTCCACTTCTGAGAAACCGGCCACTACAGTTGTGTGCACCTGCTGTCACCGGGGACGGTGCTCCGAATTCAGTCGACTGTATACACCACCGAGGGGTATGCAGTTGTCTGCATTTAACGGTTTCAGCGGTTATATCGAGGGTTTGGCGCTAACCCTATCACTCATACGCATATTGAAGCAGTCTGTCACCGCTCAGCTTTGTGTTCCGCCCCGGCCAGCGCGCGGTGGCTCTCCTTGCTGTGGAAGGCGTTCGCCTCCGAGCTTTCTATCCGCGTGGGCGGTGTGTCGACAGCGACACGAGTACAGCGTTATCGCTATGTAGCAACGCCCCCGTAATTTTACGACAGCGTGTGATTCACTGTCAACCGGAGTCATGAGCAAGCAGATCGTCGTTCCAGTCGACAGTTCCGAACAGTCACAGCAAGCACTCACCTACGCCGTTGAGGAGTACCCCGAAGCCAAGCTCACGCTTGTCCATGCGTACGGTCTCAGCGCACACGCCGGACGCGGCGCTGTCGTTCAGCCAACCAGCGACGCCATCGATGCCGCCGAGGAACAGGCCGAGGAGCTTGTAGCGGACGCCCGAGAGGTCGCCGTCGACGCCGGCCACGATGGGCCTATCGAGACGGTCGCCGAGACGGGGGATCCTGAGACGGTCATCACAGATCAGGCAGCGGACGCCGATGCGGTCTACATCGGCAGCCACGGGCGTGACGGCACAGCGCGAGTTTTGCTCGGTAGTGTGGCCGAAAAGGTCGTCCGGCGGGCTCCTGTCCCCGTTACCGTCGTCAAGTAACGAGCCGGACTCCCACCCCGGGGGAACGGTTCCACCCCGGCTGTCCGATCCTCCGATCGCTGTCATCGTTGATCACTGCCCGACGGTGCGTTCGTGTTACACGGGGCGTTTCAGAACCGTTCAGAGCAAGAATGGGCTCGGGCGGAGTTGAACCACCGATCTCAGCCTTGTAAAGGCCGCGTCATAACCACTAGACCACGAGCCCGCAATCGATGGAACCACCCGGCCGTCAATAACGGTTTCCTTCCGCGGCGGAAGCACTATGCAGCCGTCAGCCCAACTTCCTTTATGCCGCGGCCGCCCGCGTGGTTCCTCGTCGGCGTCGCTGTCGCCATACTGCTTGCCAGCGGCATCGTCGCCATCACAACCGGTGCTTTCACCGGCGACTACGAGCGGACAACGATCACCGTTGTCGACGCCGTCACTGGCACCGAACGGGCCACCGTCGATGTCCGGATCGCCGATACCCTCGACAAACGCGTTACCGGCCTGAGCACCACCGATGCGCTCGGCCCCAACGAGGGGATGCTGTTTGTTCACAACAGCGAGGGGCGACACGGCTATGTGATGCGGGGGATGGCCTTTCCTATCGACATCGTCTTTATCGACAACAACGGGGCGGTCACAACGATCCACCACGCCGAGGTTGACGCCGACCAGCCGTTCCACGGAACCGGCCGGTACGTGCTTGAACTCCCACACAACTACACAACCGCAAACGATATTACGGTCGGCGATCGGGTCAAGATCCCCGCCGTGTATCGATAATCGCCCGAGGATCACCCCATCGAAGCCAACCCTCTTGCCGACCGCTCCCCTACAAACTGTAATGAGTAGCATCGAGCCCGCGAGCGATGACGATCCCTTTGAGGCACAACGCGAACGGGTCGACAACCCGATGGCGCGGCTGGTCGGCGAGTACGGTCGACCCTACTGGCTGTCTGTCACGCTGGGGATTCTCGCCAGCCTTGCTGCCCGACTGTTGGATCTGTTGCCGGTGATCCTGCTCGGCGTCGCCATCGACAGCCTGTTTCAACGTGTCGAACCCTTCGAGCTCCCGTTAGTCCCACAGGCGTGGCTGCCAAGCACACCGATCGACCAGTTTGCCCTCGTTGTCGGCCTTATCGCCGCCGCCTTCATCACCGGTGCGGCGTTTCACTGGCTCCGCAACTACGGCTTCAACGCCTTCGCTCAAGACATCCAACACGATGTTCGCACCGACACCTACGATACGATGCAGCAGCTCGATATGGGCTTTTTTGCCGACAAACAGACCGGTGAGCTGATGTCGATTCTCTCAAACGACGTAAACCAGCTGGAGCGGTTCCTCAACGACGGCCTCAACTCCGCCTTCCGACTGGCGGTCATGGTCGTCGCTATCGCGGCGTATCTCGTCTATCTCAACCCCCAACTCGCGGTCGTCGCGCTCTCGCCTGTCCCGCTGATCGCCATCTTCACCTACATTTTCGTCAAGACAATCCAACCGAAATACGCCGCCGTCCGCTCCAGCGTCGGCGACGTGAACTCCCGACTGGAAAACAACCTCGGCGGCATCCAGGTCATTAAATCCTCCAACACCGAGGCGTTCGAATCCGGCCGCGTTGACGATGTCTCACGGGACTACTACGAGACCAACTGGGGGGCGATCACGATCCGCATTCGCTTCTTCCCCGGCCTGCAACTCATTTCGGGGGCAGGATTCATCCTCACCTTCCTCGTCGGCGGGCTGTGGGTGTTTTCGGGGTCGGGGCCGGGCCCGTTCACCGGGGCGCTCTCGACCGGCGAGTTCGTCGTCTTCATTCTCTTCACCCAACAACTCGTCTGGCCGATGGCCCAGTTTGGACAGATCATCAACATGTACCAGCGGGCCGAAGCCTCCGCAGAGCGGATCTTCGGGCTGATGGATGAAACCGACGCGCTCGAAGACGATACCGGCAGCGACGACCTTGTTGTCGACGACGGGCAGGTCGCATACGACGATGTGCGCTTCAGCTACGACGATGAGCCGGTACTCGACGACATCAGCTTTAGCGTCGACGGCGGTGACACCCTCGCCCTCGTCGGGCCGACCGGTGCCGGGAAATCGACCGTCCTCAAACTCCTCTTGCGGCTCTACGATCCTGATGGGGGGGCGATCCGGATCGACGGTCAAGATATCCAATCAGTGAGCCGCACCTCCCTCCGACAAGCCATCGGCTACGTCGGCCAGGAATCCTACCTGTTCTACGGCACCGTCCGCGACAACATCGCCTACGGCAGTTTCGACGCCAGCGACGCCGATATACGCGCGGCCGCCGAGGCCGCCGAAGCCCACGACTTCATCCAAAATCTCCCGGACGGCTACGAGACGATGGTCGGCGAACGCGGCGTGAAACTCTCCGGCGGCCAACGTCAGCGGATCGCTATCGCTCGGGCGATCCTTGAGGATCCGGCGCTCCTCGTACTCGATGAGGCGACCTCCGATGTCGACACCGAGACCGAGATGTTGATCCAGCGCAGCCTTGACGATCTGACGACCGACCGGACGACGTTCGCTATCGCCCACCGGCTCTCAACGATCAAGGATGCCGACCGGATCGTTGTGCTTGAGGATGGCCGTATCGTCGAACACGGCAGCCATGAGGAGCTGCTTCGCGCTGACGGGCTGTACGCTCACCTTTGGGGGGTGCAGGCCGGCGAGATCGACTCGCTACCACAGGCGTTCATCGATCGTGCCACCCAACGGCAGGCCCGCACCGAGACGGCCGAAGACGACTGATCGACACCGGCGTTTTCCCCCAGTCGCGCCGCTTTCGCGGCATCGCCACGTGTCACACGGCTTTTACGCTCAGCCACGGAACAACCACCAATGAGTGATCCCGACGCTGGCGATACCCTGGCCCTCTCCTGTCCGGCCTGTTCGCCCCACGACGACACCGTCCATGAGGTACTGAAGCCCGGCGGCACCGCGACCGTTCGTTGTAACGACTGCGAGCACGTCCACAAGGAGACGATCGAGTCGACAGCAGCCGTCGAGAAACGCGTGATCGTCTCTCAGGGCGGCGAATCGATCAGCACACACATCGATGTCGACCCCGAGGAGACAGTTGCGGTTGGCGATGAGTTCGTTGTCGACACCCCTGAGGCGATCTTTCAGGCCCGGGTGACCAGCCTCGAACAGCAAGACGGCGACGCCCGCCCGGAAAGTGCGGTCGCAGACGACCTCGAAGCGATCTGGACACGGGCGATCGACAACGTCAGCGTCAACGTGACGCTCCACCCCAACGACGACTCCCGCGACGACAGCCGGAGCCTCACGATCAACGTCCCCGGCGACTACGAGCTATCTGTCGGCGCGACCGAATCCTTTGGCGACGACGAGTTCACGATCACCGGGCTGTTGGTTCGAGACGATGCCGAGGGCTATCGGTTCGATCAGTTCGACGAGGACGGCGATATGGTGTACGCCAAGGACTGCAAGCGCGTCTACGGCGTCGACGAACAGACGACCGCGTGGTCGGCGTGGTAAGATAACGTTTCAAAATCGCGTTGCTGACCCACTGTTTCTACTGAAAATCGTACTGTGACCACTGTCGCCCAGAAAGCCCTCGGTCGTTCCGCTCCCGCGGCTCTCACGGCTCCCTTCGGTCGCCGTTCGAGCGGGTCGCGGTCTCCCTGCGGTCGACCGCTCGCTCGCTGCGCGCTTCGTCGCTCACTTCGTTCGCTCCTGCAGTGCTTGCGTTCTCGGGGTTCGCGGAACGCCCTCGCCCTTTCATTCCACCAGGGCACCGATTGGTTGGGATCACAACGTAACCGGGCGTAACGGCTACATGTGCTGTGCGCCAACACTCGACATGAACATGGCGACAGCCCGCGACCGGCTGGTCGACAGCCTCGTCGCCAACGACATCATCACGAAATCGAGTACCGCCGAGGCGATGCGCGCGGTGCCGCGCCACAAGTTCGTCGACGACGAGCATCAAGAGCAGGCCTACCAGGATCGCCCGCTGCCGATCGGCAACGAGCAGACGATCAGCGCGCCGCATATGGTCGGCCACATGGTCGACCTACTCGATGTCGACCCCGGGGATCGCGTTCTCGAAATCGGAACCGGCTGTGGCTACCACGCCGCGGTCACCGGCGAGATCGTCGGCGGTGGCAGCGTCTTCAGCGTCGAGTACGACCCCGACCTCGGCGAGGCGGCCCACCAGCGACTCGCCGACCTCAGCTACGATGTGGCTGTCCGGATCGGTGACGGCCGAGAGGGGTGGCCCGAAGAAGCTCCGTTCGACGCCAGCTATCTCACCTGTGCGGCCGCTGAGCCGCCGTCGGCGGTGATCGAGCAGACCACGACCGATGGCGTCGTCGTCGGGCCATTCGGTTCGGGCCAACAGGAGCTCAAACGGATCGTTCCGGGGGCTGACGGAAGCTACGATACCGAAACGATCGCGCCGGTTCGGTTCGTCCAGATGCGCTGACCGCGGTGGGATTAAACCGTTCCATCCCCCAGTTTCGACAATGGATCACGAAACGCTCCGGGCCGATATGGTCGATGGGTTGGAACGCGCCCTTGAGCGACCGCTCGGAGCCGCGGTGCTGGACGCTCTCGGAACCGTCCCGCGCCACGAGTTTGTCGACGACGCTTACGAACCCGGCAGCGACGAGGTCGCCGGCTCCCGCGTGCTTGGTCTCCGGACGGTCGCCCGCATGATCGCCGCGCTTGCGGCCGACGACGGCGACGACACCCTCGTTGTCGGTGCAGGCGTCGGCTACACGACGGCGCTGTTGGCCGAGATCGCCGGCGGCCGCCATGTTCACGCCATCGATATCGACCGCCAACTCGTCCACATCGCTCGCGATAACCTCGGGACGGCGGGTTACGACGCCGTGTTGGTTGACTGCCGCGATGGGGCTCGCGGCTACCCCGAATACGCGCCCTTCGATCGTGTCTTGATCGAGAGTGCGGTACACGACGTGCCGCGGGCGATCCGCGAGCAACTCGCCGAGGGGGGCCGGATCGTTTTTCCACGCGGGACGACCGATCAGACGCTCGTTGCTGTTGAGCCCGCCGGCGATGGCGGCCTTGAATCGGTTGGTGAGTTCGGTTCTGTTGGCTTCCGGCCGATGTTGGTTGACGGCGAACAACCTAGCGGCCACGAGCGCAACCGGACGCGCCGGGAGGACGCCGAGTTCGACTCCCAGGGCTACTTCGCCAAAACAGGCTGGGAGTACGAGTGGCTCAACTGGGACAACCGGCGTGACTCGCGGTAGCTGCGTCCGGCACTCTCAAGCGATACACTCAGGGCCATTGCGGCTCAACACCCTCTGTGGCCCGATCAGAGCCTTCCGCGGACGACCCCGACGAGGACACCTTCGCAGCCCTGACGCTCAAAGAGCGGATCGTCGTCGCCACCGCCCAAGATCCCTCAAAGGCGATCGTTGTCATCCTTCTCGGGCTGTTTGCGTTGACCTTCCTCGTCGCGCTGTCGTTGGTATTCCCCGTTGTTGCCGGACTCTTCGTCCTTGGGACGCTGCTGGTTGTCGTTCTCGCCGTCGGTGGCTACGTTGTGCTCACCCGTCTTGACGGCTGAAACCGCCGCGCCCCACGGCTACAACGATCCGGTTGGCTGGCCGCCGTTGCGCCGAGGCTGGCCGTTGCCCAGTTGACAGTGCCGGTCGGCCGCCCCGACGTAGAAGGATGCCAGTTGGTCGGGAACAGTCGCCGTCTCGACGACGTTGACGACGAGATCGTCGTCGCTCAGCACATCGCCGTCGTTTTCGTAGGTGTTCTCTCTCACCGCTTGCTCGCCCATGAGATCCAACTCGCCGGCGATGTTGCCGATGACAAACAGCGGGCGGTCGCGCTTGGTATCGACGCGGGCGTTGGCTTCATCGAGTCCGCGGGTCGTCACGTCGATCACGTTCTCGTCGGCCTCCCAGGAGCCGAAGAGATCAAGCACGAACAGTCGATCACCTGCCAACGTGTCCGTCAGCGTTACGTCGGCGGTAGCCGACAGCGCGCTCGCCAGCGTCCGGCGATCCATCGTTGCTGTCGGCGACAGCGAGACCGCCCAGCCGGCGTCGATGGCGGCGGCACAACAGGTCGCCACCGCCTTGTCGACAGCCTGCTCGCTGACACCGCCCTCGCTCGTGTCGGCGGTGATCACCGACCGCGATCCCGCCGGCAGCCCGCCGTTGCGATCGAACTCATCCAGTCCCGTGGGGACGGTTTCGGCCGCGCGGAGCCGCGCCTCTCTACGCTCGCGGGCCGCCGAGAGCACATCGTCGATCTCGGCGAGCAGGTCGGTCGTATCGGCACGCTCATCGTGGATCTCGCCGACGGAGTCCTCGATCCCGCGGGCGGCGTCGGCGGTGTCCTCGGTAACCGAGGCGACGCGGGTGGCAGCCTCCGCGCCCTGCTGGACGGCGGTTGAGACCTCGTCGATGCCGGCGGCCGCCGACTGGATCTCCTCGGTGACGACATCGAGTTCGTCGTCGGCGGTTTCGACCTCGTCGGCTCCGGTTTCGACGGCGTCGACCGCCTCATCAAGCGCGTCGGTCACCTCGGCGGTCACGTCTTGGATCTCGGTGACCGCGCTTTCGATCTCCTCGGTTCGAGTCTGGGATTCCTCGGCGAGGCTTTTGACCTCCTCGGCGACGACCGCAAAGCCGTCGCCCTCCTCGCCGGCCCGGGCGGCCTCGATCGAGGCGTTGAGCGCCAGCAGATTCGTGCGCTCGGCGATCTGATCGATCACGTCGACGACCTCGTTGATCTGGCTGACCTTGCGCTCTAAGGTTTCGACCTGCGACTGCACCTGTTCGGTGGCTGTTGAGGCGGTTTCCATCGCGTCGGTCGCCTCGGCAGCGGCCTCCCGTCCGGCGGTCGTCGCCGTCGCCGCTCGGTCGGTCGTCTGGCTGACCTCCTCGGCCGACGAGGAAACCTCCTCGATGGTCGCGCTCAGATCCGACACCTCGCTGGCGACGCTTTCCATCTCATCGACCTGCCGCGTCGCCGTCGACTGGATCGCTTCGAGTCGGTCGTCGACCGCCTCGGAGGTCGCATGCACGACCCCAACCGCACCTTGGGCGTTGGCGATCATCCCGTCTTCAACCGCTGTCTCGGTCTCGTTGTCGGCCTGCTCGTTGTCTACTGACATTCGTTATCATGCTTCATTGTGCCGACACACGTAAGTTTTTATTCATGAATATTGATCCATATTCAAGAAACGAACGTCTGGCACAATTACTCTCGCTAAAACGAATCGGGGTAAAACTGCAAAATAGTGCGATATCAAAAACTGGATTTCAGCCAGGAGGTGCCCGTTGTGAGCAAAACAGAACGGCTACCCGAACCGCGGCCTACCGTCCAGCTATGACCGATTGGCAGCGACTCGCCTCGGAAACCGAATACGACTGTGGCTGGTTCACCGCCGGCTACGATCGCGTGGTTGAACCCTCGGGCCGGGAGGCCGACTACTACTGGGTCGACAAACCGAACGATGGCCTTGGGATCGTCGCCGTTACCGACGACGACCGCGTGGCGATGGTCGAACAGTACCGCCCGAAGTTAGCGGAGTCGTTCGTGGAGTGTCCCGGCGGCTACGTCGAATCCGGCGAATCCTATGTCGAGGCCGCCGAACGCGAACTCAAGGAGGAAACCGGGTTGTCGGCCGAGGAGTGTACGTTGCTGTCGACGTACTACCCGAGTGCGACGATGCGGTTCCAGCGTGGGCTGGTCGTCGCCACCGGGCTGGAGGCTGGCGACGCTGATCCCGATGAGGGCGAGTACATCGAGTGGCGATTCATGAGTGTGGAGGAGGCTATCGAGTCGGCGAAAACGTCGCCGACGACGGGCTGGACGTTGACAGCGTTGTTAGCGGCGCGTGAGGAAGGGTATATTTGATCGATCGACTCAGTCCGGACGCCGTCTTTGAATTCTCGACGAGAGACTAATTATTCGCCGCCGTCGGCCCGCGCTTCCGTCGCCGAGTCCTCCCACGGGCTCACATCGACACCGCGGCTTTCGAGGTAGTCGCGGATTTCGTCCTGTTGCTCCGCTAGTCCGTCTCGCAGTTCCTCGATTTCCTCGTCGGTCATCGGCTCTACTCTATCTGGTGCCATTCTTCGAATCTCCGTATATAGCCTTTGAGGTTCTCTCTCAAGTGTTCTTCGGCGCGATTGAGGGCGACGTTCGACGGGAGCGGCGGTGTCAGTTCGTGACTCTCGATCTTTGCACCGTCCCGGTAGATATCGATGTGAAGCCCGTCCTTGGTTACGTCGTGGGCAGCTTCGTTGCTACCTTCGCTGTCGTGATCGTACCGGACTACTTCCTCCCACTCATCTTCGACGATGTTGCGCCCATACTCCAATTGGACGACGAACCGTGTGACGACACCGCGCTCGATGTCGAGACCGAGCCGGCGGCGGGATCGACGACCTACTCGCTCTGTGAACTCCCTGTCGTAGTCCCGCGGTTTCTTTTCGCCCACCGCGCTCGGTGCTGTCTCTCCGCGGCATCGGATAAAAATCTGGACGTGGAGGCCCGGAGCGGGATTTGAACCTCACTCGCTCACTGTGTTCGCTCGTTGGTTCAAATCCGCCGTCGAACGTTTCCGACTCACGAGGGAACCCTCGCACACGCTACGCAGTGCTCGGGAGTATTGTTCGTCAGAAGAACGCCCGGAGCGGGATTTGAACCCGCGTCACGACCGTGACAGGGTCGTATGATGGGCCACTACACCATCCGGGCGAACGCATTCTATCGTATCGCGGTAAGGTAAATAAGGCTTCTCTTTTCCGGCAGTCAACTACTCCTCGTAGGCTAGATTCATCAGCCACTGCGAGAAGGAGTCACTCTGTGGGTTAACCTCCTCTTCGCCGATAAACGGCGAGAGCAGATCGCCGGCCATCAGCAGCCGGAACTCCAGATCCTTCGCCGTCGGCTCAAGATAGTAGGTGTTGTGCCCGTTGTAAACGGTCTGCTCGCGGTTGATCAACTCAGCCTCAACCAGCTTTTCGGCGATCCGGCTCCCCTTCCGCGAGGAGATGTCGAGTTCCTTCCAGAAATCGCTTTGATGAATCCCACCGGTTTCCTTGATGAGTTCGAGTCCGCGCTGCTCGTCGGCGGAGAGGTCGACCTCGGCTTCGGACACACTCATTGGATTCATTCGGGCCGCAACTCGTTTAAAGGCTGCTTTCGACGCGCTCGAAGCCTGTCCGACACGGCGGCCCATCCGCAAACCAGTAGCTACCGACGCCTGTGGTGGTCTCACCGCCGAGTTCGACCAGCGATGCCGACCGCGTGCCGAACCCATCGCCGTGGACACAGACGCCGTACTCGTGATCACCGAGCACGGCGGCGGCCTGTTCGCGCCACACCGCGGCTGTCGGTGGAGCCGCCTCGTCGACGCTGAGAGCTGACCGCACCGCGGTCGCGTTGGCGGCCTGCTGACGACCCAACTCCGGCCGTTCCGGCGGCTCAAACGACGCCCCATCCGCGCCGACGTTGACGACGACGTGAACCCCGGGGTTGAACTCGGTGACGCCGAGTTCACCATCCCACTCAAGCAGCACGGCTCGGTCGGCGTCGGCGACAACGAGATTGAAGCCGGCGTAGCTGTCGACCGCGACCGCCTGGTCGACGGCGTCGATAGCGGCATCCGCTGACGCAGCACCGAGGCAGTCAGCGACGAGTTGGCCCCGCGAGCGCTCACCCGCGCGGTCGACCCAGCGGTTGGTGATTCCGACAAACAGACCGGCTTCGTTGTAGCCGATCCATGTCCCGCCGGCGCGGGCGTCCCGCGGGGCAATCACCTGCGGATCGGTTTGATACAGCCCCGGCGGCTCGCTGGGACGGTCGGTGGCCTCATCACGGTTGGCGGCAACGACGACCGGCGCGTCGGCAACGGCCTGCCACGCAAAAACGAGTGTACACACGATCGCTTGTAGCAGCGTCACCAACAAGAATCTCGCCCTGTCTCGCTACCGCGATTCGAGCACCTGGTTCGTCCATTCGACACCGCACCTATACCCACCGATCGGGGCTAAGATCGATACCATAAGGTACGTTCATGTGAAACAGTGGTAGTATATGAGTACGCAGGGTCACGCCAGCAAGCCATCGACGCCAGAGATCGACAGCAATCTCCTCATCACCGTCTCCGGCCCGCCGGGCTGTGGGGCGACGACACTCTGTGAACGCCTCTCGGAGGCGATGGACTGCCCCTACGTGTCGGGTGGCGACATCTTCCGGGAGCTCGCCGAGGACGGCGAACTTAGTCTCCACCAACAGACCGCGATTGCCGACAGCTCGGCTGATATCGACCGCGCACTCGACGAACGACTCCAATCAATCGCCGAAAAATGGGGTTCCTCCGGAAAGCCCTTTATCCTTGAATCCCGTCTCGCTGGCTGGTTGGCCGGCGAAAACGCGGATCTTCGGATCTGGCTCGACGCACCGGATGAGGTACGGGTTGATCGCGTCGACGGCCGTGAGGAAACCGAGGCTGAGATGCGTGTCCGGGAGGTCAGCGAGGCTGGCCGCTATCAGAAATATTACGACATCGATGTTGAGGATCGCGAGTTCTACGACCTCAACATTAACACCGCCCGCTGGGGCAAAGCAGGCGTCTTCCAGCTTGTCAAAACCGCGATTGAGCAGTACGACGCCGAAGCCGACGAGGGGGCCTACGAGACACCGCCCGTCGAGTTTTGAGCAGGTGCGGCTCGCTTAACACGCTGAGTTCCGTTGCGGCGGACAGCATTTGCAGCTGAAACTGTGGTGGTGTCTCTGTCAGTGCGGCACCGAACGGTCTAATCGAACGATAACAGCCGTCGACGCAAGCGGATCTCCCCTGTTTAGCGTCGCGCGAAAGCTTTAGGCGAGCCAGCGGCCTACGCCGATCCAATGAGTCGCGGCCCTGCAGTGATTATCACCGAGAAGGATAACGCCGCCCGGCGGATCGCTGAGATCCTCAGCGACGGTACCGCCGACACCGAGCGTGTCGCCGGCACCACCGTCTACAACTGGGGCGGCAACCGTTGTATCGGCCTCTCGGGACACGTCGTCGGTGTTGACTTCCCGCCGGAGTACAACGACTGGCGCGATGTCGAACCCGTCGAGTTGATCGACGCCCCCATCGACAAACAGCCGACTCAGGAGGGGATCGTCCGCGCGCTCCGCCAACTCGCCCGCCGGGCCTCCCACGTCACCATTGCCACTGACTACGACCGCGAGGGTGAGCTGATCGGCAAGGAAGCCTACGAACTGGTGCGGGAGGTCAACGAGGACGTGCAGATCGACCGCGTGCGCTTCTCCTCGATCACCGACCGCGAGGTGACTGAGGCCTTCGACAACCCCGACGAACTCGACTTCGAGCTCGCCGCTGCCGGCGAGGCCCGACAGGTGATCGATCTCCTGTGGGGGGCTGCCCTCACCCGATTCCTCTCGCTTTCGGCGCGCCAACTCGGCGATGATTTCATCTCTGTCGGCCGCGTTCAGGGCCCGACGCTCAAGCTGATCGTTGACCGCGAACGCGAGATCGAGGCCTTCGACCCCGAGGACTACTGGGAACTCTTTGCTGACCTCGAAACCGACGAAGCCGGCGGCTTCGAGAGCCAGTATTTCTATCGGGACGAGGACGGCAACGAGGCCGAACGGCTCTGGGACGGCGACCGCGCCGATGCAGTCTACGACGCCCTCACCGAGTCCGAGACCGCTGCCGTCGACTCGGTCAACCGACGCACTCGCACCGACAGCCCGCCCGCGCCGTTCAACACCACGCAGTTCATCCGCGCGGCCGGCTCGCTGAACTACTCCGCCCAGCAGGCGATGAGCGTCGCCGAGGAGCTGTACACCGCCGGCTACCTGACCTACCCCCGCACCGACAACACGGTCTACCCGGAGGATCTCGATCCGCGCGAACTGCTGGAAGCGTTCACCGGCGACAGCACCTTTGGCGACGACGCCGAGGGCCTGCTGGCGGCCGACGAGATCGAACCAACCGAGGGCGACGAGGAGACGACCGACCACCCGCCGATCCATCCGACCGGCGAACTCCCCAGTCGCAGCGAGCTCTCCGACGACGAGTGGGAGATCTACGAACTCGTCGTCCGCCGCTTCTTTGCCACCGTTGCCGACGACGCGACGTGGGAACACCTGAAGGTCGTCGCCGAAATCGCCGACCGCGAGGTCGTCGACGGTGAGCCCCCGACCGAGGATCTCACACTGAAGGCCAACGGCAAACGTCTTGTCGAGGCCGGCTACCACGCTGTCTACCCCTACTTTAGCCAGTCGGAAACCCACGTCCCCGACGTAACTACTGGCGACGAGTTGGCGATCACCGATACCCAAATCGAGGCCAAACAGACCCAGCCGCCGCGCCGCTACGGCCAGTCGCGGCTGATCGAAACCATGGAGGGGCTAGGGATCGGCACGAAAAGTACCAGACACCATACAATTGAGAAACTCTACGACCGCGGTTACCTCGAAAACGACCCGCCGCGACCAACGATGCTGGCGAAGGCGGTCGTTGAGGCCGCCGAGGAGTTCGCCGATCAGGTCGTCTCCGAGGAGATGACCGCCCAACTCGAAGCCGACATGGAGGCGATCGCAGCGGGCGAAAAGGCGTACGACGAGGTGACCGCTGAATCCCGCCGACTCCTCGAAGACGTTTTCGACGACCTCACCGACTCCCGGGAGGCGATCGGCGACCAGATCCAGCAGTCGCTCAAGGCCGACAAAACGCTCGGCCCCTGTCCGGAGTGCGGCGACGACCTGCTCATCCGCACCAGCCGGCAGGGGTCGTACTTCATCGGCTGCAACGGGTATCCCGACTGTGAGTACACTCTCCCGCTACCGTCGACCGGCAAACCCCTCCTGCTCGATGAGATCTGCGAGGAACACGAGCTCAGAGAAGTCAAACTGCTGGCCGGCCGGAAGACGTTCGTCCACGGCTGTCCGCAGTGTCAGGCCGACGCCGCCGACGCCGAGGCGGATCGCGTGATCGGCAACTGCCCCGAGTGTGGAAAAGAGCACGGCGGCGAGTTGGCGATCAAACAGCTCCGCAACGGCTCGCGGCTCGTCGGCTGTACGCGGTATCCTGACTGCGAGTACTCGCTGCCGCTGCCGCGCCGCGGCGACATCGAGATCACCGACGATCACTGCGAGGAACACGGGCTGCCGGAACTGCTTGTTACCTACGAGGACGAGGACAGAGAGTCCTGGGAGCTTGGCTGCCCGATCTGCAACTATCGGGAGTATCAGGCCCGCCAGAACGGCTCGGCGTTGGAAGCCATCGACGGCATCGGCGAGAAGACCGCCGAGAAGCTCCAGATCGCCGGCATCGAGGACGTTGCGGGTCTGAAAAATGCAAACCCCGACAAACTGGCCGAAGAAGTCGACGGCGTTGGCGTCGACACCGTTCGCGATTGGCAGGCTGACGCCGACTGAATGGCCCCTCCGAGACAGCCATTGCGTTCTGTATAGTCTAACACATTCGAACTCGCAGCCTTCGATTCTCACGGCATCCCAACTATCGGGTAGCTATCACGAGAGTTACTCCCGGGGGTGTCTCTGTGCTGCTGTGAACACTTTTTTGAGGCTACCTCCGGGATGGCCGACCGATGGATCCGCTTGAGATCGCCCTCCGAATTCTTGGTGGGATCGTTCTTATCGGCGTGAACGCCTACTTCGTCGCCATCGAATTCGCCCTGACCCGGCTCAGGCAGTACCCCGAATCCGAGTTCGACACGCCCGGACTTGAACTCGCTTGGGAGATGACCAACGATCTGGAGTTTTACCTGACGACGTGTCAGGTGTGGATCTCCGCGACGAGTATCGCCCTCGGGATTATCGCCGAACCCGGGCTGGCAGCCCTGATCGAGCCGCTGTTCGAAAACACCACGCTCGCGTCTGTCGGTGCCGGCTCACTGCTCGGCTTTCTCATCATCAATCTGGTGCATCTCACACACGGCGAACAGACACCGACGTATCTCGGTGTCGAACGCTCCAAACAGGTCGCGCGGTACGGCGCACGACTACTGTACTGGTTTGCGAAGATACTGGCTCCAGCTATCTGGGTCGGCGACTCGGTTGCCAAGGCCACACTCGGGCTGTTCGGCATCGAGATGACCCAGGCGTGGACGGAGACGGAAAAGGAGGTCATCGAAACCCGTGCGGACCTCCGCAATCGGCTGGGATCGGTGCTCGAAGAGGGCGAACTGCCTGCCGACCGGCGGGAGGAGATCATGAACGCACTGACTATCGGCGAGCAGTCGGTGCGAGAGGTCATGATTCCGCCCGAGGAGATCGTGGCACTGTCCACCGAGAACGGGATCGACGCGAACTTCGAGACGCTTGAGGCGAAGCCCCACACGCGGTATCCGCTGGTCGGTGATGATCTGACAGCGTTCGAGGGTGTTCTCTACAGCCCGACGCTGTTCAACAAGCGTGAGCAACTGTCCAGCGGCGAGACGACGCTGTCGGCGCTGGCCGCCCCGCCGATGACACTCTCGCCTGATACCGACGTGAGCGATGCGATCGACCAGTTCCAGACGGAACGCCAAGAACTCGCGCTCGTTATCGAGGACGGCGACGTGGTCGGTCTGGTGACTGTCACCGATCTACTGGAGACGATCATCGGCGATATCGAGGATCCGCTTGACTGAGGCAACTTCGCCACCATGTGGTCGCGCATTCGGATTTGGTCTTGACTAACCGACCGAAACAACCACCAGACCAGCGATATTGTCACCGACTTGCGTGCAAGGTGGAAGGCGCGTGTCGGTCACTCGTTGATTGAGGGGTTCAGCTCAACCTCAACGTTGATAGCGGAATTATTAATCTCTCCTGCAGGTACTATCTAGTCAAGCGGTCACATTCGACACCCTACATACCCATCGGGTTTAGACTAAGCCATAGACGACGATACGATTCACAGCACAGATTACAGCATATCACTGGACACCGATGTCTGAGGTAGACAGTGCAGACAGTAGTATAGTTTTACTGCTTGTCGTCGCCAGCGGCTGGCCCTTCGCCCCCAGCAGAGGTCGGTGGTGTAGTCGTTGGCCCAGTAGCGTTATCTTCCCGGTTGACCGGTGTTGGGCCACCAATGAACGCTTTTGTCCGCTCCTGTTGTGGATCTTCGAAGAACGACCGAACATCGTTGCTCTCGATAACTTCTCCGAGATAGAGGAACACAACCTCGTCGGCAAGCCGGCGGGCTTGGGCCATACTGTGAGTGACAAGAATGATCGTATATTCGGATTTTAGTCTTTTGAGCGTTTTTTCGACGCTTTCGGCCGACACCGGATCGAGCGCGGAGGTTACCTCGTCGCAGAGCAACACGTCCGGCTCAACGGCCAGTGATCGGGCGACACAGAGTCGCTGGATCTGTCCGGTCGATAGCTCCGCGCCCGGCGCGTCAAGCCGGTCGGCGACTTCATCCCAGAGGTTGACCTTTCGGAGATAGGTTTCGACCTTTTCGTCGAGATCGGCCTTCGACTCGTAGTCACCGTGGATGCGAAGCCCGTAGGCGACGTTTTCGTAGATTGACACGGGCAGCGCGGTCGGCGTTTGGGGGACGTAGCCGATCCGTTTGCGTATCTCCGGGGCTGGCACGTCAGTGTTGTACACTGAGTCTCCTGAGAGCAACACATCGCCATCGATTGTGACGTTTTCCTGAATCTCGTGGAGCCGGTTGAGTGATTTCAGTAGCGTTGATTTCCCACAGCCGGACGGCCCGATGATCGTTGTGAGCGTGTTCGCTGGGAAGCCGATAGAGACGCCTTTGACGGCCTCGATCTCGCGGTCGCCGGTGTACGTTACTGAAAGCTGGTCTGTCGTGAGTGGGGTATCTGTCATCTGTTTCCTCCGGGTGTATATCGCGCATAGCGGCCGGCTAACAGCTTCGAGAGGAGTATCAAGCCGAGTACGACACTGGTCAACACGAACGCCGCCGCGTATGCGTGGGAACGAACCTCGGCGTTAAACGACATCGCCTGATCGAAGATGAGCACTGGCAGCGTCGTCGCCGCCTCGAACAGCCCTCCGGGCATTCGAGTGCTTCGACCGGTGGTAAACAACACGGTCGCCGCATCGCCGATACCGCGAGCAAACCCCATTACTAGGCCGGCGATCACGCCCGGTGCAGCCGCCCGAACGGTCATTCGCATGCTCTCAAACCGGGTCGCGCCAAGCCCGTAGGTCGATTCTCGAACCGTTTCCGGGGCTGCGCGCAGTGCCTCATCGGTGTAGCGCGTCATAATCGGATACTGGAAGATAGCGATGGCAATGATACCGAAAAATAGACTCGTCTGGGCCCCCGTGGCGATGATGATTGTCAGCACAAAGACGCCGTAGACGATTGGCGGGGTTCCCCACAGCACGTTCAGAAACATGTTTACACCGTCGGAAAACCGTCTGCTGGAGTAGTCGCTCTGGAGGTAGACCGCTGTTGACACCGCAGCCACCATCGAGACGACCGTTGCCGGGCCGACGATAAAGAGGCTACCAAGCACCGCATGCAGAAAGCCGCCCGTTCCTTCGAGCATGTATCGCGAGCCAGGTGGTGTGAATACAATCGATGGATCAGCGAGTAACACGCCGCCTCCTCTGGCAACAGTGACCCCAATAACCAACAGCAACACACCAACGACAAGCAAGGCGGCCGCCCGCACTGCGATGCCGAACAGCCGCTGTGTCATATAGCGGTTCATTGGTACTGCCACCGCCGTTTGAGTCGCTGCTGGACGAGCATCGCCCCGAAATTAAACAGCCAGACAACGATGACGAGCATCAGCCCGACGAAGATCAACGCCGATTGCGTGAGCGGCAGCGACATCAACTCGCCGAAGTCGTTGACGATCAGCGTCGGCAAGGTCTGGCCCGTCGAGAAGATTGAGTTTGGGATCTGTGTCTGGCCGCCGATTAGCAACGCAGGCACGATTGTCGCGCCGAACACGCGGCCAAACCCAAGCAAAATCGCCGAAAAGATACCCGGTCCGGCTGCCCGAAGCAACACCGATCGGATGGTCTCGAACTTGGTTGCGCCGACGCCGAGCGACGTTTCCCGCAGCTCGTCGGGGAGCGATTCGAGTGATTCGACCGACAGTGAGGTCATGAAGGGGGTGACAACGATCGCGATCACGAGGCTGACAGTAAAGATGCCGACGCCGACAGTGTTCTCGCTGAACACCGGAGCCACGTAGCGACCGATAACCGGCACAACGACGATCAGCGCGACCAGCCCGAAGATCACACTCGGGATCGCCGCCAGCACGTCGATCAGCGCGGCGAC
The DNA here is from genome assembly GCF_003605635.1 of Halonotius pteroides. Taxonomy (GTDB): domain Archaea; phylum Halobacteriota; class Halobacteria; order Halobacteriales; family Haloferacaceae; genus Halonotius; species Halonotius pteroides. The sequence goes on from NZ_QMDW01000013.1 coordinate 18,316, forward strand.
AAGCGTTTTTGTTCGGCCTTCAGCGTACTCGGCGATATAGATCGCTGCACCGAGGGCAATCGGCACCCCCATTAGCATCGAAAGTGCGGTGACGTAGATGGTGCCGACGATCGCTGGTAGAAAGCCGAAGTTGTTCGCCGCAGGATCCCAGTTTGCGGAGGTTAACATCGAGCTCAGCGGATACTCCGAGAGAATCGGCAGCGACCGGTAAAACAACAGCAGTGTGATCCCCGCAAACAGCGCGATCGCCAGATATCCCGCCCCGGTGAGCCAGTAGCTGCTGTAACGTTCAGCGAGCAGCCGTCGGCCGAGACGACTCGACTGAGCCCGGTTTTGAAGACTGTCGGTGTCAGTGGTCACGATTCGGTATTATTCTCAAGTGTCGTTCGTCCGTCCTCAAGACGGTCTTCTGTCAGGGGAACGTATCCGTTTTCGGAGACGTACTGCTGACCGTCAGTGAGCACCCACTCGATAAACGGTGCGACAGCGGCGTCGAAGGCACCGTTTGCGGCGAGCCACATCTCACGGGCTGGCGGTGCTGGGTAGTCGCCGCGCTCAACGGCCGCAAGCAGTTCACCACGGGTTTGATAGAACGACTCCGACTCGGAGAGTCCATCGCCGTTTTGATCGAGGGGGATCGGCCGGATCTCACCGTCGAGTTCGCCGCTGTCGAGATTGTAAACGTAATTGATATTATTCATGCCGATGGCGTTTTCACTGTCACCAAGCGACTGGGCGACGGGCTGATCACCGTTGAAATTGCCGTCGGAAAGCCCTTCAAGATCATCCTGTGTGTAGGCGTTGCCTTCGCCGCCGAGGAACTCACCCCACTTTTTGTACGCCGCAGAGGCGTCCGATCGGCCGTAGACGACGATCTCGGCGTCGACACCGGCATCCGGAAACAGTTCTCCCCAGTTGGTGATCTCTTTAGTAAATATTGCTTCTAACTCGGCTCTCGTTACCCCCTGTGATTGAATCTGATCGATTACTGGATTGTTCTGATTGACGGTGCCGACAACGGTATCGATCAACATCGGCACCGCGACCAATCCACGTTCGAGTTCCTCCTGAAACGGCTCACGCCCCATCATGGCCACGTCGACCTGCTCGTTGAACAGATCTGACACCCCGACGCCGGTGCCACCACCCGAAATATCGAAGCTAAGATCGCTCTGTTCAGCGTAGATATCGGCCCACACCTGTACCATCGGTAACGGGCCGACGCCGCCAGAGATCCGCACTGTTTGGCCGCCACCGCCGCCACCGCCGAGACAACCGGCTGCCGAAATGGTGGTGCCGACGGTCGCCGCACTCAGCACAGATCGTCGTGAGTACTGCTGTGTCATCATTGCAGCTATATTTTCAAGACGTATATCCTTCGACTAGTCGACAAATACGCGTTGCTCACCAGCATACAAAAAAAAAATTGCTGGTGTCTGTAACATCGTATCCAAACAAACCGCTTCCGAATTGATGCTGACCACACTGGTGCTATCCGTTTTATTTGTAGTCTATGGGATGCTCGGCATTCACCGACTCAGCAAACGAATCGAAAGCGGGGTGTCGACGGCAACGCCGCCGGTGCGGTGGCCTCAGTATCGCCATGTTTACCGATAGCGTACTCATCGCTGTCACCGTTATCAAAAAGATGGGGGCGTTGACCGCAGCTGCCACTCCGTGGTTCTGTCACCGCTGTTTAGCGACAATGGTGTCTGCCACGAGATCGCCGACCCGCTGATCCTTGTCGGTCAGATATATCGAGATCATGGCGACAAGGTTCAGTGTCGGGAGTGCGTCGATGATCCACGCCAGATTCCGGAGCATCGATGCCGGGATCGTACATTGCGACCCGTCCGATTTGACCACGACCAAGCCGAACAGATATTTCCCCGGTGTGTAGCCGAGTAGACCTTCGAGCAGCAGGGCATAGATGAGTCCGACCAGGACGTAGACACTCAAAAAGAGCAGTGTGATGAGGTCGCCAGCGACCGGGCCGAGCAAGATGAAGGGAACCCCGAGCACCCCGATCAACACGCCATCCACAAAGAACGCCAGTATCCGTCGCAACGTTACCCCATCGGTTGTGTTGAGATCCGGTTTTGGATGCTTCCGCATACTGTTGCGAACATGTCCATCCGTTTTTATAAACTCTGATGGGCGGCTTCACCACGAGAAACACCGGTTCAGCCGTCTATGATTGCCCCGGTCGAATCGAACATGACGAGGGGAGTGATATGACCGCTGTGCTATCGGTTGTAGACCGCACTGCCGATCTGCGCCGGAAATCGATGCCGCGCTGCGCTTCAGCCGTCGAAACTACCTGTGATCAGCACTGTCCTCCGGCGGTTCGGCGGCGTGCTCGCGGAGTTCCTCGACCGAGAGCTCATCGAGGACGCCCTCGCTTGTCGCTTCGAGCACAACCGGCGGCGCGTGGCCAACCTCTCGGGCTTCGATCCACCGGGGGAGACAGATACACCAGCGGTCGCCCGACTGTAACCCGGGAAAGCCGAGTTCCGGCCGCGGGGTGATGAGATCGTTGCCCTGTTCGCGGCTGTACTCGAGGAACTCCTGTGTCATCACCGCACAGATCTCGTGGCGGCCGGGATCACGTTGCAGCTGTCGGCAGTGCCCGTCGCGCAAAAACCCGGTTTCAGGACGCTTACTACAGGGCTGTAACTCGCCACCCACCACATTGTGTTCGGTGTCGCTCATGCCGGCATTTCCGGCTACGGCTGTATAGCTATTCGGCCCAACGTGTCCTTTTGTCGACTCCCAACCCCAAGCCGCGGGGCTTATTCGCGCCCCTCGATAAGCAGCGGTATGGAGCCGACGACGACCGGCCGGTTTCGCGTTCTCGACCGTCGCCCGGATGGCACGATCCTGCTGGTCGATCTTGCCAACGCTATCGCTGCGGCAACCGGCGAGGATCCCGACGCTGATCTGCGCCCGATCGCCGTCACCCCACCAGCCGTCGATGACCCGAAGACCGACGCACACGATATCGACGCCGAGACAGTCGACACGATCAGATCGCTGGAACCCGGCTACGTCGTCGAGGCCGAACTCGCCTGGGACGACAGCGACGCCGCTTTTCTTGACTGTACGATCACGAACCGCACCCGGATCCAGTACGCCGATGGCGTGACTGGCCTCTTTGAGAAGGCCCAGGAAACGTGGCACGACGCACAGGTCGCCGGCGAGGCGATGAACTCCGCGGTGACCTACAGCACCGGCAAGGAGCCTAACGGCGTCGTCTACGTGTTTGCCAAACAAGACCCGCCACGAGACCTCTTTGAGGAGTTTCGGACGGGCGCAACGCCGATCGAACCGCTGATACAGCGTGTTAACGCTACCCACGATGGGGGTGCTGCTGATACCACCGCCGATGACGATGCGGTCGACAACGCGTCCGACGACGAGGCCGAGCGTGCCGTTTTCGTTCTCAACCCCGCCGACGAGCCGTTTGTTGTGGTGTATATCGTTTTCCGCAAAGACGGCATGTTGGCTCAGACCGTCCGCGATACCTACGGGTTGCCGGCTATCTGAATGCGATGAGAGAGCGGCGGCCCTACTGGGGTAGCACCGGCCGCCAGGGGCGTGGACACAACACATGACCCGTCGGTGGGTGGGAACCGACGGCCGATGGGATGGCCCCATCGGATGTACTGATCGTTACCCATGTAACCGCTGCGCCGCGTTTCAGAGCCAGAAAACCCCAGCGAGCGGACTGCTCAGAACTCGCCGAGTCTCGACTGGCCGTCGCCATCATCGTTGCCGCCGTCGCCCAGTCCAGCAAGCCCAACCGCCGACACGATCGTCTCCTCGAAGCCGTCTCGCTGACTGGCGTCGTACAGCGTCGCCGCCGGATGCATCGACAGCAACACCCGCTGTGAGCGATCGCCAAGCCGACAGTCGACAACGTCGCCCGCCTCCTTTGTGATCGCAACCGACCGATCCAGCAGGTGCTCGCTCGGCACCTTCCCGAGAGTGACGACCAGCGTCGGATCGACGGTTTCGATCTCGGTCTCCAGATAGCCGCGGCAGTTGGCAAGCTCGTCAGTTGTCGGATCACGGTTATCTGGGGGTCGACACCGAACACAGTTGGTGATTCGTACAGCCGATCGATCGACGCCGGCGTTATCAAGCGCGTCATCAAGCACCGAGCCCGATCGGCCGACGAAGGGTTCGCCCGCCTCGTCTTCATTCGCGCCGGGGGCCTCGCCAACAAACACCAACTCGGCATCATCTGGGCCGACGCCGTTGACAATCCGACTCCGGGAGGCGACAAGGTCGGGACACTGTTCGCAGTCGGTGACACACCGGCCGTCGAATCCGTCCATACCAACCGGTGGGGCGGGCGGCTTAACTGTCGGTCGGTTTGTCGGTCGCCGCGTCGCCGGCGGTCTCCCAGCCGAACCGCTCGGCCTGTTGGCGTCCTGCGCGGGCAGCCCGTTGAGCGACCCGGAGCGGTTCGGGACGCTCGTTGCTGTCGGGAGTAAACGCACGAAGGATGTCGGTGGCGTCGACCGTGTCGATGCCGACCGTTCGGAGCCACAGCTCAGTGTCGTTGACGGTGACTGGTTTACGGGCCGGGAGCTCCCGGTAGGTAGCCAGCCGTCGATCTAACGCCTCGCCAGAAAAGTGCTCTCGGAGCGGTTTCTCCAGTCCATTGCTCTCCTCGAATGCGACCGCGATCACCGGCCGGTCGGCGGCCGCGTGCACATCGTCGAGAGAAATGAGGTTGAACCACGCGGGGGCGACACCGGCGAACAGTACCCACTGAGCGTCCGGTCTGTCCAGCCGGTCGAGTAGGTCATCACACGCGGCGGTCGCATCGCTACCACCGGTCGTACAACGCGCGAAGGCACACTTCTCAACGACGCGGTCGGCACGAACGACGGCCCCACATAACTGGCTGTAGTCAGGGCCATCGGAGGCGGCGATGCCGACCGCCCGACTGCCGGGCTTCGGAGCCATCGCAGCAGCGGCTTACTCTGCGGGGTCGTCTTTCATCGATTCGAGTCTGTCGAGCAGTTCGTCGTTGGACGCACCGATCTCGAAATCAACGCTGCCTTTGTGTTCGGCCTCGCCGGCGTCGAGCCCGTCGTCGTTCTCGAAGTCGGTATCAAAATCTTGGTTCTCCTGTTCAGACTCATCGTAGCTTCCGAATCCCATACATACACATAGATGGCTCCAACAGTGAAAAATCCCCGTGCAGGCTGAGTGTCAGTAGCCAGCCGACGCCGGGGACTTTTGCTGGTCGATCACGTCCCGCCGGTATGGAGCCGACTGTTGTTACTGACGGTGCGGATGTCTTCACCTGCAACGCGTATCTCGTTGACGGCGAGACGCCGACGCTTATCGATGCTGGCACCATGCCCGGCGTTGCCGACGTGATCGCCGACCACGTTGCTGACCTCGATCGGGTTGTACTCACCCACCAGCATGGCGATCACGTCGGCGAACTCGACGCCGTCTTAGATCGCTTTGATGCTGATCTTTACGCCTACGCCGACCATCCACGCAGAACCGTCGCCATCGACGACGGTGACAGCGTCGCTATCGGCGACGACGAGTTCGACGCGATTTATACGCCGGGTCATGCGAGCGACCACCTGTCGTTGGTAAGTGATAGGGCCCTGTTCAGCGGCGATGTCGTCGTCTACAACGATGGCGCGTTCGACGACGGCAGCTTCGGCCGCACTGATCGCCGCGGGCAGTCACGCGAGCGACTGATCGAAAGTCTCGAACGGATTCTCGACGGACTTCCTGACTCGGTGTCGGCGATGTACGCCGGCCATGGCGACCCCTTCCGCGCTGAGCCTGCCGGCGACGACGTGCGAACCGTCATCGAGCGTGCGCTTGAGCGCGCCGAACGCCGGGAGCCGAAGTATCCCGACGGGTAATCTCGATCCGGTGAGGTCGCTTGTGGTCGTTGCTCGGTATCGCCGACAGCGACGGTGTCATTGTTTGAACACCGCCGACAGCGGTGTCGATGACACAGCTGTCGCTTGCGGCCGAGAGGCCCTTGGAAACCCAACCGGCAGAATCAGGCTGCGCGTCGCTCTTTGGCTTTCGGGCGAAGCCGCGAGTAGCCACACTTTCGGCAGCTGTCGGCGTCCGGCGCGTTGCGCGCGTTACACCGCATGCAGATCTGCTTGTTGAGCGTCCGGCTGGTGGCGACATCATTGGTTGGCATACCCAATACTTGTCAGGGTTACTGTTTAACAGTTCCGAGAACAGTGCCGCCGACCGCCTTAGACGCCGGCGTCGCTGAGGGCGTCCTCAAGATCGCCGCGCTGGGTGACGCCGACGAACCGCTCGACGATCCCGTCGTCGTTTTCGATGACAAGCGTCGGTAGCGATCGCACCTGGTACTCGTTGGCGACCTCCTGTTCCTCGTCGACGTCGACCTTGGCGAACTCCACGTCCTCGTAGTCGGCCTCCAGCTCTTCGAGGATCGGATCCTGCGTCTTACACGGGCCACACCAGTCGGCATAAAAGTCTGTCAGTCGAACAGTCATCGTGCGGCAAACTGTTGCGCCGACGCGGTCATAAGCGTTTCCTCCCCGTTGTTGGCGGTCGATGACGACCGCGGTCGAAGCCGAAACGCTTAGGTCGCCAAAGTGGCGACTGTCGACAATGGCTTCCAGTGGGAACTCCGGCGGACTGATGTCCAGTGCCGGGTTGGTGCGGTACTTCGACTCCGAGGATCGCAACGCGATCCGTATCGATCCGAAAACTGTGATGGCGTTCTGCGTCCTCTTTGGCGTCTTTGTGCAGGTGCTGACGCTGACGGTCGCCTGATCGATCCGGTAGCTTTTGTCCCCAGCGCGCCAGCTATCCGTATGCATGTTGGCGTGATTGCTGTTCAGGGCGACGTGAGCGAACACGCCGCCGCGATCCGGCGTGTCGCCGATGCTCGCGGCGTCGACACCGAGATCACGAAGATCCGCGAGGCCGGACTCGTCGACGACTGCGATGTGTTGCTCATGCCCGGCGGGGAGTCGACAACGATCTCACGGCTGCTTGCTGACGAGGGTATCGACGAGGAGATCAACGCTCACGTCGAGAGCGGCAAGCCGATCTTGGCGACCTGTGCCGGGCTGATTGTCGCCGCCCGCGATCCACAAGATGAGCGTGTCCAGTCGCTCGATATGCTAGATATCACGGTCGACCGCAACGCATTCGGCCGCCAGAGGGATAGCTTCGAAGCCCCGCTCGATATCGCTGGTCTCGATGAGCCGTTTCCGGCGGTGTTCATTCGCGCCCCGCTGGTCGAATCGGTCGGCGAGGACGTGGCGGTACTTGCCGACTGGGAAGACAGCCCGGTTGCCGTCCGGCAGGGGCCGGTTGTCGCCACCTCGTTCCATCCCGAACTGACCGAGGACAGTCGCTTACACGAACTCGCGCTGTTCGACGGTCACCCGGCCGCAGCCGAGACCCCGGAGGCCAATCAATGAGCGATGATACTGCAACCGGGTTCGACGGGGTTGACGATGCCGCTGCTCCCGAAGCCGTCATCGATTCGTTGTTTGCGACGATTAAACAGCGGCAGGCAGAGCTGCCGGAAGACTCCTATACGGCCTCGCTGTTCACCCACGAGAAAGGCGACAATGAGGTACTCGAAAAACTCGGTGAGGAAGCGACCGAGGTGATACTCGCGGCGAAAGATGACGACCTTGACGATCTTCAGTATGAGTCAGCGGATCTCGTCTACCATCTGCTGGTGTTGTTTGCGATGAAGGGGTTGGATGTCGATGATCTGCGTGACGAACTCGAATCGCGGTTCTGAGCCGTTCCCGACGCGTTTTTCAAATTGCTTGCTAAAGAGCAACCAATGAACGCAGTGACGCTTGGCCCGACCGGAACCTACTCACACCGTGCCGCCCGCGCCGTTGCCGACGATGTTGCCTTCCGCGAGTCGGTGACTGCCATCATCGAAGCCGTCGCGGGCGGCGAGTTTGAACGCGGCGTCGTCCCGATCGAAAACAGCATCGAGGGCAGCGTCACCGAAACGCTGGACGCCCTCGCGGACTACGAGGTGAGCGTCACCAGTGAGATCGTCACCCCGATCCGCCACGCGCTGCTCGCCCAAGGCGACTCCTTCGACACCATCGCCAGCCACGCCCAAGCCCTCGCACAGTGTCGCAGCTACCTCGAAGCGCACTATCCCAACGCCACACAGGAGGCCGTTGCCTCCACCGCCCGCGGCGTCCAGTCGGCCCGCGAGAATAGCTCTATCGCCGGCATCGGCCACCCGGACAACGCGACCAACGGGGCCGACCTCCAGATTCTCGCCGAGGATATCCAAGATCAGGACTCCAACGCCACGCGGTTTTTCGTCGTTGCGCCCGCCGCGGAGCGAACCGACGCCGGCGGAAAAACCTCGTTGATTGTCTACCCCAGCGCTAACTATCCTGGCCTACTGTTGGAGCTACTGGAGGCGTTTGCTGATCGTGATATCAACCTCTCCCGTGTGGAATCCCGTCCGAGCGGCGCGAGACTCGGCGACTATCTCTTCCATTTCGACATCGAGGCCGGCGTCTACGAGAGCCGTGTACAGGAGGCCTTCGCTGAGATCGAGGAACTGGCCGCCGACGGCTGGGTTCGCAATCTCGGCTCCTACGATACGAAACACGTTCTGTACTGAGCTGCCGGCAGCTATTTGCTTTTTGTCGCTGTGAAAACGACGAAAAGCTTGAAGCCGATTCAGGGGTAACTATCGGGTATGCCTGAGAAACCGAACCCCTTCGAGGAGCTTGACGAGCTGATCGAGCGCATGAACGACCAGTTCGGCGAGCTGAGCCGCACCTTTGAGGGCGGCAGTGTCCTCTCGGAGATCAGCGTCGATGTCGCCGACCACGGCGAGGAGATCGTCGTCACCGCTGATCTCCCTGGGTTCGCCGAGGCGGATATCGATCTCCACGCCGACGAGGACTCTGTTACGCTCAGCGCGGAAGCTGAGACCGAAACCGTCGACGACGACGCCCACTACCACCGCAAGGAACGCAGCCACCAGTCGGTCAGCCGTCGGGTACGGTTGCCGGAGTCGGTCGACGCCGCGGCTGCAACCGCGGGCTACACTAATGGCGCGCTGACGGTCACGCTGCCGAAACTCGATCCCGACGCGCCCGGCGGCCACGAGATCGACGTGGAATAACGCCGATTTGAGTCACCAGTACCATTTTGCTGTCACAGCCGCCACCGACAGCCATGCCCTCTAGAGACAACATCGTTATCTTCGGCTTCATCGCTGTCGCCGTGACAGCCGCCGTCGGCATCGACACCGCAACCACGTTGCCCGGCTGGCTCCCGTTTGCCAGTCTGTTGGGACTTGGCGTCATCGCGCCGCTGCTCGTCAACAACTATCTCGACGCACGCGACGCTGCCTGAGAGTTACAGCGAACCGAAGCGACAGGAAAGAGAAAACAGCGAGCTTAGTCGGCGGTCGCTTCGACTTCCTCACCCTCGTCGTCGACGTAGTAGGTCTCGATGAACTCCTCGTCGATCCGGTTGAGCTCCGCTTTCGGTAGCTTGCTGAGTAGCTCCCAGCCGAGATTGAGGGTGTCCTCCAGCCCGCGGTTGGTGTCGAACCCTTGATCGATGAAGTCGGTCTCGAAGTCGTCAGCGAAGTCGAGATACTTGTTATCCCGATCGCTGAGCGCTTCGCGGCCGACAATGTTGACGAGGTCGCGCAGGTTCTCACCCTCCGCATACGCGGCGTACATCTGGTTTGCCACGTCGCTGTGATCCTCGCGGGTCAGACCCTCGCCGATCCCGTCGTCCATCAGCCGCGAGAGGCTGGGCAGGACGTTGACGGGCGGCTGGACGCCCTGACTGTTGAGGTCGCGGTCGACGTAGATCTGGCCTTCCGTGATATACCCCGTCAGATCCGGGATCGGGTGGGTGTCGTCGTCGCCGGGCATCGTGAGGATCGGGATCTGGGTGACCGAGCCCTCACGGCCTTGAATCCGCCCGGCGCGCTCATACAGCGTCGCCAGATCGGTGTACATGTAGCCGGGGTAGCCACGGCGACCCGGCACCTCTTCACGGGCCGCACCGATCTCCCGCAGTGCCTCACAGTAGTTCGTCATGTCCGTGAGGATGACAAGAACGTGGTAGTCCTTCTCGAAGGCGAGGTATTCGGCGGTCGTCAAGGCGAGTCGCGGCGTGACCGTCCGCTCGACGGCGGGGTCGTCGGCTAGATTCGCAAAGACTACCGAGCGTTCGAGCGCGCCGGTGCGCTCGAAGTCGTCAATAAACTCGTTGGCCTCCTCCTGAGTGATCCCCATCGCACCGAAGATCACGGCGAACTCGCTGTCTTCACCCTCCGCTTCTTCCTCGGGTACGCTGGCCTGTCGGGCGATCTGGAGTGCCAGATCGTTGTGTGGCAGCCCCGACGCCGAAAAGATCGGCAGCTTCTGGCCCCGAACAAGCGTGTTCATACCGTCGATGGCACTCACACCGGTCTGGATGAACTCCTCGGGGTACTCCCGGGAGTAGGGGTTGATCGCCGCGCCGATGATATCCTCGCGGGACTCGGGGACGATCTCGGGGCCGCCGTCGATCGGCTGACCCGTCCCGTCCATAATCCGCCCGAGCAGATCCTCGGTGACGGGCATCTTCAGCGTCTCGCCGAGGAAGCGCACAGAGGCGTTGCGGTCGATCCCGCTGGTGCCCTCGAAGACCTGAATCGCCACAAGGCCGTCGTTTGACTCCAAGACCTGCCCGCGGAGCGTCCGTCCGTCCTCGGTCTCGATCTCGACGATCTCGTCGTAGCCGATCGGCTCGTCGACCTCGGCGTAAACGAGCGGGCCGCTGATCTCGTTGATTGTCTCGTACTCTTTCATTAGTACATCCCCCGTAGTTCCTCGGTGATGTCGTCTTTCAGCTCCTCGATGTACTCCTCGTACTCATCTTGAACGCCGATCCGGTTGATACGCGGTGTAGAGTCAAGCGAGACGAGATCTTCAACCGGCACGCCGGCGTCGAGTGCCTCGAAGGCCTCGTCGTTGTAGGTCTTGATTGTCGTGAGGATGCTGTGGGTTTTCTCCGGCGGGCAGAACGTATCCGTCGGGTGGAACGCATCCTGCTGAAGATAGGCCTCCCGCAGGTAGCGGGCGATCTCAAGGGTCAGCTGCTGATCCTCCGGCAGGGCGTCCTTGCCGACGAGCTGCACGATTTCCTGGAGCTCGCTTTCCTCGTCGAGGACGTCGATAGCCCACTGGCGGGTCTCCGACCAGTCCTCGGTGACGTTCTCTTCGAACCACGGGTCAAGCTGATCTCGGTACAGCGAGTACGATTCGTTCCAGTTGATCGACGGGAAGTGCCGGCGTTCGGCCAGATCCGCGTCGAGGGCCCAAAACGTCTTGACGATTCGCAGCGTGTTCTGGGTGACTGGTTCGGAGAAATCGCCGCCGGGCGGGCTGACCGCGCCGATAACCGACACCGAGCCGGTCGTCCCGTTGGTGTTCTCGAAGAAGCCGGCTCGCTCGTAGAACTGGCTGAGCCGCGCCGAGAGGTACGCCGGGTAGCCCTCCTCGCCGGGCATCTCCTCAAGCCGGGAGGAGATCTCCCGCATGGCCTCGGCCCACCGCGAGGTGGAGTCGGCCATGAGTGCCACGTCGTACCCCATGTCGCGGAAGAACTCCGCGATGGTAATCCCCGTGTAGATGCAGGACTCACGGGCTGCGACGGGCATATTCGACGTGTTGGCGATGAGGCAGGTGCGGGCCATCAGCGGATTGCCGGTTTTGGGATCGTCCAGCTCCGGGAAATCCTCAATGACCTCGGTCATCTCGTTGCCACGCTCGCCACAGCCGACGTAGACGACGATGTCGGCGTCGGCCCACTTGGCGAGTTGGTGCTGTGTCACCGTCTTCCCGGAGCCGAACGGGCCCGGAATCGCCGCTGTCCCGCCTTTCGCGATCGGGAACAGCCCATCGAGAACGCGCTGCCCTGAGATGAGCGGCTGTGTCGGTGTTTTCTTCTCGACAGCCGGCCGTGGTGTCCGAACCGGCCACTCTTGATGCATCGAGATCTCCTCGCCGGAATCGAGTTCGACGACCGTCTCCTCAACGGTGTAGTTGCCGGACTCGACGGCGACGACCTCGCCGCCATCCGAGTCAGGCGGCACCATCACCTTGTGGTCGATGGTGACTGTCTCCTCGACGATGCCGACAACGTCGCCGGCGGATACGTCGTCTCCCTCCTCGACCTCGGGCTGGAACGCCCACTCCTTGTCGAGGTCGATGCCGGGGGCGTCGACCCCGCGGTCGAGAAACGCACTGTTCATCTTGTCTTCCAGCACGTCAAGTGGGCGCTGGGTGCCGTCGTAGATGGCATCCAGCATGCCAGGGCCGAGGTCGACCGACAGCGGCTCACCCGTGTTTTCGACGGGTTCGCCCGGGCCGACCCCGGAGGTCTCCTCGTACACCTGGATGGTTGTCACGTCGCCTTCGATCTCGATAACCTCGCCCATCAGCCCTTCGTCGCCGACGTAGACGACGTCGTTCATCCGGGCGTCGAGATCGCGGGCGGTGACAACCGGCCCACTGACGCTTTCGATGACGCCGGTTGCGGCGTCCTGTTGGGTTGCTTGACTCATAGTTAGTCGTCTTCCTCCATCAGATCGATGCCGATGGCGCGTTTGATCTGTCCGCGGAGATCGCCGCTGCCCGCGCCGCCACCAAGGGTGACAAGCGTTGGCTCGACGCTGGTTTCGACTGCCTTCCGCGTTCCGCGGGACAAATAATCGAGATCGTCGTCGTACATGACGATGATACCGACGGTCTCGTCGTTGAGGACGCGCTCGACGGCGTCGTCAAGCGCGTCGTCCTTCTCGTCGTCGGGCACGTTTTCGAACGTCTGCACGCCGGCCAGCCGGAAGCCGGTGGTGAAATCCGGGCTGCCGATGACCGCGATCTCCTGGCTCATAGAATCACCAACTCCTGTTCGATGGCCGTTTCGCTCAGCCCGGCCTCGCGGCCGCGAGCGATGGCACGGATGTTGGTTACTTCCCGCTCCTTCATCAAAATGTAGGCTACGACCGGGCAGATCGACAACGGATGGACGTTGCCGAGCTGTCTGGAGTACTGTAGTAACACCGCCTCCAAGGCGCGCTCGAAGTCGATGAGACTGTCAGCGGTCTCCAACTCGTTGAGCGGCTCTGAGAGCCGTTTCCCGTATCTGCTTTCTCTGATCCGCGTGATGAGTTCGTCCGTGTTTCCGACCAACGTCGTCATCTCGCTGGCCGAAAACAGCCGCCCGCCGTCGATGAAGTACGCGCCGGGATCGATGTCCGCGCCGCTGCGAGCGAGCCGCAAGGCGTTGCGAACGTTTCGGAAATCGATCTCGGCTTGAAGAAACTCCCGGTAGAGGGCGACGGCTTCTCCACTAGGGAGGTTGCCGAGTAGCTGTTCGTAGAACGCCCGATCGACGGCGTTTTCCAGCGGCACCAGCGTGTCGGTCTCCTGAAAGTCCTCAAAGGCCGCCTCAACCCCGTCGCCGAACATCGTGCCATCGAGAACGGTTACGACATCTTCGACGGTGCTGGCCTCAAGCAGTTGATTGAGCAGCGCGTCATCGAACTCGCCGGCCCGTATCAGGTCAGTCTCGACGGCCTCGCTGTCTGTGTCGGTGTAGACGCCGCGGAACACCGTCTTGATGTTCCAGGCATCGAACTTCCGGAGGTAGCGAGCGATGAGGCCGTACAGCTGTCCCTCGGCGAAGCCCAACAACGCGTTGAAATGCCGCGCTAAGTTGCGGTTCAGCGCGTACTCGATGAGGTCAACGCCGCTGTGGCGGCTCCCGAGGGCGTTGATCTCCTGTTCGTACTCGGATTCCTCCATGTAGCGGGCGATCTCTGCGGGGCTCATGCGGACGAGCTTGCTGTACTCGTCATCGTCGAACAGCACGCCCCGCCGGGCTCGCACCCGGGCGGTGACGTACTCGGGGTTCGAGCTACCGGGCGAGCCGGCCGATGCGTCCATTTCAGGCGTGCTCATTGCTCGAAGAGGTGGTCGGAAAGTTCCTTCAGATTCTCATCCCAGACGGTGTCGAGAACCGAGTCGAAGGTGTTGTTCACCCGAACGCGTGCGGTGTCGCTCTCGACGATCACGCCGCCGAGACAGTCGCGGTCACCGGCAAAGCTGAAGCCGTCGTAGTCGGTCAGGATCTCCTCGATGAGCTCCTGATCGCCGTCCCGGCCGTAGACGCTGACGGTCGCGTCGTCGTCGAACTCCGTCGCGGCGTTTTCGATGAGCGTCCGGGTGAGCGACTGGCGACGGTCACCTGACAGCTCTGCGAGCGCCCCTTCGACCGCCTCGCGGACATCGGCAAGCACGTCACGACGGGCTTCGAGCCGCTGCTGTTTGGCTTCGAGGTTCGCACTCGACAGCGCCTGTTCGCGCTCTTGATCGATCTGTGATTCGACCTCGGCAGCGCGCTCGTCTTTGATCGCCTCGGCGTCGGCCTCGGCCTCAGCGATGATGGTCTCAGCTTCCGCCTCGGCCTCGGCGCGTATCTCCTCTGCACGCGCGCGGGCTTCGTCTTTAATGTCGTCGACGACGTGTTCCAAACTCATTGTTAGCCCGGATATCCTTACAGACCGATCAGAACCACAACGATGAGTGCAAGGATAATGAGCGTTTCAGGAAGCACCGTCAGGATCAGGCCCTTTCCGAAGAGGCTCTCGTCTTCGGCCAGCGCGCCAACGGCGGCTGCACCGATCCCTCGCTGTGAGTAGCCGGCGGCAAGGGCGGCGAGGCCGACAGCGATCGCACTCGCTGCGGCCGGGCCGAGTGCTGCTCCACCGGCTGCTCCACTCTGTAGTACAACGCTACTAGCTTCTGTGGCAAGTTCCAAGCTCATGTATTGTGTCTCGTGTCCGCTAACGTTGGCTTATAGCCGAACAATTGGTATTGCTCCCACACAGTTCATAAAGCTTCCCAAACCCGATAGTCCCACCAGTGAGCCGGTATGACACCGATTATCAGGTTTCCGACCAGTGCCGTTGCAGCGGTGGTCTGATACGGTCGCTCGACTGACAACTGTTGTGCAGAAGCACACGCGCTTGACGGTGTTACAGAGAGCCTTTGTACGCACCGACGCCGAAATGAAACCCAACCGACACCGAACTGAGAACCTGCGTGCGGTTATGAGCTATTTTTGTCGGTCGTGGTGTGCGTTCGGTCGTAGCCGAACGGGATGTACTGCCGACCACCGCCCTCATAGAACTTCCCGAAGAACTCAACGTACTCTAGGCGGACGGCCTGTAGCCCGGCGCTTGTCACACCGAGTGCCAAGACGACCGCGTGGCCGACAAGCAACACGAGCGCGCCGACGATCAGTCCGGTTGTCCCACCTGTCGTCAGGCCCGCAAACATGATCTCAGCACCCTCCGCTTGGAGCTGGCTGAGCTCGCTCCCGGTGAAGATGAAATGGAAGTTTCCGCCGTTGAAGTAGGCACCGAAGACGATGAGATTGACGGCGAAGGCGGTACCGGCCTTGGCGAGCAACACCGCCGCCAGCCGCGTATACGAAAGTGCGTTGACCAATGGGTTAAGAACCTCTGGGATCTCCATCGGCTCGCCGAGCCCCAACAACACGGCACCGACGAGGAACGCGGCACCGCCGATGAGCCCGACCGTCTCGCTAAACCCGTTGAACCCCAACGCGACGGCGGCATCGGAGCCCTCATTGAACACGGTAAAGAGGAAATCCGGCTTCTGTGCTCTAAAGAGGTCACTGAGGACGAACGCCCAGACGCCGTTGAGCATGAGCAGCCACGAGCCGCTCTCGAAGACCGCGTCTTTCAGGCCGTGGAGGTTGACATCCTCGATGAACGAGAGCAGATATCCCATGTTAAGATGGACGACGCCAACAAGGATACTCACGAAGAACCACGCGAGTGCCCACTCGGCGTAGTAGGGCTTTAGTCCCTTATGCAGCGTCAGGAATCCCAAGCCAAGATACTCCGGCATCGGCTCGGCAAAGGGGTGTAGCCCGAAGACCTCATCGTAGAGCACGCCGAACAGCGCGGTGAATCCGCCGGCCCACATCGCGACCCCACCCATACTTTGCAGGCCTGAGGCGTCGAATCGGGTGTAGAGAACGTAGCCGATGAGCATGTACAACACCCCATAGCCCACGTCGCCGATCATGAAGCCGAACATGACGGGGAACGTCAGGAAGACCAACACGGTCGGATCAAACTCCGAGTACTTTGGTCGTGAGAACGCGTCGATCAACACCTGAAATGGTTTTGCCGCACTAGTGTTGCCCTGTACGACCGGCGGGCCGTCATCAGCCATGGTGACCGTTCCGCTCCCGTCGGCGACGACCTCGCCACCGTCGGTGGCTGTTTCGGCCGCGTCGGCCCCGCCGTGTTGTTCAACGTGGGTCTCACCGTTGGACTTGAACTGTGCGCGTTCGATCTCGTCGACATCGACCGGCCCGTCGACCTCGCTGTCAAGGGCGGCTTCAAGCTCGTCGTAGCGAGCGGTCGGAATCCAGCCCTCGGCGACAAAAGCGTTGGTCGTCGTCGCAAACGACAGCGGGGCTTCCTTCTTTTGGGCCTCGATGGTGAGATACTCCTCAGCCGCGAGCAGAAAGCCCGCCGACTCGGCTTTGACCGTCTCCAACTCGGCTTCAACCTCGCCGAGTTCGGCCGCCACCGTCTCCCGCTGGCCTTCGAGGTCGGCGACGTACTGTTCGGGTGAGTCGTCGGCGTCAGGCACCGACAGCGTGGTAAACTCGACGCCGACAATCGCGTCGGCGATGAGTTCGCTCGTGGCCTCATGGTCGTCGGCTGGCTGCGCAAAGATCGCCTGTGTGTCGCCGCCGGAGAAGATCTCGAAGCGATTGATTGCCGCTTCATCGTTGAGTGCCGCGGCGATGGCATCGCGGTCGCCTTGGCCGACGAGAACGGCCAGAGAGTCGTAACCGCCCAACAGATCAAGATCGAGCCCGAGTTGCGCAAAGGGCTCGACTGCGTCGATCTCTTCGTCGATCTCACGCATCTGTGTTTCGAGCTCGCTGCGCTGGTCGTCGAGGTCGTTGATGCGCTCACGGAGCGCGGGCAGCTCGGCGGTGAGCTCCTCGCGGTCGACGATCCGGGTTTGGCCGGCATCGCTGTCCTCGATTCCAAGCGTGCTTTCGAGTGCGCGAACGGTGACGAGTTGCTCGTTGGTTTCCGCCGCGCTCTCCAGGGAGCGGCCGCCCTCGAAGCCCTCCCAAGAGCCGTCGTAGTCCGACAGATCTAGCAGGTTCAGCGAGTGAACAGTCTCGATGACGTCGTCGATAACGCGTTTTGAGCCCGTCACCGAGACCTTGCTCATCCGCTCAGGTCTGAGCATTCACAGCCTCCTCGAAGCGGTCGATGGCCAACTCGACGGCCTCGTCGATCCGGTCTTGGGCCTCCTCGACGAGCTCCTCCCGGGCAGCCTCACCCTCTTCGAGGATTTCCTCACGGCGGGCGTTGATCTCCTCGTGGGCCGCCTCCAGTCGGTCGGCCGCGTCCTGTTCAGCCTCCTCCTCGGCCGTCGTGCGGATCTCGTCGGCGTCGGATCGGGCCTCGGCGATGCGTTCCTCGGCGTCGGCTTCCGCCTCGGCAACGATCTCCTCGGCGTCGTCCTCGGCCGCCTTGATCTCGTTGAGAACCTCTTGTCTCGGCATGCTCACTAATCATCAAGAATTGCAGTAGCTGCGTATAAGGTGTTTGCGGAACGTCTCGGCGTGTCGACGGGTCTGTGTCGGCTGTGTGTGGGTTCGGTAAATCCGTACCGTTATTGTCACGCCGCCCATAGAGTGGGGTGACATGGGAATCCTTGAGAACAAGGCCAGAGCGCGCCTGTTCTACAAATATCTCTCGAAGGTTTACGACACAATCAACCCCTTCATCTGGAACGATGAGATGCGCGACGAGGCTATCGCGTGGCTCGACATCCAGCCTGACGACCGCGTTCTCGATGTGGGCTCAGGCACCGGGTTTGCGACCGAAGGGCTGCTCCAACACACCGACACCGTGTACTGTCTCGACCAGTCGATCCACCAGATGGAGAAAGCCTTCACCAAGTTTGGCAAACACGACCGCGTGAGATTCCACCGCGGCGACGCCGAACGGCTTCCGTTTGCTGACGACACGTTCGACCATCTTTGGTCGTCCGGCTCGATCGAGTACTGGCCTAACCCGGTCGACGCCCTCGAAGAGTTCCGGCGGGTCACCAAGCCCGGCGGCCGCGTGCTCGTCGTCGGCCCCGACTATCCAAACTCGGTTGTCATGCAGAAGCTCGCCGATGCGATCATGCTGTTTTACGACGAAAGCGAGGCCGACCGGATGTTTGATGCCGCCGGCTACACCGACTTTGAGCACCACATCCAGCAGGCCAGCTCCGGCAGCCCCAAGGCGATCACGACGGTTGCGACCGTCCCCGAGGCTGCGGCTGTCGACGGTGTTGTCGACACGACCGCAGATCTCGCCGCGCCAAGCGATTCCGCGGCTGATTAGCCGTCTTGCCCCACGACAACCGCTCAGAAAGCCATCCGGCGCGCGTTACTCGTCGATAAACTCGTTGTCGCGCCAGTCGACACCGTTTTTCCCGGCGCTGTTCTGTGGGTTTTCAACGACCTCGACGGTTGCGGGCCGTTGTTCGCCTTCGACGATCCGTGTTGCTTCGAGTTTGTCGTCGTGTTCGGAGATCGCTGTCAGCGTCCCTTTCTCGGAAAGCGCGGCGATCTCTTTGAGCACCTCGAACATCCCGTACTGGACGGCGGTGTTCTGGAGCACGGTTTCGCGGTCGCCCTTGAAGCAGGCGAACTCGACGAGCTCCGAGGGGATCTCCTCTTCTTCCTCGTCGCCCCAACTCGGCCCGCCGGCCCGCGGTGGTTCCTCCTCGTAGACCCGGGTTTCGGTCACGCTGGCTTTGAGTTGAGCTGTCGGCGTGTATTTGCTGAGGCTTTCATCGCTGGCCTCGGCGTTGATGATTAGTGTGTTGTTGCGTCGTGTGAGTGTCACCTCGTCGATCTCGTCGGGGAGGTCTGGATCGTCCAGATACTCCTCTAAGTCTTCGAGCGGCAGTTCAAGCGTCGAGTGGAGACGGAATACGCGGCCTGTCATGATGTTGGATGGTGGTGTCGTCGACGTGGGTGCCGATACCTACCGTTTGTAGGGCCCCCACTGGTATATGGGCTATCCTTTCGTGTCCGCCCGTGACCGACGGCTGTGGGCGGGATCGCCAGCGATCTCGTCTGTGCTCAGGTCGTTAGCGCCGCTTCGAGTTCGCCGCGCTCGTCAAGCTCGGTGAGAATATCGCTGCCGCCGACGAACTCGCCGTCGACAAATGTCTGGGGGATCGTCTCCCAGTCGCTGTGGGTCGACAGTGCCTCGCGGTATTCGTCAAGCGCGGGCAACACGTCGACGGTCTCAAACTCGGTGACGTGTTCGCTGATCAACTCAAGGGCGTTGGCCGAGTAGCCACACTGCGGCATCAGTTGATTCCCCTTCATAAACAGTACCACCTCGTTGCTTTCGATCGCCTCATCGACGCGTTCTTCGACGGCCTCAGCGTCCAACTCGCTGTCAGGTTGGAAGGTCATACCATTCTATATGAGCGACGGGGCCATAGGCGTTGCGTCCGGTTTCTGCTCCGACCTCGCCTGATGGCGGGGCTCGGCACCCATCGAAATCCGACACCTCCTTGTAGGCCGATGGAATCAGCCACGGGTATGAACGCGACCATCACCTGGGGCGGCGCGGGGCTTGTGTTGGCACTGGCCGGCACCGCGTTTGTCATCTCGGAGATCCAACACGGGCTCGAAGTCGGCAATCCTTTTGCTGTTGCCTACGGCGGTGCGGTGGTTGTAGCTACCGTTATCGCTGTCCTGTTGATTGTCCCGAGCATGCGGTCGAGCAACTGAGTCGATCGCTGACAGCCCCCTGTCGACCGCGACACAAACGGGGGGAGTTATTAGGGTCGCCACGAAGAACGCGATGTGTTTCGCGTCGAGCTTCACGCCCACTCGGAACGCTCCCACGACGGCCGCGACCCCGTCGATCTACTGCTCGAACAGGCCGCGGCTGTCGGGCTCGACGCGCTTGCGATCACCGACCACGACGAGATCGACGCCAGCATTGAGGCCGCGGTGAGCGCGCCGAATCATGGCCTTGTCGGCATCGTCGGGATGGAGGTTACCAGCGCGGTCGGCCACATTCTCGCCTTGGGCATCGACGAACTCGTCTCGCCGGGACTCTCATACGATGAGACGCTCGACCGCATCCACGATCAAGGCGGGATCGCCGTTGTCCCCCATCCGTTCCAGAAATCCCGCCACGGCGTCGCGCCACATATCACCGACGACCAACTCGCCGCGGCCGACGCCATCGAGGTCTACAACTCCCGGCTGTTCACCGGTCGGGCGAACCGCCAAGCCGAACAGTTCGCCCTCGAACACGACCGCCCGATGACCGCCGGCAGCGACGCCCACATCTCCGAGCTGGTTGGCCAAGCGGTCACCGAAGTCGACGCCGACGAGCCGACCGCCGACGCGATTCTCGACGCGATCCGTAGAGGTCGCACCAGCGTTATCGGCCACCGAACGCCGTGGCACGTCAGCCTCCGGCAGTTCGGCGGCGGTGCAAAACGCCGCGCCCAGCGGGCGATCCGTGAGTTCTTCCGATGAGTCAGCCACCACAGCCGCCGCTCCGCGGGGCCGATGCCGCTGTCATCCGCACAACGCTCAATGCCGGCGATCCGCTGCCCGGTGTACACGGTCGCGGTTCAGCAGCGATAGGTGGTTTTGGCGGCCGTCTTGACGACCGACTTGTTCGCGACGTATTGGGTCGCCAGCCGGTCTACAGCGAGGCTGACGCCGACAACCCGACCGCTGACGACGCGTGGTCGTTTTCGCCCGACAATCTTGACGAGCCGGTTGCCGTCCCGCCCGGCGGTGTCCGCACCGCCGACGGCGACGAGACAATACTCACGCTCCCGGAGCCGCCAGCCGCCGACAGCGACGCGGCGATGTCGGCCGTGACTGATGCACTCTCGAGCGCACTCGGCGTTGACGACACCGAGACTACGGCCACAGGCGATGTTGCCGTCGCCTTTTCTGGTGGCGTCGACTCCACACTTGTCGCCAGCGGCTTCCCGGACGCGCCGCTGTACGTCGTCGGCTTCGAGGGCTGTCACGACATCGCCGCCGCCCGTGAGGCTGCCGCCGCGATCGACCGCGCCGATGACCTCATCGTCACCGAACTCAGCCACGACGATCTGATCGACGCTGTCCCCCGGGTCGCCGCCGCGACCGGCCGGACAAATCCGATGGACGTGACGATCGCGCTGCCGCTGCTCGTTGTCGCCGAGCGGGCCGCGGCCGACGGCTACGACCGCCTTGCGCTCGGCCAGGGCGCGGACGAACTGTTCGGTGGCTATTCGAAGGTCGTCGAGCCGGCCGACGACCACCGCGTCGACAGCGACACGGTTCGCGGCGCGGTGCGGGAGGCGGTCGAGACGCTGCCCGGCCAACTGGAACGCGACGTGTGTGGGCTTTCGGCCGCTGGCGTCGAGCCGGTGACGCCGTTCCTGCAGGATCGCGTTGTCGACGCCGCGTTGCGGCTCCCCGGCGAGTTACTGGCGACACCCGAGGCGCGGAAGGTTGCCCTGCGGCGGGTTGCTCGTGAGGCGGTCGGCCTCCCGGAATCAGTTGCGGGCGCGGACAAGAAAGCGGTTCAGTACGGCACCTACGTTAGCCGCGAGCTGGATCGGCTGGCTCGCCAAAACGGGTACAAGCGACGGATGGAGGACCATGTTGGGCAGTATATTCGGGAACTGTGTTCGGATTCGTAACTTATTCTGACTCGCAGGGTGTGGGGCCGACGTTGCGTGAGATGGATTAGTGTAGACAGCCCTCGACGCGCTCAACTCCCAGGCCTCGCTGCGCCCTTCGTCGCTCGCTCCGCTCGCTCCTGCAGTGCGTACATCGGCCGGGTTCGCCGAGCGCGTCTCGCCCTTTCAGTCCGCCAGGAGTCCGGTTAGTCAATTGGTCGACCCACCTGTTCGGCTGGTCGTCTCTGAACCTCGTTGTGTTGACTGAGACCTGACTTTTTCATCATCGCGGCTGAAACCCGGCTATGAATCGACGCAACATGCTCACTGTCGCCGGCGGGCTCACGCTGTCGACGACACTGGCTGGCTGTGTCGGAGAGTCGCCCAGCAGCGACACAGATGCCGAAGCCGATAGCGACGATATGTCCAGCGAGTTGGATCTCCGCGAGGCCAACGTTGTGAGTATCGGCATCGATGACAGCAACGGAGCGAGTACGTTCACTGTCGGCCTGCACCATGACGACGCTGGCGAGGACGGCTACGCCGACTGGTGGCAGGTCGAAACACTTGAGGGGACGCAGCTTGGCCGCCGCGATCCCCTGCATGCTCACGAGAACAATCAGCCGTTCGAGCGAAGCGAGACGATCGAAATACCCGACGACGTGACCTGCGTCGTCGTTCGCGGCCACGACCAGACCCACGGCTACGGCGGCCGCGCGGTCGTCGTGAACCTCGACTCCGGTGGGCAGAACACGACTTCTCAGGGCTCGGAGCGACAGACTCTCAGTGAGAGCGATTGTCCAGCGTAGCGTGTCGGTAGTGACTCCTGATCGTGTGACCTCGTCTCTCGGTGCAGCGAGTCCGAAGCGGTTAAACGGGCTTCGAAGGTAGAGTAGACAACTCACTGCGGTGACGGGCTACCAGTGGGCACCCGGTTTGCCGGGACGAAATGTGGTCGGCTTGACCGACTGAATCGCAAGCGCCCGAGGACAACTATGGCACGAAGCGTCTACTCACACATCCGCGAAGCATGGGAGAGCCCAAGCGAGGGCAAACTCGCCGAACTACAGTGGCAGCGCAAACAGGACTGGCGGAACCAGGGCGCGATCGAACGCGTCGATCGCCCAACCCGCCTCGATAAGGCTCGCTCACAGGGATACAAAGCCAAACAGGGCGTTGTTGTCGCCCGCGTGTCCGTCCGCAAGGGCGGGGCGCGCAAGCAACGACACACGGCTGGTCGCCGTACCAAACGGCAGGGCGTCAACCGTATCGGCCGCCGGAAATCGATCCAGCGGATCGCCGAGGAGCGAGCCTCCCGGAAATACCGTAACCTCCGGGTGTTGAACTCCTACTGGGTCGGCGAAGACGGCTCACAGAAGTGGCACGAGATCATCCTCATCGACCCGAACCACCCGGCCATCGAGAACGACGACGATCTCGGCTGGATCTGCGAGGATCAACACAAGGGTCGGGCGTTCCGTGGCCTCACCAACGCCGGCGACAAAGGCCGTGGCATGCAGACCCGCGGAAAGGGCACTGAGCACGCGCGCCCAAGCGTCAACAGCGATCGCAACCGCAGCAAATAACAGCGACCGGCTGTCCCCACAGCACGTTCTTTTCGGCAGTGTCGTCCGCTCCGGCTGGGTTGTTCCCAGATACTGATAACCATGTACATTTTTCATGTATTAGGTTTCTGAAGCTAGAGGTATGTCACTGCTTGATAGCTACGAGGCCGCCCTCTGGAAAACGATGGATTGGCTCCGGATCACCGACTCTGTCCGTCGAAAGATGGTGGCTGCGGTGGCACTACAGTTCGGAGCCGCAATCGGTCTGTTCAGCCTCCCGTTCGTGTTTTCGGGCACGCTGTTACGGGGGGCTCAAGCCGTATTATTCGCCGCGACAACCCTCGCGTTCGTCAACACCATCCTGATTGTCCAGCGCGATGTCGTCGAACCGTTAGCCGACATCGAAGCCGCCGCCGGGCGGATCTCGCAAGGCCATGTCGAAACTGAGGCTGTTGCCACCGACCAACCCGACGAGGTCGGCGAACTCACCCGCTCGTTCAGCGCGCTCCAGTCGTATCTCACAACGGTTTCTGCGCAGGCTGATGCTCTCGCGGATCAGGAGTTCGATGATGATGCCCTCGATGAATCGGTTCCTGGCCCATTCGGTGAGTCGCTGCGCCGAATGGCCGACAATCTCGAAACCCATACCGAAGCGGTCGAAACGCGGTCGGCCCGGCTCGAACGACTTGTTGATGCCTTCGAGGAGTCGACAACCGCCGCGATCGACGGCGATTTGACGGCAACGATCGATCCAGCCGTGGTCAACGACGAGGACGGCACCTACACCGTGGTTATCGAGCGATACAACGAGCTGCTGCGAACCCTTCAGGAATCCCTCGGCGAGACGGCCGCCTTCGCCGCCGAGGTTTCTAACTCGACCGACAGTGTCGTCGAGAGTACAAGCGAACTTGATCGCGCCGGCAACGAGATCGCCGCCGCAACCGACGAGATCGCCGCCGGTGCCGACACACAGCGCGAGCAGTTGCAAGCCGCTGTCGACGAGGTCAACACGCTGTCGGCGACCGTCGAAGAGATCGCCGCCTCCGCCGAGGAGGTCAGCCGAACGGCCCAAACCGCGAGTGAAACCGCCACCGAGGGCCGTCAAGAGGTTACCAACACGATCGCGGAACTCGATGAGATCGAAATCGAGATCACCGAGGCCGCCGACAGCGTTGCGACGCTCGGTAGCCGGATCGATGAGGTCGACGAGATCGTTTCGGTGATCACCGATATCGCCGAACAGACCAACCTCCTCGCGCTCAATGCCTCGATCGAAGCCGCTCGCGCCGGCGAGGACGGCGATGGGTTCGCGGTCGTCGCCGAGGAGGTCAAAAGTCTCGCCGAGGAGACCAAAGCCGCCGCCGGTGAGATCGCCGACCGCCTCGAAGAGATTCAGGCCCAATCCGATGAGACGATCGCCGAGGTCGAATCAGCCAGCCAGCGCGTCAGCGAGAGCACCGACGCCGTCGAACGTTCGCTTGGCCGGTTTGATGAGATCGCCGAGGTTGTCACCGAGTTGAGCGACAGCGTCCACGAGATCAGCAACGCGACCGACCAACAGGCCAGCTCCGCGGAGGATGTCGCTGCTGTTGTTGACGAGGTTGCTGATATCAGCGACGAGACAGCCGAGGATGCCGCCAGCGCGGCGTCGGCGGCCGAACAGCAGACGGTGTCGTTGTCGTCGGTCTCTGAGACCGTCGAATCACTGGCCGGTGAGGCCGACGAACTTGAATCGCTCCTCTCGCAGTTCGATCTTGACGAAGAGGCGGCAACCAACGGGACAACGGGGATGAACAACACAGGCAGAATTAACGGTACCGACGCCACAAGCGACGACAGCGACGTAATCGAACACACCGAGTTGACCGACGATCCGTTCACCATGCCAGCAAGCAACTGAGCCGGAGTCGCCTACGCAGTGACATCCGCGGTCTTATCTTGCTGTCGCCCAAGCTGAAGCTATGAGCCTCTCGTTGGATGCACCCCAACTTGACCGCTACTCGCGGCATCTCATCACCGACGAGATCGGCCCTGAGGGGCAGGCAACACTGCTAGATAGCAGCGTCCTCGTCGTCGGTGCGGGCGGCCTCGGCGCGCCGGTCATCCAGTATCTCGCGGCCGCCGGCGTCGGCACCCTCGGCGTCGTCGACGACGATGTCGTTGAGCGGTCAAATCTCCAGCGACAGGTGATCCACGCCGACAGCGACGTGGGCCGGCCGAAAGTCGACAGCGCGGCGGCGTTTGTCGCCGATCTCAACCCCGATCTGACGGTCGAACCCCACGAGCAACGCATCAGCCCCGACAACGCCGCCGAACTGATCGCCGACTACGACCTCGTTGTCGATGGCTCCGACAATTTCCCGACGCGATACCTGCTCAACGACGTCTGCCGGTTGGCGGGGGTTCCGCTGGTCAACGGCGCGGTCTACAAGTTTGAGGGCCAGGTCACAACGCTCGTTTCCGACGGGCCCTGCTACCGATGTCTGTTTCCTGAAGCCCCTGATCCCGGAACCGTCCCCGACTGTGCGACGACCGGTGTGTTGGGTGTGCTGCCAGGCACTATCGGCTGTTTGCAGGCGACCGAAGCCGTGAAACTACTGGCCGATATCGGCGACCCGCTGGTCGGCACGCTGCTGTCATATGACGCGATGGAACTTGCGACCGAACGCGTCCCCTACCAGCAGTCGCCGAACTGCCCGGCCTGTGGCGCGGACGCCGTCGACTCGGTCGACGCGGTCGATTACAGCGACGGCTGTGGGATCGACACCTCACAACCGGACGCTTGAGACCGACGCCGACAGCGACCAGCGAGTCCCGCGGCTTTTTACCGAAACCGACGTATCTGTAGCTATGACGAGTGGTGTCATCCAACCGACTGCTTGTAGGATCAAAATCAACTCATGACGCGCACACACGCACCTGTCTCCCCGCCGGTAACTCTCACCATCGCCGGCAGCGATTCCGGTGGCGGCGCGGGGATCCAGGCGGATCTCAAAACGATCGAAGCCCACGATGCCTTCGGTACCTCGGCGATCACCGCAACGACCGCCCAGAACACGACTGGCGTCGCGGATATCAACGTCCTGCCGACTGACCACATCGCCGCCCAGTACGACGCCGTCGTCGACGACTTTGCAGTGGGCGCGATCAAAACCGGCATGCTCGCTACCACTGCGGTGATCGAGACCGTCACCGACTGCCTCGCCGAGTTCGACGGCCCGGTCGTCGTCGACCCTGTCATGGTCGCGGCGACCGGCGACCGGCTCCTAAGCGAGGACGCCGAGGCCGCATACGAGGGGCTGTTTGATCATGCGACGCTTGTGACGCCGAACGCCGACGAGGCCGAACTGCTGACCGACCGGACGGTCGACAGCGTCGACGCCGCCGAGGCCGCGGGCCGCGATATTGTCAAGCTAGGGGCCGACGCCGCGCTCGTGAAGGGCGGGCACATCGACGGCGAGAGCGTTGTCGACACGCTCGTCATCGACGAGTCGGTCACCGATGCGACCCACACTGAAGGGTTCAGCCACCCACGCGTCGACACCGATGCAACGCATGGCTCGGGCTGTACGCTCTCCAGTGCCATCGCCGCCCGCTTGGCCCACGAGGAAACGCTCACCGAGGCCGTCGCCGGCGGCGTTGCGTTCATGGAGCGAGCCGTTCGCTACGGGGTTGACGTCGGGGAGGGGCCGGGATCGGTCCACCACCTCGTCGAGATGCGCGAACGCGCCGACCGCGAGGCGACAACCGCCGCCGTCGAGCGGATCGTCGCCAGACTGGTCGAGACCAACGTCGAACCCCTCGTTCCCGCCGGCGGCATGAATATTGTTGGCGCGACCCGGTACGCCGAGTCAGCCGCCGAGGTTGTCGGCGTTGATGGCCGCCTCAGCCAGACGCGAACCGGGATCCGACACAACGCCGGGGTTCGATCCGGTGTCGGCAGCGACCTCGCCCACCAACTCCTGGCCGCCCGCGAGGCGTTCCCTACGCTCCGGTTTGCGGCCACCTGTCGCCTCGACGACGCTGTCGAGCAGGCTCTCGATACACTCGATGGGGTTGCTGTCCGTGGTTCAGCGGCAAGCGCGACCGATGTCGTCGCAACGGCACTCGACGACGCCGATGCCGCCCCGACAGCGATCATCGACGCCGGTGGTGCGGATCGACAGCCCGCGGTGATCGTGGTCGCACCCACGGCGGCGACGCTCCGTAAGCGGCTGGTTGGGCTTCATGAGGCGCTGATCACGGAGTGACGGCAGCACCGCCGCCTGCATCGTAGCGTTTTAGCGACTGTCCGCCCCACGGCCGGTATGTCTCAGGGAATCGTCGGCCAGTTCCACGCGCTGAAGGCCGACAGCGATGCCGACTTGGTGGCGATGCAGTGCGGCGATTTCTACGAGTTTTTCGACGAGGATGCTGAGTGTGTGGCTGCCGAACTAGAGCTGACAACATCCACGAAATCCTCCGGCGGCGAGTCCTACCCGATGGCTGGCGTGCCGGTCTCGGAGCTCCAGCCGTACCTCACCGCGCTCGTCGAACGCGGCTATACCGTTGCTGTCGCCGATCAGTTTGAGGACGATTCGGGCGACTTCTACCGAGAGATCACCCGCCGCGTCACGCCCGGCACACTGCTGGAAACCGCCGACAGCGACGCCCAGTATCTCGCGGCAGTTGTTGCACCCGCTGGAGATGATACCGCCGATGACAGTGGCCCCTACGGGCTGGCCTTCGCTGACATCACGACCGGTCAGTTCCTCGTCACCGAGGTCGCAGATGCCGACAGCGCGGTTGCCGAATGCTATCGGTTTGACCCCGTCGAACTGCTGCCCGGCCCGGCCGTTCGCACTGACGACGCGTTCCTCGATGCGGTCACCGATCGTAGCGACGCTGAGGTGACGCTACACACCACCGATGCCTTCGCCCCAGGGCGGGCGACCCACGCTGTCACCGAACAGTTCGGCGACGAAACCGCCGACAGCATCGGGCTCGACTCCGCGTTGGCCCGCCGGGCTGCGGGCGCAACTCTCGCGTATGTCGCCGAAACCGGTGTTGGCGTCCGCCAATCGATGACTCGGCTTCAGCCCTACACAGCCGATGATCATCTGACGCTCGATGCGACGACCCAGCGGAATCTTGAACTCGTTGAGACGATGCAGGGCGACAGCGACGGCTCGTTGTTGGCGACACTCGATCACACCGAAACGAGTCCGGGGCGTCGGCTGCTGCGGGAATGGTTAACCCGGCCGCGCCGTGACCACACAACGCTGGATCGGCGCCTCGACAGCGTCGCTGCTGTCGCCTCAGCCGCGCTTTCCCGCCAACGACTCCAGGAAACGCTCGGGGGTGCGAGCGATCTTGAACGACTTACCAGTCGCGTCGCCAGCGGGAGCGCGGGCGCAACAGAGTTGCTGTCAATCCGTGACACGCTGGCACTACTGCCCGATATCGCCAGTGGGCTCAGGGATAGTGAGCTCGCAGACTCGCCACTACCCGGCGTTTCCGCCGACATCGACCGAGACGCCGCAGCCGACCTTCGGGACACGCTGGACGATGCCATCGTTGCGGATCCACCGCAGACGGTGACACAGGGCGAGCTCTTCAAACGCGGCTACGATGACGACCTCGATGACCTCATCGACCAACACGAGGCCGCCAAGGAGTGGCTCGATGGGCTGGCTGACCGCATCAAACAACGACATGGGCTCACCCACGTCTCGGTCGACCGGAACAAAACCGACGGCTACTACGTGCAGGTCGGCCAGTCGGAAGCCGACGCCGTTCCCGATTCTTTCTCACACGTCAGGACACTGAAGAACTCCAAACGGTTCGTCACCGACGAGTTGGCCGAGCGAGAACGCGAGATTCTCCGCCTGGAAGAACAGCGCGGTGAACTCGAATACGAACTGTTTGAGGCACTCCGCGAGACAGTCGCCGCACAGTCAGCGTTACTGCAAGACGTGGGCCGCGCTATCGCCGAACTTGATGTCTACTGCTCGCTGGCAACCCACGCTGCCGCCAACGGCTGGTGTCGTCCGACACTGGCCGAACCGGGCACACTCGACATCACGGCGGGCCGTCACCCTGTCGTCGAACAGACCACCGAGTTCGTGCCCAACGATCTTCGAGTTGACAACGATCGTGGCTTCCTGCTCGTGACGGGGCCGAATATGAGCGGGAAATCGACCTACATGCGACAGGCCGCACTAATTACCTTACTCGCACAGGTGGGCAGCTTTGTTCCCGCCGACGCGGCGACCGTCGGCGTCGTTGATGGGATCTACACCCGCGTCGGTGCCCTCGATGAACTCGCGCAGGGTCGATCAACGTTCATGGTCGAGATGCAGGAGCTCTCTAACATCCTCCATTCGGCGACCGACGAATCGCTGGTGATCCTCGATGAGGTCGGCCGTGGTACCGCGACCTACGACGGCATTTCGATCGCGTGGGCCGCAACAGAGTACATTCACAACCGGATCGGCTGTCACTGTCTGTTTGCGACCCACTACCATGAGCTGACCGCGTTGGCTTCCCATCTTGAGCGCGTTGGCAACGTCCACGTCGCCGTCGCCAACGAGGGCGAGGGCGACGAGGAGATTACCTTCCTCCGGACGGTTGAAGAGGGTGCGACCGATCGCTCCTATGGAATCCATGTCGCAGATCTTGCGGGCGTGCCTGACCCTGTCGTTGATCGCGCGCGCAGCGTGCTCGACAAACTTCGGTCGGAGAAGGCCGTCGAAGCGAAGGGTAGCGGCTCAAATAAGCCGACACAAGCGGTGTTCGACCTAAGCGCGGGTGAGTTTCGTGCGGCTGACAACGGTATGGACTCAGATACCCCCGCGACAACCGAGATGAGTGAGGAATCCGATCCGGCGGTCAGATCGGTGCTCTCGGAGTTGGAGGCGACCGATATCGACGAGACACCGCCAGTCGAGCTAATGGCGAAAGTACAACAGTGGCAAGACCGCCTCGCTGACGCTGATGACCCCCAGCACTGACCGGCAGGAAAACTCGTATTTAAACAGCGTGGTCGTTCATTCACCGGTGATTTTTGCTTGTATGCGAGTAAATAGCTGAGATATGATTATAAAATGTCTAAAGACATTTGAGGAGGTTATAAACTATCAGTTGAGCACATTTTACGACGTTTTAGCCGATGAATTCTCTCGAACACTCGGGCTATTATATACGCATACACCCTATTAATTCAGATAGACGGTGAGCACTCAATGACAGGTTCCCCATCGACCGTTGGTCGGTCGTCGCCGGCCGAAGCTGAGTCGCCCCCGCAGGCCGCTCATAGCCTGTCGCTTACCCAGTCGATCCGCTGGCTTGGCTTCTGGGCGGCGATCGTCCTGCCGGCAGTCTACCTGCCAGTCCTCTCGCTTGGTATCGGCACGCACACTGGGGCAGTCTTCCTTGGACTGCTCGGCTGTCAACTGCTCGCATTGCTTGCTGGCCACCAGTACAAGAGATCATAATCCATGACTGCGACGACCCAACCTGTTCAGGCCGAGGAATCGACCGACGTAGACAGCCCTAAATCGAAGGAGGCACGGCTTGCCGACTATCTGCGTGAGCGTGCCGACGCCGGCGATATGTATTTCAAAAGCAAGTTTATCGCCGAGGAAGTCGGCCTCTCCGCCAAAGAGATCGGTGCCCTGATCGTCAAACTCCAGGACTCGATCGACGACCTCTCGATCGAACGGTGGTCGTACACCGGCGCGACAACGTGGCGCGTCGAGCGAACTGCCTGAGTGCTCGCCGTCGATCCACCCCACTCCTTTCAGTGCTGTTCTCACACAGACAGCAACAGATAGCGTCACTGTCCGGCGCCGTGGAACGCATTCTTCGCGCTGACATGACACGGAGGCAACAATGGATTCATACCGCTCACGTACAAACCCTAAATAATGCAATCGTTCGCTTCCCATCGATCCGCCAGCAGCCAGGCGGTCGGCTGCCGCCCGGACGAGGTGAATCACCGCCGACATCCGCCCACCGATGACTGACCAACCGTTGATCGCCGAAGTTAGCCAGAAGGCACTCGTTCGATCGCCTGCCGATGAGCTACTGGTGATGCAGGTCGACGCCGATACCTGGGAACTCCCCGGCGGCCGGATGGGGGCGACTGAGGCCCCGATCGTCGGACTCAAACGGGAGGTAACCGAGGAGACCGGCCTCTCGGTGACCGTCGGTGAGCCGATCCATACCGCCGCTTGGCGGAACGACGCCGGCCGCGGGCGGTTCAGCGTCGTCTACTACTGTGAGACCGAAACAACCGATGTTGAGCTCAGCGACGAGCACTGTGATTACGAGTGGGTCTCGCCGTCGACCGCCCGCGATGCGTTGTTGACAGTGAGCATCCACCAGACGGCGATCGATCGGCTGTTGGCTGCCGAAGAGCCGCCGATCGGACAGACGGCCGCCACCGATGACTGAGGACGCTGCTCCCGCCGACACAGCGATCCGCCACCTTGACGAACAGACCGTTCAGCGAATCGCCGCCGGTGAGGTTGTCGAACGACCGGCTTCTGTCGTCAAGGAACTCATCGAAAACAGCCTTGATGCGGGCGCGAGCCGGATCGCGGTCGCCATCGAAGGTGGCGGCACCGAACACATCCGCGTTCGCGACAACGGCCACGGTATCCCCGAATCCGAGCTCTCGTTGGCGGTCGCCGAACACGCAACGAGCAAGATCAGCGATATCGCTGATCTCAACGCCGGTATCGGCACGCTCGGCTTTCGGGGTGAGGCTCTCGCCACGATCGGTGCTGTCTCCCGGCTGACGGTTCGCTCGCGGCCGGCCGACGCCGCCTCGGGAGCCGAACTCACCGTTGAGGGTGGCGCTGTCGGCGAGATCGACCCTGCCGGCTGCCCGGTTGGGACGACCGTCGAAGTCGACGATCTGTTTTACAACACGCCTGCCCGCCGGAAGTTTCTCAACCGCGATCGCACCGAGTTTGATCACGTCAACACGGTCGTCAGTCAGTACGCCCTCGCAAACCCGGATGTGGCGGTCGCCTTCGAACATGATGGCCGGGAGGTGTTTGCGACCGAGGGCACCGGCTCGCTGCGCTCGGCCGTGCTTGCAGTCTACGGACGCGATGTCGCCGAATCGATGATCCAGGTCGACTCCGAGACAGATGGCGATGGGCCGATCAAGGGGGTCTCAGGGCTTGTCAGCGATCCCGAGACGACCCGAAGCACGCGGTCGTATCTGGCGACGTTCGTCAACGACCGATACGTAACGGCCTCGCTACTGCGCGGCGCGGTTGTCGACGCCTACGGCGGCCAGCTAGCTCCTGATCGCTACCCCTTCGCTGTGCTCTTTGTCGATGTCCCGCCGGGATCGGTCGACGTCAACGTCCACCCGCGCAAAACAGAGGTACGGTTCGACGACGAGGATGCCGTTGCATCCGCTGTCCGCGAGGCTGTGACCGAGGCCCTGCTTGATGATGGCTTGATCCGCTCGTCGGCTCCCCGTGGGCGATCGGCCCCAGAGGAGGCAACCATCGAACCAGACTCCCCCGACACGACCGCTGTCGGCGGTGGCGATCGTGACGAAGCCGGTGACGCTGCTGAGGTCGGCGAGGTCGCCGCCGATAGCTCGTCTGACCGCGGTGATACAGCGTCTCTTGATGAATCTTCCACCGGCAACGACGCCGTTGATGTTACGGCTGATCCTCAGTCATCGGAGTCGGAGTCGCCGCCTACAGAGCCCGCCGACGGCGTCGGTTCTGCCGAACCGATCGATCCGAGCGCCGAAGACAGTTGGGTTGTCGACGACATCGCGACCGAGTCGACACCGACCGAATC
Source organism: Halonotius pteroides (assembly GCF_003605635.1). Classification (GTDB taxonomy): domain Archaea; phylum Halobacteriota; class Halobacteria; order Halobacteriales; family Haloferacaceae; genus Halonotius; species Halonotius pteroides. The sequence continues at coordinate 51,521 of NZ_QMDW01000013.1, forward strand.
CGTCGAGCAGACGACCGATCCGGCGACAGTAGCCGACTCGTCGACCGCGGACGAGCAGCCGACAGCAGGTGAGCCGTCGACAGCAGCCGACTCCACAGCAGATACCCCCGAACCGTCAGATACCCCCGCAGCGACGACACCAGCAAAGTCGTCAGCTGAATCCACACCAACCGGGCATGGCGAGACTGATAACACCGCCACTGACGAGACCACCCCCCACCCACCGCCTGGCACGGGGGACTTCGAGCCAACGCAGCCAACGACTCAGCGAACGCTCACCGGCGAGACGACAACCGCCGAGCGGGGGTATGACACGCTGCCGACCCTTCGCGTGCTCGGCCAGCTGTATGACACCTATCTGCTGGCGGCGACCGACGATGGACTGGTGTTGATCGACCAGCATGCCGCCGACGAGCGCGTCAACTACGAACGCCTGCAGGCCGCTCTCGGCGAGTCGCCGGCGACCCAGACGCTCGCCGAGCCGGTGTCGTTGGAACTTACCGCTCGCGAGGCAGCCCTCTTTGGGTCGGTCGTCGACCAGCTTTCGGCGATCGGGTTCCGCGCCGACCGCGTGAGCGACCGCGAGGTTGCTGTTACCGGTGTGCCGGCGATCTTCGAGACAACGCTGGAACCCGAGTTTCTGCGTGATGCGTTGCTCGGTGTCGTCGAATCGGCTGACGGCGACGCGACTGTTGAGGCTGCAATCGACGACTTACTCGCCGATCTCGCCTGCCATCCTTCCGTGACCGGCAACACCGCACTTACCGAGGGTTCAGTTGTCGAGCTGTTGTCGGCGCTCGATGACTGTGAGAACCCCTATGCCTGCCCGCATGGCCGGCCGGTGCTCATCGAGATCTCCCGCGAGGAGATCGCCGATCGCTTCGAGCGCGACTATCCGGGCCATGGTCGGCGGGCGGAGTGACAACGGCTGGAATTAAGAGTCGTACCCCCCAACCACGCGGTATGCATGGCGGTCGATACCATGGCTGAGTTGGTGACGTTCGGCGAGACGATGCTCCGGCTTTCGCCACCTCGCGGCACGCGACTCGAAACGGAGGGTGAGCTGGACGCACAGGTTGGTGGTGCCGAAAGCAATGTCGCCGCCGCCGCAAGCTGTCTCGGCGTCGACGCGGCGTGGTGCTCGAAGCTCCCGGCGAACCCGCTCGGGCGGCGGGTTACACGCGCGCTTCGCGGCCATAATGTGACACCCGAAGTCGCGTGGGACGACAGCGACGCCGCCCGGCTCGGCACTTACTATCTCGAATACGGGGCTGATCCCAGAGAGACGACCGTCGTCTACGACCGCGCCAACGCGTCGATCACGACGGTCGACACCGACGAACTTGATACCGAGCCCGTCGCCGACGCTGACGTGTTCCACACCACCGGGATCACACCTGCCCTCAGCGACGCTACCGCCGAGACGACACGCGACCTCCTCGACATCGCTGCCGAGGCCGACACGCTGTGTTCGTTTGATCTCAACTATCGCTCGAAGCTCTGGTCACAGGAGGCGGCCGCGATCGCCTACGACAGCCTGCTGTCCCGCGTCGACCTGCTGTTTGCGCCGCGCAGAGACGCCCACCGTATTCTCGGCTACGACGGCGACGCCGAAGCCGTCGCTCGTGAGTTAGTTGCCGACTACGAGCTTGATGCGGTCGTCGTCACCCGCGGCGCGGATGGCTCGCTTGCCCTCGTTGATGAGGCGATCATCGAAGAAGGGATCTACTCGGACGAGACCGTTGATGCCATCGGCACTGGTGACGCCTTTGTCGGCGGCTTCCTCGGTGAGCTGCTTACCAACGGCGACGGCGCGTTGACCCCGGAGCATGTCGAAACCGCCCAGGCGTACGCAGCGGCGGCTGCGGCGGTCAAGCGGACGATCACAGGTGATGTGTTGGTCTCGACGCGCGCGGAGATCGAATCAGTGCTCGCTGATGAGTCGGCTGGTATCTCCCGATAAGCACAGAAAACGATTAGCACTGTTGCACCGCATGCCTGCCCGGAATGAGCTGCGGTGCGTGCCCGGCAGCTGCGTGCCGCCTGCCCGGAGACGGCCACCGCCTGCCCGGAACACGGTCAGACGGTAACTGAAACCATGGGTACGATTATAATAAAAAGTGGGATCAAGTTCTCAGATTCTATAATTTGACTGTGTTGATACTACTGTTATTACGGCTACACTGGATGAGGTTTGAGCATAATACCGCTATTACATTATCGTAATTGATATTTCAATCATTAGTTATTTATATCATAGGTCAAAACACACAGTTGTCGCCTCGTGTCAACGACGGCGACTGTCGAACACGCCTGCCCGGAACAGGTCGGGAAGTGATACGTACTTCCCACATCTACGCCTTTCTCGTTGTGTCTGGGTAGTACTGAACCGCTACCGTCCACACCGCGCTTGTGATACCATGGTGGCCAGCCGCCATACGGTTTTGTAGCCGCAGCCCCATTACCTGTTATGCATGTACTCGTTATCGGTGCCTACGGCAGCGCGGGGGCAGCCGCCGCCGAGACCCTGACCGATCATGTTGGCAGCGAGATTGGTCGACTGACACTTGTCGACGATGGTGACCCCGGCGGCGGGCTCTGCATTCGCAACGGCTGTATGCCCTCAAAGGAGGTGCTCTCGACAGCGGCCCACCGATTTCAGGCACGGGTTGACGATCGGCTTGCGGGCGACCCACAGACCATCGATCTTGACCGTGCCGTCGCCCGAAAGGACGACCACGTCGACCGCTTCGCAGCCCACCGTCGGGAGGGGATCCACGAGCTGACTGACCGCGAGGGCGTCGAGTTTATTCACGACACCGCCCGATTTGTCGACGATCGTGTTGTCGATATCGACGGCGACCGATATGAGCCCGACTACGTCGTCATCGCCACAGGCTCCTCGCCGTTTGTCCCCGACCTGCCCGGGATGGATGCTATCGAGCCACTGACCAGCAAGGACGTGCTTTCGGCGACCGACCTCCCTGCCTCGGGCATCATCATGGGCTTTGGCTACGTCGGCATCGAACTCGTGCCCTATCTCGCCGAGGCCGGTGTCGACCTCACCGTTGTCGAACACGATGACCGGCCGATCGACGAGGCCGATCCGATCTTCGGCGACGAACTCATGACACTCTACCGGGAGGAGTTTGGCGTTGACATTCTCACCAACACCACCGAACAACGGATCGAACCGACCGAGGATAACGGTGTTCGGCTTCACGTCGACGACGCAGGCGACACAACCGACAACCGGGCTATCGAGGCCGACGCGTTGTTCACGTTTACTGGTCGTCGTCCCTCGACTGACCGTCTCGGCTTCGACACCACAGCCATCGACCCTGGTGAGGGGTGGGTCGACGACACGATGGCTGCTGTCGACGACGAGCGGGTGTTTGTCGTTGGTGACGCAAACGGCAGAGAGCCGATCCTCCATGTTGCCAAAGAGCACGGTGCTACTGCGGCCGACAACATCCTCGCCCACCACGCCGGCGAGCCGATGGAAGCCTATGAAAACGTTCACCACCACGTCATTTTCTCTGGAGCCAGCGTCTACCCCTTCGCCCGGGTTGGCCACACGCCGGAGACGGCCGAATCCGCCGGCCACGAGGTCGTCACCGCGACCCGGTGGGCCAAAGACGACGGCGTGTTCACCGTCAAGGATCTTCCCTACGGATTGGCCCGGCTGACCGTCGATAGCGACGACGGCACGGTACTGGGCTACCAGGGATTGCACGCCCACGCCGACACGATGGCGAAAACACTGCAGATACTCGTCGAGAACGAAGGTGATGTCCGCGAGGTGCCGGATCGCGCATACCACCCGACACTGCCGGAACTGCTCGATGGCCTGCTTCGGGAGACGGTATCGAAACTGGCGTAGATTCGACCGCGTGGGTCGATACACCGCCTTCTCGCCACCGTACGCTTTTTATTCTCCCCGTGAGCATCCAATAGCCAATGAGCACACCTTGGGCGGCGTGGGATCATATCCTCAAGATCGACCCCGACAAGCCCCTCGTTGAGGGCGAGACGTTCGCGGATGTCTGTCAGACCGGCACCGACGCCATCGAGATCGGCGGCACCCTTGGGATGACCGAAGACAAGATGCAGCGCGTCGTCGACGCCTGCGCCGAGTACGACGTGCCGCTCTACCAGGAGCCATCAAACCCGAGCGTCGTCATCGACTCGCCGGTTCTCGAGGGCTACCTCATCCCGACGGTGTTCAACTCGACGGATCCCTTCTGGATGGTCGGCGCCCACAAGGAGTGGGTGCGCATCGAGGACGGTCTCGACTGGGATCGCACGACGACCGAGGCCTATATCGTCATGAACCCTGAGGCCTCCGTCGCCGAGTACACCGAGGCCGACTGCGAGCAGTCCGCCGAGGATGTCGGGGCGTTCGCCCGTGTCGCCGAGAAGATGTTCGGCCAGGAGATCGTCTACGTCGAATACTCCGGTACCTTCGGCGATCCCGAGATTGTCCAGGCTGCCGCCGACGGCCTCGACGACGCGACACTGTTCTACGGCGGCGGGATCGGCGACTACGACAGTGCCTACGAGATGGGCCAGCACGCCGACGTGATCGTCGTCGGCGACCTCCTCCATGAGGAGGGCTGTGATGCGGTTCGAGAAACTGTCGAGGGTGTCACCGACGCCCACGCCGCATCGACACCGAACTAATCGCCGGCTGCGTCGGTCGATCGATCGTTTCGTAGTGGTGGTCGACGCCCGTATGTGACGGCGCGCCAGAGCCATTCGGCGGGGCCAAACCGGACGTATCGCAGCCACAGCACAGAGAGGATGATCTGCCCTGTCCAGATGGCGACAACGATACCGGCCTGTTCGATGCGGGTCACACTTCCGAACAGTCCGAGCCCGTGACCGTAGAAGATCGAGGTGGCGATCAGCGTCTGCAACAGGTAGTTGCTAAAGGCGGTTCGCCCGACGGCCGACAGCGCGGTCGTCACAACCCCGCCGCCGAAGCGACGACACAACAGCATTACCCCCGCGATATACGCGCCGGCCAACAGGAGGCTGCCCCAGTAGTTGAACTGTGTGCCGAAAAACAGGGCCTCCCGGGCGGCCCAGTCGACTGTCTCGGTATACCAGACGCCAGCAAGCGTTACTCCGAGCCCACCCAACAGGCCGCCGGCAAGGAGCCGCCGGTAGAACGCTGTTGACCGCTCATTCGTGAGGACGCCCCATTTGAACAGTGCCATCCCAGCCAACATCAGCCCGCTTGTCCGCCAGAAGACGACGCTGATGAAGCCGCTGGTCTGTTGGGCGAACGCTGTCGGCACGCGGTGGTCGAGTTGGGCGAGCCAGCCGCTCCGGTAGGTTTCGACCTCCGCAAGCAACCTGGCTTCGGCGGGTGCCCACTGGGCAGCGACCGCCTGTGTCGACCCTGGTGAGAGCCCCGACATGATATAGAGCAGCGAGGGAACCGCCACCAACACCAGCCCTGTCCGCGCAAGCTGTTTTGCTTCCCAATCGCGGACAAACACCACAACCAGCCCACACAGCGCGTAGGGGACGAGGATGTCACCGTACCACAGCAGGTACGCATGTGCGAGGCCGGCGACCAGCAGAAATCCGGTTCGACGATAGTGGAGGCGAAGCACCTCGCTTGCATCCTTCCCTTGGGTAAAGAGGATGATTCCCGCACCGAACATGACGGTAAACAGCGTGATGAACTTCCGCTCGGCGGCGATGTGACCCACCAGCCAGACGAGGTAGTTGACGCCGGCAAACTCGCCGTAGGGGGTTGCCGACGCGTACACTGTCGGGTTATTCAGCGTCGTAAACGGCATCGCGAACACGCGGATGTTGATAATAAGAATCCCAAGTAGCGCAAACCCACGGAGCACGTCGAGGCCGAGAATCCGTTCCTCGGGTGGTGTGGGAGACGGGTCGGAGGTCACTGTCTCCGTGTCGGGTAAGATGCCACATAAACACACCGCCGCTCGGTCGTCGTCACTCAGTCGGCTGTCGCTTCGAGTTCCTCGTCGGGTTCGTCTTGTTCGTCGTCTCCGGATCGCTGTGCGGGATCCTGCACCCAGAGGTCGCCGAAGAGGTCGTCCTGCTGGAGACGGAGTTCGCCGCGATGGGAGAGGAACAACAGTGCGAGATAGGTCATAAACGGCCGGCCTCCGGCGGCTTCAATTTCCGCGTACAGCACCTCGCTGCGGCCATTGTCGAACTCAGGGGCGAGGGCGGCCTGCACCTGTTCGATAACGCTCTCGATGTCTTCGGTGTGAGTGTTGGCGGTCACGTCGCCCTCGGTCGGCTCGTCGGCCGCACGGAAGTCGTCGGTCGCGCGGTAGTCGACCGTTTGGGTGCCGTACCCCCCGCCGCCGGTGTCGCTGGTGTCGTACTCTCGGCGCCGCTTCCACCAGTTATCGCGTTCGGCCTCCCGGAGTTCGCGGACGAGTTCGTCAAGCGTTTCGGGGTTGCCACGGGTGCTTTTGCGGTCGAGGCGGCGATCCATCTCGGCTTCGAGTTCGTCGACCGGGTCGAAGCCTGACGCACCGTCCGCCTCGTCGTCGACTCCCGCGCCGTCCTCGAAGGCCTGTTCCCACGGTTCCGGCTCATCGTCTGTCTCGTTTTCTGTGGGATCGAGTAGTTCGTCGCCTTTCATCCGCAGGAGGACACTGGCGTAGAATAACGCCCGCGCGCTCGTACGCAGGTCAGTTGCTTCGAGCTTCGAGAGGAAGGCGTCGGTGACCTCGACGATGTCGGTATCCCACGGCTCGATCTCGCCGTCCTCGGCCAACTGCACCAACAGCTCGACAGGCTCGACTTCGTCGTCGGTCGGTTCTGTCGGTCGTTCCTGTTCGCCGTTGTACTCACCGCTGATCCCGTCGAGGCCGACGGCGTCGGGCAGATCAGTCATCGGCTGGCACCTCCGCCTCGGCGTCGTCGCCGTCGAACTGGATGCCGGTGACCGCGCTGTAGTTGTCGTCCTGCATCGTCACACCGATGGCGCGCTCGGAGCGCTCCAGCAGCGCGGAGCGATGGGAGACGACGACGAACTGGGCGTCGCCGGCCAGATCGTCGACCATCTCGCCGACGCGCTCGGCGTTGACCGCATCGAGGAAGGCATCGATCTCATCGAGCGCGTAGAACGGCGCGGGATTGTGTCGCTGGATGGCGAAGATGAACGCGAGGGCCGTCAGCGACTTCTCGCCGCCGGACATCGCCGCCAGCCGTTGGATCGGCTTGTCCGCCGGCTGAGCCTTCATCGTCAGCCCGCCCTCAAATGGCTCTTCGGGGTCTTCTAAGACGAGCTCGCCCGATCCGTCTGAGAGCCGCGAGAAGATGTCTTGGAAGTGGCCGTTGATCGACTCGAAGGCGTCGATGAACGTCGCTTTTTTCTGGGATTCGTACTGGTCGATCCGGTCGCGGATGCCGTCGCGCTCCGCCTCCAGGGTGTTGCGGCCATCAACGAGTTCCTCAAGGTCGGCTTCGACCTCCTCGTATTCGTCGATAGCGAGCATATTGACCGGCTCCAGTTTTGCCATCGCCGTTTCGAGGCGGTCGATGTTGGACTCGACTTCGTCGTGATCGGGAATCTCCTCGGGGTCGTAGTCGCCGACGGCCTGTTCCAGTTCGTCGATCTCCCACTCAAGCCGGTCGCGCTCCTCGCGGGCCGACTGGAGTTTTGACTCGATTTCGCCGACGGCCTCTTTCGCCTCGTCGCGGTCGGCCTGGGCGTCTTTGACAGTCGTTTTCAACTCCTCGCGCTCGTCTTTGAGGTCGGCCAACTCGGCTTCGAGTTCCTCGATGGCCTCGCGTTTTTCGTCGAGTTCCCCCTCCTTGTCGTCGATCTGGCTTTCCAACTCGCTGATCTCGTCTTGGCCGTCGGCCTTCCGCTCTTGGGCGGATTCAACGGTGTCGTGAAGGTCATCGATGGCCTCCTCGGCGTACTGCTGTTCGAGTTGCTGTTCGTTGAGTCGGCCTTCGAGATCGTCCATCCGATCCTTGTGCTCCCGAATTTCTTCGCGGATCGCGTCGGCCTCGTCGGTCAACTCGGGGATCTTTGATTCTGCCAACTCGGCCTCAAGCTCCTCGATGTCAGCGTCGACGGCCTCGCGTTCGCTCTCGATCTCGTCGAGTTCGGCGTCGACCTCGGCCATCTCATCCTCGACGGCTTCGCGTTCGGTTTCGATCTCATCGAGGCGGGTTTCGAGGTCGCCGATCTCCGATTCGGCATCGTCGATTGCCTCGTGTTTGCGTTCGATGTCGGCCTCGATGGACTGGACTTTCTCGACGGCGTCGGATTTCCGGTCGCGGGCGGCGTCGATCTGGTCTTCCAGATCGCGGATTTCGTCTTCGTGCTGGCGGCGTTTGTCTTCGAGTTGGTCGATCTCCTCGGCGAGCCGTTCGAGTTTGCCGCCGCCCGACGCCGAAAACGCATACCGGGAGCCGCCGCCGGAGCCGCCGGTCATCGCGCCGCTCTTCTCGACGAGGTCGCCGTCGAGTGTGACCATCCGGAACCGACCCATGAACTCACGAGCCGTCGCCATATCCTCGACGACGAGTGTCGAGCCGAGTACATAGGAAAACACCCCCTCGTATTTGCTGTCGTACTCGACGAGATTGCGCGCGAAGTCGACGACGCCCGGATGGGATGGGAGGGTCGGCAGGCCGCGGTTGTCCATCTCCGTAATCGGGAGGAAGGTTGCCCGGCCGGCGTTGCGGGATTTGAGGTAGTCGATACACTCCGAGCCGACGCCGTCGTCGTCGACGACGACGTTTGCGAGGCGGCCGCCCGCGGCGGTTTCGCAGGCGGTCGCGTACTCGCTGTCGACGCTACCGAGATCGCCGACCGCGCCGTGGACGCCGCGCTTGCCGGCGTTGAGAATCGTCGTCACCGCCCGCGGCCACGAGCTGTCGTCGTCGCTGCGGGCCTCGATGTCGGCGTATTCGGACTGTTTTTCGCGGAGCTTCGATTCGATCTCCTCCAAGTCGGCTTTCGCCTCCTCGCGGTCGTCTCTGAGCGCGCCGATTGAGGCTTCGATCTTCGATCTGTTCTTTTCGGCTTTATCGAGTTCGCTCTGGAGGTTCGACAGTTCGGCTTTGAGATCCGGAATCGATTCGCGGGCCTCAGTGAGGTCGGCTTGGGCCTCCTCAACCTCGGTCGAACGTCGTCGGGCGTCGTCGAGCAGGCGATCCTTCTTCCGCTGGATGTCGTTGGCCTGCGTCTTTAGCTCCTCGCGTCGCTCCTTTTTGTCGGCCAACTCGGCTTTGAGTTCGTCGAACTCGGTGTCGGCGTTGTCGATCTCGTCTTGGATCTCGGCGAGGTCGGCCTGCTTGCTCTGGATCGTGCTTTTGACCGACGCCTGCTCGACTTTGAGATCCGTGATCGTCGCCTCGATCTCGTCGAGCTCCTCCTGTTTGCGATCGATCTGGACGAAGGCCTGTCGGCGTTCGTCCTCGGCGTCCTCGATGCGGCCTTCGGCGGCCTCAATCCGGCCTTCGAGGCGGTCGATCTCGCCTTTGATCGACTCCATTTCGCGTTTGAGCCGCAACTGCTCGTCCTCACCTTTGCGTTCGATCTCGCGGTTGAGCGCTTCCAGTTCGTTCTCCAGTCGACTGAGTCGGCCCTGTGCGCTGTCGAGGGTTTCCTGTCGCTCAGCGAGTGTCTCCTCGTGGCTGTTGATGTCGCTCTCAATCTCGGTGAGTTCTTTGCGTTTATTCTCAAGCTCGGCAGCCTTCAGATACCCCTCGTACTCCTGTTTTTCGTCGCGCAGCGATTGGTATTCGAGGGCCGTATCGCGTTCGTCGGCAAGCTGGTCGAGTCGCTCCTCTTTCTCCTCGATTTTGAGCGTCGCCTCGTTGATCCGCTCTTCGACGGCGTCGAGTTCCTCGAAGGCTGAGTCCTTCTTGGCGTCGAACTCGGCGACGCCGGCGATCTCGTCGATGATGCCACGTCGCTGGCCCGCCGACATGTTGATGATCTCGGTCACGTCGCCCTGCATGACGACGTTGTACCCCTCGGGGGCGATGCCAGCCTGTGCGAGCAGGTCTTGGATGTCGCCGAGGTTGACCGAGCGTTCGTTGAGGTAGTAGTACGAATAGTAGTTGTCGTCGGTCTGTTTGACGCGGCGTTTGATCGTGATCTCCTCGACGTCGCCGATGCGATCGGTGCCGGCGGCCGTCACGACCTGCTCGCGGGTGAGTGTGCCCGCGCTGTTGTCGAGGATGACCTCGACGCTGGCCTCGCGTGGGCCATCGTCGGTTGAGGCCTCACCGTCGTGGCCGGGATTGTAGATCAGGTCAGTGAGCTTCTCGGCGCGGATCCCCCGGGTTTTGGCGAGCCCGAGGGCAAAGAGCACGCCGTCGATGATGTTCGATTTTCCCGACCCGTTTGGCCCGGTAATCACGGTAAAATCTTCATACAGCGGGATACGCGTTGGCCGCCCGAAACTCTTGAAACCGTCTAAGACGAGGGCTTTGATATGCATAAATGAACTCGGGCGACAGTCTGGGTCGTCGCCGGTCAGTTAGGCAACGATGATGTCGTCGGTCGACTCGTTGGACTCCTCCTCAGTTGTGTCTTCCGTTTCAACAGCCTCGTTGATCGGATCGGCGTCCTCTGCCAGCGAGCCGGTGACGACGTCGACATCGTCCTGCTCCTGTTCGACGACGACGACGTGATCGTCGCTTTTGGTCGGCGTTTCGGTCTCCGGGGTCGGTGTCTCGGCGTCGGTGGCTGCGGCCTCGGCTTCGAGTTCACGAACCCGGTCTTTCGTCTCAACGAGTTCCTCGGTGAGACCGTTGACTGCGGCGCGGAGCTCTGCGAGCTGTCCTTCGAGTTCATCGACCCGATTACTCATACCATGACAACCGTTCTGTCTCTGTATAAAACTGTGTCAGACACATGTCTGATTCCCGACTGATGATCGACGCGAGGTGCGCCGATCGAGCCGTCGCTGCACTGGTTATTTATATGAAAACTTGCAATAGTGTTACTGATGGCGTACCATGAGCCGCTGGGGGACGGCACGTATCGTCCGAGCCGCCGCACACTGTTGAAATCGGTTGTCGGCGTCGGACTCGCCACGGGGGTTGCTGCGTCGTGGGCGAGTGCACAACCAGGCGACCGACAACGGTGGGCGGTCGACACCGACAACGCTGTTGCATCCTCGCCAACCGTCGTCGACGAGACGGTCTTTGTTGGCAGCGGGGATGGCAACATCTACGCGCTGGACGCTGCAACCGGCGACACGCAGTGGACGGCCGAAACGGCGGGGTACGTCTACGCATCGCCGACAGTCGCCGACGGGACGGTCTTTATCGGTAGCGATGACGGCAGCCTGTACGCGCTGGACGCTGCAACCGGCGACCAGCAGTGGACATTCGACACCGGCGACAGCGTCGGCTCCTCGCCGACCGTCGTCGATGGCACGGTCTTCGTCGGCAGCAACGACGCCTCGATCTACGCGGTCGACGCCGCGACCGGCGACCAGCAGTGGGCTGTCGACACCGGCGATCACGTGACGTCGTCGCCGACGGTTGTCGACGAGACGGTTTTTGTCGGCAGCGATGACGGCACGCTCTACGCCCTAGCTGCCGCGAGTGGCGACAGCCAATGGACAGTTGAGACCGACCGGAAGATCGAGTCGTCGCCGACGGTCGCCGATGGGACGGTCTTCGTCGGTGGCTGGGAGCAGTTGCATGCCATTGATGCTGCCACCGGCGACGAACAGTGGCGTGTCGATGCGACCGTTGTCTCCTCGCCAACCGTCGCCGACGGCACGGTCTTCGTTACCGGTGCTGGCGGGTTGCTCTACGCCCTCTCGGCGGCAACCGGCGACCGCGAGTGGGCCTTTGAGACGAAGAGTTCGCTGCACTCCTCGCCGACGGTCGCCGACGAGACGGTCTTTTTCGAATCCTTACGCAAGGTCTACGCTGTCGATGCGGCCACCGGTGCCCAGCAGTGGCGCCTCCCGATCGGTGGTCGCTCCTCGCCGACGGTGGTCGACGGCACCCTGTTTGTTGGCAGCGACGACACACACATCTACGCGTTGCGGGCCGGCGTCGAGGGCTCCAGCACCGGCTCGCGGGTTCGGCTGGGCACGCTTGGCCATCACGGGGATCGACGCGTCGTGTGATGGTTTCGCGCCGGTTGTAGTCGCCCTCGTGGCTCCGTTAGGCTTTAGCGGGCGGGCAGCAAATCCTGTCCAATGACAGCACAGGCCGTCCAAACCGACGAACACGCGGTCGTCATCGGGCTGGAGGTGCACGTCCAGCTTGAGACGGCCACCAAGATCTTCTGTGGCTGCTCGACTGCGGCCGATGATAACGAGGAACCAAACAGCCGTACCTGCCCGGTCTGTCTCGGCTTGCCGGGCGCACTCCCGGTGCTCAACGAGGGCGCGGTCGAAGCCGCCGTCAAGATCGGCAAGGCCCTCGACGCCGACATCCCCGAGCGCACCACGTTCCACCGGAAGAACTACTACTACCCTGACCTCCCGAAAAACTTCCAACTCACCCAGTACGACGCGCCGATCTGTCAGGAGGGCGAACTCGAAATCAGCGTTGAAGGCGACCGTCGGGAGATCGGGATCACCCGTGCGCACCTCGAAGAGGATCCCGGGAGTCTCCAGCACAAAGGTGGGAGTATCGATACCGCCGAGGCGACGCTGATCAACTACAACCGTGCGGGGACGCCGCTCGTTGAGATCGTTACCGAACCCGATTTCCGTTCGCCCGCTGAGACGCGGGCCTTCCTCGCCAAACTCGAAGAGGTGCTCGAATATCTGGGTGTCTTCGACGCCACCCGCGACGGCAGCCTCCGCGTCGACGCCAACATCTCGCTGGTCGACGCCGACGAGGTCGACGACGCGGGCGACATCGACGACAGCGTCCTCGAAGACGCAAACCGCACCGAAGTGAAGAATATCTCCAGTCACAAAGCCGCCGAGAAGGCGCTGGCCTACGAGGTCAGCCGGCAGAAAAACGCCGTCAAGCGCGGTCGCGCACTCGAAACCGAGACCCGCCACTGGGACGAATCCCGTGGGATCACCGTCTCGATGCGATCAAAGGAGTCGGAGGCCGACTATCGGTACTTCCGTGAGGCCGACCTCCCGCCGCTGGAAGTCGCCGACTGGAAAGAGACAATCGAGATCCCGGAACTTCCCGACGCCCGACGGGAGCGCTTTGTCGCCGACTACGGCCTCGACAGCGAGGCCGCCGCAAAACTCACCTCAACGAAGGAGGTCGCCGACTTCTTCGAGGCCGTCGCCGAGCAGTTCGATCCCAACGTGGCTGCGACGTGGGTTGCCGACAACCTACTGGGCGAACTCAACTATCGGGATATGCTGATCACCGACATCGAGGGCCGGCTCGAAGAATTTTCCCACCTGATCGAACTCGTCGAAACCGACGAACTCACGGTCAAAAACGCCGAGGAGGTCGTCTTGCGGTCGATGCTTGACGACGGTGACGCCCCCGAGACGATTATCGACCGCGAGGGTCTCGGCAAGGCCGACGACGACGCCATCGCCGACTTCGTGGTCGAAGCTATCGATGAAAACCCCGATGCCGTCGACGACTACCACAGCGGCGAGGACGGCGCGCTCAACTTCCTCGTCGGCCAGGTCATGCAGAAATCCGGCGGCTCAGCCGACCCAGGTAGCGTCAACCAACTGCTGCGCGAAGAGCTCAACGCCTGAGCCGGCTGCCGACGCGGTCGCTCCGCATCTCGTCCGCGCGTGTGAAATGCTTACTCACACAAGAGTAACGCTATTGAGCCGTGGGATCATCCGACACGGTATGCACGCTATCGCGGTCTACGAGGGCGAATCGGAGCCCGAACTCATCGACCTGCCGCGACCCGATCCCGACGCCGGCGAGGCACTGGTTCGGACGCTCCGGGTCGGCGTCGACGGCACCGACCACGAGGTCATCAGCGGCGGTCACGGCGGCTTCCCGGCTGACACCGGCCACATGGTGTTGGGGCATGAGGCTGTCGGCGTCGTCGAGGACGCCAACGGCACCGACGTTAGCGAGGGCGATGTCGTCGTCCCGACGGTTCGTCGCCGGCCGAACGGCGACAACACCTACTTCGAGCGCGGCGAGCCGGATATGGCTCCCGACGGCCAGTACCATGAGCGCGGTATCGTCGGCGCACACGGCTTCATGGCCGAATACTTCACCAGCCCTGCGGAGTTCCTCATTACTGTCCCACCGGAGTTGGCCGAACTGGGCTTTCTCGTTGAGCCGATCTCTATTACTGAAAAGGCGGTCGAACACGCCGACGCCAGCCGGTCGGCCTTCGAGTGGAACCCTGACGCAGCTCTCGTCCTCGGCAACGGCAGCCTCGGACTCATTACGCTGGCCATGTTCGAACAGCGGTTTGACCGTACCTACTGTCTCGGCCGTCGTGAGCGACCCGACCCGACCATCGATATCATCGAATCGCTGGACAGCACCTACGTCAACAGCAACGAGATACCGGTGCCTGAGATCCCTGACGCCCACGAGGCACCCGATCTGATCTACGAGTCAACTGGGTATGCGAAACATCCCTTCGAGTCGATCGAAGCGCTTGCACCCAACGGCGTGCTGGCGGCCCTCGGCATTCCGGGCGACTGGGCCTTCGAGGTCGAGGGCGGGAAGCTCCATCGGGAGCTGGTGCTCCACAACAAGGCGATCGTCGGCAGTGTCAACTCCCATGTCGGTCACTTCGAGGCTGCCGTCGACACGCTTGCGTCGCTGTCAGAGTCGTTCCTCGATGACCTCGTTACTGGAATTTTCGCGCTTGACGACTACGAGGCCGCCTTCATCGACGACGACAGGACTATCAAAAACGCGATTCAATTCAGCGAGTATGAAAAACGTCGATAACCTCATCGAGAGCGCGACGAAGTTAGCGGGGCGGGGGCTTTCCCGCGGCGAGATCGCCGATGAACTCAACGTCTCTCGGGAGACCGCAAGCTGGCTTGTCGAACGCGGCGGGGTCGAACATGAGACCGACAGCCAGCCGAGGCCGGCCGCCGGCCCACAGGATATCCACGTCGATTGGAGTGCGATCGGCCGCGACAGCCAGCGGCTCACCCACGTCAGCCGCGCGATGGCCGACCTGATCTCGAAGGATGACACCGATGTTGGGCTCACCGTCGGCATCGAGAAAGCCGGCGTTCCGTTAGCCACCGTCGTCGCCAACGAACTCGATACGGATATCGCGGCCTACGGCCCCGCAAAACACCAGTGGGAGGAAGGCGATATCGATGAGATCGACGGCGGCTTCTCGCAGAATTTCTCGGCTGTCTCCGATCAGCACTGCTACATCATCGACGACATCATCACCTCGGGAACGACGATGCGGGAGACGATTACGGCCGTCCGCGACTGCGGCGGCACCCCGGTCGGCTGTGTCGTCCTCGTCGACAAACAGGGTCTCGATGACATCGACGGCGTCCCTGTTTCCTCGCTGATGAACGTCGTCAGCGTCGCCCCTGAGGAATGACACCGCCGCCAGCGACCGCCGCAACTCGGATCGGCGTCGACGTTGGCGGCACCTTCACCGACGTGGTACTCGTCGTCGACGGCGACCGCCATACCGCGAAAGTGCCGACGACAGCCGACCAGAGCGTTGGCGTTCTCGACGGAATTCAGAAGACCTGCGACGCCGCTGGCATTGACCCCGCCGCCATCGACACCTTCGCACACGCGATGACCGTCTCGGTGAACGCCCTGCTCGAACGCGATGGTGCGACAACTGCACTTGTGACGACCGCAGGTTTCGGCGACGTACTGGAGATCGCCCGACAGGATCGCCCGGATCTTTACGATCTCAACGCTACCAAACCCGACCCACTCGTCCCGCGCAGTCGACGCTTCGAGATCGACGAACGCGCAACGACTGCGGGCATCGAGCAGCTGGTTGCCCCCGACGACATACGTGACCTCGCCGACGAGATCGCCGCCACCGATGCCGAAAGCGTCGCTGTCTGTCTGCTGCACGCCTACGCCCACCCCGAAAACGAACAGCGCGTCGCCGAGGTTCTCCGCGAGGAACTCGACGTACCGGTCTCAGCCTCCCACGAAGTCCTCCCGGAGTTCCGGGAGTTTGAGCGTACCGGCACGACCGCCGCTGACGCCTACGTCACCCCGGCGATCCGCGGCTATCTGACACGACTCACCGAGAGGGCGACCGACGCTGGCGTGCCCGAACCGCGCGTGATGCAGGCCAACGGCGGCATTGCTGAGGGCGACACCGTCAGCGAGCGGGCCGTCTCAACGGTGCTCTCGGGGCCGGCCGCCGGCGTCGTCGGCGCGGCGGCGACAGCCGCCGAACCTGACGCAACTACTGCGCCCAGCGTCGTCACCTTCGATATGGGCGGCACCTCAAGCGACGTGAGCCTTGTCCGCGACGGACAAGCCAAGCGGACAACCGAAGCCGAAATCGACGGAGTCCCGATCCGGACGCCGATGGTCGACGTAACCACGGTCGGCGCGGGCGGCGGCTCGATCGCGTGGGTCGACAGCGGCGGTGCGCTCCGTGTCGGCCCCGAATCTGCGGGTGCTGAGCCCGGCCCCGCATGCTACGGCCGTGGCGGCGACCGCCCGACGGTCACCGACGCGAACGTCGTCCTCGGCTACATCGGCGACGACACCGCTCTCGGCGGCGAACTCACGCTGGATGTCGAGGCCGCCAACGCTGTGCTCGACGATCTCGCTGACGAAGCCGACCTCGCCGATGCCGCGGCAGCCGCCCGCGGCGTCGTCCGCGTCGCCAACGCGACGATGACACGGGCAATCCGGGCGGCGACCGTCGAACGCGGCCACGACCCACGCGAGTTCGATCTTGTCGCCTTTGGCGGCGCGGGCCCAATGCACGCCGCCGCGCTCGCCGCCGACCTCGGCATGGATCGCGTCGTCGTCCCGGCACCGGCGGGCGTCCTCTCGGCGTACGGTCTGCTCGCAGCCGACGAAACCCACGACGCCGTCCGGACTGTCACCCAGCCGCTCGTCGACAGCGATCCTGACGACCTTGATGCGGTCTACGACGAGTTGATCGAGTCCGTGTTGACCGATATCTCCGAGCCTGAGGCCGTTACCATCGAGCGCGCGGCCGACTGCCGATACGACGGCCAGAGCTTCGAACTCACCGTCGCAGTCGACGATTTTTCGCCTGAATCGGTCGCTGAGGCCTTCGACGCAGCCCACGAGCGCGCCTACGGTTACACGCTGTCGGCTCCGGTCGAACTCGTCAATCTCCGCGTGACCGCGACCATCGAGGGATCGCCGCCCGCGATCAGCCACGACGGCGGGGGCGACGCCGTCGTTGGGGGCCGCGAGGCAGTCTTTCCGACGCCCGACGGCGACACCGGCGCGCGCGTGTCGGCCACCGTCTACGATCGGTCGAAACTCGCTGCCGAGGCGACGATAGACGGGCCGGCGATTCTCGAGCAGGCCGAAAGCACAACTGTCGTCCCGCCTGGCTGGCGGGGGCGGATTCGCAGTGACGGCGCGCTCGTGATGCGCCGCGGCGACACGGAGGGCGGCCAATGACAGACACGAGCGACATCGACCCGGTCACGCTCGAAGTCCTGCGGAACCAGTTCGAGAGCGTCGCCGACGAGATGGGCCAAGTGTTGATTCGTGGCGCGTACTCGCCGAACATCACCGAACGCCAGGACTGCTCGACGGCGATCTTCAACGCCGACGGCCGGATGGTGGCCCAGGCCGAACACATCCCTGTCCACCTCGGCGCGATGCCCGAGGCCGTTGATGCCGTCCTCGACCACGACCCCAAACCCGGCGACGTGTTCATTCTCAACGACCCCTTCGCCGGCGGAACCCACCTGCTGGACGTGACCTTGGTCGCGCCCATTTCGCCGCGCGAGGAGATCCTCGGCTACGCCGTCTCGCGGGCCCACCACGCCGACGTTGGCGGGATGACGCCCGGCAGCATGCCCGCCGGTGCGGAGGAAATCTATCAGGAGGGCCTGCGACTCCCGCCGACGCGGCTCGTCGACGCCGGCGAGCGCAACGAGGAACTGTTTTCGCTGATCCTCGCCAACGTCCGCAACCCCGAGGAGCGACGAGCCGACTTCCGCGCCCAGCTGGCGGCCACCGACCGCGCCGAGGAGCGGCTCGCCGACCTGATCGACGACCACGGCTACGACCGCGTCGTCGACGGCTTCGACGCGGTCATCGACTACTCGCGTGAACGAATGCAGGATTCCATCGCGGAACTGCCGGACGGCACCTACCGCGCAAGCGACGTGCTGGAGGGCGACGGCGTGAGCGACGACGACATCGAGATTCGGGCTGCCGTCACCGTCGACGGGGTGACGATAACCGTCGATTTCGCGGGGACGGCCGAACAGGTCGCCGGCAACTGCAACGCGCCGCTGTCAGTCGCTACGAGCGCGGTCTATTTCGTGATCCGCTGTATCACCGATCCCGAAATTCCGCCGAACCACGGCTGTTATGAGCCGGTGACAGTTGAAGCACCTGAGGGGTGTCTGCTCAATCCCGAGCCCCCAGCCGCGGTCGTCGGTGGTAACGTCGAGACCAGCCAACGGGTGACCGACGTGGTCTTCCTCGCGCTGGCCGAGGCCGCACCCGACCGCGTGCCGGCGCAGAGCCAGGGGACGATGAACAACCTCATTATCGGCGGCCGTGGCGGCGACTTCGCCTACTACGAGACTATCGGCGGCGGCTTCGGCGGCCGCGCGAGCGCCGACGGGATGGACGGTGTGCAGGTCGGGATGACAAACACCCTGAACACGCCAATCGAGGCACTGGAAGCCGAATACCCCCTGCGCGTCGAACGCTACGCCCTGCGCCCCGACTCCGGTGGCGACGGCACCCATCGCGGCGGGCTTGGACTCGAACGTCGCCTGCGCGTTCAGCAGGACGCGACCGTCTCGCTGCTCACGGAGCGACGCCGCCACGCGCCGCAGGGTGTCGACGGCGGCGAACCGGGCGCGACCGGCGAGAATCTGCTCCAGTTGCCGGGCGAAAACGAGAAATCAGCGGTCGCGAAGACGACCGTCGATGTGCCGGCAGAGACCGTGGTTACGGTGCGAACCCCTGGCGGTGGCGGGCACGGCGATCCAAGCGAGCGCGACGCTGGGAAGCGAGAGCAAGATCGAATCGACGGCAAAGTCGGCGACAAGAACGGGCGCGGCGGCGACGTTTAGCTCGATTGCTCGCAGATATCCCGGAAGTTCTCGAAGACCTCCTCGCCCTGCTCGGTGTGGATCACCTCGGGGTGCCACTGGACGCCGTAGAGGTCGCGGTCGGTGTCGCTCATCGCCTCGATACCACACACATCAGAGGTGCCGGTCTGGTTGAACCCCTGCGGGAGGTCTTTGACCTCGTCGGCGTGGCTCGCCCAGACGCGCGTATCGGGTGCGAGCGAGCCGATGAGTGGATCGTCGTCGTCGGTGATTTCGACGGTCACGTCGGCGTAACCGCCGTACTCGCCGCTATCGACGCTGCCGCCGAGTTCTTCGGCGATGAGTTGCATCCCCAGACAGATACCGAGGACGGGTTCGTCGCGGTCGAGGTATGCTGCCGAGCGGCCCGCGCGATCCATGTCGGGACCGCCGGAGAGCACGAAGCCGTCGGCCTCGACTTCCTCGGGGTCAACATCGTTGTCGACGAGGTCGGCGTCGACGCCGAGATCACGGAGCGCGCGCTGCTCCAGATGGGTAAACTGCCCGTGGTTGTCGATAACTGCGATATGAGTCATACGCTGTCTTCGCTGCTGGGACTCAAAAGGAAACCGAAACCGAACCCGAAACTGGGTGTTTGGGCAGTTACTCGCCGTACAGCGGCGACCACTCAGTCAGCAGCAACGCGGTCGCCACGGATCTCGGCGACGTACGCGAGGAAATTATCGAAGAGCTGCTTTGCCTCGCAGGCTGCCGCGTAGTTCGATTCGGTGATCCCATCCAACACCTGCTGCATCCGTTCCTCGGAGAGGTCATCCTTGCCGGCGGTCACGGTTTCGGCGGTCTCCATGTCGTACTCGGGGTGGAACTGGACGCCGATAGCGCGACCTTTGCGGAAGCCGTGGATTCCGTACTCGTTTTCGGCAAAGACGGTCGCGCCCGGCGGTGGTTCGGCGACGCGATCCGAGTGGGTGGTAAAGACGGTCATCGACTCGTCGACCCCGGACAGCAGGCGATTGTCGCCGTCGTGTTCGACCGTACGGTAGCCGATCTCGTACCCGCCCATATCCTCGACGCGGCCGCCGAGTACGTCGGCTAACAGCTGATGACCGTAACAGACGCCGAGAGCGGGGAGGCCGGCTTCGATCGCCCCGCCGACCCATGTTTTTAACTGGCCGATCCACTCCTTATCCCAGTAGACGGACGCGCTGGAACCGGTGACGACGAAGCCGTCGAACGCGAAGTCGTCGGGGAACTCGCCAGCCGGACACCGAAACTCGACAACGTCGGCGTCAAGTTCGCGGACGAAGTTCCGCTCGGTGTCGTCGGCCGCGTGCGCCGCATTCAAAAGCGCGATCTTAGGCCGACTCATAATATCAACTCACACATGCTGCGATGAAAAGCTGTTGCGCTTGTTCGATTGGCTTGACGCACGTTTGGTTTTATGTGTCACTGGATTACTCCGCTGTCATCGCGGGCGACTGCCGGACATCTTCACGGAGCCGCGTCGCATACTCTAAGCGGAGCTGGCGGGCTGTGTTGCGATCGATCGGCCCGTCGTGGTCGAAGGTATCTGTGATCGGATCGAAGGCATCCGGCTCAAAGCCCATCCGCGAGAGGTAGGCCGTCAGCGACTCGGTCAGCCCATCTTCGATCGCGGTGTCGACGTAATCTCTGACCATCTCGAAGTCTGGGAGGGTGATCCGCCCGTTGTCAACACAGGGGGTGTCACCGCCGATGTCGACAGGGCGGCCATCCAACTCACCGGCAACCGTAGCGAGGGTATCAGCCAACGCAACGGTTCGGCTTGGCAGCGTCGTATCCGGCGATCGCCACTCGACGGTACCGAAGTCTTCCCGGAGCTGTACCGGCGTCCACACCGAGCTTTCAGGATCGAAACACGACTCGAAGGTTGATTCGTCGATACCGGCGGCGATGGCCTGTTTTCGGAACCGATTGTAGCACGCCTGTAGGCGTCGATTCCAGTCTGCGCGATCATCGACGTAGGGCCACAGCTCGCCTTGGTTCCGGAGGGTGTCGTAGGCAAGCCAGCGGTAACATTTCGAGCGCGCACCGGGGGCCATCGCTTCTCCCTGAACGTGTCGCGCCGAGTTGACCAACGCCAAGGCCGGATCAAGCGCGATTAGCGTGTTGAGTTGGTCGACTGCTTGGCCGGGCTGCTGTTCGATGTGGATGTGGGTGCCGGCGCAGTGGCGGACATACTCGAAGTCCTCGCCAACGACCGCGTTTTGAATCCGCGTTCGGTCACAGGGGATCTCACGGATCTCCTCGTGGTTCAGCGGCGTTGCCAACGGAACGAGTTGTTTGCCGATCTCGTCGCCGCGATCGACCGCGGCTCTGACCCGTTCGAACAGCTCCGTCCGGAGTTCGGCGGTCGACGTACAGGGCGTTGTGTTAACTTCAAGCATCGGCTCAACGAACTCGCGTTCGGCACCCGGGAGATCGATAAGCGATCCCGGTTGGGTGAGATCCCCCGCTTCGTCGACGACCCAGTATTCAACCTCGATACTCCGCCGGAGTGATGGGGTAAATGACATGAGGGGTGGTCGGTACTCGTTGTCAGTGTGGCACCAGTCCGCGTGCCGTGTTCACATGAAGCTGTAAGCTGTCGACACCCACAAAAACATTTGGACAATCAAATGAATATGCCATTAAATAGTATTCATATACGGGGCAGTAGCCCAGATTTTAACTAATACAGAATTTAGCGGCGGAACTACTGTTGAATCTAAGTCCTCACCCGATACAACCCACAGAACGAACAACTGCCCACTATTCGATCGCTACCGCCCCCAACACGTCGCGTCACACCATCGCCGTCAACCACGCGGTCGAGACCGCCGCTAACCAGCTGCACGCGGCTAAGCCGAGACGGGGGACGCCGACGACCGCGGGTAGAATACCACCCCCACCACTTCTATACTACCGTTCAAACCGGTCACGGGCCGACTGGAACCCCAACTCCTCGGTTTCAGCTGTGCGCCGCTGCTCTCGTTCGGCGACCGCCTCGGGGTCGGGGTCGACATCGTCGTCGATGCGAGCGAACGACTGGTGGACTTTGGCGTGACACCAGCGACACAGCGCGACTGTGAGTTCGTGGCTGGCATCAACAGTGTCGCTGTCAGCCGTCGCGGCACCGTCGCCAGCGTCCGCATCAGCATACGAAAGGTGGTGTTCCTCGATCAGCGGCCGGCTATCGTCGTGGGCAAGCCGGACCTCCCCAAGCCCACACCGCCGGCACTCATCGGCTGTGGTCGTCCAGCGGTAGTGCGGGCATTCCTGCCAGTCGTCGTCCGCGCCGACGTGGCAGGCGTACTCATCGGCCGCCCGCTCGTCGGCGAACTCGGGGTCGACGCCGGTGTGATCGAGCGCAAACCGACACCGACCGTCGTCGGTAAGATGGTCACAGTGTCCCGCGACGTCGTAGGGGTTGTCGACGCCGACGGGCGTCCCCTCTGGCGTCTCCTCCATGGCCAGCCTCGGCCCCCCAGAGCTAAATATCGCCCGGCCGACCATCCTGTGTGCAGCTTGTTCACCGACCTGAATCGGGTGGCGGCAGTCAGGTTCTCGCCAGCAACATCGAGATCGCGGATTCGTTTCTCCAGCAGGCCCGCGGGCTGATGTTTCGGCGGTCGCTGGCCGACGACACCGCGCTTGTTTTTCAGTTCGACAGCGCGGCGAAGCGGGATGTACACATGCTGTTCGTCCCGTTCGCTATCGACGCGCTGTGGCTCGTTGACAACGAGGTCGTGGGCAAAAAGCGGCTGAAACCGTGGATCGGGCTTGGCCGCGAAACCGCCGAGACGCTACTGGAGTTGCCAGCCGGTGCGGCCGATGAGGTCGCCGTCGGTGATCGGGTGGCACTGGTCGAATAAGCAGCCGTCTGTGTGCCCGACTGCCTACCGCGGCGCAGACGGCAGCTTTATTTCCCTGTACATGTGAAGAATGATGCACAATGGAGTATTCAGCCTCCAACGAGGATAGAGGAAGTCGGGGCGACCCGGCTGGCCGCGAAATTCTCCGGTGACAGGTATTCATCCGTGTACTCAAACACAGCAGATGAGTTGCGTAGTGACAACGCGGCTCGCTCGGCGTTTCCCGACGATGTACAGCTCTTAGACACCACGCTTCGTGACGGCGAACAGGCCCCCGGCGTCTCGCTGACCCCCGATCAGAAGGTCGAGATCGCCGAGGCGCTGGCGGCCGCCGACGTCGACGTGATCGAGGCCGGTAGCGCGTGTACCTCCGAAGGCGAACGCGACTGCATCCGCCGAGTCACCGATCTCAATCTCGACGCGACGGTCACCAGCTTCGCCCGGGGTATCAGATCCGACATCGACCACGCGCTAGACTGCGACGTTGATGGAATCACGCTTGTCGTCCCGTCGTCGGACAAACACATCGAGACAAAGGTCGGCTCGACCCGCGAGGAAGTCATCGAGAGCTCAGTCGACCTCGTCGAGTACGCGACCGACCACGATCTGTGGGTCGAACTGCTCGGCGAGGACGGCTCCCGCGCCGATCCTGAGTTCCTCGTCGACCTCGCCGAGGCCGGCCACGAGGCGGGTGCCGACCGGTTTTGCTACGCCGACACGGTCGGCCACGCCAGCCCGGAACACACCTACGATGTCGTCGCCCAACTCGCTGAACTGGGCCCGACGAGCGTCCACACTCACGACGATCTCGGCTTCGGGATGACAAACGTCCACGCCGGTCTGCGAGCCGGGGCCGACTTTGTCCACGGCACCGTCAACGGGATCGGCGAGCGCGCCGGCAACGTTGCCATCGAGGAGGTCGCGATCGCGCTGTCACACAGCTACGATATCGAGACGCTCAATCTCCCGGCGGTCTACGAACTGGCGCGGACTGTCAGCCAAAATACTGGGGTTCAGCTCGCGCCGAACAAGGCTGTCATCGGCGAGAACACCTTCACCCACGAAAGCGGGATCCACACCGACGGCACACTCAAAGACGGGGCGATGTATGAGCCGTATCCACCCGAAACGGTGGGTCGGGAACGCCGGCTTGTCCTTGGCAAACACGCCGGCCGTGCTGGCGTTGAGGCCGGGCTGAACGAACACGGGGTTGAGGTGACAGACGACGAACTCGCCGCTATCGTCGAACGCGTTAAAACGCTGGGCGAGCGCGACAAACGCGTCACCGACGCCGATCTGTTGGCCATCGCTGAGGATGTCCAGGGTCGTGACCGCGAGCGGTACGTCGAACTGTTGACGCTGACGACCGCCAGCGGCGGCGAGGTGCCGACTGCCAGCGTCAAACTCCGCGTTGGCGACGAGGAACGCACCGCCGCCAACACCGGCTCCGGCCCGGTCGACGCCGCGGTCAAAGCTGTCCGCCAAGCGCTCGGCCCCGCTGCGAACGCCGAACTCGATTCGTTCCACGTCGACGCGATCACTGGTGGCACCGACGCCGTCGTCACCGTTGAGGTTGAGATGACCCGCGGCGACCACACCGTGACGGTCGCTGCCTCCGATTCGGATATCACGCGCGCCTCGGTGGACGCGATGGTCGACGCCCTCGACCGCCTGCTGGCGGCGTCGCCGCCGGAACAGCCGGTCGCCGACGACTAACCTCCATTTTATCGTACTCGGATCGGCCGACTGACCAACCGATTTCCTGGTGGACTGAAAGGGCGAGACGGTCTCGGCGAACCCCGGCGACGCAAGCCGCGAGGCGCGACGCGCCTCGGCCCGTGCGAACGGCGGAGCCGTGAGCCGACACTGCAGGAGCGAACGTAGTGAGCGACGAAGCGCGCAACGAGCGCGCGGTCGACTGTAGGGAGACCGCGACCCGCTCGAACGGCGAGCGAAGCGAGCCGTGAGAGGCCCTGGAGTCGAGAGCGTCGAGGGCTTTCTATATCTATACTCCTCACCGAACTCTACAGTATTGAACCCGTACGTCTAAGAGCGATGCTGCTGAAATGTCGCCGTGGCGTACGTCGTCGAGATCAAACCCTCCGCACGCAAGCGAAACCCCGAGGTCGGGCGGACGATCAACACCGAGGGGTCAACCCACCGGTTTGCGGATCGGGCCGCTGCTGAGGGGTGGGCCGAGGAGTTGACCGGCGGCGGGCGAGATCATGTCTGGATTCAGTCCGCTCACCCACAGGACACCTCACCGGCCGACGCCTATCTCGTGTCGCGGAACACGCGCGGTGAGTTAGAACGTGCCTTCGACAAACGGCGGCGGCGGCTTCGCGGCGGCGACAGCAGCCACCAACAGGGGTTGACCGAGCAGTTTTCTGAGTAGCCCCGCTGCCGCTGGCAACGTTGCCCTACGTCTGTTCGAGGCGGATGCGTGCGGTCGTTCCGCCGTTGACCTCGAAGTCGATCGTCGCCTCCGAGTACTCCACAATCCGGTCGATCAGCCACAGACCGACCCCGCTTCCGTGCTTGAGAGCGGACTCACCGTGTCGATCCAACACCGACAGCTCGTCGTTCGGTATCCCGGGGCCGTCGTCTGTGACTTCGATGACCGTGTTGCCAGCTTCCTCGTAGGTGGTGACGCGCACCTGTTCGGCAGTTGAATCCGCTTCGACGCCGTGTTCGAGCCCGTTTTGAATCAGGTGGAGAATCGCCGTCGAGAGCTTCGGGTGGGCGAGCACACTGCCGCTGGCTTCGCGGTCGACGACGATCTCAGCGGTCGTCGACCCCTCCTCACGGGCCTGCTCAACGGCGTCGTCGATGGCGTTGTCGATGGCCACCGTCTTCTTTGAGTCTCGGCTCTGGACTACGCGCTGCATGTCACGGGCGTTGTTGGCAGTCTGCTCAAGGCTGTTGCAGGTCTCGAGGATCTGTTCGGCGAACGGGGTATGCTCGTCGTCTGTCTCCTCGATCAACACCCGGGCGTATCCTTTCATTACGTTGAGTTCGTTGCGGATATTGTGTCTGAGCACCCGCCCGAGCACCTGATCGAGGAGATCGAGTTCCTGCCGATTGGTTATCAGCTGCAGCGAGGTTTCCAGCGTTGAGGCCAGCGTCGTTGCGATACTGCGGTCGATCTCGGTGACGGTGTGTGATCTGACCGAGCCGGCCATTAACACCCCATACTCGCCGATGGGGGCGATGACCTCCGAGCGGATCGGACTCTTTTTGTTGTACGCATCGGCGCGGTTA
This sequence comes from Halonotius pteroides, assembly GCF_003605635.1. GTDB lineage: Archaea > Halobacteriota > Halobacteria > Halobacteriales > Haloferacaceae > Halonotius > Halonotius pteroides. The sequence goes on from NZ_QMDW01000013.1 coordinate 77,820, forward strand.
CCAACATCAGAGATAACCTTCGTTTCCCCCGAGGCAAACGCCTCCCAGGCGATGCTGCTGCCCGGGTCGAACGTCGGCGGCTCCTCGAACAGTTCGCCTGCGGCATCGGTCATCGCAAGCGGTTCGAGCCGGTTTCGTGCCCGATTGTACTGCCAGAATCCTGTAATCGGGAGGTTGAGCGCATCCGGAAGGCGTTCGAGAACCAGTTCGATCATTTCCCTTGGGGTGTCAGTCTGCAGTGTCTCCTGCGTAAGCTTCTGAACCGACTCGAGACTCTGTTGTCGTTGTGCACGATCAAGCGTGATCTCGATGAGTGCAGCCAGTAGCTGTGCGAACTGGAAATCCATCCCATCGAAAGCGGCCTGCTGGCTGTCGCCGATAGCGATCACACCATGGTCACCGAGTGGAAACAGCAGCGCGCTTTGGATCTCCCGACCGCTGTGTGGTAACTGGCCGTCAGCAGTTGTGAGATCATCAACACGGCGCGAAGAGCCCTCGTATGTCACCCACAACAGGTTGCCGATCGCAACCTGATCAGCCTCAAACACCGGGGATTCGCTGGTCGATGCTGCCGGAATCAGGTTGTCCGCACCGCGGTCGTAGAGACAGATCTCGGCCACGTCGGCATCAATAATTGAGAGGGCTGTCGAGACGCCCCGGTTGCAGGCAGTTTGTCGATCCTGACTTGTGAGGACTTCCTGTGCCTCATCGTACAGTGATTCGAGCGTGCGACGGCGGCGTTTCTCTGCTGTGATGTCGATATACATCACAAAAAACTCCTCGCCGTCAGCAACTGGAACCGCACGTAACAGAAAGTCACCGACGCCGTCTGCTGTTTTTCGCCGAACCTCCTCGGTCACCGGCTCACCACGCACCAGACATGCGTCGATACGTTCGGCCGTCTCCGTACTCTCAGCACCAACCGGCGTCGTCGGCTCAAATCGCCCGGGTTCGGCCAGCATACCGGCACCCATCTCATATCCCCCAAACGTCTCTCTGAACTCGTCGTTCGCTCGCTTGATCCGTGGGGTGTCGCTGTCCAGTGAGATGTTAACGATCGGTTCCTGAATGGTTGTAAAGATCGCCTCAAATCGGTTGCGTTCCTCGCGAAGGTCTCTCTCAACCTGTTTTGTTATACAAGCACTCGCCAGTTTGCCGTTGAGCGGATCCACCGCATCAACGATAGCCGGGCTCAGCCTCGATCCGTACTGTCCAAGCAGCAGCACACCGAACTCGGGTAGTCTGAACAGGTAGTAGTGACTATCCGGTTTGGGCTCACCGATCAGTGGTAACGACGGACGGTCTGTAGGGGATTTCGTTGCCCACGACGACAGGCGATCTCTACCGGCAGTGTACAGCGGATCGGTTTCGGAGTTCGACGGGAGAACGGCAACAGCCTCGTATCCGTCAGCTGTCTCAGTGAACACAGCTCCGAGCGAACAGTTCAACCGCCGGAGGTACGCGGAGATGGCCTGCTCGGCGGTCTCCTGTAGCGTCTCGGCGGGGCCTGTTGCCAGCGCTAGCTCGTAGAGAACGCGAATGCGCTCATGCTGGTTCGACATGGTATCTCTCCTCCGGACTGTGCTACGACAGCGGGTGTGACCGTGTCCGACCGCTGCTTACACCGACAGCCACCGCGGTGTTTGTGATCTCTCCCCGTCCGGTGGCCGTTGAGCCGGACGAACGACCGCCACTACGGTGAGACCGACTATGCATACACAACGCCACTTGTACTGGCAAATATAAATCCCGATTTAAATTTTACACGTCGATACAATTGATACGGTTGTTCACCCGTCTGTCGATTCTCGCTGCTGGGCTGTTTCGACAACGTGACCGAGTAGAAAACATTTAATTGCTAAGATCTTAGTAATCTAACACACAGATTTATAGCCTCTAATCCGTAGGTACGAGTTCAAATGACGGAGTCAACGTTCACATCTGCCGAGGAAGCCGCACATTTCTATGGCAGCTTAGATGTCGGTATCACGATCCATGACTCCGAGACAGGCAGTATACACTATGCCAATGAGCACGCCGAGAACCTCTACGGATACTCAAAAGAAGAGCTCAACAGGCCAACCATTGTCGCGATAAATCCGGGTTCTCTCACCCGCCCAGAACTCATCAAGCGGTTGCGAGCCGCGGCGAACGGCCACTCCCAGCAGTTTGAGTGGCGAATCAGACGGCCGTCGGGCGAAATAGTCTGGATAGAAATGCGCCTTTCTGAGCTTACGGTCGACGGGCAATCGTATGTGGTTGCGGCCACCCGTGATATCAGCGATCATAAGATGGATCTCCGGTATCTCCACCTCATGAACCGCGTTGTCAACCACAACTTCCGCAACAAGCTCCAGCTTATTCAGGGGTCATTCAATCAAGTAGATACGCAGCGAAACGACAAACTGTTTAATGGAATCCGCCGGGCTATCGCCGAGCTAGTTGATCTGACTAATTGGGTCAACGCGATTACATCGCTAAACGACACAACGAAAACAAAAAAGATCAGTGTGAAACAGCTTCTCGGCAATATCGTCAAAGAATACAAAAACAACCATCTGTCTTTAGCTAATAGTGAAATCGCTTGACAGCAGTGGCTTGTCGAGATAT
>NZ_QMDW01000014.1 GCF_003605635.1 Halonotius pteroides
GCATATTTGTCTCTGCTACCGAGCTAATGGGCTGTCTGGAGCTTAGGCGATAACGAGTGGTGTGGGGCGGAATTCATATGAACTTAACAGGTCTCGTTGGGATTCTTGCTGGCCCCTTGCTTGGAGCACTTATTGCACTGGTCGTGAACATTTTTTCAGCAGCACTTGGCCACGGGGCTGTTGGCTTGCTCGGAGCTAACACACTTGTCAACGCGAGCGAAGCGATCGTCGCCTACTACATGTTCAAGACGCTAATGGGAATGGACTGGGATGTTTTCCCCGCAAGCACCAGTGCCGCAACGATCGGGCTCTCGGCAGGAGCCTTCCTGATGGGGGCGATCATCGTTATCAGCGGCGTGAACGGGAGCGCGTTACCGCGCGGTGACTTGGCGATCGCTGTTGGTGGGCTTGTCGGGCTCAATCTTGGCGTCGCTGTCATCGAAGGGCTCCTGACAGGGTTTATTATCAATTTCCTCACTTCTGTTCGTCCAGACCTCATTGGAATGGTTGACCGTGACAGCACAGAGGAGCCGGCAGGGGTGACCGGTTAATGGAGTGGTGGAAACAGTACGGTGGGTTGGGTGCGCTTTTCGCTGCCTTCCTTGCCGCCGGCTACTGGGGCTTTACTGCAACCGGCGGTGCACTCCCGTGGGCCAAACGCTCTGCAAGAGCTCTTCAGCGCGGGGTTCAGGAGGGCGGCGGCGCGGTTGTTAATATGGGTCGCGGGGTCATCGTTGCGGGGCCAATCAGAAAGGGAGGCCTTATGTTAGAATTTGGCGGACTCGTCGTCCTCTTATCGGTGATTGGTCTCGGGTTGTACGTCTATGTTGACCGCTACAGTGGCTTTGACGGGGATCAACCCACACAGAAACCGTGACGACACTCTCGAATCACGTTCCCGATCCGCGGCTCATCACTGCGTTCGCCGAGCGGCGAGACGGACCGTTGCACCGCGTCAATCCCTGGACAAAAGTCGGCATCGTTGGCGCGCTTGTTCTCGCTGTTACCGTATTTGACCGACTCATGCTATTGGCTGGACTCTACGTGGGCGTTCTCGGTATCTATGGTCTTGCAGGTCTGCCGTATCGACGGCTCATCGGTTGGTATACGCTTCCGATGCTGTTTGTCATCTCTGTGGCTGGGCCGCTGGCATTCCTCGAACCGGGCACGCCGGTCGGCGGGGCACTCTCTACACCGGTTGGTTCGCTGTCAGTCACATGGGCTGGCCTCAGCCTTTTTTTGGAACTCACGTGTCGGTCACTTACCGTTGTCACGTTCGCGCTGACGGCATCAATGACCACCAAATACACACACGTGGCATACATACTCGGTCGGTTACTCCCTCGACCGATCGATCAGATCGCGCTGCTTACCTACCGTTTTACATTTGTCATGCTTGAAACACTTGAGGATCTGGTAAAAGCCGTACTGTCTCGTGGCGGGAACCTTGCCGATTTCTGGTCGAACAGGCGGCTATACGCCAGAATTCTCGGCATGACGATGTTGTCGGCGATCGAGCGATCCGAGCGGCTCGTCAAATCAATGGAGGCTCGTGGCTACAGCGGTGATATCACGCTGTACGGTAACGTTTCGCGACCCCCAATCCACGAACTGCTCATCATTGCTGGCTTGTACAGTGGCGTCGTTGGCTATGTGATAGTCGTTGTCTATGAGGTGAGACTATGAGTCGAGACGAGAGCCTACTTATCGACCTCCGGTGTGAGGCCCACACATACCCTGATGGGACAGTCGGCATGCATGATGTCGATTTTTCCGTGTACCCCAACGAGGTTGTCGCGCTTGTCGGTGGCAACGGTGCTGGGAAATCAACGCTTCTTGAACACCTGAACGCAACGCTCGTGCCCGACGACGGCGAACTTGTTGTTGAGGGCACACCGGTTACCGAAGACAACAGACAACATGCACGGAAAGAGGTCGGATTCGTGTTTCAGGACGCTGATACGCAACTCGTCGCCCCCACAGTCCTCGATGACGTGCTGTTTGGCCTCCAGAACTACGGTGTTCCTGACAGTGATACACAGGAGCGCGCTCGTGAGGCACTGGCAACTGTCGACGCGAGCCATCTCGAAGATCGGGTACCCCACTATCTCAGCGGCGGTGAAAAACGCCTTGTCGGTCTTGCAGGTGTCCTCGTGCTTGAACCGAGTGTTGTCGTGTTGGACGAGCCACTCGCTGGGCTTGACCCCGAGCGCTCCCAGCTGATCGCCGATCGAATTACCCAGATTCACGAGGAGGGTATCAGCGTCGTGTTGTCGACACACGATCTCGAATTTGCCGCTGAAGTCGCGGATAGGGTCTGTGTGATGGCCGATGGCAACATTGTTGGAAGCGGAACGCCCCAGACAGTGTTTTATGACGACGTGCTGTTGGAGAACGCGAACCTTCACCCGCCAAGTGCGGTGCGAATCGCCCGTGAGGCGGGGCTGACGCCGACCGCACAGCCGGTAACAGAGGCAGACCTCATATCGCTTCTCACAGCGTCCGCCGAGGAGGAAGCATCACAGAGAACCGTTCAGGACAAGCGTTGAGACATCTAATCCAGCCGGCAGTTACTTTGTCGGTGTTATCGGCTCCGTCGATCGCTCGCAAAATGAGTCCATGGCCTCTGTAATTCGGTCTGCACTTCGTCGTGCACCAGCAATATTTGGCGCATACGGGCCAACAGTTCCGAGTGCGAGTGCTCCGGAGACGTACAGTGGGACTTGATCACCGGCGACGGTTCGCCAAGCCAGTGTGTCGTCGTCAAGTCGTGGGAGACCCCGATAGCCACGACCCAAGTCAAGCGTGTCGGCTAGTCGCTCAACAAACGGGTGGTCGAACACCGACGCAAATCCGGTGGCACAGACGACCCGATCCGAACGTAGTCGGGTGTCATCAGCGAGTATCAACCGAACATGGTCGTCTTCTTGGGTTGCACGAATAACCTCTCCTTGCCGAACCTGAAGGGAGCCACTCTGACGACGAGTGTCCAGCGTGTCGTACAGATATGGTGGCATCGTCGCTGTGTGTCGAGCCTCCTGCAGAACATCGGAGCGAGCTTTCGACGCTGGGGGGTGGCAATGTAGTTCACGTTCGATATGGTGCCAGTTGAGCCATTGTGGGTCTGCTTCAGTGACTTCCCATTCAAGCGGCTGTCGAGAGAGCAAAGTGACTGACTCTCTCTCGCTGCGCGTGGCGGCCAGTTGGGCGGCAGTAATGCCACCGCCGATGATGACTGTCTCCGTCGTGTCGGTGGTCGGGTTGAAGCTCCCCCAGACGTGTTCGACACCGCTAACCGAGCGGCCCCACTCTGGGAGATGGTACCGCCCGCCGTAGCCGATGGCAAACACACAAGTATGTGTGTCGATCATGCCGTCATCGGTCACGACTCGCAGCCCTTCGTCTGGGCGGTCGTGAATCATCGTGACCGCTGTCTGTCTGTGTAGCGTGTGAAGACTGTTCGACTCGATTACATGGTCGGCGTGGTCGAGAAACAGTTCCAGTCCGGGTCGGTCAGGGTAGTCGACTGTTGGCTGCAGTTCGTCCTCCCGGTCGTTGCCCGCTGCAAAATCTTCGAGCGCGAATGGGTCGGTTCCGAGGTGATTGACGTACGTTGAGCGCAACGAGTCCATCCCACAGGCGCGGGCCTTTCGCCGAAACGAGTCGAGCAAGCGGTCGTTTGGGTCGACAATGACGAGCCCATCACGGTCGAGAGCGGTGTCTTCGAGGAGTCGCTGGGCGAGGTAGGTGCCGTGGATACCACCACCAACGACGACGCAGTCGACGCTTGGCGCACGGTCGATACCGCCAGACGTGACACCGGTGATAGCAGGTGGATTACTGGATGTCGGCATTGCGTCCGGTCGTCTCGTCCGGAGAGGTCGCGTATTAATAAGACTATCAACTAAAATAATAATAACTATCAATGAGAACCTCTATTATAGCAATACATGCCACAGGACACAACCCCCGTGACGGTGCTGTCAGGCACACTCGGTGCCGGGAAAACAACCACACTCAACCACATCCTACAGGAGAGCGGCGACCGCGAGCTGGCCGTGTTGGTCAACGATATGGGTGAGGTCAACGTCGACGCCGAGTTGGTCGCCGAATCCTCCGATATCTCGGCCGAGGATGAGGAGCTAATCGAACTCGATGACGGCTGTATCTGCTGTGAACTTCGTGGCGACCTGCTGGACGCCATCGGTGAACTCACCCACGACCAGACGTTCGATGCGATCATCGTCGAATCGACCGGCGTCGCCGAACCGCTGCCCGTCGCTCAGACGCTCACGCTTGGGTTTGACCAGTCGGATCTTGACCCGACGGAGTTCTACGAAGAGACCGGAATCGAACCACTCGAAGGCTGTCACATGGATACCGCCGTGACGGTCGTCGACGCCCATCAGTTCCAGACGGCGATGGAATCCGAGGAACTACTTGACGACGACGGCACCGAAAAACACCTCGGCAACCTGCTGGTCGAGCAGGTCGAGTTCTGCGACGTGCTGTTGCTCAACAAGTGTGATCTGGTCGATGAGCAGACCGTAGAGGAGATCGAGGAACTCGTCACGACGCTCCAGCCGCGGGCGGAAATCATCCGAACGACCCACGGGAGGGTCGACAGCGAGCAGATCGTCGACACCGGCCGTTTCGATTTCGCGGACGCAAGCCAGTCGGCCGGCTGGATGCAGGAACTCCAAGAGCCCCACGCATCAGCCGAGGAGGAACACGGCGTGACCTCGTTCGTCTTCGAGGCGCGACGCCCGTTCCACCCTGAGCGATTCGCCGAACTGCTCGACGGGTTCCCTGATAGCGTAGTTCGCTCAAAGGGCCATTTCTGGCTGGCGGGCCGCGAGGAGATGGCGATCATGCTCAACGTTGCCGGGCAGTCGGTGCGGATTGCTCCCGCTGGCAACTGGGTGGCGTCGCTCCCACCCGAAGAGCGCGAGCAGCAGTTGGAAGCGGTGCCCGGTTTAGAGGAGATTTGGGACGAGAAGTGGGGCGACCGCGGCACCCAACTCGTGTTGATCGGCACCGAGATGGATCACAACGCGCTCCGGAGTCGACTCGACGAGTGTCTCCTCACCGAGATCGAGATGGACGCCGAGTGGTCGGCCTTCGAAGATCGGTTCCCGCGGTTTGACCCACCCAAGGAGGCTGAAGCAAGCGACGACCAGAACCCTGCGGCCGACCCCGACAAACAGGAAGAGATCGGCCTTGCTGACTAACACACCACCCGTGACTGCGCACAACCTGCCACCACACGCAACCGACGATGGCGAACCGACGAGACAGTGTCACACGATCATCGAACCGCGCGACGACGCTGCCGATCTGATAACCGTGTACTCGATAGCCCCGGAGGATTCGAAGCTGACGGCGTGGCTGTCGGCGACCGCAAACAGCTATGAGCGACTGGAGGAGATGCGATGACAAACCCATTTCAGCGTGCCGTGACACACAGCGTTCCACGACCCAAGCGCGTGGCGGCAATCGAGACGCTGACCGAGGCCAACCGAACGACCGATCTGGCGGTGCTGGTTCAAACCAGTGGTCTTCCAGGCGGGCTTCGGCGACAGGCCGTCGATGGCCTGATCTCGTGTGGAGCCACCGACCTGCTCGAAGAACTGGCCGACGACCGCTCGGTCGCCCCCGAACTCAGCAAAAAGGCACAACGATGACCGACAACAGCGACACCGAAGAGGTCGACGGCGAACCGGCCGGACAGACACGCGTCTGCCGGGCGACGGGCCGTGAACAGGGGCTGGTCGGGAAGTACGACATCTGGCTGTGCCGACAGGCGTTTCGCGAGATGGCCCCGGCTATGGGATTCGAAAAACACGAATGAATCGCCCGAGTCGCAGGTATCGGTTTTGTTACTAACTGATTTTCAAATATATTAATTATAGCTAATTTGGGCATTTCGATAGCATTTTTGTTGCTCTAAGCATAATTAACAGTATCAATGGGTGTTACGCACACAGTCGAAAATGGAGCGGAGAACCATGACGATGATTGATGCCAACGAACTGCTGCCAGCCGAACGCATCCGACAGGCTGTTGTTGCCGGCGACGTGACACAGCTTCACCGCGGGGGTCAACACGCCGCGGAGGGCGATCAGTTCACCATCGACGATATGCTGTTCGAGGTGACGACCGTTCGCGAAGAGCAGCTGGGAGACCTGACGGACGAAGACGCACAGGCCGAGGGCTCGGAGAACCTTGCAGCATACAGGAAGCGTATCGAACGAACCCATGACATCACGTGGGATGAGACGGATACGACGGTGCGTCACGAGTTCGAACGGGTCGATTGAGAAGGGCGAATCAGTTTGAGCAACGACCTACGTCTATCCGGCCAGTATTAATTAGACTCAGATAGAAATTAATACTCGCACATAAGTTCAGCCCCCCTATTCTTAATAACACTTTTTATGCTATCTCTCATGAGTTAATATTGCAATGGCATACTCATGCACCAGCTGCGATGCACAGTTCGACGCCGCCGTCGGCGTTACCCAACACGTTGCGCTGCATCACAACACGTGTGCCGTCTGTGACGAGAGCTTCGAGACGGCCGACGGGCTGCGAGACCACACCCACGAAACGCATTAGACGCGGTCCAGACATCGGTTGGGCCGATCCCCGCTATTTTCGCTCGTCGCCACCGTCAGCGGACACCTGCTTCGGACTGCGACGCCGTCGGTACCGATACAGCATCGCCGACAGCAACAGTGGCACCTCTCGGCGCACTCGCCTGCCAGCGACGACACCGAGATAGACGAGAAGGGCTGTCACAACGATCGAGCCACCAGCGGCGATGCCAAACTGGTAGGCGACCGTGACGCCGATGACTGTCGCCAGCTGGCCGGCGATGATCGCCAGCCAGATCGACTGTTTGAAACTCCGGGCGACCGGTGCCGCCGCGGCGACCGGGATGACGAGCATCGCCGCCACGAGGATGACACCCATGATCTGCATCGCGCTGACGACAACCCCAGCGGTCAGGACGACGAGCAATCGCTTGTAGTGCCGGACGTTGAACCGGGCGGCCCGCGCCGCCGGGGCGTCGAACGTGACGTATACGAGCGGTCGGTAGGCAAGGGTGACGACGGCACCGACGATGAGGCTCATCAGGATCAACAGCCCGATATCCGTTTTCGAGACCGTCGCCAGACTGCCGAAGAGGTAGGCGTTGATGCCGACAGCGATGCCGCCACCGGTGGCCGTGATCAGGATACTGCCGACCGCGAATCCGCCGGTCAGCACCATCGCCAGCGACGTATCCCCGTATGTGTCTGCGTGGTCAATGAGAAGTTCGACGAGCAGCGCGGTCACGATCGCGACGACAAAGGCGGTGATGATCGGCGACACCGACAGCGAGAACACCGAGTTGAGAAACAGACCGAGGGCCACGCCAGCGAAGGCCGTATGCGCGAGCGTATCGCTCAGCATCGATAGCTCGCGGTGGACGAGAAACGTGCCCACAACCGGGCCGATGATCGCGATACAGATCGCCGCGAGATACGCCCGTTGCATATAGGCGTACCCGAGCATATCGATCCCGGTGAGTTCACTCATCGCTGTCAACAGAGCACCGTAGACCGCTTCGAGCAGCCAGTCAAACCCATCGGCGAGCGGCGTCGCCGATCTGCCCGCTGCAGCCAGCTGTGTGAGACGGCCAGTCGGCGGTGTGAGCAGTGTCGTGATCATGCGTTCTGTCGGATGAGTCGTTGCTCCGTCCCGTAGGCGTCGGCCAGCGCGTCTGTGGCGAGCAGGTCTGCGGAGTCGCCATGGAAGTAGAGCTGCGTGTCGATACAGGCGACCTCGGTTGCGTATCGCGTGACCGCACCGAGATCGTGTTCGATCAGACAGATGGTCAGCCCGCTGTCGTGGAGCGTCGACAGCAATTCGTAGAATGACTCGACCGATTCAGCGTCGATGCCGACCGTTGGCTCGTCAAGGGCGAGAAGGTCGGCCTCGGCAGCCAGCGCGCGGGCGATGAACACCCGCTGTCGCTGGCCCCCCGAGAGGGTGCTGATTCGTCGATTGGTGATATCACCCACATCGACGGCTTCGATCGCCTCCTCGATTGCCGCTGTGTCTGTCCGGGAAAATCGGCCAACGGTGCGGTGTGGATACCGGCCCATCTCGACGACCTCACGCACTGTCAGCGGCATCTGCTCCGGGACGGCCGCCGCATCCTGTGGCACGTAGCCGATGCGCGTCCCGTCACCGAACTCGGTGGCCTGCTCGCCGAACAGCCGCACCTCGCCCCAATCGGGAGCCCGGAGTCCCAACATGAGGTCCAGCAGCGTACTTTTGCCGCTTCCGTTGGGGCCGACGATCCCGAGAAAGTCCCCGGACTCGACAGTCAGTGAGACACCCTCGACAACCGGCGTGGCGGTGTAGCCGAACCGGACGTGATCGAGGACGATCGGTGGCTGGTCGACCGTCGCTGTCATCGTGTGGTCTCCAGTCGAACAAATGCATCGCCGGTGGCGGTGAGCGTTCGCTCGGATCGTGCCGGCGCGGCCACATCAGGTGGGTAGATCGTGCACACTGCTGTCTCGGCGCGGCCGTGGACGATTCCGAGCAGCGTCGCTCGTTGGCGGGAGCGATTGCACTGCGGTCGATTCGACACTGTCGGTTCTGTCTCCGTCATGCATCCAGCGCCTGCTGGAGCGTGGCCAGATTGACGTTCTCCATGACATCGATGTAGCCCCAGCCCCTGTCCGCCCAGTCCTGTGTCTGGCCGGCGACTGCTGTCAGCGGGAGCTTCTCGGTGGCATCGGTCTCTTCGACCAGTTGATCGGCGGCCGTCTGATCTTCCAGTGGGTCAGCAAGCACATACTGGAGATCATGCTCCTCGATGAGTGACTGGGCCTGGGCGATATCCTTTGGCGTCGGGCGGTCGTCCGGGGAAATGTTCGTCAGGGTCTCGACGCGGAACCCGTACCGGGATTCGAGATACTGGAAGGCGTTGTGGCCAGCCACGAACACCACATCGCTGTCTGCGTCGCCGAGTGTGTCTTCAAACGACTGGTCAAGCTGGTCAAGTTGTGCCCGGTAGTTGTCTGCGTTTGTGGCGTATGTATCGGCGTTGTCGCTGTCGATATCGACGAGTTCACTCCGGACGTTGGTGACAGCCTGTTTCAGCCGCACCGGATCGAGCCAGACGTGTGGATCCTCCGCGCCGTGGTCGTGGCCATGGCCGCCGTCATGGGTCTCCGCACCGTGTTCTTCCTCTGAATGCTCCTCAGAGTGTTCTTCGTCTGAGTGCTCATCACCATGGTCACTCTCCTCAGAATGTTCTTCTTCTGAGTGTTCTTCCTCCGAATGCTCCTCAGAATGTTCTTCTTCTGAGTGTTCTTCCTCCGAATGCTCCTCAGAATGTTCTTCTTCTGAGTGTTCTTCCTCCGAATGCTCCTCAGAATGTTCCTCTTCTGAGTGCTCTTCCCCTGAGTGGTCTTCTTCGGAGTGGCCATCGTGACCACCGAGCTTCTCGATGCCGTCGGCGATGTTAACTGCGGTCACCGGCGCGTCGTCGTCGCGCATGCTGGCCACCATATCGTCGGCCCACGGCTGGAAGCCATCCATGTACACGAACACGTCACTGTCGATGACCGTCGCCTGAGTATCGCCGCTGGGTTCCCACCCATGACCGTGTGAGCCGAGCGGGACAAGTGTCTCAACAGCCTCGCTGTCTCCGACCACCGCCTCGGTGATATCGCCGAAAACGTGGAATGGGGCTGTGGCGTCCACAGCAGACGCCTCATCTGCTTCGGCACCCGCTGTGCTTTGCTCGGTGTCCGAGCCGGTACAGCCGGCCAGTGATGCCGCTGTTGCCGCCCCGATACTCGTCGTCAGGAGTCGCCGTCGTGTGTATGATGTCATGTATTACTAATTTAGATCATTTGTTTATTAAAAATTGTGATTTCAAAATTGATCTTAATAACTTGGAGCTGGAGAGTGTAATCATAATAATTAAAAACTGAGAACCCATCAAACGTAGGGTAGCGGGCTTAAAACGGAGGTATATGATTAGCCCGCGTTTCGGATTTATCGTTGATCGATAACGAGTCGCTGATCGGTTGGCGGGTGCGGATCATCAAGCTGCCCCGGGAACGGGTTTTCAAACCGACCCCAGTTGCCGTCAGCCTCCGGCTCATCTACAAGGCAGTCGTCGAGACCAGCCCTGATGGCTGGCTCGTCGATCGTTGTTCCGATGAACACGATGGCCGTTTCACGATCACCCCATCGGTCGTGCCACGAGAGGTCCGACCGCGATTTGCGCGCCGCAGCCTGCCGGAAGTCAGGGAGACTGGCGATCCACCGGCCGTTGACGCTGACATGAATCTGACTCCCCGCCAGGCTAAGATCAAGCGCGAACTGCTCGCGGCCGGCGACCCAGCAGTGGCCCTTGGCTCGGATGACCGTCTCAGGGATCGATTCGAGCCACACGCGAAACCGCTCGGGGTGGAGCGGTCGTCGACGCTCGTAGACGAACGAATCGACACCGAACTCCTCGGGCGGGTGGAGATGGCCATGATCGTGCTCCTCCTCTTCGTCGTGATCGTGGTCGTTGTGCTCCTCGCTGTGGTTGTGCTCCCCGTTGTGGTCGTGAAGTTCCTCGCTGTGATCGTCGTGTTCGTGGCTTTCATGACCGTTCTGGTCGACGGGAGCTTCGGCATCGTTCCCGTGTTGACGGTCAGTAAGTATCTGCTTCCACCGTGCCGCGTTGTTTGTGGCATCTTTGTCGAACCGCCCTGTGTTCAGGAGTCGCTCCGGATCGACCGCGCTGTCGGTCGTCCGGACGATCTTAACACCAGGACGGAACGTCTCGATGATCTCTTCGACGGCCGCACGTTCGTTTGCCGACACAAGGTCACACTTGTTGAGTACTACCAGATCGGCGAACTCAACCTGTTCGGCTAACAGCTCCGAGAGTGGCCGGGCATCCTCCTCCGATGAGGCAAGCGGTTCACGCTCAACAAAGGCCCGGTAGAATGCGGCGGCATCGACAACTGCAACGACCGAATCGAGATCGTAGAGCGCGGCGATCGACGACGAGATGAACCGTCCAGCTATCGGAGCCGGATCACTGATTCCAGAGGCTTCGATAACAAGGTGGTCAACATCTGTCCCCATCGCAATTCGACGGAGTTCCTGATCCAATTCGTTCTGTAACCCACAGCAGATACAGCCATTGGAAAGTTCGGTGATCCCCTCGTCCATCGAGAGTGCTGAGCCGGTTTCGATAAGATCGGCATCAACGTTGATCTCGCCGACATCGTTGACCAACACGGCGATATCATCGGCGTCATCACCGACCGCTAACAGGTGATTAACAAGTGTTGTTTTCCCGGCTCCGAGTCCACCACTGAGGACGGTCACCGGGAGTTGGTCGTCGATAGCCATCAATCGTCGGCTAAGGCGAGTTCCCGCTGGTCGTCCGCACTGAACGGATCTGGATAGTCTTCCCAGTTAGCGTTCATCTCGGTGTCGGTGAGCACACAGTCCCCCAGTTGGTCGACCAACAGTTCCTCATCATACTCTCGGCCGATGAACACCAGCTGGATGCCACGATCACCCCACTGATCGTCCCAATCATCGTCCAGACCGGGACGAGCAGCCAAGTATCGCTCCTGTTGGGCTTTCGGAAGCGTAGCGATCCACCGACCGTTTGGGCCGGCTCGAACCGACTGACCAGCCTTGTCAAGGCCCATCGCTATATCCTCACGGCCGGCCGACCAGAAGAATCCTTTCGCCCGAATGATGCCCGCTGGGAGGTCAGCCAGCAGGTCGGCGATCCGTTCGGGGTGGAACGGTCGGTCGGATGTGAATACGAACGAGCCGACGCCGTGTTCCTCGGCGGCGGCCTCGTGGTGGTGGCCGCCCTGCAGCTCCTGTTTCCACCCGGCGGACTGGCTCGCACGATCGAAGTCGAAACGGCCGGTGTCGAGAATCTGTTCGGGGGCGACCGCGCCGTGTTCGGCGCGAATGATCTCGGCGCGGGGCTGCAGGGCACGGAGCACGTCTTCGATCTCGTTAAGTTCGTCGTCCGGCACGAGGTCGCACTTGTTCAACACCAGTACATCACAGAACTCGATCTGATCCATCAGGGCCGCCTCGGGGACACGGTTGCCCTCGGGGTCGACCTCGTCGTCGGTGAGTGCCTCGCCGGAATCGAACGCCTGCCAGAAGCTGTGGGCGTCGACGACGCTGACCATCGTATCGAGTTCGTAGATACCGGTCGGATCGAAGGAAGCATCCTCGAAGCCGCGCGCGAACGTCTGTGCAACCGGGATCGGTTCGCTGATGCCCGAGGACTCGACAAGGAGATACTCGAAATCCCGCTGGTCGGCCAGTTGCCCGACCTCGTCGAGCATATCGCCACGGAGGCGACAGCAGATACAGCCGTTCGAGAGCTCGATGACCTCCTCGTCGGCCTGTGAGAGTGCTGACTCTCGTTCGACGAGGTCGGCATCGATGTTGACCTCGCCCATGTCGTTGACGACGACAGCGGCGTTCAGTTCCTGCTCTGTGTTCAATACGTGGTTGAGCGTCGTTGTTTTGCCGGCACCGAGACTTCCACTTAGTACTGTTACCGGAATCGGTGAGTTGTTAGCTGCCATCGCTATGTTATTAATTTAGAAGTATAAAATACTAACTCTTGCTATCTAAAGCTAAAATATTAGCATAAATATATGTATATCAATCTGCTAACTAAATTGTAGTCACAGCTATTGATAGAACCTCCCCACCTCGTGGGCTCGCCGATCTCGTAACTAAAACCTGATGCAGTAGCGGGTAATCCATAGACCTTCTGTCTCTCGCACTTCGTTCCTGTCAGCTTGTGTAACTACCTCACTGATTCGTTCCTGTATCCTCGCCCTGTGACTCGTCCCGATCCGCTTGGCTTCCAGGATAGCCAAGTGTGCGTTTGGCGAAGGCGTCCAACGCTTTGAGCGTCGTGCTGACGTAGATGCCGGCGACGAACACCAACCCGCCGACGAGCCGCTCGGTCGAACGCAACCCTGACTCGCCCAGCGTCGCTGCCGAGCCAGGCGGATCGACGAAGACGCCGGCCAGCAGAAAGACGCCAGCCGACAGCGGCAGGACGGCGACCGTCCGGCTGAGGATCTTCAGCCGGTAGCGACCCGCCCGCTCGAACTGTTTGGCGAAATTGGCACACGCGTAGACGGCAGCACCGAGAAAGCCAAACAGATAGACGCTCGCCGGAATCCGGGTGGCGATCCCGACGCTGCTCGCCGAGATGACGACCGCCAGCACGGTCGCCGCGAGAACAGCCCAGTAGAAGATCCGCCCCCAGCGTCTGTCGTACCAGTCGTCAGTGTCGGTCTCAGCGTGCATGCGGCTTCTATTCCCGGCTATCTACGTAAAACGTGATGCTGCAGTGATAGAAGCTGTGAGACTCAAACCCCGCGACACGGCACCCGTCTGTTGTAGCGTCGCCCTGCGAATACAGCTACACTCCGCATTAGCGGTCGCCCCGGATCGTGAGATCACCGTTCGTCGTGGTGACCGTAAGCTGGTGGGTTCCGTTGCCGAGTGTCCGCTCGACGCCGGCGTCGGCCTCGATCGACCCGGTATCGAGACCGCTGGCCTCAAACCCACCGGTGGTCGTCTCGTAGCTGATCGATGGCTCCGCTGTCGACGGCAGGCGACAGGCTGTCCTCGCTCCGCTCGTCCTGCAGTGTGAGGCGATCGAACGCATCCTCGTCGACGGCCTGTTTTGTCGCCTCGACGCCGACTGTTTGCCGCTGTTGCCCGGTGCTGTCGACTGTTCCGTTTGGAATATCGACGCCGAGCGTCGCGATCTCGCTCGCGTCGTACTCCTCTGTGACTGTGGTTTCGGCGGCAAGCGACCTGGACGAACAGCCGGCGAGACCGACGGTGCCGGCGGCGGCACAGCCCCCGAGCAGCGTCCGTCTCGACAGCAGCGGCGTCGAATCTGTGTCGTCGTGCATACTCGATTCTAATGCGATCGATGATTAAACGAGATCACGTGTTTCAGCCCCGGAAACAGTCTCGCTCACACTGTCGCACGCACCACCCCTGTTGTCTGCGGCTCACACAATCGGGGGCGGATATATCAGCCTCACGTTCTTTCTCATGTGCTCTGTATTCGTTTCATTGTGAGTGATAAGGTTACAGAGATCCAACGTATTACGCCAGTAAGGGGAACAGACGTGGACAGTATTATATCTGCTGAGCACGTTTCTGTGTTATCCATACAATAATGCTATCAGCAATCCAACTGTTCACGGCCGATCAGCCCACCTCGGAGCGGTAACCAGTCTCCGGTCTTCGATGCAAACAGCTGACCACAACCCGGTCGCAGTTCGGTGTGTTGGTTCCGACAGCGGCACCGTCCGGAATATCCTTCGTGACCCGATAGCGGCGGTCTTTGGGTCGGCCGCGCTTGGTGACGACGCCAGCGGGTCGCCGTCGACCGGCTGGGACGGCGCTGCGACGCGGCTGATCGCCTGCACCGCGACAGCCGTCGCGAGCGACGTCGTTCCGACGACCGACCTGCAGGCCGGCGAGTGGGTGCTCGTGGTCGACACCGGATCGCCGGCCGATATCGATCCGGCGGCACTCCCTGTTCAGGCGAGTTACATTCACGCCGAGAGCCCGCCGGCCCAGATTCGCTCACAGCTTCGCACAATCGCGGCTGCCACGGGGGTCGCCACGACCACACCGCCAGCCGAGCGATCGGTGCCGCCCACGCCGGCCGACGTTGCTGGAATCGAACTGCCAATTCCGGTTGTCGTCTCCGCGGTCGACACCCCGAGGGTCGTTGCGGTCAACAGCGCAGCGGCGTCGTTGTTCGACCAGCCACGCTCCGCGCTCGTCGGGTGTTCGCCGACCGAGCTCCGCGTCGAATCGGCTACTGACACCGACGAGACGCTCCTTGATGCCGCGGTCGAAACCGGCCAGATACAGCGGCCGGCGACCGGCGATGGCGAGGCGGTGACCATCGCCGCCGGTGATGGGTCGTCGCTACCGGTCGATTACAACGCGGTGACGACCACGATCAATGGGCGCGAGCATCTGATCGAGACGTTCGAGGACGCAACCGACCGGCTCGCCCGGGAGACAGACCGTCAGCGACAGGCCGTGGCGATGGATACCGCCCTGACCGGCATCTCGATTCTCTCGCCGTCGTCGGCGTACACCTACATGAACGAGGCCCACGCCGCGATCTTCGACCGCGAGCCGGCCGACCTCCTCGGCGAGACGTGGCAGGCGATCTACGACGACGACCAACAGGAATATATCGAATCCGAGGTGCTGCCAGTGGTCGAGACAACCGGCTCGTGGGACGGTGAACTTACCGGTCAGCGGGCCGATGGCTCACCCGTCGAACAGCATGTTTCGCTGACCGCGCTTCCCGACGGCGGGCTCGTCTGTGTCAACCGCGATATCACCGAACGCAAACACCGGGAGCAAGAACTCCGCGAACTCACTGAGCGACTCAACCTTGCCGTTGAAGGGGCAAATCTTGGCATCTGGGACTGGGATATGACCACGAATCAGGTGGAGTTCAACGAGCAGTGGGCCGAGATGCTCGGGCTGTCACTCGAAGATATCGAACCGAGCTTGGACGCATGGGAACAGCGGGTGCATCCCGAGGATATCGATGCGGTGACCGCGGCACTCGACGCTCACATTGCGGGTGACACTGACTATTACGACACCGAACACAGGATGCAGACTGCGGCTGGAGGGTGGAAATGGGTTCGTGACATCGGGCGGGTCGTTGAGCGAGACGATACCGGCGAGCCGCGTCGGGCTGTCGGCATCCACCTCGATATCGACGACCGCAAGACGTACGAACAGCAGCTAAAAGCAGGGCGGGATATGTTCACACAGGGCCCCGCAGTCGTCTTCAAATGGCGAGACGCCGAAGGGTGGCCGGTCGAGTACGTCTCTGAGAATATCGAAGATGTGCTCGGCTACACACCCGACCAGTTCCAGTCCGGAGCGATGGCCTACGCCGATATCATTCACGATCAGGACTACGAGCGTGTATCGGAGTTAGTCGCCGAACACAGCAGCGGGGAGATCGACGAGTTCAGTCATGATCCGTATCGGGTTGTTACCCCTGACGGAACCGTTCGGTGGGTGCTTGATTACACGAAAAACATCAGACAGGACGGCGAGATCACCCACCGACTGGGGTACGTGGTCGACATTACCGAGCGCAAAGAGCGCGAGCGGCAGCTTCAGCAGATACGCGAGACGGTGTCGACGTTCATGCTCGCCGAGGATCGGACGGCGGTCATCGAAACGGCGGTCGAAGCGATCACGGAGACGCTCTCGCTCCCGGTTGTTGCCTACTACCGCCGCGATGACGACAGATTGCGGCCGGAATCGGTGTCGACAGCGGCAACGACAGTCCTCGACGATCAGCCGGCGTTCGAGGCCGGTGAGGGGCTCGTCTGGACCGCCGTCGAGACGGGTGTATCGGCGTACTACCCGGATGTGACCGAGCGTGACGGCTGTTATAACCCCGACACGGTGCTCCGATCGGAGCTTCACCTCCCCGTGGATGACGATGGCGTCTTCATCGTCGCCTCCACGACGCCGGACGACATCACCGAAACGGAACGCGATCTCCTCGGTATTCTTATCGACCATGTTGAGACGGCACTGACACTGCGTGACCGCACCACCCAGCTACAGCAGGCCCGCGAGACGGCGGAAGCCGAACGACAGCAGCTCCGTGACGTGATCAATGCTGTGCCACAGCTCATCTGTGCAACGGATCAGACGGGCGAGCTTCTCTTCGCCAACGCGGCACTCGCAGACGCCTACGATACGACTGTCGCCGATCTTGAGGGAAGCACAGACGCCGATATCGCTGTCGCCGACCCGGAGCAGATGGCGGCCGGTGAGACCGACACAGCGTCGATCGAGCCCGGCGAGTCGGTCCGCACCTGGGGAACCGCCCTGACCAACGTTGCGGGCGACGAGCGTCTCTTCGAGACGTGGACCGTCGGGTTTGAGGCGGTCGATATCGACGAGACTGCCGTGCTCTCCGTCTCGAACGACGTGACAGAGCTGGAGGAGGCAACAGCCGCGGTCGAACGGCTCCAGCGGCTGAAAGCCCACTACAAGATCGGTGACGAACTCCTGCAGACCAGAACACCCGACGAGGTGTGTGCCATCGGCTCACAGGCGATTGTCGATGGACTCCCGGTGGCAGCCGTGAGCGTCTACATGTGGGACGAGGCCGAGACGGTTCTCGCACACAAGTCGAGTGCGCCTGCGGCCGAGTCCCCGCATCCAGCCCGGATCACGATCGATGACGACGACCGCTGGCGAGCGTTTACCGAGGGAGCGGTGACCGTGTCGGATTCGGGTGTCGTGTCGGTTCCGATCGGGTCGGATGGGCTGCTCGTCGCCACGTTCACCGCCGACAGCCCGTCGACCGAGGAAACCGAGTTTCTCGAATCGGCGGCCGATACGCTGGCGGTCGGTCTCCGGCAGGCCCGACAGAAGGCCTCGATCGACGAGTTCAAAGCTGAAACCGAGGCACTTACCACCGATCTCTCCCGCCAGCGCACGCTGCTGGACAGCTATATCTCGGCGATCGAGACCGTGATGGGCGGTGAATCCCAGGTGGAACTGTTCGAGACACTCACCGACTTCTGTGAGACCAACTGGGCGTACGGGTGGGTTGGCACCTACCAGCCACAGGTGGAGACGGTGACACCGACGGTCGTCAGCTCCGCCGGCGGCCCGGCGACAACCGTCGCCAGCGAGGGCGAAACCGGCCGCAGGCCGCCGATGCTGACGGCCGCCGTCGACCGCGAACCGGTCTATACCGAAAACACGCGATCGACACGGCAGCAGTCGAGCTGGGGGCGTCAGCTGCTGACCTACGGCTATCAGTCTGCTGTGGCCCTGCCGATCTGTGATGGTGGGGCCCTCCACGGCGTTCTGGAGGTGACAGCCACCGCCACGGAGGGGTTCGACACACAGGCCAGAGAGATGCTGGGTGTGCTCTGTCGGGCCGTGGCGATC
The DNA here is from genome assembly GCF_003605635.1 of Halonotius pteroides. Taxonomy (GTDB): domain Archaea; phylum Halobacteriota; class Halobacteria; order Halobacteriales; family Haloferacaceae; genus Halonotius; species Halonotius pteroides. The sequence continues at coordinate 18,064 of NZ_QMDW01000014.1, forward strand.
CGACTCGATCAACTCGATCGTGCCGAACCGATCGGAGCGAATCGGGAGGCGGTTGTCTTCGAACTGCTGTTCGGCGCGGAGCGACCCGTCTTCCCGTCACTGCCCGACGACCTGACGGTCGAGGTGCGCACGATCGAGACCATCGACAGCGACACCCGCAGACTTACCCTGCAGGTTGCGGCGACTACCGCCGACCAGTTTGAACGGTATGTCGACAAAACGCCGGGGCTTTCCGGGTTCGAGGTCGCAACCGACCAAGACAACACTGACAGTGTTCTCGCCGCGGTTCGACTCACACTCACCGCCCGAGCACCAACCCAGCAGCTCTTCGAGGTGTTGAATCAACATGCCGCCGACATCGTGACCCTCCACAGCGACCCGACTAGTGAGGTCGTCCGAATCGAGAGTCATCGGCCGGGGGTGGTTGGAGATATCGCCGACAGACTACGGGAGACACTCGACTGCCAACTCCTCTCGAAACGAACCACAGCACCGACCGATCTGCTCACCCAGCGAACATCGATCGCCGACGCGCTCACCGACCGGCAGCGCGAACTGTTCCGGACGGCATACAGAGAGGGCTACTACGAGCAGCCAAAGGGGATCAGTGGTGACGACCTCGCCGCACTCTTCGATATCTCGCAGTCGACCGTCCACGAACACCTACGCGCAGCCGAACAACGGGTCGCAACGGTTCTTTTTGATGACGGTTCGGCCTGGCCAGATAACGCCTGACTTTTCGGAGCCCCATTCGGCATGCCTCGCCGTCGTTCGGTATCGAGCTGCCCTGATATGTCAGGCTCTTTCTCTCGAGCCGCCGTATGTTCGGACGACAAGTCAAGTATAGTACTATGTTATATTCGCTCATGTCCTCCGAGGCCGAACCACGCGCCCGAAAACTACCGACCGAGTCGTACAACCAGGTGCTGGCTGCGTTGTTTCACGCCGCACAACAGCAAGCGGCGGGCACAGAGGGCCCTGTATCCAAGAGCAGCCTGACAACCAACCACATCGCACGACTGGAACGACTAGCAGACATCACGCTGGCGACCGCACTGAACACAGGGTCGGCTGATGTGCTGTTTCGTGACCAGATCGCTGCTGTGGAGGATCGATGAGCCGATCCGATACACCTGACGGGGCAGCACCACCGTCCACTGACGCGATTCCGTTCGACGATGTTGCGCCGGCAACGATCCGTGTTCTCGCCGACTGTGGGGTGCTCTCTGATGAGCCCGACAGGGGGGAGTTCTGTCCAGACTCAGCCTTCAAACTGCTCGCCCATCCGGGTCGCCGAATCGTGGTTACACATCTGCTCTCTGCTGGCCCGACCGTGACACTCAGTCAGCTGCTCGATTACGTCTTCTCACAGTCGGATACGGGCTCCGAATCAAAAGCGACCCGCCAAGAGGTCACCCAAGCGTTTACCAACAGACATCTGCCGAAGCTTGACGCTGAGGGCTACATCTCCTATAATCTCGAACAGCAGCGAATAACGGCAACTGCGAAGACTGCCAATATGAAGCCGTATCTCGCTGTGGCGGTACTCCAAGAACGAACCACCGACTCCGGGCGGGAGGCGTCCGATCAATGAGCACATCGATTAAACATCTTTCCGCGTTTCAGCGTGATCTACTCTACGTTGTAGCGGATCTTGATACGCCCTATGGGTTAGAGATCAAACGCGGCCTTGAGGAGTATTACGACAAGGATGTCAACAGTGGCCGTGTCTATCAAAATCTTAACACATTAGTCGATCAGGGGTGTATCGAAAAATCAACGATCGACAAACGAACAAACGCCTATACGCTAACACAAAAGGCGGTGATTGCGATGAAAAACCGTCATCACTGGCAACGAACACAGGCGAAAAGACGAATCCAGACAGAGGCACTCCAAGCCGACAGTCGACTCCAGCACTGATACCGGTTCGACTGGTTCGGTGCTGTGTGGTTCAACTGTGACAATTAGCTAGCGTCACCACTCAAGGTTCTGCTTCCGGCCGATAGTCGCGGCTCACCGCCCGCCATTTTCCGGTGCGGAACCGCCACAGCGTCACCGCCGCCGGCACCCCCGTTTCAAGCACCAACGCGACGTACAGCGCGGCCTCGCCGAGAGCCGTTACCGTCCCGAGATACGCCACCGGCAGCGTGAAGACATAAAGCCCGACCAGCGACGCATAAAACGGGATCCGCGTGTCGCCCGCACCCCGCAGCGCGCCCGTCGCCGAGCCGTCAACGCCTAAGGCGACAAGGCTCACCGCCGAGACGGCGATAAACGTCGCCGACAACGCGATTGCCGCCGGGTCAGCAACGAAGATGGTCGCGATCGGCTCAGCAAGCAGAATCACACCCGCGGCGACAAACAGGTGAACAACAGCGGCGAGTGTGATGATCTGGGTACCGTAGGCCGTCGCTTCGCCTTCCTCGCCCGCGCCCAGAGCCTGTCCGACGAGCGTGCTGGAGGCGATAGAGAACCCCCAGCTCGTGCTGTTGGCGATATTCCGCACGCGGCGGCCAACTTCAAGCGCGGCCACCGTCGCCGAGCCGAAGCTGGCGGTGATCGCCAACAGCGGAAAGGTGGCAAGCCCCTGAGAGACCCGGCGGGCGATCAGCGGCGTCGACACCCGGAGCAGCTGCCCCAACAGCTCACGGTCGAACTGCGGGCCGGCCAGCGAGAGGGCAACCGGGCTGGCTCCCCGGCCGAAGTACTCGCGGCCGAACATCCCCCACGAGAAGGTCAGTGTCACCGCTCCCGTTGCCACCGCGGTGCCAGTCGCCGCGCCGGCGACGCCCCAGCCGAACCCGAAGATCAGCGTCCCGCTGAGAATGACGTTCAGGGCCGCGCCGCCGGCCCGCACCACCATCGGGGTGAACGTGTCGCTGACGCCGGCGTAGGTGCGGCTGGCGATCATGTTTAGAAATTCAAAGACGAGTGCGGGCGCGACGATCCCGAGGTAGGTGGTGCCGTAGCCGACCGCCGCGGCGTCGTCGCTCAGGAGGGCGATGAGCGGGTCAGCAAAGGCGACAAAGCCAGCAACGACCGGTACAGCCAACACAAGGGCGACCCAGACGCTCTGTTTGACCAGTAGCGCGGCGCGGGCAGACTCACCGCCGCCGTAGTGTTGGGAGACAAGGCCGACCGTCCCACCGGCAAGCCCGATGGCGACGAACTTGCCGACCGTCCAGTAGGCACCAGCGAAGGCCAACCCGGCGACCGCCTGCGCGCCCAGCACCGAGCCGACCATCGCAAGGTCGGCGGTCTGTTTCGACATAATCGCAAATCCGGTGATCACCCGCGGCCAGGCAAGGTCGACTGTCGCGGTTAAACGGTCGCGCTTGATGATCCCCAACCGGGCCAACAGCGCGGCGAGAGCGGCGAAGGGGCGAACGGGGTCGACCATTCGATGACAGTTTGTGGGCAGTCGGTTTGCGTCTATTGGTTTCGTGACGGCAGGAGGACAGCCGGCAGACCGTAAGTCGCTTACCGATCACCGCGATATAGCACCTATGAATCCCGATCAGTGGCGGACGTACCTCGTCACACAGCAGTCACTTTCTGCGGGCCGATCGACGGAAACCGTCGTTGCGGCGGCCGTCGAAGGCGGCGTCGACGCCGTCCAGCTCCGCGAGAAAGATACCTCGGCTCAACACCGGATCGAACTCGGGGAGCGGCTCCGCGAGCTAACGGGCGCGGCCGACATCGATCTCATTGTCAACGATCGGATCGATATCGCCTACGCGGTCGGGGCAGACGGCGTCCACCTCGGGCAATCTGATCCCTCAGTGTCGACAGCTCGTGAGATTCTCGGCCCGGAGGCGACGATCGGCGTCTCGGTGTCGACGGTCTCGGAGGCCCGGCTCGCGGCGATCGGGGGTGCTGACTATCTCGGTGTCGGCGCGGTCTACGGCACCGATTCGAAGCCGGACGCCGAGACGGCCGACGACGGCCTCGGCGTCGACCAACTCGCCAAGATCGCCGATGCGGTGACACTCCCGATTGTTGCGATCGGTGGCGTCACCCCTGAAAACGCCAGCGGCCCGATCCAAGCCGGCGCGAGCGGCGTGGCGGCCATCAGCGCGATCACCGCCGCTGACGATCCGACAGCCGCCACCCACGAGTTGCGCGAAGCGGTCGACGCCGCGGTTGAAAACGAGGAGGGAGCCGCCGATGGCTAACGCCGCTGTGTCGCCGGCGGCCCTCGCCGAGTCGCTGACGAGTCTGCGGGAGACCGAGCCGCTGATCCAACATCTCACCAACCGGGTGACGATCAACGACGTGGCCAACAGCACCCTCCACTGGGGCGCGCTGCCGGTGATGGCCGACGGGCCCGAGGACGGCCCGGAGATGGCCCACGGCGCGAGCGCGGTGTTGCTCAACACGGGCCAGCTCAACGACTCGCTCAGCGAGGCGATCTACGAAACCGGCCTCGCGGCCAACGAGCTTGGGGTGCCGGTCGTTCTCGATCCGGTCGGAATGGGATCGACACCGACCCGCAACGAGCTTGTCGAGCGACTGCTCGCCGACGTCGAGTTCGCGGCGATCAAGGGCAACTACGGCGAGATCACCGCGCTGGCGGGGACGGAAGCCGAGGTTCGCGGCGTCGAGTCTGTCGGCGAGTACGACGAGATCGAACAGACGGCACAGGCGGTCGCCGAGTCTGCGGACACCGTCGTCGTCGCCTCCGGCGACACCGATATCGTCGCCACAGCCGACACCGCCTACCGCGTTGCGGCCGGCCACGAGATGATGGGTGAGGTCGTCGGCACGGGCTGTATCCTCGGCGGGACGGTCGCCAGTTTCTGTGGCGGCATCGACGACAGCCTGAGGGCCGCGTTGCACGCAACATTGGCCTTCGGGCTCGTCGGCGAGCGTGCTGCCGACGACGAGTACAGCGGGCCAGCAAGCTACCACACGAACCTACTCGACGAAATCTGGAATCTCACACCCGAGGCCGCCAGCGACCTCGATGTCGATCTTGAGGATCGGGTCGAAGCCATCGAGTAAGCCACACGTCACACACCACGCAGAGTAAGGGCTAACCCCCGGCAGCGGCAAGCACGTGTATGTCCACCGCCAACGCCACAGACGACACCGAACCGAGCGACGCCGACCTCCGTGAGGCCGCCGAGACCGCGCTTACCCAATGTCTCAATCTCGGCAGCGATGAGACCTGTCTGATCGTCACCGACGACAAGCGCGAACGGATCGGCGAAACGCTGTATGCGGAGGCCAGCGCGATCACCGACGACCCGGTGATCGTCCGCTACCCGCCCGGCGCCCAACACGGCGCGGAGCCACCCGAACCCGTTGCCAGCGCGCTCAACGCGGCCGACGTGTTTCTCGCGCCAACGACAAAAAGCATCAGCCACACCCGCGCTCGCGGTGACGCCTGCGAGAACGGTGCCCGCGGGGCGACCCTCCCGGGGATCACGGAATCAGTCTTTGTTACCGGCCTCGATGCCGACTACGAGGCGATCAAAACGCACAGCGAAACCCTCCACGAACAGGTCGTCGGTGCCGAGGAGATCCGGGTGACCAGCCCGCAAGGCACCGATATCACCGTCGAGATCGGCGACCGTGAGTGGCTGCTCGACACCGGGATCGTTCACGACAACGGCGGCTTCTCGAATCTGCCCGCCGGTGAGATCTTCGTCAGCCCCGAAAGTGCGACCGGCACCTACGTCGTCGACGGGACGATGCGCCCACATGGCCTGCTGGATGACGGCGAGCAACTCACCTTCGAGGTCGACGACGGCTATGTCACCGAGATCAGCGACAACGAGATCCGCGAACAGATCGAAACTGCCGCTGAAAAAGTTGGCCGCGACGCCTACAATCTCGCGGAGTTGGGCATCGGCACCAACGTCGGCGTCGACGAGCTCGTCGGCTCAGTGTTGCTCGACGAGAAGGCCGCCGGCACCGTCCATCTCGCGATCGGTGACAACGCTGCCATCGGCGGCGAGACCGACGCGCCGCTCCATCTCGACGGCATTCTCCGGCAGCCGACCGTCTACGCCGACGGCGAGGCAATCGAACTCCCGAGCTAAGAACCGAGCGGGGCGTTGAAGAGCCAGCGGCCCACACAGCCAGTATGCAGCTTTCGGAGGCAACGTGGCCCGAGATACAGGACTGCGAGAGCGACCTCGCGGTGCTCCCAACCGGGAGTATCGAACAGCACGGCCCCCACGCCCCACTCGGCACCGACGCCAAAACCGCCGCCGCTGTCGCCGCAGCCGGCGTCGACGCCTACCGCGAGCGAACCGGCGAGGACGTGCCGGTCGCACCAACGATCCCGGTCGGGGTCGCCGCCGAACACCGCGCCTTCGATGGGACACTGTGGGTCACCCCCGAGACGTTCCGGACATACGTCCGGGAAACCGTCGCCAGCCTTGCTCACCACGGCTTCGACCGCGTCGTCATCGTCAATGGCCACGGCGGCAACACTGACGCCCTCCGGGAGGTGACAGGTACGATCTCACGCGAAGACGCGGCCTACGCGGTCGCTTTTACATGGTTCGATAGCATCGACACCGAGGAAGAAATGGGCCACGGCGGCCCCGTCGAAACAAGCCTGCTCTATCATATCGACGACGAGGCGATCCGCGAAGCGAACGTAGCTGCCGCCCGTAAGAGAGCCAGCGGTGGGTGGGGCGAATGGGTCGCCGGCGTCAACCTCGCTCACGACAGCGATGAGTTCAGCGATAACGGTGTCGTCGGCGATCCGGCCGCGGCGACCGCTGCTCTCGGCGAGCGGCTCCTCGCACGCAGCGGCGAGGGGCTGGCCGATCTCCTAGAAGCTGTTGGGAGTCGGACTCGTTGAACCCGGGACGACAGCGTGTCGCAGGTTACTCGTCTGCGCCGTCTGTGGAGTCGTCGTTGGCGTCGTCGTGTGCGTCCTGCAGTGAGCTCCGGAGCTGCGGAACGGTGCCGGTGAGCTCACTCACGTCGTTGTGAGCAGTCTCGATCGTTTCCAACAGTTCCTCAACGGCCGCGATGTCGGCCTCCAGATCCTCGGCGTCCTCGAAGGCGTCGGCACGTTCCCCAAGCGTGTACCACTTTTTCGCTTGCCGGAGGTGCTCCGGTGCCTCGCCGACAGCAAGAGCAGATTTTAAGCCGTTGAGTACACCGAGGACGTTGTCGGCGTCGGTCTGCCAGATATCGTCGGCCGTCGGCAGTGCCCCACTGGCCGCCGACAGGTGCTGTTCGACATCCTCGCGGGTTTCCGCGGCGGCCTCGCCGAACAGCTCGTCGTCATCGAAGGTGGCTTGACTCATAGTTCATGATGGTTGCGGGGAGAGTTAAAGACAAGCCCGAAAGTGAAAGTGAAATTAGCCGTGCTGTCGGCTTACTCGGCGGCTTCGTCGACGGCGACCAGCTTCATGAGTGGGTAGCCATCCTCCATCTCCATCCGTGTCTGAGCGGTCACACCCTCATAGTTAATATGCATCTCGACGGTCATCAGACGCCCCGTGAGCTCGGTGTAGCCGCTGTCGTGGTCGATAGCATCAGCGACCCGGTCGTCGTCGATGGCGACCGAGACCGACTCACAAAACGGCTGGTTTTCGATAGCCTCGGCCATCGCGGTCTCTAAGCTCCGTGTGCTGTCTGGGCTGACCGGTGTGCCAGCAAACTGGTGGTACAGCGAGCCGAACTTGATGCCGGCCTCGAAACACGCCTGTTGGGTATCTGTGGACATACACCCACCACGGCTGGCGGCGGCTAAGGCGTGTCGCCTCGGTGCGTTCCAAAGGGGTGTTGGTTGAGTATAGGTGCTAGTAACTATCACACAAACAGCACCGAACCGCGCGTTACTTACGCGTCGTCCCCCGTTAGCTGAATGAATGGCGCGATCTGTGCTGCTGACTGGGGCCGGTGGTCGTGTCGGGCAGGCCATCCTCCGGAATATCGGCACCGACTACGACTGGCGGCTGTTGGATCGTGAGCCGCTGCCGGCGGCGAAACTTCCTGAGGGGGTTGACAACAGCGACGTCTATGTCGCCGATGTGACCGACCGGGAGGCGGTTCGCAACGCCGCCAAAGGCTGTGAGATTGTCATCCACCTTGCCGGGGATCCGCGGCCGAACGCCCCATGGGAGAGCGTCTTCCACAACAACATCGACGGCACACAGTCGGTGCTCCAGACCGCTGTCGACCTCGGCGTCGAGAAGGTCGCCTTTGCCTCCTCAAATCACGCGGTCGGCAACTACGAAACCGAATCGAAAAAACCCGATCTCTACCGCACCCACGACGATTTCACGCTTGACGGAACCGAACTCCAGCGACCCAGCAATCTTTATGGCGTCTCAAAGGCTGCCGGCGAGACCTTAGGACAGTACTACCACGACGAACACGACCTGTCGATTGTCTGTGTCCGGATCGGGAATCTCACCGAGGGCCATCCGCCGCGCAACTACGAGCGTGGCCAGGCGATGTGGCTGTCCTACCGGGATTGTGCCCACCTCTTCGAACGCAGTATCATCGCCGACTACGGCTTCGAGATCGTGTACGGCATCTCCGACAACGACCGCAAATACTACTCTATCGAGAACACCCGACGCGTGCTCGACTATGAGCCGACAGACAACTCCGCGGAGTACCACCTCGACGGCACGCCGAAAGACGGATCCAAAGCCTGACAGAGACAGCCCGCAAGCGGCCCCGCGACAACGAGATAGCCATCGCGTTGTGATATAAAGATCAATAGCCAACCGCCTAGAAACCACGAGCACACCAGCCGTCAGATAAACTGTTCGTTGACGCATCGGTGGCTGGCACCCGCTGTACCAGCGTTTGGATAAAGGGTAAAGGGGGTTAGGGGGGTCAGCAAATCAAGGCTGAGTGGTGCCTCGATTCTCAGTGTTGAACATGGTACCCGTCTGCAGTGATACCACCATTCACAGACGGTATCTGTACATAATCGGGAGATAACTAATAAAAATACTGGCCTCAAAATCAAGTTTAATAATTGGGTCGCCCAAACAAGTTGTCGCAGCGAGAGTGAACACCGTTTGCGACGCGACACACTCCCAGCTGTCCAAGCAGTCGGTTAGCATCAACACGGAGCACGCGAAAACAGCTATCGGGGCTATCACTCTCAACACAGATCAAAACGCCCGGAAAGAAGTCGGTCAGGTAGGGTGTGCAGATAAGAGTAGCCGTCTGGTGTCAACAGTCAGGCGTACCATGTTCAACACTGAGAACCGAGACACCAGACGGTACCAGATAGTTGTGGGGTAGGTATAATAAAGATATCGGCTGAGGTGGCCGGGTGCCCTACTCATCGACGGCGACAGCGTCGGCTGCTTCTGCGGCAGCTTCCGCGTCCGCTGCTTCCTCGGCTTCGGCTTCTTCCTTCTTTTCTTTGATCTTTTTCATCCGGAAGATCTCCTCGCGTTCTTGTTCCTCAAGCTTCTGTTCGATATACTCCTGGTTAGTGTAGAGATCCGGAAGCAGTTTGAACTCAAGGGCGTTGACGCGGCGTTTTGTCGTTTCGATCTCGGTCAGCATCTTTTTCATCGCCGTTTCAACCTCCGCGGCGAGGATGATCGTCTCCAGCAGTTCCTCGTAGGCATCGGCGGCCTCGTCGATGCGGGCCGAAGAACCGAGCAGCCCGTAGCCGCGCTCGTCGAGAGACTTCTTCACCTTCGAGGATTCGATCTGTGGAACGACGACCCCCATGATGTTCTTCGATTGGATCGTGATCTCTGGCTGTTCCTTAAGCGCGGCGGCCGCCCCGCGAACTGCCACATCGCCCTCCATCGCCCGCGCCATGTCGAGCTTGCGCTGGGCGGTCTCGTAGTTCTCACTCAGGTCGCTGCGTACGTCTTGGGCCTGATCGAGGATATCCATGAACTCCATGATCAGCCCGTCGCGCTTCTGTTCGAGCGTATCGTGGCCGCGCTCGGAGAGCTCGATGCGATCCTCGATCGCCATCAGGTTCTTGCGTGTCGGTTTAACGTCCTCAGCCATCGCTTACCGGACTGTTGGCGGCCACGATGTTAATCCTTTCAGTTCGGTCGAAAAATAAGCCGCGAATGGTTGTCGACAGTCCCGATCAGTCGGCAGGCTGAGCGCTTGTGCCGTCACCGACGGACTTCAGGATGTCGTGGTTCTGCAGGAGGTACGCGCCGTAGCCGACCTTCGCGGTGATATCAAGCACCATGAAGGCGGCCGTTTCGGTGTACAGCGGAATGAAGCTGAGCGTCCCTTCGGTGCCGATAATCCAAACAACCGGGTACGCCAACCATAGCACAACTAGGGCGTTTTTCAGGTTGTTTGTCAGGCTCTGGGCCGCACTGGATTGGTTTGCTGCGGCGGCACTGAGTGTGCCGGCGAGCACGTACAGGAGGACGAGTAGGGCACCGGTGCTGATACCCCACCAGACGATCCGCCAGATCGCTTCCTGTGCGAAGGCACCGATGAGGCCGGTAGCGATCATGAACACGTCGAGACCGACGAGCGTGTAGATCGTCTCCCGGTCAGAGTCGGCGAGCAACGCGAGATCCAACAGGAGCAACGGTGTTGTGAACAGCCAGTCAGCATACCGCGCCCAATAGATGTCAAGCACGGTGCCGTCGACCAGTTCGACCTCGGTCAACCCGAAGCCTGTCGCCATTGCGAAGTACATGCTCATCGCAATGGTTGTCACAAAGATATTGATCGCATAGAACTGCTTTAGTTTCGTGTCTTTAACGCCCCATCCTCGGCCGAGGAAGTACAGAAGACCGAGGGCCATTCCGATTGTACCGAGCCATAGCCAGATCTGTTCGCTGCCTGGTGTTACTGGTGCTGCCATATTCCATACGTTGTTAGGGGCGGAATCGGTAAAAACTGCTTACCAGACTAGTTAGGGTGTTTGGAGTATCGACACAGAAACCACCACCAGCAACCGGTGATCAGGTATCCGCCGGAATCACACGCGGTGAATCCACGATGAGACCGTCAACGCCGGCCCGAGCGAGCGCGCGTGCCTCCTCTTGGGTCGTCACCGTCCAAGCGTTGATTTGACGGTCGGCAGTGTGTGCACGGTCGAGCAACTGGTCGGCGGTGGCGGTCGTCGTACCGGATTCGTCGAGAAGCGCGTCTATCGGCGGGTGGATCGCCGCGGCGTCGTAGCGGTCGGCGAGGGCGACCCCTGTCATTCCGTTGTCGGTGACAAGCGGGGCGATGGAAACCCCCGGCTCACACCCGTAGGTTGCCGCGAGCGCGCCCGCATAGAACGACAAGACGAGCAGCTCGTGATCGGTGGCGGTCGCAACATCAAGCGCGCGCTCAACGAACGATCGCCAACGGTCGGCCGCAGCCGCACGGGTGGCGTCGTCGTCGACCGCGCCGAACTGCAGGCCCTCACAGCCCGGGTGTTTGAGTTCGAGAGTGACTCCAACCGAGTCGGGGATCGCTGCCAGCACCTCGGTCAGTAAGGGGATCGGCTCGTCGCTGTCGCCGATGGTGTACCCGCTGATCTCGTCGTAGGAGAGCTCCCAAACCGGCGTATCGCTGACGGCTGGTGGGGCGTCGGTCAACCGCGAAAGGTCGTCGTCGTGGAAGACGATCACGCGGTTGTCGCTGGTCGCCCGGGCGTCGATTTCGACGGCGTCAGTGCGGTCGTCGCTGGCGGCTGCCCGCATCGCGGCGACCGTGTTTTCAGCGTTGTCGGCGGCGTAGCCGCGGTGGGCGATCACTCGTGGGTGTGTACGACCCATTGGTGCTGAGGCGTTACACCCGGGGCGTTGTAAGTGAGCGGGTCCATAAGTATAGAAAACCCTTTCAGTCTACCAGAAGACGCGGTCTTCTGATCGCCCGAAAATCTTTGATTTTCGCAGGCCGCCAGGAGCGGCGGTTGTTCGGCCAGCCGCCCCAGCTGTCCCCACGCTCTTAATCGTCACAGACAGTGTCGGCAACGAGTCGCGTGCGGCCGGATAGATGCTATTTTACGCGACACCCACAGAGAGGGCGGTATGGACTACGACCCGCAGGAACTCGAAGCCGAGTGGCGGGCGCGGTGGGACGCCGAAAACCGCTATGAGCCCGATCCTACCGACGCGGCAGCCCCCGAAGACGAGGAGACGACGCTTATCACGGTTCCGTATCCCTACCCCAGCGGCGGCATGCACATCGGCCACGCCCGAACCTACACTGTTCCCGATGTCTACGCCCGATATCGCCGCCAACAGGGCGATGAGGTGCTGTTCCCGATGGCGTGGCACGTCACGGGAACGCCGATCATCGGCGCGGTCGAACGTCTGCAGAAACGCGAGGAGTCCCAGATGTCGGTGCTGCAGGACACCTACAACGTCTCCGACGACGTGCTCGAAGACCTCGAAACGCCGATGGGCTACGCCCACCACTTCATCGAGGAGCACTACAAGAAGGGGATGCGGTCGCTCGGGCTCTCGATCGACTGGCGGCGGGAGTTTACCACCAACGACGACCGCTACTCCAAGTTCATCACGTGGCAGTACGAGACCCTGAAGCAGCGTGGGCGACTCGAAAAGGGCCTCCATCCGGTCAAATACTGTACCGAACAGGAAAACCCGGTGACAACCCACGACCTACTGGAAGGCGAGGACGTGGAGTATCAGGAGTACACCCTGATCAAGTTCACCCACGCCAGCGACAGCGACAGCGGAGGCGAAGGCGAGAGCAGCGGTGAGGCGGTCGTCCCAATGGCAACGCTTCGACCCGAAACCGTCCGCGGCGTCACCAACGCCTACATCAACGCTGAGGCGACCTACGTGGAGGCCAGCGTCGATGGCGAAACATGGCTCGTCTCGGTTGAAGCGGCCGAGAAACTGGAACTCCAGGATCACGACGTGGAGATCAACCGCGAGTTCCCCGGCAGCGAGGTCGTCGGCGACACCGTGACCAATCCCGTCACCGGCGACGAGATCAGCATCCTACCAGCCGAGTTCGTCGATCCCGACAACGCCACCGGCGTCGTCATGTCGGTACCGGCCCACAGCCCCGACGACTACCTCGCACTGCAGGAGGCGAAAGCCAACGCCGATCGGCTCGAATCCTACGGGATCGACCCCAGCGAGGTCGCGGCCATTGAGCCGGTGCCGATCCTCGATGTCGACGGCTACGATGAGATTCCAGCCAAGGACGCCGTCGAATCAGCGGAAATCACCGACAGCACCGATCCCGAACTGGAGGAGGTCACCCAGGACGTGTACAACGCGGAGTTCCACACCGGCACACTGCACGACGAATATGGCGAGTACGCGGGTGAAGTGATCGAAGATGTCCGCGACGAGTTGGCCGCCCACTACCGCGAGCAGGGTGCCTTCAGCGCGATGTATGACTTCCCTGAGCCCGTCGTCTCGCGGGCCGGCGGCAAGGTCGTCGTCGCGTATCAGGATACGTGGTTCCTCACGTACAACGACGAGGACTGGAAAGAGGCCGCCAAACGCGCCGTCGAGCGGCTGGATACGACGCCTGAGAACACCCGCAGCGAGTACACCCACACTATCGACTGGCTCAACGAGTGGCCCTGTATCCGCAACTACGGGCTCGGCACGCGGCTGCCGTGGGACGACGAGTTCGTCATCGAACCGCTGTCGGACTCGACGATCTACATGGCCTACTACACCATCGCCCACCGCCTCCAGGAGATCCCGGTCGAGGATCTCGACCGCGACTTTTTTGACGCGCTGTTTTACGGAGCCGACGCCGTCAACGGTGGGGCCGACGAGCGCGCCCTCGACCTCCGGGCGGAGTGGCAGTACTGGTACCCTGTCACCCAGCGGTTCTCCGCAAACGACCTCATCTCGAATCATCTCACCTTCTTTCTCTACCATCACGCCGAACTGTTCGACGAGGCCCAGTGGCCCGAGGGGATCACGATCATGGGCATGGGCCTGCTGGAAGGCGAGAAGATGTCCTCTTCGAAGGGCCACGTCGTGCTGCCTGGCAAGGCGATCGAGGACTACGGTGCGGATACGGTTCGCTTCTTCCTGCTCAACTCCGCGGAGCCGTGGCAGGATTACGACTGGCGGGCCGAGCAGGTCGACGGCGTCGCCGATCAGCTCCGGCGGTTCTGGAACCGTGCCCAAGAGCTGATCGGCGACAACGCGGCGGCCGCCGCCGACGGCGTCGACCCCGACAGCGATCTCGAACACATCGACCGTTGGCTGCTGTCGAAACTCCAGTCAACGATTTCCGAGGTGACCGCCGCCCTCGACAACGCCGAAACCCGAACCGCCTCACAGGCCGCTTTCTACGGCTTCGAGGAGCATCTCAAGTGGTACCGCCGCCGGGCGGATCTCGACCGTCCGGGCGCGCAGTGGACGCTGCGGGGCATCCTCGAAACCAGACTTCGGCTACTGGCCCCGTTTGTTCCGTTCATGACGAACGAACTCCACGAGCAGTTGGCAGGCACACCCGCCGAGGACGCGCCGTGGCCCGAGGTCGACGAAAGCTGGGCGTCGCCGCGAACCGAAACCGAGGAGCGACAGATCGAACGCCTCGCCGACGACATTCAGGACATCCTCACCGTCACCGAGCAGGATCCCACAACGATCCGGGTCTACGTTGCCGCCGGCTGGAAACGCAAGGTCTTCGAGACGGTTCGGGAGGTCGGCACCGACGTAGGGCAGATCATGGGTGAGGTCATGCAGGATCCCGACCTCCGGGAGCGCGGCGACGCCGTCAACGACCTCGCACAGGATCTGGTCGAACTCGTTCGCGGCGTCGACGACGAGACGCTCGCTGCGATGGCTGAGATCGATGAGGTATCGACGTATGAAACGGCGATCGGCTTCCTCGAACGCGAGCACGACGCCGACGTGGCGGTCTACGCCGAGGATGGCGACAGTATCGACGACCCCGAGGGGAAAGCCTCGACGGCAGTGCCGTTCCGACCGGCGATCCACATCGAGTAGGCAGCCGTTATCGGTCAGGCGTCGGCGAGGCCGAGCAGATCAAAGGCGGTGCCGTTGTCGGCCTCGTTGGCTTCGGTGTAGACAACGTGGGCGGCGGCCACATCTTGAATCGCCAACCCTGTCGAGTCGAAAACGGTAATCCCGTCGGTGGAGCTGCGACCCGCTTTTTTGCCGACAACGATCTCACCCAGCGCGCCGTAGATGTCGCCGTCGGTGAGCGTTCCCGTGCTGTAGGGGACATTGATCTCACCGGAGTGGGTCGTCTGCTCGTAGTCGTCGATAACGAGTGTTGCATCCAGTAGAATCTGATCGCTCAGTTCGTGTTTGCCCGCCGCATCCGCGCCGATGGCGTTGATGTGTGTCTGTTCGCCCACATCGGCGCGGTCGATAATGGGTGATTCGACCGGTGTGACGGTAGACAGCACGTCACAGGCGGCGGCCTCGCCGATTTCGCCGCTCCGGACATCGAAGCGATCCCCGAAGTGGTCGATAAAGTCGGCGACGCGCTCGGGGCGTTGGTCAGCGACAATAACATCCTCGATAGACCGAACCGTCGCAATCGCTTCGAGTTGGGTGTAGGATTGGACACCCGCGCCGACGATACCGAGTGAGGTTGCGTCCGTGACTGCGAGGTGGTCGGTGGCGACGGCGGCGGCCGCACCGGTGCGCAGCATCGTCAGCTCGCGACCGTCCATGATCGCCAGCGGGAACGCGGTTTCGGGGTCAGAGTAGATCATCGTTCCCAACACGGTCGGCAACCCGCGGTCAGCGTTGTCGGTGTGGACGTTGACCCACTTGATGCCCGCAGCATCCCAATCGGCGGCCTCCCCGGCGGTTTCAACCGCCTCACCGTCGACAGAGAGGTACGCCGGCATCGACCGGAAGTCGCCGTTGTACTGCGGGAGGTCGATGTAGGATTTCGCCGGCATCTGAGCGTCGCCGCGTTCGTAGGCCCCGAAGGCGGCTTCGATCGCCGGCACCACCGCAGCCATCGGCGCGTTTGCTCCCACATCCTCGCTATCAAGCAGTAGGGTGTGCATGAGGGATCGTTTGAGCGCGTGGTAGTAACAGGTTGGGTTAAGATTATCACCGGCGATCGACCATTGCGGCGGATTCCTGTGGTTCAAACAAGGCGGTGAGACGCGTCGGAGGGTTATACTACACAAAATGTTTGCTATTTAACAAGATTTCCCCCGGTATGGCCACCTCCGAACGGACATCTGACACCCGGACAGTGCCGGGGGTGCGTCTCGAACCAGCCGTTCTCGGAGTTGTCCTCTTGGTAAGCGTATCATAGAAACGGTTCCAGGGGTGCTCTTCTCGCAACTTGAGCTATCTTTCTGTTCGGGGTTGGTGATCACGACGGCAACCTGAACCAGGGACACAGAGGGATGCCTCTGTGCGAGACCACCGCTTACTGATTACATCGGCACTGATTGGAACGCTACCTGTATTATCGTTTTAGTGTTCTGCTGAGTTGTTTCAACCACCGACATAGATCCATCAGGATATATACTACATACGCACAATCAGCTAACTGTGGGTGAACCGGCTGAAGCGGTATTTGCTGTCGTATTGGTGGTAGTAGTACTGTGGGCACTCCACCGACTATCAGTCATCGGAAACGCAACTCTCACACTCTGGAAAACACCCGTTGGTACAGAAGTCAAATTTGAGGACGGGCAACAGATCGCTATCGAGGGGGAGGTGGTTGTTGATGAACCCGCACATGTCGCTGAGAGATTGTTCGATCCGGCTGAGCGGCCAGTTGGGGCGTATGTCTGGCATGCATGGACACCAGATACTGGGCGAAATGTCTATGATTTCGGTGACGGTGAACTCCAAGGCGGACAGAGTACCTTTGCTTCCGGAGTTGAGACGGGGCAGGCCGCGATAGCTACTCATGGGCATCAGTTTAATATCACCTTCGACTGGTTGCACGATACCTACGATCCTGACACGTTGTCTGGGTTAACTGTAGGGAATCCGATGAGCTACGCGAGAGTTCCAACAGTTATGACCCGATACCTCTCGGATAGTATTTATATCTCGTTGGAATCCGCTGTTGGAGAGTGTCGAATCAATCGACTGAGAGACATTATCAACGTTCATCATGGTGATGTCTCCACTGAGGAGTTCAATATTGAAGCCCGTGGCATCGCCGCCGGACAACAACTCTTCGTCACCGGTGAGCTACAGGAGCGCGATGGTGGATACTCAGTGAGAGGCACTGATCAGACGCCACTACTCGTGTCCGATACTGGTCGGGAGGGGCTCATCAAACAACTACGCTGGCGAGCAGTGAAATATGTGCTCGCGTTGCTTGGGGCGACTGGACTTCTTATCATGTTTGTATTGTAGACTCGACGTGTGAATCAAATCTTTCAGGCTTAAAACCGGTGCTGGTAGACGCATACGCTGCTGTTCGGTTGCTCTGCTATCTATCAGCCATCGGATATCATAACGCGCCGAGTGCTGAGTAGGCGCGTCTTTCGGGCAGGGTTCCCATTCCACTGTCGTATGAGATCTGTTCTACGACACACGCTCAGGATCAAATCTCAGAGCAGCGGCCCATACGTTACCCGCTAGTTTCCTCGATAGATTCGATCAGTTGTTTGCCGACAGACTGTCTGGATCCATCCTGGAGAACCAGCATGTACATACTGCCAACATCCTCGTACTCATCCACCACAAGCGTATGATCGTCTCCCTCTGTGAGATGATGCGATGACTCGAACTGTAGTTGATACATCATCCGACTGTTGGAGGTTCGTCCCAAAGAGTCCAGTGTTCCTGACAACGGCAGTGGTTGGGGACGCTGATCCGATGGGAAGCTGAATAGCTTGAGCCAGTCTCTGCTGCGACGGTGCTAAAACAGCTCAGAAAACAGATAGCTCGGCGATTTATATCTCTAATGGGCTATGTTTGCCATCTTATAACCGGTGTATCGTATGGCTAATACTGGTATGTATCAGGTCTCGGAACGGCGGTAGTACTGTTCGCTTAGTCTCCGCATCAAAAAGCCAAAATCAGGCTGATCGCCACCTGTGGTAACGTTGGTCTCTCACGGTAATCGGGATGTCGAGTTCAGTAGTCGGTCGAAAGCGCGTCTATGATTCCGTCCCCATCCGATGTATCGTGGTTTCATCGTAAGATGTGAAACACAGTACAGAGAATGTTCAGCTTTCAGCAACCATTGCGACAGCGGCCGCCATGCCGAGCAAAAGCAGCCCGAACCCTGCGGTAGCGGCTGGTATCGATGTCCGGATCAGCGCGCCCCCGGTGAGTGCACCAACCCCGCCAACGGCGGCCCCCGCGCTTGGCGGGAACTCATAATCGGATTGTATCCACCACTCGCGATGGGCGATACCCATCGATGTTGCAGCTGCATAGAGCGGCATCAGCGAGAGTGTGATAAGCCAGTCTCCCGAAGCTAATTCCCCGACAAGAATCGTTACAGCCAGTCCAACAGCTGTCGAAACCGCATATCGGAGGGCAGAACGCATATCGCGATCTGCAGCCGGTGAGATCAAAAAAGGGTCGGTACGGTGTCTGTGTATATCGATCAGCAACCGGGCTGAAGTGTATCGTTATCGTCTCAGATCTTCTCTAAAAGTGGTTCATTGAGCCTATCGAGGTAGTACATCGCGAGTTCGGTAGTGAATTTGCCAGCAACGGCAGTGAAGATGAGTGGGCCACTGGCTGCTCCCTCGACACTGACCGCTTTACCCTCCGCAAATCCATACGCGATCAGTAGGACTGTCAGTCCGGCAGCAACCATGACCAATCCTTGGTAAAACACGTGTTTAAACGCATCCGAAACAGCTGTTTCGCGGTGGCGGCCCTTATAAAAATAGTCTCGGGCTGTTTGACCACCCTCGCTCAGAAAGACGACTCCGGTGCCGGTGACCACCCACACGGGTAGATCGGTCGCATTACTCGCGGCAACAGCCGGGCCAGCGACCACACCGCCAAAGCCAAGCCACACCACGGCAAGAAAGAAGATCACGAACACAAGCGCGGGAATCGTTCCAAGATAGACGCCAACATCGGTTCGTGGAATGGTGAATCGGATATCCTTCCAACTGTGGTCGATGGAAAACGAATCCCGCCATCGGTCGAAGAGCCGACTTGATGCGATAGCCCGGAACGTTGCCCATTGAGGGCCGCTGAACGCTTCACCTTCGGTCTGTTTACTGGGTCGCTCGCCGGCAAACAGGGCTCGCACGATAGCCCAGACCGAAAGCACGCCGAGTTCAAGCCAATAAAACGTCAGTAGCACTGCTGCCGACGTATCGAAGGCGAGCAGTCCAACAACAGGGATGGTATTGGCCACCACTACAGAAACTAGCTTTGCGTCAGGCAACGAGACGTGTGGCGGAGACAGCGTTTCTGTTGGTTCCATGGTCAGTTGATCATGTCCACGACGCCCTTCATCTCCTCGTGTGACACGGAATGATACCGTGTCACGCCGTTGTCCTCAAACGTGTGTGTAAATGTTGCACCCTGTTCAGTATGGTACCCACTTGCAAACGACCCATCCTTGGCGACGACAGTATATCGGCCGCCGTCGCCGATCCAAACCCATTCGACAGTGGTTCCAGGAGCAGTTTCGATTGCTGCCGGAAGAAACGTGTTTTCGATCGAACCGGACGATTCACTGCCTGCTCCAACCCGATTCGCAAAGAGACCACTGTCAGTGGGACTTCCGACCTTGATTTGCACCCGGCCGGTGTGTACCCGCCTGACGACACCGTACCGTTTGTCGCCGTCGGCCTGAAATCCATCGTAGCCATTGGCATCCGAGAGATAGTCATCATACGTTGCGTCTTCACCACTGTCAGAATCAACGCTCACGTTGACGCAGCCAGCACTCCAAGCAAGGCCCCCTGTACCGGCAACCACGGGAAATTGCCGTCTGATTGTCCCTGTCGATGCTGTGTCGCTCATAGCGAGACAAAAATCTGGATCGACTTATATCCACAACCGGTGTTTCAGAATCAGATAGCAGCAGTGGCTGCCTTGCTCCAACGAGCGAGAATTGCCCTGCTCGCGGGCGATGAGTGAATTTCGCCTACCGGCACCCAACCGTGCCCTGGGTTGCTCATTCTGAAACAGTGCCCTGCTGGTTAATGAGATAGATACACACCCGATATACTATGATCGATGAGATAGTTGAGTTGCTTCTTGATGTTATCGTCGAATTCATTCCGAACAGCGTATGGAAGATCCTTGCATTCGTGGTTGGAGCCGTGGCGACAGCAGCCGGCGTCCTTGTGATCGACGAGTCGCTGTGGACAGGTGGAGCGTTGATCACTGTCGGGTTGTTTCTCTTGGCTGGCTCGGTGATCTCGTGGTTCCGGTAGTTGATAGACAGTTGTGATGGGCGAACAAATCAGTTCACTGGCAGAGCGGCTCCATGGTGAGTCGATAGATAGTAGCGAGACGGAGACTGCTGTGGCCGGTCTGGTTGGTCTTTGATTAAACGCTGTTCAGTTTGGCATGCTCAACGGGAGTTGTATCGGATCACGAATCGGTTGATCAGTATCAAGCTCTAAGTCTCACAACTTCGAAAATAAGTTTTGATACGTATTTTAGTTTCTCACTCAAAGAAGTGATATGAAATACGGTGTTATACCAATAAAAATCCTCAATCACTCGATTACCGTTCCACCAAACCCTGTATGTACTGTGAACCGGTCGTGTCGACTTCGTCGAACAAATTTGTGACCCGCTGTTCGATATTATCTCGGATCGCACGAACTTGATCGAGTGCTTGACTATCAGGATCATCCAGTGCCCAGTCACGAACCTCAACATCCTCTGCATCGAGTTCGAGGGTCGAACAACCCATCGTGGCGACGACATCACACGATTCGAGCTCCTCGGTTGAGACCTCCCGTGGTGTTCGATCCGAAAGATCGATATCGTGATCTTTCATGACTGTTACGACCTCTTTGTGGACGCTGTCGGCGGGGTGAGTACCACCGGTAATGATCTCAACACTGTCTTCAAGGCCACGACGGTCACGCTCACGTTCGGCGAACGCCGTCGACATCTGACTACGACCAGCGTTCTGTACACAAACAAATCCTAGGGCAACTGACGTATTGTCTTGCATGAAAAATAAATTTAATGCCACAGAGTTTAGAACTTGTATGTGAAATATATATGTCTCAATAGCACAGTCCGCCGACCGGTAGTAGTTATAAGACAACGGATCGAGAGCCGTCGAGTGCGATTAGTATAGCAGTGGCCCGATTTGTTGTCTTGTATTTGCGCCACTTCCCATCTTTTCGTCGTGTGAGGAGCCCAGCCTCGGTGAGCTGAGAGAGTGCATGGCTAATTGCGCTGTCGCTCACATCAAGTAATGGTGCGAATTCACAGACACACAGCTCCTCACCAGCAGTATGGAGGATTCGGACGATTTTGTACCGAGTTTCGTTAGATAGTGCGGACAGCAAGTCGACATCTGCTTCGAGATCAGGGCCACCGATGGATGCATCCAACTGTTTGAGTTCTTCGAGTCGCTCTTGGAGCGCGTCGCTCGTACAGCTCCCCCGCTCGTCGGAGAGATACCGTTGGAGTCGGTCGCTTGCTGACATACAGTTACTTGAGCGATGGGTAGATTAATTCTTTTGTAGTCATCTGTTGGTCAGTAGTTACTCTGCAACAAAACGATTTAGAATATGCTAATCTGATTTTGATTGGCACGCTATACGCTATACTGATAGAAGAGACACTCGACACGACCAGTGAGGGGCGGGAACATATTAGGACACGGTTGCCTGCTCTGAACCGATTATTGAGTTTCCACAGGTTTTAATAAATAGCGTGCAACGGTATGATTCGCCTCTTACCAAGACTAAATCCGCCGACTGTCAGTTTAGTGATCACCGAAACGTTTAGGTAAACGGTTCATCTTTTGTTCAAATGAGTCCAAAACGAGTTCCAATCACAGTCGACGGTTCCAACTAGTCGAGACCCGCTTGATCAATACTCAAACGACCCCCCAATGACTCAAATCCAACTTTACGAAGAAGCGATGTGTTGTTCAACAGGTGTCTGCGGACCCGACCCTGACGACGAACTTGTCGAACTGAGTGCTGCACTTGATCAACTCGAAGAGGAGTTCGAGGCCGCCGAAATTTCACGTGCCAACATGCAGCATAACATCGACGAGTTCCTCAACACCCAGGAGATCTACGATCTTGTCGAGGAGAACGGCCCCGAGATCCTCCCGATCACGACCGTCGACGGCGAGATTGTCGCCAAGGAGGAGTACCTCTCCTACGACGAACTGGCAGCCGAACTGCGCGCAAACCAACCCCAGACCCAGGAGGCCGACTGAATGGCAACAACGCAAACAACGACAGACGCACGAGACATCGTCGAACCGAGTAGTGATGACACAGAGTTCGTTTTCTTTAGCGGGAAAGGCGGTGTCGGCAAGAGTACAGTCAGTTGTGCGACCGCAACATGGCTCGCCGATAACGACTATAATACGCTTCTCGTTACAACTGATCCCGCGCCAAACCTCTCGGACATCTTCGGCCAAGAGATCGGCCACGAAGTGACTGGTATCGATGGAGTCGACAACCTCTCGGCTATCGAGATCGATCCCGATCAGGCCGCCGAGGACTACCGCCAAGAGACCATTGAGCCGATGCGGGAACTGCTTGACGACGAGCAGATAGCGGCTGTTGAAGAACAGCTCAACAGTCCGTGTGTCGAAGAGATTGCTGCCTTCGACAACTTCGTTGATTTCATGGATTCTCCGGAGTACGATGTGGTTGTCTTCGATACCGCACCCACGGGCCATACCATCCGGCTCATGGAACTGCCGTCCGACTGGAATGACGAACTCGAAAAGGGTGGGTCGACCTGTATCGGCCCCGCAGCCTCGATGGAAGACCGGAAACAGGAGTACGAGCGTGCCATTGACACACTGCAGGACAGCGAGAAAACCTCGTTTGCGTTCGTCGGGAAACCCGAGGACTCCTCTGTCGACGAGATCGAAAGGAGTGCGTCTGATCTAAGCGAACTTGGCATCGAATCCCAATTGCTGATCATCAACGGCTATCTGCCCAACTCAGTCTGTGAGGATCCCTTCTTCGAAGGAAAACGCGAGGACGAACAGGCAGTCATCAAACGCGCCAAATCCGAGTTCGACGCCGATGCGATGGCAACCTACCCGCTCCAGCCCGGCGAGATTGCCGGTCTCGACCTGCTCGCTGATGTTGGTGGTGTTCTCTACGATGGCGACGAGGCCACCGTCAACGTCGGGTCGGCAACCAGCGTCGACACCGAGGAGGCGGTCGATTTCGATTCGCTGACCGATCCAAAGGCGGTCACCGAGAACCTCAAGCCGGTCGACGGCGAGACGCGCTACCTGTTTTTCACCGGGAAAGGCGGTGTCGGCAAAAGCACCATCGCTGCAACGTCGGCGACCAAACTCGCCGAAGCGGGCTACGAGACGCTCGTGGTCACGACCGACCCAGCCGCGCATCTCGAAGACATCTTCGGCGAAGCCGTCGGCCACGATCCGACCTCGGTGAGCCAAGCAAACCTCGATGCAGCCCGCATCGACCAGGAGAAAGCCCTCGAAGAGTACCGTGAGCAGGTTCTCGATCACGTCACCGAGATGTACGAGAACAAAGAGGATACCCAGGTCGACGTTGATGCGGCCATCGCTAACGTCGAGGAGGAATTGGAGTCGCCGTGTGCTGAGGAGATGGCAGCCCTTGAGAAGTTCGTGGCCTACTTCGAGGAGGATGGCTACGATATCGTCGTCTTCGATACTGCTCCGACCGGTCACACCCTGCGACTGCTCGAACTCCCCTCGGACTGGAAGGGGTTCATGGATCTCGGCTCACTGACGAAAGGTACGGCTCCCGCGAAGGGCGATCAGTACGACACCGTCATCGAGACAATGCAGAACCCCGATAAGAGTTCGTTCGCCTTCGTGATGTACCCCGAGTATACGCCGATGATGGAGGCCCACCGGGCGGCCGAGGATTTGAAGGATCAGGTCGGCATCGAGACCGCGTTTGTCGTCGCTAACTACCTCCTGCCCGAGGAGTACGGCGATAACGCCTTCTTCGCCAACCGGCGAGCCCAACAACAGCAGTATCTGGGCGAGATCAAGGATCGCTTCGAGACGCCGATGATGCTCGCGCCACTCCGACAGGATGAGCCGATTGGCCTTGATGAACTCAGCGCGTTCGGCGGCGCAGTGACTGGGCTTGATGCTCTCGATGAACAGGTTACGGGGGTGCCACAGCAATGAGCGACGCCGAATCAGTTGACACTGTCGAGGCGAAACTGCAGGCATTTGTCGACGCTGTTGAAAACAGCGAGACCTACCAGCAGTTCGTCGAAGCGAGTGAGCAGCTCGAAGCTGATCAAGAAGCGACGGAACTACTCGAAACCTACCAGCAAAAACAACAACAGCTACAAGAGAACTTCGATCAAGAGCTCATGGCTGAACTCCAGGAGCTTCAATCCGATCTCTCGAACAACGAGACGATTCAACAGCACCGAGCGGCACAGTCGGAACTCATTGAGCTGCTCCAACAGACGAACGACGTTATCAGCGAGCCCATCGGCATGGAGTTCGCCCAGACGTCGGGAGGTGGGTGCTGTTGAGCACTACTGACGACAGTGTGCTTGCGGCCGCTGAAGCACTCGGAGAGGAACTCCGTAATGCCCAAGAAGAGTCGACAGAGTTCGACTCGCTGCTGCTTCGGTGTAACGACACGATCACCGAGGAGATCGGTGTCGACTACGGCGATGCGTGCGATACTGACGATTGCTGTTAGTCGACAATCACCCTGATTTCGACGCAACCCTTATTCTATAATGTTAGCATATGCCGATTGAGATGCCGGAGTTGTTGGATCCGCTTTCAGATCGTGCCCGCCGAATGACCGATGCCTACAGTGTGGGGATTGAGATAACTGAACAGTTGAGAGCGGGCGACTCTCTCTCGTCGGGTATTGGAAAAAGTTCGATTCGAACTGCATTACCTGCTGACGCATATCCTGAGTGGCACCCTGCTTCGCATCATTTCTTGGGAGAACCCGACTTCTCATTTACCGAGAGATCACGGGCGGCAGTTATCGAACATGAACTCGGTATCAAGGGTTCGCTGAGGTGTTCGACTTGGATCATATCCCCGACAGGTCAGCGCTGTCGCGAACCTGGCACAAACGCTTTGACGGCGGTGTCCGCGGGTTTGTTCAGATCGTCGCCCACCTCGTGGTCAAAGAGGCCCACGAGCGTTATTTCTCGGCTCCTAGTGTTCGACCGAAATCTGAGGTTGTCGACAAAAAACTCATGCTATCGAGTACGGCGAAACAACTGGTCGAGAATTCACTGACGAGCAAATCTATCGGACGACCAGACTCGCTCGTGACCACGGTTTCGAGAGGTTCGACACGAAAAATCGGGAATCAGCGTGTCTATTGACGGGTGGGTAACAGCCGAGATAGCGGTCAAAGCGAGCAAGGAAGGGATGTGTGACCGAGCGTTTCGTCTCGCGGGCTGTGCCCACTCGGCATTGAGGCGGTTTGGGACTCGCAGTGGCTCGTGTTGTCCCGCCCCAGTTACATCGCGTCACCGAGCTTGCTCGGTTGCGTATGGGAAAGTCAGTGGCCTGACCTTCACATTGCGCCGCCCATGCCACCCATACCGCCCATGCCGCCCATCCCGCCAGCACCGCCGGGGCCGCCCTGGTCATCCTCCTTGTCCGTCGAGAGGTCGCCGGCGGAGATGATGTCGTCGATCTTCAAGACGAGATTCGCGGCCTCAGCAGCGGACGCGACGGCCTGCTCTTTGGCGTGAGCCGGCTCAACAACGCCAGCATCGAAGGTGTCGGTCACCTCACCGGTTGTCGCATCGAGGCCGGCGTGGGTGTCGCCGCTTTCGTGTTCGGCGCGGAGATCGACCAGCGAGTCGATGGAGTCCAGCCCAGCGTTCTCGGCGAGTACGCGGGGCACGAGCTCAAGGGAGTCAGCGAAGGCTTCGACGGCGAGCTGTTCGCGGCCCTCAATGCTGTCGGCGTAATCGCGGAGCCGGGAGGCGAGTTCGACCTCGGGCGCGCCGCCGCCGGCGAGCACGCGGCCGTCGGAGACCGTCGTCGAGACAACATCGATCGCGTCACTGATACCGCGTTCAAGCTCGTCGACGACGTGGTCGGTCGAGCCACGAAGCAGGAGCGTGACGCCGTGTACCTCGTCGCCGTTGCCTTCGACGTAGAACAGTTCATCCTCGTCGTCACGGCTGATCGAGCCGTTGCCGAGGTCGCCGGCCGTCAGGGAGTCGATATCGGAGACGACGGAGCCGCCGAGAACGTTTTTGAGGAACTTGATATCGGACTTCTTGGTGCGTCGGATCGCCAACACGCCCTCCTTGGCGAGGTAGTGTTGGGCGAGGTCATCGATGCCCTTCTGACAGAAGACCACGTCAGCACCGCTCTCGACGATCTGGTCGACCTTTGCTTTGAGCTGTTCTTCCTCCTGATCAAGGAAGTTCTGGAGCTGGTCTGGGGACTCGATCGAGACCTGCGTGTCAACGTCGGTTTCCTCGACCTCGATGGCCTCATTGAGCAGCAGCGTGTCAGCGGTCTCGAAGCTGGCTGGCATGTCGTCGACGACAGGATCCTTGTCGATGACAGCACCAACAAGAAGCTCGCTGTCGCCGGCGGAGCGGCCGGTCTGGGTTTCGATGTTGAGGTTCTGGAGGTCGACGACGTGAGAGCCATCGTCGGCTGCGACCGTGATCTGCTGGACGGCGCGGACGACGAGGTCGGCGAGTACGTCCTTTTCGAGCTCCGCGCCCTTGCCGGTCATCGAGGTCTCGGCGACCTTCTTGAGCAGATCTTCGTCGTCAGGGTCGACGGGTTCGGCGATGTTGTCGACCTCGTCGCGGGCCTGCTCGCTGGCGAGGTGGAAGCCCTTGATGATCGCCGTCGGGTGAATCTCTTGATCGAGGAGATCCTCGGCGTTTTTCAGGAGTTCACCCGCGATGGCGACCGCGGTGGTCGTCCCGTCGCCGGCCTCGTCCTCTTGGGTTTCGGCGACCTCAACGATCATCTCGGCGGTCGGATTGTCGATATCCATCTCGGTGAGGATGGTGACACCGTCGTTGGTGACGGTGACATCGCCCGTCGAGCTGACGAGCATCTTGTCCATCCCTTTCGGACCGAGTGTCGATCGGACGGAGTCGGCGACCGCCCGAGCGGCCGAGATGTTGTACTGCTGGGCGTCCTTATCCTGGACGCGCTGAGAGTCCTCTCCGAGAATGATCATCGGTTGACCCTGCTGCATGCGCTGACTCATAGTTCACTGCGTGATTGTTTGTGATTCTATATAAGCGTGTTGGTCGTGGTCGACAGCGATGAACGAAGCCACGATCACCGAATCGGAAAAATACACAGCAAGCAGCGGGATGTGAGTGTTTCATGCTGCATGTTATCATGCATCTTTACGTGGGAAACATCCCGGCTTCGGCGCGATTTATATACGATCCACCGAGCACTCCAGCGCACCACAGGAGCGTTCAACACCCGCGACTGTGCGTACAAGCATGTCCGCCCGCACACAAGCGCGTCTACCAGTGGACACGTACATACGTACGCGACGGATCAATCAGGTATGCCACCCATCATCGGCGGCCTCATCTCGTTTGTCGTCGCCCTCCTCGTCGGCGGCCTGGCGATCTCGCTCAGCGCGTGGGTCATCGTCGACATCGACGACTACAGTCACGCGATCATGACGGCGTTTCTCGGTGCGATCAGCTGGGCGCTTACCTCGTGGGTGCCGCTGATCGGCCCCCTCATCGCACTCGTTGTCTGGGTTGGGGTCATCAACTGGCGATACCCTGGCGGCTGGATGAACGCCGGGGCCATCGGCGTTATCGCCTGGCTCGCGGCGTCGGTTATCCTGTTTGTCACAAACAGCCTCTTCAGTCTCGGGATCGGCGCGTTCGGCATCCCGGGCGTCTAAAACGGCGACAACGGGAGCCGCGCTCAGGTTTTGTCGATAGCAACGGCGGCCTCAGCCTGTTCGACCACAGACTCTAGTGTCGCATTCGGGTCGGTCGCGGCAACGGCGGCGTTGACCGCGCCCTCAAGCACGGGGCTGTCGGCGATGACCGCCTCGCCGTCGTGCATCTCGATGGCGACCTCGGCGTTCATGACCGCGCTGCCGAGATCGACGAGAACGACGACGCCATCGCCATCGTCGGCGGCGACTAAGGCGTTGCTGATGCGGTCGACATTGGTGCCGATTACCCCGTCGCCATCGCCACCGGCGGCCTCGATGGGGGTGTCGCCACCCATCTCGGCGGCGACCTCGACGATGCCGTCGGCAGCCTTCCTGCTGTGGGAGACGACGACAAGCCCAACCATCACTCCTCGGCGGCCTCCGCATCCGGGATTGTCGGCGACGAGGCGTCGACATCCGGCACCTCGCTGTCGAGGTGGCCGGCAGCGACAGCCAGCAGTTCCTCCATGATGTAGAGCGTACTCGTCGCGCCAGGATCCTGATGGCCGACTGATCGCCAGCCGAGATACGAGGCCCGGCCCTTACTCGCCCGGATCGGCACGGTAAACTGCACGCCGGCCTCGGCAGCGGCGACCGCCTTGGTGAGGGCCTCAAGCGGCGGCAGCTCGTCGGTCTCGATGGATTTCTTGAACGTGTGAACAGCCGGTGTCAACGCGTCAACCATCGTCCCGGCACCGACGCTGGCGTCGCCGCGGTCTTGCACCTTTTCGAGATAGGTCTCCGCGAAGGCGACCGCGGTTTCGGGCGTAACCCCGCCCTCCAGCTCCTGGCTGGCGAAGACGAGTGACCCGCCGTACAGCGGGCCAGCCGCGCCACCGACCTCGGAGAGGACGGTTTTGCCCGCGGTTTTTACCGCGGTTTGGGCGTCGGGATCAGCAAGATCGGCGACGGCCTCGGCGGCTTCGGCCCAGCCGCGGGCCATGTTGCCGCCGTGGTCGGCGTCGCCGATCGCGGAGTCGAGGTCGGTTAGGTGGTCGCGTTCGGCTTGGATGCGGTCGGCAACGGCTTCGACGGCGGCGACGACGACGGCTCCGTCCCCGCTCATTGCACTGTCAGACCCGGGGTGTCGGCCGGCGCGTCGAGCAGCTCTTTGAGCTCGTCGTCGACCGCACAGACCGTGATCGACGCCCCCGCCATATCCAGGGAGGTCATGTAGTCGCCGACCCACGCGTCCCACGTTTCGAGGCCGTGGTCGCCGATGAGCTCCTGGAGCTTGCGGTTGACGACGAACAGCTCCATCAGCGGCGTCCCGCCCATCCCGTTGACGATGGTGACGACCTCCTGGCCCTCGTCGAGATCGAGGTCGTCAAGGACGCCTTCGGTGAGCTCCTCGGTGATCTCGTCGGCCGACATCACGTCGGTGCGCTCGGTGCCCGGCTCGCCGTGGATCCCGATCCCGAGTTCGATCTCGTCGTCTGGCAGATCGAACGTCGCTTCACCCTTTTCGGGCGTTACGCAGGACGTGAGGGCCATCCCCATCGTCGCGGTGTTGTCGACAACCTTCTGTGCGACCCGCTGTGCCTCATCGAGATCCGCGCCTGCGGCGGCTTTCGCGCCGGCGGCCTTGTGGACGAGGATCGTCCCACAGACCCCACGGCGGCCCGACGTATACAGCGAATCCTCGACGGCCACATCGTCGTTGACGACGACCGTGGCGACATCGGTACCCTCCATCTCGACCATCTCGATGGCGGTCTCGAAGTTCATCACGTCGCCCTCGTAGTTTTTGATGACTGCGAGTACCCCTTCGCCGCTGTCGGTGGCGTCGAGCAGGGCCTCAAACTCGTCGGCGGTCGGCGAGGAGAAGACGTCGCCGGCGGCCGCCCCGTCGAGCATGCCGTCGCCGATATAGCCGCCGTGGGTCGGCTCGTGGCCGCTGCCACCGCCGGAGACGACGCCGACCTTGCCAGCAACAGGCGCGTCGTCACGGACGAGTACCTGCGTGTCAGGCAGTCGCCGCAGGTCGGGGTACGCCGCAGTCATTCCATCGAGCATTTCATCGACGACATCGTCCGACTCGTTGATCAGTTTCTTCATAGCCACTATCATAATTATCTGTGATAGACTAAAGGTTAATTGCGCCAGGATGTCAGGTAATACGAGAGCACACAGTTGATTACTCAGTCACATATCAGCACGCAGACCGCTGTCGTGACGGGAGCATCGAGAACGTAGGCAGCCGGCTACGCACGTGCCGTCTCATCGAGGGCGGCTTCGATCTCGCTGATCGCGTCGGTGACGGCGGCGAGATCGTCGTCGACGGCCCCGTTGGCAACGCGGTCGTACTCATCGTCTGTCAGCTCAGCCTCGGCGACGGCGACCTCGCGGAGACGCTCGTAGTTGTCGCGACGCGTAAACCGAGCCAGACGGCGGCGAGGGGCTTCGATAGCGGTGGCGTCAGCAGCATCGCCGGCATCATCAGTGGCGGCGTTGCTGCTCTCATCGTCGCCGCTGTCGTCGTCTGTGAGGGCTGACTCAAGCCGACGAACGAACGGAGCCACCTCATCGAGGCGCGCTCGGAGCGTCGCGGCCTCGGCGGGCGGCCACCCGACACAGAAGGCCGCAGCATCGAGGCGGTCGAGATAGGTCTGGTGTACCGCAACCGAGGTGCGGAGCGCGCCAGGGTCGTCGACATAGTGTTCCAGTTTTGACGGCGAGTAGTCGGCGTACTCGACGAGTTCGGCCAACGGCTCGGTTCCAGCAGGCTTGGAATCAATGTACTCGAGAAGATCCCGCGGCGGGCGGTCGACGCCGACCAGTGGACGGTCGGCTGCATCGCTGAGGAGGGTACACAGCTCACGGGCCGGGCGGGTTTCTCTGAATCGCTCGAAACCGGTACGAACAGCCGTATTGTAGGCATCGACGCGCTCCCGCAACGGCTCCGTGGAGACAGCGAGATCAACGTCGGCGAGCCGTTGGAGGTCACGGAGGCGGTCGGCCTCCTCGCGGAGTTCGGCCAGCCGCTCGTCGGCGTCGCCACGGGCCGCTCGATAGGCATCGATCGCGGCCTCCCGTTCTTCCAGCATTGCGACAGCCTCGCCGGCAGCCTCGATCTCCTCGCGGGCGAACTCGAAATCGGATTCGTTCAGCCGGCGTTTGTCGAGGCGGTCGCTGACGCGCTGGAAGGCGTCGGCGGCGAAGGTGTCGTCGGAAAGGGCATCGACGAGTTCGAGGATCTCAGTTTGGAACTGGAGATACGCGGTGAAATCACCGGTGCCGGTCGCGCTGTCCTCATAGCTGTCGAGCAGACGTGTTGCGTTCCGGTAGGCGTCCGCAGCAGCTTCGACGCTGGTTTCGCCGTGTTCGTCGATAGCGGCCTCAGCGGCCGCAACGCGGTCAGCAGCAGCGCGAAGGTCGTCGACGACGTCGGGCGGCGACGACTGCGCGGCGGAGTCGACCATGTTACTCGTAGACTGCATCGGGATCGAAAACTTTTGTGCCGACGGTTTCGCCGTCGATGGTGCGATAGAAACAGCTCTCGTGGCCGGTGTGACACGCCCCCCCTTCCTGCTCGACAAGATACAGCAGGGTGTCGGCGTCGCAGTCGACTCGAACCTCCCTGACAGATTGGGTATGGCCGCTACTCGCGCCTTTCTCCCAGAGTTCATCGCGGCTGCGAGAGTAGTAGTGAGCCCGACCGGTTTCCAATGTCTTGTCGAGCGCCTCGGGTGAAACATACGCGAGCATCAACACATCCTTCGAGTCAGCATCTTGTGCGACCGCGGGGACAAGACCGGTGTCGCCGAAATCAACGTCTATCTGTTCGCTCATTGGTTGGGCTCAACGTAGCAAGGTGAATAGACCTTTCCCGTCGGCGTTGACCGTGGTGTCGCGCTACTCGCTGCTGTAGCGGCCGGCGTCGGCGCGGCTGTTTGCGGTGGTTCGCCACCACGTTGCGAGACGGTGGCGACCTCGGCGGGCCAGCGGGGCCAACTCCTCCGCACCGATGATCCCGAAGCCAACGACGATCACGCCGAAGCCTGCGACCGTCATCGCCGACAACGACTCCCCAAGCAGGAGCCAGCCGCCGAGGGTGGCGACGACCGGGCTGACATAGAAGACGAGACTC
The DNA here is from genome assembly GCF_003605635.1 of Halonotius pteroides. Lineage (GTDB taxonomy): Archaea > Halobacteriota > Halobacteria > Halobacteriales > Haloferacaceae > Halonotius > Halonotius pteroides. The sequence continues at coordinate 50,085 of NZ_QMDW01000014.1, forward strand.
GACCGGGTCGCGCCGACCGCATCAAGCAGATTGAAATGGATGATATAGGCGAGCGCGCCGGCAAAAACGCCGAGGTAGCCGACCGAGAGCAGTGCCGACGGCGTCCACGTCGCCGCGGCGACCGACTCACCGGTAGCGAAGCTGAGCGTGTGGAGTAGCCCCGCGCTGACCGGGAGGGCCCACGCGGTGCGAACCGTACTCGACAGCCCCGGCGACGAGCGGCGGATCAACACGGTGCCAAGAGCGAGACTGACCGCCCCCGCCAGCACGATCGCCGCACCGCCGGTAAGGGTCGCCCGCAACGTTGCTGGCGTGAGCTCGATGACCATGCCGACGCCGACGAGGCCGAGAAGGGTGCCGACCGCGCCGGTCGCTGAGAGCTGTTCGTCGCTGAGCAGGACGCCCGCAAACAGCGGCGTGAAGATCGGCACGAGCGCAAAGAGGATCGCGCCAACACCGCTGGTAACCGACCCCTGGCCAAGGAACAACAGCCCGTTGGCGAGACCGATCGCGAGGACGCCAGCCGCGAGAATCCCCGCGATGTCACCGCGAGTTCGCGGGATGAGATCACGCACGTCGTGTGTGTAGAGGACGTAGCCACCGAGTACGAGGGCTGCCAGATCAAACCGCACGGCAACAAGCAGCAGCGGTGGGATATCCGCAAGCCCAGCCTTCGCTGCGACGAACGTCCCGCCGAACAGGACGCTCACCGCGAGAAACGCGGCCGACCAACGGTGATTGCGTAGCGTCATCGGCCCTCCGATCCATCGAAACCGCGGGAGGAGACAGAGCGAAAGACAGTATCGATCATACTCAACGGAAGGGGCCGAACGGGCATAAACCAATCCAGAAATCGCTGCACGGCGAGACAATCATGCCGTTTGTGAATGGTAGTCTCGGTGTGGAAGCACGCTGCGTCTCGATGTGATTTCATGGTGTGAAAAACGGCCGAAACCGACTTGCGGCCGCGGCCGGAATACAAGACATGGATCGGGTCTTCGCAGAGATGGAGTTTCTCGCGCGGTCGGCCAACCGCGGCGACGTGTTGACGCTGGTGGCCGAGGCCCCACACGACCGGCAGGCGTTGGCGGCTGAGACCGGGGCCTCACAGCCCACGCTCGGCCGGATTCTCCGCGATTTCGAGGAACGTGACTGGGTGCGAGCAACCGAACAGGGGTACACGGCGACGGCGACCGGGCGGCTTGTCGCTTCGGGGCTGACCGAACTCTCCGAGAGCCTTGCGGCCGAACTCCATCTCCGGGGGGTGAGCGAGTGGCTACCGACCGACAGCCTTGGCTTTGATCTGGGCCGACTGGGCGAGGCGACGATTACGACCCCAACTCAGACCCGACCGAGCGCGCCGATCAGTCGGGTGATCGAGCTGATCGAGGCGGCATCCCGGGTGCGGATCTTCTCGCATGCGTTCAATGAGCAGACGCTGGCCGCGGTCGTCGAGTGGGTCGCCGACGGCGGACAGTTCGAGGGCGTGTTCTCCGCGGCGGCGATCGATGCGGTGGCTCACGAAACAGGGCTGCGCGGGCAACTCCAACAGTTGCAGGCGGCAGACAGGGCGACGATTCGTGTCATCGAGGACGCGGTTCCGCTGGCGGTGACCGTCGCCGACGATACGGTGAGCCTGTTGTTGCGGGACGACGACGGACGGCTGCAGGCGGCTATCGACACCGACGATCCGGAGGTGGAGGTGTGGGCGACAGATCGGCACGGTCGGTACTGGGAGTCGGCGCGACCGCTAGCTGAGAGTGATCTGACGATCGACGAGTGAAAACGATGCCACTGACGGTGGGGCCACCAGCAGCGATCAGCGAAGCGTCGGTGCTGATGATCAACCAGAAGCTGTCTCGGAGACCGGCCGATCATGCTCACACGTTCCATCGAGACACCGCTCGCTGGAGGCCGTTCTGAACCGTGGGAGGCCGCAGTCACAGACATCAGTGACGACGCCGGCCGGGAACGAAAACGAGGTTTCACAGTCCGGATACTCATCACAGCCGAAAAACAGGCGGCCGTCGGGGCTGCGGACGCGGAGCGGCGCGCCACAGTCCGGGCAATCGTAGGCTTCATCGAATCGCTCGCGGACGGCCGCCGACAGCGACTCACAGGCGTAATCGACACAGAGATCGAAGGTCTCCCCGCGTTCAACGCGCATCTGTGGGAGCCCGCAGTCCGGGCAGGCGGAATCGAGCACGGTCGCTCCCGACGGCAGGCCGTACTGTTCGGCACAGTCGAGACAGCTGACTTCGCCGCGCGTGCGGACGAGTTGACCAGTACAGAGCGGGCAGTCGCCGACGGGGACGCCGGCCTCCGAAACCGGGAACGACTCGACGCCGACAGCGTCGTGAGAGCGAACCGAGAGCTGTTGGCCGTCGGCCGCGGCGGTGAGGCTGAACCCCTCGCCGTCGTGTTCGACAGTGACCTCATCGGGGCGGGTGAGCCACCCAACAGGTTGGTAGCCGTCGGCGTCGTGGACGAGAACGGTGCGGTCGGGTTTGACCAAGATCACCACGTGACCGCGTTGGGTGCGGTCGCGGGTGCCTTCGAACTCGACGGTGCAGTCGCCGGTGAGGATGCGGGTGCGGTCGGCCATGGGACGCCGTGGCCGCGGCTTGTGGCCTAAAGCTACGGGCGAGAGTCTTTACCCGAAGGCGATGAGAGGCCGGTATGGACGACTCCGAACGCGGGAGCCAGGCCGTGTTGTTCGATATGGACGGCGTGATCGTCGACTCCGAGCGCTACTGGCACGACGCACAGCCCGAGCACATTTTTCCGGCGACGCTTGCCGGCGAGTATCCGGATCTCGACGAAACGACCGGGATGAACTACAAGGAGATCTACGACTATCTCGATGCGAACTACGAGCCGAAAATCAGCAAAGACGAGTTCATCGATATCTTCGACGAGACAGCCCGTGGGATCTACCGCGAGCGCGTCTCGTTGCTGGATGGCTTTCACGATCTCCGCGCGGAACTCGGAGCCAACGACGTGACTGTCGCCATCGTCACCTCCGCGCCGCCAGCGTGGCACGAGATCGTCACCGAGCGGTTCGATATCGCGGTCGGCGAGACGATCAGCGCGGAGGACATCGACGGCGAGGGAAAGCCAGCCCCCGATGTCTACGAACACGCAGCCGATGTGCTCGGCATCGATCCGGCTGACTGTCTTGTCGTCGAGGATTCGAAAAACGGCGTCGAAGCCGGGAAGCGAGCCGGGATGGTCGTTATCGCCTACCGAACCGGGCCGAACAGCGAGACCGACCTCTCGGCGGCCGATGTCGTTGTCGACGGTTCCGCGGAGTTACGGGCAGAGATCCAGCGTCGGACAGGAATAGAGGGATAAATCACTGCGAGCGTGATTTTATAGGCGATGACGGCGTACGGAGGCGTAATGAGCGAGATTGTCTCGACAGCCGACACCCTCGGCGGCGCGCCGCGAATCGAGGGACGGCGGATCGGTGTCCATCATATCGCCGCCCGCGTCGTCGACGGCGGCGAGTCACCGATGGCCGTCGCGGCGGAGTACGACCTCGATATCGCGGATGTCCACCGCGCGCTTACATACTACTACGACAATCCCGAGAAGATGCGCCAGGTGCAAGCCGAGCGACAGTCGATTCCTGACGGTGTTTCCGTCGTTCGTGGCCCCGACGACCTCGATGCCGATATCCAGTCCGAACGCGAAGTATGAGGCTGCTGGCCGACGAACACGTCCCGACAGCGTTTGTGTCGGCCCTCGATGGCGAAGGCCACGATGTCGCTGTCGTCGGCAACGAACTCCCGCTGAGTGCTGACGACAAGGTGCTACTTGAGTACGCCCGCGAGACGAATCGCGCGATTCTCAGCCAAGACACCGACTTCCGTGGGGCCGACCCAGAACTGAAGGGTAAGCCGTTTCCCGGCGTCCTCGCGTGTGATCCAACTGCCTCACCTGGTGAGATTGCTACTGCCGTCAGGCGAATCGATGCCGTCACGGACGACCTCTCAGAAACGGTGCTGTATGTGCCGGGCGAGTGGCTCTGAGGAACGAAAGCGCGCTACTCCACCGTCACCGACCGACTCGCCCGCACCGGCGGCAACGACAACTCGGGAAACGTCACTTCGACGGTGAACTCCAGATCCTCGTCGGCCCCGAACACACCGACCGGAACCGCCGTTTCGTCGCTCAGATAACACCGCTTTTCGTTCATCTCGACGCCGTTGACCGTCACACGAATCCCGACGGCCGCGCTCCCGGCGGTCGTTCGCACCGTAATCTCACACATCTCGTTGTCGCCGCGGGCGATGCTGGTCGGAAAGTCGCCCCACTCAACGGCGATCCGCGGCAACTCGCTGGCCGCGTCAGCGACGCGTTCGGCAACACCAGCCGTGAGACCGGCGCGTGTGAGTTCGTCAACACCGGCCGCAACGAGGTCGCCGGGCGTCGTCAGCCCGCCGGTGGCAAGGGTTTCGGCCCGGCCCGCGCCGACGCCGTCGATGGCGGTGAGGCCGACCGCCTCCCGGGAGACGCCGTGTTCGACGCGGGCTTCGATCCGGCGAACGAGATTCGCCGCTCGCGGGCCAGCAAACCGGTCGGCGAAGGCATGCAGTGCCGCCAGCAGGCGCAGGGCGTTCTGCTTGATCACCCACGCGTCGCTGCGGAGCCCCGAGGGCACCCGGTCGTCCATGCTCGCCTGCAAAATAGCGAGCACCTTCCGGTGGCCGTTTTCGAGGTCGGTATCGGTGTCGCCCAGCACCTCGTCGATGGCGTCGGTTTCGGCCTGCCGGGCGGAGACGCTGTCGAACTCCTCGGCGCGGGCGACGGCGTCGAGAACGGCATCGACCGAGAGGCGGTCGCGCTCGACGAGGTCGGCAAAGCCGACGGCCGTCGACAATCGAAGATAGAAGTTCGACGCCAGCCGGCCGAGTTGCGTTCCCTCGACACCGAGGTCGCTGTCGGTGTCAACGAAGCCGCGCTCGACGAGCGTTTCCAGCGTCGAGCGCACCCGCTCGCGGAGCCCCTCGGGATCGTAGGCCTCGGGATTAGCATGGGCGCGCTGGTAGTAGAACGTCGTCTCCAGCCAGTCCATCACGTCGTCGAGATCGCGGATCGTCCCCAGCGCGATCTCGGCGTTGAGATGGGCGTCGAGATCGTCAGCCAGCCGGGATTCGATCTCCTTGCCGTCCCGAAGCAGCCGCCGGTATTTGTCGGCGTCCTCGCGGTCGCAGATCACCCAGCCGTAACCCACGTCGTCGTAGTCGGGCCGACCGGCACGGCCGAGCATCTGGAGGATATCGAGCGGGCTGATGTCGACCTCGCCCTCCAGCGGATCATGGTACTTGGTGTCACGGATCACGACACAGCGGGCCGGAAGGTTGACCCCCCACGCCAGCGTCGAGGTTGAAAAGAGCAGTTGGATCGTGCCGTGCTTGAACCACTCCTCGATCCTGTTGCGATCGTCCTTGCCGAGACCCGCATGGTGGAAGGCAACACCGTCGGGAGCCCCTTTCCGGAGGCTGTCGTTTTTGAGTTTCGTCGCGTCGTTGTGGAACTCGTAGTCGCCGCGAGCACCCATCGGGATATCGCGGTCGGCGATCTCATCGCGGGCCTTGGCGGCCGCCCGCACCGCGTCCTGCCGGGAGGAGACGAAGACGATGGCCTGGCCCTCTTCGCGGAGGTGGGGTTCGACCTTGTCGAGGGCGCTGTAGAGCCGGCGGTATTTGTCGGCGAAGGCGTTGTCACCGTGGCTGTAGGTCTGGACGTCGGTGTGGAGCTCGACGGGGCGATACGCCTCGCCGAACTCGAAGGTCGCCTCCGGCGGTGCGTCGAGCCAGCCGGCCACGTCGTCGATGTTCGGCATCGTCGCTGACAGCGCGACGGTCCGGGGCGCGCAGAGCCGCCGGAGCCGCGAGATCGTTACCTCAAGGACGCCGCCGCGACCTTCCGAGTCCAACAGATGCACCTCGTCGATGACGACGCAGTCGACATCGGTAATGAACGAATAGCGCGGCGAGTCGTGTTTGCGCGTCGCCGAATCGGTCTTCTCGGGTGTCATCACGAGGATATCGGCGCGTTCGGCCCGTCGGGGGTTGAGATCGCGCTCGCCGGTGACGACGTAGACGGAGTAGCCGAGTTCCTCAAACCGATCCCACTCGGCTTCCTTCTCGTTCGTGAGTGCGCGCATCGGGGCCATGAACAGCGCGGTGCCACCGTCGCGCAGACAGCGGCAGATCGCCAGCTCGGCGAGCGCGGTTTTGCCGGCGGCGGTCGGCGCGCTGGCGACGACATTGTCATCAGTTTCGAGAATGACCGGCAGGGCCTCCCGCTGCATCCGGTTGAACTCCTCGAATCCGAAGGCGTCGGCGAACTCCGGGATCGCCTCGGCGACCTTCACGGCGACTCACCGGCGGGATGCCTCATTGGATGATGTCGGGCGGCCGGCGATGAAAGGCGTTTCCTTCGGGCTCGCTTCGAGTGGCGATATGACTGGGGCCACAGCGACGCTCGGAGAAAGAAAGCTACCCGAGATGGCGATCGATGACAGCTTTGGCCTCTTGGCCGGCCTGTTTCCAGCCATACCCTGACGCATACACATGCCGTTTGCTCTCGACGAGTTTCTCCGGGGAGGATTCCTCGAACCCGCCGCGATCCCACGCGCCGGACTCCCGGAGCCACGTGACGACGTTGTTCTTTGTTTCGGGCCAGGAAAGATCGACCATCTCATACCACGCGATCATCGCAAAGACCGCGTTGTCGTGACAGCCCGGCACCGAGCCGTGTTCGTAGATCGTTGCCATCGGCTCGATCGAGGGCTCGGAGACCTGCTCAGCGTACTCTGCGGCTGTCAGCAGTCGGAGCGTGCCATCATCGGCCTGCTCGATCCGATTAAGCGATTTGAGCGTCGCCAACGCGGCGGTGTGGAGGTCGCGCCACTCGCTGTCGATGGCCGTCCGAAGCTCCGCCTCGGTGAGTTCCTCGGCGGTGAGGACGGCAAGGGTATCGATATACGCCTTTTCGACGGTTGGCCACGGGGTGCCCTCAAACCGGCAGTCGGGATCGTGGAGGCTGTTGGTCGTTCGACAACCAGGACAGGGGTAGCTGAAACGCGGCACGACCGATAGTTTGGCGCGCCGTGATTATAATTTACGTCGTCGGTGGCGTTCCGCGAACCAGCAACGCCGCTGACCGTCGGGCTTATTCGCCCTGCTTGTGAAAGCCGTATACAATGGCGATCACCCCACGAGACGCCCGGTATCCGTTTCTCGCGGCGGCCCGAGAGGCCGTCACGGAGACAGGTGTCGATCTGGGCACGCTTGTCGCCACCGACGAGCCGGCCGTCGACCGCGGCCGCGAGCGCGTCGAACGCGCGCTGTTGGCCGGCCGTGTCGACAGCGAAACATCCGACGAGTGGCGGGTCGAAGACGAGCTACTGTCGTATCCGATCGCCCGCATTCTTGTGTCACTGCTTGACTCGCCGGCAGCCGTCGAGAAGTACGCCGCCGCGGAGGCCAAAACCGCGATCGAACGGCTCAAAGACGATCTTGAGGCCGCCGGCAGCGAACTCCGAAGCACGCCGGACGCCAACCTCGATCGCGAAACGCTGATCGCCGAACTCGGACTTGATGGGGCGATCACACCCGAGGCCGACACGCCACAGCCGGCGGCTGCTCCGGAGTGGTTTTGGATCGAGGTGGGAACGTATCTCGATTTAGCGACCGGCCTCGGCGACGACTGGCGACTGGTCAACCGCGAACTCAGCGACGGGCAGGTGCGGGTCGACCGCGAGGAGCTGTTTCGGCTGCTGCGGGCGGCGATCCGCCGGCGGGTCGCCGAGGGGCTGCCCTTCGAGGGCCTTGACGAAGACGAGGGAATCGCCGCCGAGTTGGAGGCGGAACTCACAGACCTACGGCGGCTGTTGTCGGAACGCCCTGCGGTCGGCGAGATCGATTTCGTCGCCCGCGAGCTGTTCCCGCCGTGTATCGAGAATCTGCTCCAGAAGGCCGAAGAGGGGGTCGAACTCGAAGCCGTCGAGGGGTTCACGCTGATGGCGTTTCTCACCGGGATCGGGATGGATGCCGACGAGATCGTCGCCTTCTGTAGGGAATCCTCACTCGATCCCGATGGGATTCGCTACCAGATCGAGTATCTGCAGGCCGACCGCGGCACGCAGTACCCGCCGCCGTCCTGTGAGACGCTGAGTACCTACGGGATCTGTCACAACGAGGACGACCACTGGAAGGTTGCCGGCCATCCGCTGGCATACTACCAGCACCAACTAGAGACGACCGATCAGAATCTCGTTGATTGGCGGGAGCAAGCAGCGGTAGACAGCGGTAAGTGAGAAGGCGAGACGCGGAGGCGACCTACGTGATCGGTAACAACGATCAGTCGTCGGCACGAGCAAGGCCGAAGCCGACGGCGGCCATCAACAGAACGAAGCCGGCTAGCGCGGCGACAAGCGCGAAGCCGCCGGTCGGGTCGAAGCCGTCGGTTCCGTTGAACACGACGCCGATGGCGACAAGACTCGCGAGGAACAGCCCGACGGCAAACAACGACGCAACGGTCTGCCGGCGAAGCTCCGCGTCGATTTCCATACGCGCCGATTCTGCGGGCCAGCCCAAAAGGGCTTCGAAACCGCCGACGACAGTGTCGGTTCGGCGTCGGGCGATCAGAGGTCGTCAAGCGTCGTCCGCTCGCTGTGGCCGACGAGTTCGTCGAAGTCGGTGCCGTCGGCGAGGGCGGTCTCCTTTTTGACGCGGTAGTTGCCGCCGTCGGTCGTATAGAGATCACCCGGATGAAAGAAGTACCAGTCCTCCCGATCAAAGCGGACGGCGATGCGGGCCTTCGCGCCGAAGTTCTGGGCGAAGTAGACCAACGCCTCGACCTCCTCGCCGGAGAGATAGATCGGATCGCCGCTGGATGATTTGGCCTCGATAGCATAAAATCGGCCGTCGTCGCCGGCCAGCACGTCCGGCAGGTCACGGTCGGTGGCACTCCCGCTGGCCGGTGCGCGCATGACCGCAAAGCCGGCCGCATCAAGCTGGTTGACCAACTCGCGTTCGCGGCGATCGCCCTTCCGGTTGGCACTCATCGGTAGCGAAGGGTGGTTGGTGTAGGCGGTCGGTGTGGTCGTCGGCATCGTCGCGTGCGGTGCATACGGGAGGCTAGTTGGGCGCGGGCAAAAGGATACGGCCGCCGGTTCACGGGTCGTCAGCGTCCGTGCTCGATTCTGTGTTGCTCCCCATGGCGTTTTCGCTTAGTTTCTCGGCCACGTCGCCGGCAGCAAGGGTCGTCGATCCGACGTAGATCAGTGGAAGAGAGATGAGCAGCACGATATCTCCGAGCAGACGCTCCTGGATCATCCCTACATACGCGCCGACGATCACGCAGATGGCAGCCAACCCGAGATACGCCCAACCGGCATTCATACCCGTAGTGCTCCGAGCGAGGGCAAAAGTGCGACGGTTTCAGCGGCGAGCCACGGGCGGCAGCGTTCCACCAGCTATCTTTTCTCAAGGCGAGAATCCAGCCGTTCACGCCGGGTGTGAAGCCGACAACTACTGACCGTTCCACAATTGGTCGAATGTTGAATACCCCACGCTGGCAAACATTTCTTACCAAGTTCATCAACTCGCTCAAGGGTGTCTCGTCCCGAAAAATTCGGGACG
>NZ_QMDW01000015.1 GCF_003605635.1 Halonotius pteroides
GACTGGAGTATGTCACCGAAATCACTGACAGGGGTGAGATGACATCGGTGCCGAACACGCCAGCGCACGTTGAGGGAGTGATGGATCTTCGTGGCTTGACGACAACAATTGTCAATCCGCTGGTCGTGCTTGAAGGAGAGTCACTTGATCCAGCGGAGCTCGTTACCGATGGCGGCAAGGCGACAAATCGCATCATCATGCTCGATAGGAAACTTGTCGATGGCGACGGAGCCATCGGGTGGCTTGTCTCGACAGTTTCGAACGTCACCGATATTCCCACAGATGCAATTGAAGCCGACACGATCACAGATTCACCGCTCTTCGGAGGTGTGGTAAAGCGGGACGAAGAGGGGTTCCTGATCTGGCTCAATCCAAACGAATTGACTGCCTGAACCACTCTGCAGTAGACTCCTTCTTATACTAAATCATATTTAAAATCTGTCAGGGTTGACAAACCGCTCAGAGCGAGCACCGGGAATCATCGACGAAGCAGATGCCGACCGCACGCCAGTTTGGCACACACCAGAGGCAGCCGGTCTGCAAATCCTCGTAGATCGTAGTGAGGATCATCTCGATCGTGGTCGTGGTGCTCTTATTAACAACGACGCCGTGAGACGCAATCCTTCTAGTAATATACGCGCTATTTAGCAGTTGAGTTAATAACCATCGAGCGAGTAGTCCCACTCAATGAGCGACGATCCCGCTGAGGCACCCCCGTCTCCACCACCGGATGCGACAGGGTCGACCACGACTGACCTGGCCGAAGGCGGTCTCGATACCCTCTCGCTGTCGGTGCCCTCGATGGACTGTCCATCCTGTGCTGGCAAAGTTGAATCCAGCGTGAGCGATCTCGCGGGGATCGCCGACATCGATCCTCGAACCGCCTCAGGAACGCTTGTCGTCGGTTACGATCCCGACCAGACAACACCCGAATCGATCCGTGGCCGTGTTGAGGCCGCCGGCTACGAGGTCGACGACGACGACGAATCCGCCGACCCGATGGCGATCTGGACAAGCGGGCGGGCGATCCGCACCGCCGTCGGCGGGGTGTTGTTGCTGGTCGGGATCCTGTTTGAGTGGGTGCTCCCGGCTGCGAATCCAACGCTCACAACGATTGCTGGCGCGCCGGTCGGCCTCGATACGGTCGCCTACGTGGCCGCGGCGACGGCCCCGGGTGTAATCATCCTGCGGAACGGCTACGCCTCGCTTCGCAACCGCAGTCTGGATATCGACCTGCTGATGAGCGGCGGGATTCTCGGCGCGCTCGCGGTCAACCTTCCCTTCGAGGCGGCGACGCTGGCGGTGTTGTTCAGCATCGCCGAACTGCTGGAACGGTATTCGATGGATCGTGCCCGCGGCTCGCTGCGGGAGTTGATGGCGCTGTCCCCGGAGACCGCAACCGTCAGACAGGACGGCGAGGAGCAGGTCGTCGCCGCCGACGCCGTCGAGATCGGCGACCGCGTGATCGTCCGGCCCGGCGAGAAGATCCCTGTCGACGGCGTGATTCGTGAGGGTTCCAGCGCGATCGATGAGTCGCCGATCACCGGCGAGAGCGTCCCCGCGGATAAGGAACCGGGCGCGGAGGTGTATGCGGGCAGTCTGACCGAGACCGGCTACATCGAGATCGAGGCGACCGCGCCGGCCAGTGAGTCGACGATCGCCCGCGTGATCGACCTGGTTGCAGCCGCCGAAGGCGAGGAGACCAACACCGAGCAGTTCGTCGACCGCTTCGCGGCCGTTTATACCCCGATCGTCGTCGCCGCCGCGTTGTTGACGATGGCGGTGCCGCCGCTGCTCGGCTGGGGCGCGTTCACCGAGTGGTTCGTTCGCGGGCTGACGCTGCTGGTGATCGCCTGTCCCTGTGCGTTCGTCATCTCAACGCCCGTTTCTGTTGTCTCTGGGCTGACGAGTGCGGCGCGCAACGGCGTGTTGATCAAGGGTGGCCCGCATCTCGAAGCGATGGGCGATGTTGAAGCGGTTGCGCTCGATAAGACGGGGACGCTGACGACCGGTAATCTCGGTGTCACCGACGTGATCCCGCTCAACGACACAACCGAAGCTGAGCTCTTAGACTGCGCGAGCACGCTTGAACAACGCAGCGAACATCCGATCGCCGACGCGATCGTCGACCAGGCCCGCGAGGCCGGTGCCGTCGGCGACCGCCCGGTTGAGGATTTCGAGGCGCTGACCGGTGAGGGCGTTCGCGCCGAGATCGACGGCGTCACCCACTACGCCGGCAAGCCATCGGTGTTCACCGAATTGGGCTTCGAACTCGATCATGCCCACCTCAAAACGGACGGCGGGCTGACGACCGACGCGATCGACGCCGATGAAACGGGTGCCGCCGACCCCAGCGACGAGCACCCGACGGTCGTCGAGGAGGCAACCGACTGCGAACACGGTCGGTACGTCGACCTGCTGGCGGAGACGGTCCCACGGCTTCAACAGGCTGGTAAAACTGTCGTGCTCGTCGGCACCGACGAAAAACTGGAGGGGCTGATCGCCATTGCTGACACCGTACGCCCCGAGGCGACGTGGGCTGTCGATCAGCTTCGAGCCAACGGGATCGAGCGGATCGTCATGTTGACCGGCGACAACGAGCGCACCGCCCAGGCGATCGGCGAGCAGGTCGGTGTCGACGAGGTGCAGGCGAGCCTGCTCCCCGAGGCGAAGGTCGATGCAGTGGGTGATCTCCGGGAGGCCCACTCAGGTGGGGTGGCGATGGTCGGTGACGGCATCAACGACGCCCCCGCGTTGGCAACGGCGACCGTCGGGGTCGCCATGGGTGCTGCCGGCACCGACACCGCACTGGAGACCGCCGACATCGCGTTGATGGCTGACGATCTGGGTCGGCTCCCCTACCTCCATACCCTCTCGGAGACCGCCGATGGCGTCATCCGGCAGAATATCTGGTCGAGTCTGGCCGTGAAGCTGCTGTTGGCGGTCGCCGCGCCGTTCGGCTACGTCTCGGTGCTTGGCGCGATCGTCATCGGCGACATGGGGATGAGTCTCGGGGTCACCGGCAATGCGATGCGACTGGCCGGCCTGACCCCTGATGAGCCGCCGGAACCGGAATAGCTGACACCTGCTGTCCCCGCTTTCGACGGTCTACCCAACGCAAGTCCTATTCGGCTCGGTGATGTATCTGTTCTATGACAATCGAATCCGGCGATGAGGTCGTTATCGAGTATGTTGGCCGTGACGACGATGGAACGGTGTTTGACACCTCACGCGAGGCTGTTGCAGCCGAATCCGGATTGGCTGAGGCTCAACCAGACCGAAAGTTCACCCCGTTGACCGTCTCCGTTGGGGCCGGCGAGGTTATCGCTGGGATCGAAGAAGCCCTCCCAGGGTTAGACGAGGGTGAGACCACATCTGTCGACGTGCCGCCGGAGAAAGGCTACGGCGAGTGGTCGGAAGACCGCGTCCAAGAGTACGAGACCGACGAGCTTGCTGCCACGCTCGGTGGCCAACGGCCGGCGGTCGGCCAGTACGTCGAAACCGAGCAGGGCGCAGCCGCCGAGATCACCGACGTTGCCGACGATGTCTCGAAGGTAGATTTCAACCCGCCGCTGGCCGGTGAAACGCTCCACTTTGAGCTTGAAGTGGTCGCTATCAACTGACGGGTTACTGTCGACGCTGTATGGCGTCGCGGATGCCGTTTCTTTACAAGCCGTTTTTACCTGAATTGAGGCGCTAAGGCCCCTTCCTCAACGAGCGATCGAAGAGAGCGAGTAGGGAGGGGATACGGCGCCGTACGAGTAGCAAACACGTTCGACGCTCGGCCCACAGGCCCACGCAATCGCAACAACTATACGCACAAATACGTATAATGCGTATGTCGTGAGACGGAAGAACATCACCATCCGCGAAGACCAAGCCGAGTGGGTCGAGGAGAACCACCTCAACCTCTCGTCGTTCGTTCGCGGACAACTTGACGAACTCATCGAAGAACGCTCGTGAACTACAACTACCGGTATCGACTCCGACCGTCCGACGCTCTCGAACAACAGTTAACGTGGACTGTCGATACCTGTAGGCAGGTCTACAACCACTTCCTCCATCGACTCAACCGCACCGAGGACACCTCGGCATACTCAGAGCAGAAGCTCCTGCCGGGACTCAAGAAGTGGTGGACTGACCTGAAAGACGTACACTCGAAAGTCCTTCAGAAAGTCGTACAACGGCTGTACGACAACCTCTCAACGCTTCGCGGTCGCAAAGAGAACGGTTATCACGTCGGCACACTCAAGTGGAAAGCTCCGAGCGAGTACCGCAGTTTCACCTACAGTCAATCCGGCTTCAAGCTCAAAAACACGAGCGGTCGGACAAAACTGTGGCTCTCGAAACTCGGAGAAATCCCGCTCACCTTCCACCGCGCCCTCCCCGAGGACGCTGAAATCAAGACGGTCACAGTCAAACAGGAACCGACTGGGAAGTGGTATGCCATCCTGGGCGCCGAAACCCCGGACGACCCGCCCGCGAAACCGGAGAACCCCGAGAAGTGCGTCGGCATCGACGTAGGGATTCTCAAGTACGCTCACGACACCGACGGAACAGCTGTCGAATCGTTCGACCTATCCGACGAACGCGAACGATTGGAACGCGCACAGCGGGATCTCTCTCGGAAAGAACACGGCTCTGCGAATTGGGAGAAACAACGCCGAATCGTGGCCGAGCGTCACGCCGAGTTGAAGAACAAGCGGCGGGACTTCCTCCACAAGCTCTCGAACTACTACGCCCGCGAATACGACTTCGTGGCCGTGGAGGACTTGGACGCAAAGGGCTTGGTTGAACTGCCGGGCAACTCGCGGAACCGAGCGGGAGCGGCGTGGGGAACGTTCCTGCGGATGCTCGAATACAAGTGCGAACGGGAAGGAACGCATTTTGTCGCGGTGAATCCTCGTGGGACGACGAAAGAGTGTGCGTCCTGCGGCGTTTCGACGGAGAAACCACTGTGGGTGCGTGAACACTCCTGTCCGGCGTGTGGTTTCGAGGCGGATAGAGACGTGAACGCGGCGTGGAACATTCTTTCTCGCGGTATCACAAAGCGGTTAGGAGCGGGACGCTCCGAATCAACGCCTGTGGAGACTGCGCTCCCTGTGGATACCTCGGTATCTGCAAAGCGCGTCGTAGAAACAGGAAGCCCCACCCTCAAGCGCGAGCCGTCAGGCGAGCGGTAGGGTGGGGTAGTTCACACAGTGGATCGCTCTGAAATAGGCCAAGCAGGGCTTTTGTCGCTACCGAAGCTTCTGTACCTGCCAGAGAATCCCCGCGCCGGATACCAACAGGATTGTGAGGTTGAACAACGCTTGAAACAGCGAGCGATACTCCCGTGTAACCCACGTATCGATCGTTGCCCCGGCCGCGAAATAAAAGCGGAGCGTCGCGATCAACGCCAACAACGCGAGGCCGGCGACGACCGCATACCGAAGCGTCCGCTCGATATCACCGGAAAGAAGCCGGCTCTTGCCGGTGTACCCGTCTACCGATGGCGGTGATCCGGGATCAGTCGACGCCTGTTCGTCTGTCGTCGTGGGGTCGTTGTGGTCAGAGCTCATACAGTTCGCCTCCGTGCAAGCAGCCCACCGACCAGGAGAGCCAGTGCCGCGACCGGAACACCGAACCCGGGGGTTGCTGAATCGCTTTCGCCCGCTGTGTCCGCCTGTTGTTCCTCACGATCCAGCCGTCGGTCGCGTTCGAAATCGCTGACCTCGAGTTCGACCGACTGTCTGGTCTCGTTGACCGCGATCCGCTCACTTGGGTTGAGATTCACCGCCGTCCGGGTTGTATCAACGATAACACCGTCCTTTTTCAGGACACCATCGACGTAGTAGTTGTAGTTGTTTGGCACCGAGACGGGCAGCGTAGTGCCGGTTGTGCGTCCGGGCTCGATCGTAGCCACATCAGCGGTGTCACGGGCGGCCACGAGATTTGAATCCGCCTGTCGGGCGATCACGCTTACTTCCACAGCATCCGACTGCACTGATCCTCGGTTGATCAGTTGGGCGGTGATATCCAGCGTTGCTTGGCGCTCGGTTGCCGCCTGGACTGAGACGCCAAGCGGTGGCAGCGTCGTTTCGTCGGCAAACTGGATCGGTGTGCGCGCGTATTCGGGCACCAACGCCGCCAGTCCACGCACCTCCTGACGGCCGGTATCGACCCGCTGGCCGTCCTGATACACCACCGTTTCGATGCGGTAGCCACCCTCACGGGCGACGCCGAGCGTTGCGGGAACGACCCGCTCGCGGCTATCCGCCAACTCGCCGACGTCGACTGTTCGGGTGGTCTCCAGCAGTCCGGACTCGGCGTCGATGGCTCGCAGGCGAACCGTGACATTCGGGCTTGGATTCCCACGGTGGCGCAGTGTTGTGTTGACCCGGAGGGCGACGGTTTGGCCGCCGACAGCCTGTGGCTGGATGGTGGTGTCGGCGATATCGACGCTGCCGGGTTGGGTCGCCGCACGCGGGGCTGAAAGCGCGCCTGGCGCGAGCAGGGCAACAAGGAGAGCCACCACAAACACGCCGGCGGCACCGGCTGTGAGGGTTTTCGTGCGATCCATACCGGCGAACCACCCGCCGCCTGTAAGTGTTTTTGGGAGGCTATAACGTCGGCTTGAGTCACGGTTGTGACGGTGTTGATGTCTTGGTGGACGGGTTGACGCTTGGGTGGGTACGACCGTCGGTGTGAGTGACCGTGTCGGCTATTACTCTGCCGCGGTGACATTTTATCCAGCCGGTATGTGTACGTAGCCAGTATTTTTTTACTCTACCGATCATAGTATGCGACAATGGCACAAGAACCCTCCTCGGAGATGTTCGACCAGTTCTATTCGTTGTCGAGCCGGGGAGCATACGGGGAACTTGTCCGCTATATTCGGGATCACGACGACGAGGATGTGCGATACGGTGCGGCCGGGGTGTTGTCAGAGTCCGTGTCAGGGTTCGCCGAGCAGATGACGCCGTCGGTACGGAAGGCCCTCGTTGATGTCGTACTCAACGACCCCAGCGACGCTGTTCGGGCAAACGTCGTCAAGACGCTGCTTGCTATCGATGAGTCGATCGCCGACAACATCATTACGCGGTTGGGGATAGCCCCGAAATCGACGCCGACCGACACGCCGTATCCGCTGCTTTTGACCAAATGGCACGAGCGACAGTGGCCCGAGCTTCGATTTCTCGCTGTCGTCGGGTTTGGACGCGTCGGCAGCCACACTACGATCGAAAAGCTGCGGACGACGATCCAACGGGAGACCGATCTGCGGGTGATCCGCCGGGCGATCGAAGCCGGCGGCACGGTTGGCGACGAGACGTTCGTCACACCGATCAAGAGCTATCTGCGGATCGACGACGAGAGTATGTATCAGTCGGCCGATGCCGAGGAGATCAGACGCACCAAACAGGCCGCCGTTGAGGCGTTGGTCACACTCGGAACTAACGGTGCCTACGAGGCGTTACACACAGCCTCCCGCGGGACGGATGCCGAGCTCAAAGCCTGCGCGCTCAGCGAGATCGGCCGGCTCGAACCCGACGAGGCGGTCGATCTGATCGTCGACGAACTGCACAACGGTGGTGACGATGTGGTACGCGAGGAGGCCGCTGAGGGGTTGATCACCACCTTCACCGAATCCGACTTCGAGGACGGCCACACTGTCCGCGAGCAGGCCCTTGCTGAGATGGGCGACGATGTCGACGCCGCGGTGTCGGCTGAGTTTGCCTCGATCGTCGACGAGTCGCCCCGCAAACCCGAACAGCGCAACGCGGCGTGGGTGTTAACCCAACTCGGATCCACCACCGAAGAGACCGTCGAGAGTCTGCTTTCGGCGTTGGATGATGACGACGACTATCTTAGAATCATCGCCGCCGCCGGGTTGACGACGCTTGACCCCTCGCTGGTCGAAGCGAAGCTTGAGGAGTTCCTTGCGTCGGTCGACGAGGAGTCTGTCGCCCACAACTTGGCGTCGTCAGTTCGATCAAATCTACAGGACGGCCCGGAGAAAGTGATCTGGGGCTCGTAGGGTAGCTGTCACCAACACCGTCTCAAGGGTTGATATCCTCGTCGTTGCGGATGTAGTAGGTCACCCCACCGTTGAAGCCGAAGGACTCCAATACGTTCCATTCGATCATCGTCGCTACGGTGTCATCGATCGTGTCCCGTGACGGTGCGTCCTCGCCAAACAGCTCCTCACAGACACGGCTGATCTCCTCGATCGAGAACCCAGCCTGTTCGTTCGATACCCGAAGTACCCCCGCCCAGACGCGGTCACGATCGGTTCCCACGAGACATGTCTACAGCCGGTAGTGATAAAAATACTACCGCTAAGCGTGGGCACGACAGTATCGCGTCGCTGACAGACGGCGACGGATCTACTACATGGACTCGGCGGGACTCCCGCGAGCGAACGCAGTGAGCGAGTGGGAGTTAGCCGAGTTCACTGAACGAGTTCGAGCACAGCGAGAACGAAGTGAAGTGGACTCGGCGGGATTTGAACCCGCGGCCTTCCCCGTGCCAGGGGGATGATCTACCGCTGATCTACGAGCCCACGAATGCAACCTGTGATTTCCCGGTTTTAGTATTAAGGCCTTCGACTCGGGGTAATGAACCCATCAGCAAATAGAAAGCCCTTAACGCCCACAACGGAGACAGATCAGTGGGAACAGCGCAGTCGTAACTCTGACTCGCCCACACGGGCTTGGGATTGCGACAGTGCGCCACCAGCCCGCGACGATCAGTTGGTCGTCTCTGGGCTGTGTGGACACGTCGTTTCTGCGGCCTGTGCCGTTCCAATATCAGACAATGGCACGAATGCATACCCGTCGCCGCGGCTCATCCGGTTCGGATCGCCCGGCGGCAGACGAACCAGCCGAATGGAGCGATGTCGACGCCGACGCCATCGAGGATCGCGTCGTTGAACTCGCCGAACAGGGCCACGACCCCAGCGTCATCGGAATGAAACTCCGCGACGAGGGCGTCAAAGGCACGCCGATCCCAAATGTCAAACTTGCCACCGGCAAGAAGGTCGGCGAGATTCTTGGGGACAACGACGCCGCGCCGGAACTCCCCGAGGATCTCCGCAACCTGATGGAGCGAGCGATCACCCTGACCGAACACCTCGATGAGAACGGCCAGGATCACCAGAACAAGCGCGCACTCCAGAACACGGAGTCGAAGATCCGTCGCCTCGCCAACTACTACCGCGGCGACGAGATCGACGCCGACTTCAATTACAGCTACGAGCAAGCGAAAGAACGCCTCGAATAAGGATTCACGATGTCGGACTCCCGGACGAACGCTGCGACCGCACCCGATCCCGACGCCGCCAACAGGGTCGCCGCGGCGGTAGCGGCCGCGCCGTTCGTCCGCATTTTCGGCCACGCCGACGGCGACGCACTCGCCGCCTGTGGCCTGCTGGCGGTCGCACTCCGCGACCGGGAGATCCCCTTTCGCGTCCACGTCTCGCCCGATCCGGCCGGCGACGCTGTCGACGGTGCGGAAAGCGACGCTAGCGAGCCCGATGACAGCCAATCCCTCGTGGTCAGTCGCGGCCAGCGCGGCCCTGCTGACCTCGCGGTGCCGGCCCGCGGCGACCGCCAGTCGGCGAGCGTCGCGGCCGCGACGGTCAGCCGCGACCTCGGCGTCGACCCCGATCCGGTGCTCGCTTTGGCAGGTGTTATCGCCGCCGGTGGGACACCTGGCGGCACCGGCAGCGACGATCTCCTCGCGGCGGCCGAGTCGGCCACCCTTGTTGAGCGTCGCCCCGGTGTTGCGGTGCCAACCGCGGATCTCGCCGCCGATCTCGCCCATTCGACACGGCTCGACGCGCCGTTTTCCGGCGATGTCGACGCCGCACGTGACCTCCTCGCCGACCTTGCCATCCCGACAGATTCGGACGCCGGGCTCGACGCGGAGACACACACCCAACTCGCTTCGGCCGTTGCCGTCGCAACTGCGACCGCCGAGCCGGCTGCCCCACAGGCTGCCGATTCGGTCGAGGCCGCACTCCGGCCGTACGCGACACCGACCGCCCCGTTTGCCACGCTCGGCGGCTACGCTGACGTGGTGTCAGCACTCGCCCGCGAGGCTCCAGGCGTGGCGGTGTCACTGGCGTTCGGCGCGCCGGGAGCGGTCAGCGAGGCGGTTGACAGCTGGCGCGATCATACTGCCGCAGCGCATGCCGCACTCGACTCGCCGACGACAGGCCGCTACGATGGCGTCTACGTCTTCCGTGTCGAAACGGATCGCCCAGCAGTGTTGCCGACAGTCGCCCGCCTTGCACGTGCGTACCGCACACCAGAACCCGTCGCGCTTGTTGTCACCGACGAGCCGGTCGATGACCGCCGTCGAGCAGCCCTTGCGGCAGCCGAGTCACACAGCCTTGACGACGTGACGGCGACCGTCGCCCGCGAGTTCGACGGCGACGCCGGTGGGACGCCGACGCAGGCGACACTCGCTGTCGACGACAGCGTGGCCGACGGCGAGTTGATCGCCGCGGTCAGGGAGGCTCTCGACGATGACTGACGCCACCCACAGCGCGGTCGCCACCAGCGCGACCGTGACGACGGCGTACGCGACACCGACGCGCGCCGGGCGTGTCGCCCGCGCGGTCGCCCCCGACAACACCGCGTCGATGACGACGCAGGTTGAGTCGGCGACCGTGACGACCGAGATCGATCGGGACACAACCGGCGGGCTGCAGTCGACCGTCGATGACTACGTTGTCAATCTTAGCGTTGCCGAGGGCGTATTCGACGCTATCGACACGGCAGCCGACGCGGCTGCTGTCGACGTTGTCGACGACGCGGCCGACGCTGACACGGAATCCGACATCGCGCCCACCGAGGATAGCACAGCAGCCGAAACCACGACAGACGAGACAACCTAACTATGAGCGAACGATCAGTATCTAAGCAGCAACAGGACGGCAAACGATGGTACACCGTACAGGCCCCCGAGCAGTTCGACCGGGCCGAACTCGGTGAGACCATCGCCGCAGAGCCACAGCAGGTCGTCGGCCGCACGATCGAGACGACCCTCGGCGACATCAACGATGACGCCGGATCAGACAACACCAAACTCACGTTCAAGATCGATGACGTGGGCTCGGATACGGCCTACACCGAGTTTATCAAACACGAGCTGACGCGGGATTACCTGCGCAGCCTCGTGCGACGCGGAGCCTCGAAAACCGAGGCCAACATCACGGTCGTCACGACCGACGACTACCGCGTGAAGATCCAGCCGGTCGCCTTCACGACGAAGAAGGCCGACAACAGCCAGGAGCACGCCATTCGGCGTGTCATGATCGACCTCGTCAACGAGGCCGCCGCAGAGCGTACCTTCGAGGAGCTGGCCGACAGTGTCATCGAGGGCCGCCTCTCGTCGGCGATCTACGGCGAGGCAAAACAGATCTACCCGCTGCGACGCGTTGAGGTGACGAAACTCGAACTCGAAGCCCGGCCCGAAGAGCTGGCCGAAGAGGAAGCCACGGCCGTCAGTGTCGACGAAGACGACGTGGCCACCGACGTCGCAGACGACTAAGCTGGCGACCACATTTTCGACTTCTTTTGCCGCCCAGCGGAGCGATTACTCCTCAACGATGACTGTTCCAACCATGCTACTGGTCTCATGAGGGATGCAGACATAGCTGTACGTTCCGGGCACGTCGAAGGTATGGCTGAACGTGTCGCTGGTTTCGAGGCGACCACCGCTGTCGCCGTGCCACGCCGTCCGTGCCGCCTCAGTTGATTCATACCCCCCGCTGGCGAAGAAGGCCGCTCCCGCCGGGAGCGTGCTTCCGTAAGCGGTAACGGTGTGCCCGCGGGCGCTCGTGTTCCGCCAGACGACAGTTGTGCCGGCCTCGACGGTGATCTTTTCGGGGGCGAAGGCTGTAGCTCGCATTCCGACGTCATACTCCGGGCGACTGAATGTGCTGAGACAGCCCGCGAGACCGCCTGCCGCGGTGGCCCCGAGGGTGGCCAACAGACGCCGTCGCGTCCGCAGTTCGACCATACAAACGGTAGGGGCGGCAGGCATATATGCCGCGTGGTTCGGCCGACTGTCAGTCACCTGTGCCGCAGCCTCGGCCACGGAGATAACAACACATAACCTCCCACTGGCCAACGAGCAGATATGCAACCGCGGTTCGTCGGGCGACTCGGGGCTGCCGATGCGGTCACCGTCGCCAACGCTGCGCTTGGCTTTCTGGCGACCGCGGCCGCGCTTATCGATGTGACGCTGGCTGCCCGTCTCATCCTCGTCGGTGCGATCACCGATGCCCTCGATGGGATCGTCGCTCGCCGCCGAGGAAGCACGCCTGCCGGCGTTTATCTCGATTCCCTAGCCGATGTCGCCTCCTTCGGTGTTGCTCCCGCTGTTCTCGTTGTCGCCGTCGTCTTCGAGCAGTGGATGCCAAACGGCGATCCCACGGTCGTCGGCGTCGGCGTCTGTCTGCCCGCCCTATTCGTGGCGATGGCGGTCACCCGGCTGGGGATGTACACCGCCTACGACTACGACAGTGCGGAAACCCAAGGCGTCCAGACGACACTGGCGGCAACGATCCTCGCGGCGGCTGTCTTGGCTGGCTTCACCGTGGTCTGGCAGCTTATCGGCCTTGTTGGCGTGCTCGCGGTGCTGATGGTGTCACAGATCACTTATCCGGATCTCCACCCCCAGGACGCGCTGATCATGGGGGTTGTCCAAGGGTTGGCGATTCTCACGTCGGGCTACTACGGCCGCGTTTTTGCCTTCGCGCTGTTGTTTCTGGCGGTGGCGTATCTCGTTTTCGCGCCGCGATTCTACTGGCGGGATCACCTCGACAGCGACTTCCTCCGGTCGTCGTTTGGCGAGAACGGCTGATCCGACTACATCCCCATGTCGGCGGCCGCCTCGGGAACCGGGAGCCCGTTGGGGTCGACACCGAGCAGTTCCGCGGCGTGATCGAGTGCCATATCGAAGCCGTAGTAACGTTCGAGCTCGTCGCCGTCGGCCTGCTGTCGCACCCGCAACATCGCATACCCCTCGCTGTTTTGGGCGACGACCGCGGTCTGGCCGTCTCGATCAAAGCTGAGGCGGCGCTCACCGGCGGTCTCGGCGTAGGTAGCGTGGATGTCGCCGGCGGCTGCGGTCGTCTCGCCGTCAGTCTTGGGTGTTGTGTCGTCGCTGTCAGTCGTCGCGTTGTCGACCATACAAACCCAAGGCACTGCTGATAGTCGAACCTGTCGGTGGGTTGGACGGGGTGATCGGAGAAATCGCGTATGAATGGCGGACAGACCGGGTTGCCGGCCGTTCCAAACACAGGGATTCTCGGTTGCCTTCTCCACCCCGCGATCCGGCGAGCGACTGGCGTCCGGCGATGGGCTGCTCGCTTCCGCGCCTGACCCACTGTCGCCGACAACCCGGCGTGGAACACCCCTGCGGGTGTACACACCGAGCCGCTGTCCCCGACGGACGAGGTTTCCACGTTGGCTCCCGAGGCCTGTGTCGGTTCGACCGACGCCCCGGCTGTTCGGCCCCCGCTAAAGACTGTCTCACGGGTGCAGAGCAGGGCCTACCTGCCCGGCCTAGTCCACTCCTGGGTACAGGCGAGGGCATTAAGTCCCTTTCGGCTCGCCGTCAGCGCAGGCCGACGCAATCGGGGGGTTGTCACAGCGTCAGCGGTCGTCCCATGTCGCCGCGATCAGCAGCGTTTCGCCGCGTTCCTCCGCGCGATCGACGTTGAAGCCGGTCTCGGTCAACGACTCCCGCAGGTCGGCCGCGCTCAGGCGTTCGCTTCGCGGCGGCCCGGCCTCCCCTTGTCCCTCGGCTGACCAGTCGACGATCACGAATCGCCCGCCCGTGCCGAGCACCCGCTGGAGCTCCGCCAGCGTCGCCGCAAGCGGGAGCTCGTGGGCCGTCATCGTCGACAATACCGCATCAACCGAGCCATCATCGAGTGGAAGGCTATCGGTCGAACTCTCGACCAGCGAGACGTTTGTTGGCACCCCGTTCTCTCGAAAGTGGTCGTGCATTTCTGACTGGATATCGACCGCCGAAACCTGCCCAAAGAAGGGGGCAAGCGCGGCCGTATAGAAGCCGGTGCCGCTGCCGAGATCAACAAGGTGGTCGTCGGCCCCGTTGTCGGTCGCAAACGCGCCGAGCAGCTCCTCCCGCGAGCAGAACTGATAACGGCCTTCGTCGTCTAACTTGGCTGCCTTTGCCGGATCAAACGTGTGAAATCCCATTGGTCGATTGTGGGAACCAAGCCCAATAGAGCCTCGGATTTGGCTCCTCGTGGGCGAGGATCTATGTGGACAGCGGCGAAAGCGAGGGTATGCTCGGCTCCTCGCTGTCCGCATTCGATTCCGCACTGTCAGGTGGTCGTCGATGACCGACCGGTCGGGGCTGCTCACGCGGCCGGTTGTCCCAGTCTCGGATGGTGACGACGCCACCGAAACCTACGACGCGCTTCGCCCGGAGATCGACCCGGCGTGGTGTCACCCACTGGTGGTCAGCGTCGCCGCGGCCACCGATGGCGGCGACACCACCCAGCGCGCCGCGACTGATCGCGCAACCGACGCCGTCGATCGGTTTGCGTCGCTTGCGGCCGCCGACGGGATCGATGTTGCGACCGAGGTACTGACCGGTGAGGACATCGCTGCCACCATCATCGAGGCTGCCAACGATAGCGACGCCTCCGCGATCGCCTTCCATTCCCGTGGCGGCAGCGACTGGCTGGATATCGTTGCTGGTGGCGTGCGAACCGCACTCATCGTCAAAACCGATATCCCGGTTGTCGTGTTGCCGGCCGACAAGCAGTAGCTCTCAGCTTCCCCCGCAGCTTACGCCTCGGTGTCGTGATCTGTCGGTGGGACGACCAACACGGGTATCGATGCGGTTCGGATCAGCGTCTCGGTGACGCTCCCTAACAGATACCGATCAAGTCCAGTTCGGCCGTGCGTGCCGACGACGATGCAATCGCTGTCAGCGTCGGCGGCGTACGACTGAATCCCTGCGACCACCGACTCGTCTTCCGCTACCGCGGTGACAACGTCGTCGACACCGGCGGCTGTGGCCCGATCGTGGGCGTCAGCAACGATCTCGCTGGCGGTCTCGCGCAGGCTGTCAACGTACTGGTCTGCCTGCAGCTCGCTGCCGAACAGCGAGGTGTCGGTGACTGACAACAGCTGGAGCGTGCTGCTGTTGACGGCCGCAAGATCGATCCCGACACCGATCGCTGAGCTGGCGGTGTCGCTGCCGTCGGTCGGGACGAGCAGGCGCTCAAACGGTGTCGCCAGCGGCGTGGCGTCGGGTCGAAGCGTGAGTAGTGGTACCGGCGTCTCACGGCTAACACGCTCGGTTGTACTCCCGAGTAGTCGCTCCTCGATGCCGGTTCGGCCCTGTGTCGGCATTGCGATGAGGTCGATGTCGGCGGTCGCCGCGTACTTGGTGATTGTCGCGGCGACACCACCCTGTATCACCGCCGTCTTCGTGGGAATCCCGCGTTCGGCTGCCTGGCTTGCGGTCTCGGTGACGAGCTCCTCGCCTTTGATTTCGAGGGCATCAACGACCTCGTCGCCGATCCGGGTGACGCTGTCGTGAGCGGTGTCGGCGACATTGAGCACGTGGAGGGTCGCGTCGTGGGTGGCCGCGAGGGCATAGATGCTCTCGCGGATGGCGACTGCACCGTCGCTATCGTCGATCGGGAACAAGATACGGTCGAACATGGTCGTCTCTTCGGGTGGCGACCTAATAACAACCCTTGCCGACACCGCTGTCGATCGACCTGCTCTCTCGTCTTATCGCTCCGCTATACGACGGGTGCTGCTGTCGGTTATTCAGGTGGTCTCTCGGGGGCCGATGACGTGTTGTTTACTCGCCCGTACAGATACCCGAAGTGGACGATCCCCGGGAGCACGAACCCGCCGATCGCCCAGCCGACCGCCACCGGGATCGACCGCTGTCGACGACGTGCATCCCGAAACAGCCACACCGAGATGGCGAGCGTGATCCCGTAGATGACGATCAAAATCGGCTGGCCGATGATAGCGGCAACAAGCAACGGCGAGCCGGCGGCTGCAGGCGACGCCGCTACTGCCACGGCTGGGATTCCTCGGTGAGTTCGCCGGCCAGCGACCGCCCCATCGCCTCGGCTGGATCATCGACGTTCGCTAAGGCCCACATCAGCTTCACCTTCGCGGTGCCGGGGAGCGTATCGCCGGCCTCGATGATGCCGGCGTCCAGCAGATCACGACCGGTGTCGTAGACGCGGTCACAGACCCGCCCCCCTAAACACTGACTCGTCATCGCAACCACGGTTCCGTTGTCGACGAGCTCCTCGACGCGGCCGATCAGCTCAGTATGGATGTGCCCGAGGCCGGTACCCTCGATGACCACGCCGTCGGCGTCGTCGAGGTAGTCCCACGCCGCGGGATCCATACCGGGGGTGAACTTGATAAGTTCGACCGCGGGATCGAGGCCGTCGCTGAGCGCGAGGTCGGTCTCGTCGCGGGCTGTGTAGTCGCGGTTAAACTCGATGGCGTCATCGGCGACCGCGCCGTCGGCGCCATCGTCTCTGGCGGTCGCATAGTCGATTGTCGCCAGCGGCTTGTTGCCAACGGTCTCGAAGGCGTCCCGCCGTGAGGTGTGGTTTTTCCGGACGCGCGTGCCGCGATGAAGCGCACAGCGGTCGTCGCTGGCCGACGCGTGCATACAGAGCAGCACCTCCGCGCAGTCAGCTTTTGCGGCCTCGACCGCAGCCACCGCGTTCATGACGTTGTCCGAGGAGGGCCGGTCGGCCGATCGCTGGCTGCCGGTGAAGACGATCGGCACCGGCGTGTCGAGCATGAACGACAGCGCGGCCGCCGAGTACTGCATCGTGTCGGTGCCGTGCATGACGACAACGCCGTCCGCGCCGGCCTCGATTTCCTCGGCGACGGCGGTGGCTAACTCCTGCCAGATCGAGGGCTCCATGTTCTCTGAGAGGATGTTGGCGACGACGCGGCCCCGATAGTTGGCGCGACCGGTGAGTTCAGGAACGGCCCGCAACACGTCCTCGGCGGTGAACTGTGCGGTCACCGCGCCGGTGCGGTAATCAACCGTTGAGGCGATGGTGCCGCCCGTCGAGATGAGTGAGATCGTTGGCAGCTCGTCGCCGAATTCGATCGTGGAGACTTCCCCGTCGTCGGGTTCGTCGTCGCCGATGTCGTGGACATCAGCTTCGAGCACGTCGACGCTGGCTGCCTCGCGGTCGATGCCGATGTTGTAGCCGCCGTCGAGCTTGAGGACGATGTGGTCGCCCGTCGAGGAGGGCAGCACCACGCCTTCGTTGGTGGTGTCGCCGCGCTTGACGCGGACGCGGTCGCCTGGATTCATACGCCTGCCTTGCCCGGGGGTCGACTTGAAACCACGCTTTCGCGGTTTCGATAGTGGGAACTCCACTGGAAGCTTTCGACGCCGCTTATGTTGAAACCGGAGAGACCGGGAACAAGCTTGATGTGTACCCAAACATATACACAAAACACGGATGGGATCGAAAAATATCGGCATCAAAAAAGATGTCTACGAGCGGCTAAAAGCGCACAAACGCGGTGATGAAAGCTTCAGCGAGACGCTTGATCGACTCATCCACGAGCGTGAGTCCGACTGGCGGACGAACGCTGGCTTTCTCTCTCAGCACGAGGCTGACGACCTCGAAGCGGCGGTTGAGCAAGGCTTTGTGGATCTCAATGTTGCGTTCGATGAAGATGGTACCCGAATCGACGAGCGGCTTTCAGAGGAACCGTGAAGCTCGTCGACGCGTCGTTTCTTATCGACTACGCCCGCGGTGACGACGCCGCAATCGCGTATTTAGCCGCCCACGACACCGAAGAGATCGGTGCACCGACTATCGTCCTCTCGGAGCTGTATCGCGGGTTGATGATCACCCAAGAGATGACACAAGCTGAGGCGATGTCGAAATACGAGTGGGTGCAGCCGGTGCCGTTCACGAACGAAACGGCTGCGGAAGCCGCCGAAATCTACGTCACGCTCCGTGCCGATGGCGAACTGATCAACAAAAGCGACATCTACATCGCTGGCACTGCTCGCTCGCTCGGTGTGCCACTCGTCGTCGACGACACTCATTTTGCTGCTATCGAGGATCTGAAAACTGATACGTATCGAAGATAATTCGCAGCTGTTGTGTGACAGACGGCAAGCCGCACAGTGTCGTCGCTGTCGGCACAACAGCCAAACCGCTGGGTCGCCACGATTGGGTATGCAGCAGTCGGATGAACTAACCGAGACGGTCGACGGGGTCGACACCGAGATCCCATCGAGTGCCGATGATGACGGCGATGCGGGTCGCCTCGGTGGCCGCTTTTCGGCGAAAGCCCTCCTCGTGTCGCTGGTCGCTGTCGCCATCGGTGTCGTTGGCGGCGGCGCGATCCCGATCATCGGTAGCATCGGCTCGGTTGCCGGTGTTTTCGCGGCAACGTTCGTCCTTGGCATCCTCGCCGGCGACGCTCGGTATCTCGAAACCGGCCTTGCCGGCGGTGTGGTCGTCGGCATCAACTTTGCGCTGAGCCTGCTCACCTCCGCCGCGCTCCCGATTGGCGTCGACTTCTTCCAGCAGTACGGGCTCGCCTTCGGCGGCCTTGGCGTCGTTCTCGGTGCGGGCCTCGGGCTCGTCGGCCACTACTTCGGCCGGGATCTGCGCGACGGGCTGACGCGAGAGATTTAGTCCGTCCGCACGTCGCCCAGCCGGTCGAACTGCCAGGCCGCCAGCGCGACAACACCGACCGACAGCGCGACTGTCAGCGTCGGCACCACCACGCCGGGCTCATAGCGCAACGGCGGATAGAACCCGAAGCCGTAGTCGACGATGTCGTTTGCGAGCAACAGCCCAAGCGACAGGCCGAGAGCCCCCCGTGTTGTTCGCCCGTAGTGGAGGATGGCGAAGGCCAGCGCGACGAACAGCAGGTGGGTGCCGATAATACCCCAGTAGGCATACAGCGCGTCGGCGTCGAACCCGATATACAGCCCCACGCGGCGGTTGAGCGCGACGACGACCCACAGGCCGTACTTGATGAGCCAGACATAGGCGAGCGTGTGAAGATACGCTAGTGGACGGTTTGTCGGCGTTGACGCCAACGGTTGGTTGAGCGTCGGCAGCAATGTTGCCAGCGACAGCGTCGCCAGCGCGATGGCGGTTGGCGAATCCGCATACAGCGGCCACAGCAACGTCGAAACTGCGGGCATGGTGTCGACGTAGAACTGCACCCCAACCAGGAATGCGACCGCGCCGGCGACGAGCAACATGACCAGACTCGGGCCATGAGAGAGATACGACTCGGCGACCGCTCTCGGTATCGGTCGTCGGCGCGTCGGTGTCGTCGCTCGGTCATCCGGCCGCGACATAGCTGGGTTCTGTGCGGCCAGCTACAGGTGTTTATCGGTCGGCCCCGCTCACTCGTGTCGGAGCGCGTCGATCGGGTCGATGCGGGCGGCCCGCCAGGCCGGATACAGGCCGGCGACGATCCCGACAACAACGCCGACACCGACGGCGAGAGCGATCCAATCAGGGGCCAACGCGAACGTCACGTCGGCGTAGGCGGCAGCCCCGCGGCCGACAAGGAGCCCGAGCGGGACGCCGAGCAGCGAGCCAAGCGTTCCTAACAGCGCGGCCTCGATAACAAAGATACTCATTATATCGCGGTTGCGCGCGCCGACAGCTTTCATGATCCCGATCTCGCGGGTGCGCTCGGTGACGCTGACCAACATCACGTTGGCGATACCGATCGCGCCGACGACCAGCGAGATAACGCCGATCCCGGTCACAAACCGGGTGATGCGCTCGATCACGTCGCTGATCTCATCGATGAAATCACTCCCCGAGCGGGCGACCAACTCGGTGTCGCTCGCCGACAGCTGACGGGCATCGGCGTCGTCAG
The DNA here is from genome assembly GCF_003605635.1 of Halonotius pteroides. Taxonomy (GTDB): domain Archaea; phylum Halobacteriota; class Halobacteria; order Halobacteriales; family Haloferacaceae; genus Halonotius; species Halonotius pteroides. The sequence continues at coordinate 19,908 of NZ_QMDW01000015.1, forward strand.
CGAGATAGGTCTCGATCGCTTCGCGCGTCTCGGCGGTCTGTCGTGGATCGCTGACGACGGTTATCTGTGGGTAGGCCCGTTGTCGCACCCCAGCCGAGGGGCTTTCGACGACCGCCGCATAGAAAGGATCGACCGGCGCGTAGAGCCGCGGCTGGCGGGCAAAGTTGCTCACCGGCAGCTCGCCGCGGGTACCGTTGACGATACCTGTTACCGTAACCGGTCGCTCCTCGCCGTCAGGATACAGCAGCGTCAGCGTTGACCCGGTTGTCAGATTCTCACGAAAGCCGGTCGCCAATCGCTCGTTGACGACCACCTCGCGGTCGCCGCTGGTGAACGAACGCCCTGCCACGGTCGACCCGGCGGTGATGCTTTCTGGTGTCGTTGCGGTCACCTGTGATCTGGCAAGCGTCTGATTTCCGGCACGTATCGACGACACCTGGATTGAGCCGCGTGGTAAGGCAGCCGTCACACCATCGATCTCGCTGATCGCCGCAAGATCAGTGTCGGTGAACACCGGCTGCAACACCCGGTCGAACCCCTCGTCGTCGCTGGGGGTACCGAAAACGTAGATGTTGCCCGCGTTGCTGTCGCCGATATCGCCGATGATCTCGGCTTGGACGCTGGCTCCGAACGTCGCAAACGTGATCACCGAGGCGATGCCGATGACGATGCCGACGACGGTCAACGCCGAGCGAAGCTTGTGGGCCCGCACCGACCGCACAGCGATTCGGAGCCCTTCACGGCCATCCATCAGGCCTCACCCGTAGCTTCGATCGACCCGATCTCGCCGTCGGTGATATGGACGATCCGGTCGGCGCGCTCGGCGACATGGCGTTCGTGGGTGACAAGCAGGATTGTGTTGCCCGCGGCATGGAGCTCATCAAAGATGTCCAGCACGGTCGCGCCGGTGTCGGTGTCGACGTTGCCGGTGGGTTCGTCGGCCAGGATGAGCGCCGGATCGGGTGCAAGCGCGCGAGCGATGGCGACTCGCTGGCGTTGGCCGCCGCTAAGCTCGTTGGGGACATGGTCGGTGCGATCGCCCAGTCCAACCGCCTCTAAGCGCTCGACCGCGCGGTCGATCCGGTCGGCCCGCGACCAGCTATCGAACACCAACGGGAGGGCGACGTTTTCGACGGCGGTCAGCCGCGGCATCAGGTTGAACGTCTGGAAGACAAAACCGATGTCAGTGCCACGGATCGCGGCGCGTTCGTTTTCGCTTGCTGTCGATATCGGCTTGCCGTCGACGGCAACATGGCCAGCGGATGGCGTATCGAGTCCGCCGATCAGGTTCAACAGGCTGCTTTTGCCGGAGCCACTCGGCCCCATGATCGCGGTGTACGAGCCTCTTGGGAGCGTAAGGGTCACCTCATCGAGTGCGGTTACCTGCCCCCCGACAGTGTAGTGTTTCGACACCTCATCGACGACGACTGTGGGCTCGGTCTCGCCGGCCTCGGTTACGGCTGTTGTCGCGGTCGCGGCTGTCTCGCTCACACACAGCTGTTGGCCGGCTGCGCCTATCAACGTTGGCCACCGGTTGATTCCCACCAGCTACCTCCCTCATCGGAGCAATGTACTTACGGCGCAAGCACGTACACTCGATGATGAGTTCTACTCCCTTCAGTCGTCGCCTCGGCGTGCTAGCCGCCCTCCTTGCGGTCGGTCTGTTGGCCGCTGGCGCGGCGACCGGCCTCCCCGGCATGGCTGTCGATGACCAGCCGTCCGGCGACGAGATCCTTGATCGCGTTGAGACCCGATACGATGCCGCCGACACGCTCAGCGGGACGGCGACCGTGACGGTCGAAAACGAGACAACAACGTCGACGGCGACCGTCGAGTACGCCGCCAAACAACCCGAAAAGGTCGCCTACACGGTTGAAAAGGCCGGCACAACCTACGAGGCTGGCTCGAACGGCAGCGTCGCCTGGGCGGTCGGCGACAACCGATCGTACGCCCGCGAGATCCCAACCGACGCCGAGATTGAAGCCTACGAGGCGAGCGGCGATCGCGAGCGGCTCCCGGGCGAAGCTACCCAGTACGGCTCGCTAACCGATCCGGTCTCCGGATCGAACGTCACCGCGACGCTCGTTGAGACCACCGACCTCGACGGCGAGTCCGCCTACGTTGTCGACATCGAGTCGACCGGCGACGCTACCGCCGCCGGCACGCTTTGGGTCGACACCGAGGACAGCCGCCTACTGCAGGCGACCGCGACCGACGGCACCAACGAGACGACCGTTCGGGTCACCGAAACCAACTTCAACGTCAGCATTCACGACAGCACCTTCGAGCCGCCGGCCGACCGGGTGTCGGTGACAACGACTGACACCTACGACAGCTTCAGGGCGGTTCAGTCGGCGACCGAGCTCTCGCTATCGTCATACAACGCTGACACGTTCACGACCGCTACCGTTATCAGTCGAGCAAACGGCCAGGCTGTTGTCCAGCAGTACGGTGTTGACGGCGACACCGTCTCGGTGATCACGACAAGCGGCGTGTCGATGCCGTTCGATCAACTCGACGATGCGGCGACGGTGACCATCGATGGGCGGTCGGCAACCGCCGTCGAGCGTGACGACCGCGCGGTCGTCTTCTGGACGACTGATGGGGTTACTACCGCCGTTGCTGTCGAGGGAACGATCGAGGACGCGACCGCGGCCGCGGCGGAGCTGTAACGCGCTGTTGTGAGCCGCCGTTCGTGCGTCGTTTTCCTAATTATCGCTGGTGATACCCGCGGGCGAACGCTTTTTGAATGAGCTACCAACCATCCGATATCAGGTAGATGGCGTTCCAGTCACCACACCACCACTGCTGTTGTTGCGGCACACCCGTGTCGTGGGCGGCCACCGACACTGACGCCGCAGAGCCGACCACACAGCGGTCGGTCGGATCGGGATCGCCCCCGGCTCTGGGAGGCCCGCCGACGATCGGCTCCGACCCGGCGGGGGAGGGAGCTCCCGAACCAGACGGCGGGGTTCAACTCCCGCCACCGATCCCCAACCCGGTGTGTCGGGACTGTGCGACCACGGCAACCACGCCCACCGGCGACCCGATCGACCCACCGCCGACCTCTTCTGGGGCGTCTGCCCCCCCGGCCACCGTCCCCGACTTCGGCCCGAATCCCGTCGTTGTCGACGGGGTCACCTGTTGGCGCGTCGGCACCGACGACCGGTGGCAACTCGCCCGCGACGCGGTCGGCTGTGACTCAGCCCGTGCGTTTCTCCGACAGCATACCGACGCCGATGGCACCCCACTGCGATGGTTCGGGATCGATCACCGCGGCTCGCCCCGACAGGTGCGGATCGACCCCGACAGCGTTGTCGACTTACTCAGCTTTTGTGAGACGTTTGGCTCCGGCACCGCCTTCGAGATCGAGACGGCTCGTCCTGCGTCACCGATCGAGCCGCCGGTTGTTGATCCTCAGCGCGCAACGGCATCACACCCAACGCACGACACCCCGCAGGTGTCAGCGTTGACAGCCGAGCCTGCCCCACGTCGGGTTGTGGTGTCGATCGATGCGGTCGAGACTATCGCTGTGACGCCACAGCCAACGGTAGCGGCCCCTGATCCCGGAGCCACCCCGAAGCAACTCGATCGCTACGGGCAGTTGGCGGCGGTTGCGCCCGGGGTTATCAACCCCAGCGGCCTCGAAACGCTGCTTCGGACGCCCGATCCACAGGCGCGAGCGACCGCCGTAGAGATCTTTGAATCCGTTCTCGCCGCGGCAGCCACCTCCGGGTTGACAGCGATCTCGTCGCTGGTGGACTGTCTTGATGCGGGGCGGGTGAGCACACTGTATGCCCTGCGCTCGCTGGCGCATATCGCGGAGCTGTATCCCGATATCGTCGCCGAAGAGATCGATCCCGTCGTCGACACCGTCACCGCCGATAGCCGGCTGGTGGCGGCGGCGGCGACACGGCTGTTGCTCTACGTTGCGGAACACAACCCCGAGGCCGTCTTGGATGCTGTCCCCGCCTTCGGCTCGTTGTTGGCTCCGACGCCGACCCGTGCCCGCCGGCAGGCGTTGGCGACGGTCGGTCTGCTCGCCAAGCCCCATCCCGGGGCGGTACGGCCGCTTGTTCCACAGCTGTGTTCACTGTTGGACACCGATGACACTACTTATCGGATCAGCAGTACCGCCGCGCTCGGCCGCGTGACGGCTGTCTACCCAGCGGCGGCGACACCGGCGGTGCCGACGCTGGTGGCACAGCTTGAGGCCGACCATCCGGAGCTCCGCGCCAACGCCGTCGGCGTCCTCGGCGATATCGCCAAGGAATTCCCCACCGATATCGCGCCGTATACCGACGAACTTGCCGCCCGCCTCACCGACGATGATCCAACCGTGCGGTCGAACGCCGCGGGCGCATTTGCGCGTATCGCATCGGTAAAACCCCGACGCGTCGAGCCGTTTACCGATACGTTGATCAAGCTGTTGGATGACGAGTGGACGCGAAGCCGTGTCCATGCCTGTTGGGCGTTGGGTCGGTGTGATGCCACCGCGGCTGCCGACGCACTCGCCGAGTGTCACCACACTGATCCCGAGGAGTCAGTGCGACAGCGGGCAGCGTGGGCGCTGGAACGCATCGAGTGAAAGGGCGCACAAAGGGCTCAATAGCGTTGCCGCCAAAGAACTGGTAATGAGCTTCACTGTCACCTACTACTGTCCTCACTGTGAGGCCCTCGTTGAACTCGACCGCGAGGGCTATCTCGATGACAAGGCCGTCACCCCATACCCGTTCGAGGGCTGGTCGTATGTTGCCCCTGATGAGCCATTCGAGGACGAAGCCGATGTTGACGGCGTCGCCTTCACCTGTGGCGAGGACGGCACGCTCCGGGATGGCGAAACCGGCTGTGGGGAGTCGTTTTATCTTAGCTTCATCAGATTCGACGACGGCCGTGAGATCGATCCACGGCAGCCGAGTGAACAGGTCGAACTCGCTGATGAATCGCCCTCGGCACCCAGTGGCCCGCGCGGCCCGTCGGGGCCGGGTGGCTTCTGGTCGTGATCAGCCCTTGATATTGCAGACCGGCACGGTTCTGGCTACCGGATCGGCCAGATCAAGATCCTCGGAGACGGCGACCACGTCGTCGATATCCTTGTAGACACCGGGGGCCTCCTCGGCGATGGTCTCGCCGTCCTCGGCTTTGATGTAGATCTGCTGGTGATCGCGGAGGTCGGTTTGGACGTCGCTCGCGCCGTACTCGCGTGTGGCCTGCGTGCGGCTCATGATCCGGCCCGCGCCGTGGGCGGTCGAGCCGAAACTCTCCGACAGCGAGCCATCGCCGCCACGCAGCACGTAGCTCCCGGTTCCCATACTACCCGGCAAAAGCACGGGCTGGCCCACGTCGCGGTAGGCCTGCGGCACTTCCTCGCGGCCGGTCGGAAAGGCTCGCGTCGCACCCTTTCGGTGGACGTAGAGTTCCTGCTCTTCGCCATCAACCTCGTGAACCTCCTTTTTCGCAATGTTGTGGGCGATATCATACAGCAGTTCCATCCCCATGTCTTCCCAAGAGCGACCAAATACCCGTTCGAAGACCTGCCGTGTTTGGTGGGTGAGCAGCTGGCGGTTGACCCACGCAAAGTTGATCGCCGCGCCCATCGCCCCGTAGTACGCCTCGGCGACCTGGCTGCCGGCGGGAGCGGCCGCGAGGTTGTCAGCGGGGAGGTCAGCGTTGAACTCGGCGTGTTCCTCGCTGATCCGGTTGACGTAGTCCTTACAGACTTGGTGGCCGAGCCCGCGACTCCCACAGTGGATCATGATGACGACCTGGTCGGCCTGAAGCCCGTAGGCGTCGGCCACGTCGTCGTCAAAGATCTCGCTGACGCGCTGGACTTCGAGAAAATGGTTGCCGGAGCCGAGACTGCCGATTTGGTTTTTGCCGCGGTTTTTGGCGTCCGCTGAGACGAAGTCGCTGTCGGCGTTCGGGCGACGGCCCGCATCCTCGCAGTGTCGCATGTCGTCCCGTGTGGCATACCCTTCGTCGACCGCCCAGTCGAGCCCGCGGTCGAGCACCTCGGTGACGGTCTCGATGTCGGTTTCGACAACACCGCCGTGGCCGATCCCAGTCGGAGTATTCGCAAAGAGTGCGTTGACGAGTTCTTCCTCTCGGCCGCGGAGGTCATCGTAGGTGAGGTTCGTCCGGATCAGTCGGACGCCGCAGTTGATATCGAAGCCGACCGCACCCGGCGAGAGACAGCCCTCCTCGGCGTCGATTGCGCCGACGCCGCCGACCGGAAAGCCGTAGCCTTGGTGGCCATCAGGCATACAGAGCGCGTGGGTCGTGATTCCCGGCAGTTGGGTGGCATTGGTGATCTGATCGAGGGTGTTGTCGTCACCAATCTGATCGAGGAGGGCCTCGCTGGCGAGGAGCCGCGCCGGGACACGCATCTCTCCTTCTTGAGGGATCTCCCAGACGTGTTCCCGAACCCGGTGTAGCTGATAGCCGTTGATCTCCCGTGTGGTCATAGCTGGCTGTCGGCGGCCGAACCGAAAGAGGGTTGCGTCCGCTATCGGTCAGCTCGCCGCAGCCGAACGTCAAGACAGACGTTCAGTTCGTGTGGCGCGTACGACCGGACGACGTGTTGGGTTTCGACGCTGACGGTGTACGCTGGCTCGGCGGCCGATTTGATCGCTTCAATCCCCGGGCCAAACGGATCGTCCTCGTGTTGGATATCATAGTAGTGGAGGACACACTCCTCGCCGGCAAGTTCGACCGCCGTGGCAACAAACTCGTCCGCGCTGTGTGGAAGGTTCATCACGAGCCGGTCGGCCCAGCCGTCGTAGTCGTCGGCGACCCCGCGTACGTCGCCGGCGATCGCGGTCACCGCGTCGACGACACCGTTGCGGCGGGCGTTTTCTCGGCAGTAGTCGACAGCCGTCTCGTTGAGATCGACGGCGACAGCGCTTGCTCCGCGGCTGGCAGCGGGGATCGCAAAGGGGCCGACACCGGCAAACATATCCAGTATCTGTTCGTCCGGTTCGATCTGTTCGACAACGCGGTGGCGTTCGGTGGCGAGTCGCGGCGAAAAGTAGACGGAAGCGAGATCAAGGCAAAACTCGTGGCCGTACTCCCGGTGTACCGTTTCGGTCGGCGTGAGGTCGTTGCCGGCGGCCGCGTCGGTAGCCTCGGCTGTCGCCGCGCTGTCGACAGCCACTACCTCCCAGTCTCGCACCCGGAGCTCGCCTTTGATCTTTGAGGCACGGTTGAGCACCGACCGAGCCGGCAGGTCGGCGTCGATAACGGCCGCAGCGATCGTCGCCGCGCGGTCGGGGTCGTCCTCATCGATGACGACGATGTCGCCGATCCGCTCTACGGAGGGCTCAAAGCCGAGGATGTCGGCGGGTGTGCGGACACCCTGGCGAACGGGGAGGTCGTAGGTCGTCACCTCGGTGTCGCAATCGAGTTCGGCAACAGCGTCGGCTGCGGCGTCGGCGTCGGTGACCGGGATGTAGAGACGGCCGTCCTCAACGGCGATCTCGTGGTCGTCGTCAAGCACCGCCGCCTCCGCCAGCGCGGTGCGGGTCGCCTCGCCGGCTTCGCGGGCGACGGCGACAGACGGAACGTCCATACCGGCTTTCCGCTATCGCCGCGCCTAAGCGTGACGTTTGGCGGCGACCACGAGGGCTTTGAGGGTGGCACCCCAACGAACAGCAATGAGCGACAACGAGTTTCCGGCTCCCCGCCCCGGGCCGTCGTGGGAACGACTGCGGGTGCGAGCCGTCTGCAGCGCGGGTGTCGCGGTGCTCCAACTCGCCGTCTTCTGGGAGTTTGTCGTCCGGACGATCCCGATGCTGTGGCCACCGGTCGAGCCGTTGACCCAGTGGGTGAGCTTTCTCATGGTTTCGATTGGCTCGTTTGTTGTCATCTCCGGGCTGTTCGGGACGTTGCTCGGCGACCAACTCTACGACCGATATCTACGCGACGCGTCGAAACCGACGTAACTCAGCTGGTTTCCGCCTGCGACGAATGATCTATTCTTCCTCGTCAGCGGTCGGTGTCGACTCCGCAGGTAGCGCGGTCACCCGTGGTGTGTCGGTCACCTCGTCGTGTGAAACGACCGCGGTCGCATCGAAGGCGTCAGCCAGGGTTTCGCTCGTCAACACTGTGTCCGGGTCGCCAGCGGCGACAACGTCGCCCTCGGCCAACAGCACAAGCCGATCGCAGTAGCGGGCTGCCAGATCGAGATCGTGGATCGCGGCGACCGCGGCGGTGCCGTCGTCGGCGACCGCCCGAACGGTTTCCAGCGTGCGGATCGCGTGGTTGATATCGAGGCTTGCGGTCGGCTCATCCAACAACAGCACCGGCGTCGCCTGTGCCAGTGCCCGAGCCAACAGTACCCGCTGGCGTTCGCCGCCGCTGAGGTCGGTGACCGGCCGATCGGCCAGCGATTCCAGAGAGGTTCGTGCTAAGGCATCGGCGATCGCCGCCTGATCCGTCTCGTCGGGGGTGCCAAACCGGCCGATGTGGGCGTGTCGACCCATCGCCACGGCCTGCTTGACCGAGAACCCAAAGGAGAGTTCGGTCTCCTGTGGCACCGTTGCCACCCGCTGACCGATCTCCCTGGCTGACAGCGACGACACTGATTGGCCCGTTACCGTCACCGCGCCGGCCGCCGTGGGCACGCCGCCGCGGATCGCCCGCAGCAACGTGGTTTTCCCCGCGCCGTTCGGGCCGATAAGGCCGACAAGTTCACCGCGCTCAGCTGTGAGTGAGACTCCCGACAGCACCTCCCGCCCACCGAGGGTGACTGATACGTCGTCGACGACGAGTGGGGAGTCGCTCACAGCGCGTGCACCTCCCGATTGCGGAGCAGGTACAGAAAGAAGGGCGCGCCCAACGCGGCGGTGACGATACCGACCGGGATCTCCGTCGCGCCCGCCCGAGCGATCGTATCCGTGATCACGAGAAACGACGCGCCACCCAGCGCGGCCGCCGGCAACAACACCCGATGATCGGGGCCGACAACCAGCCGCAGCATATGCGGGACGATGAGGCCGACAAAGCCGATCACACCGGAGACGGCGACCGCGGCGGCAGTCAATACCGCCGACACCGCAAGCAGGAGTCGCTTTGTGCGCTCGACTTCGACACCCAGTCCGGCGGCGGCCTCCTCGCCGAGCAACAGCACATTCAGGTCGCGGGCATACGCCAAGAGAATCACAAACAGCACGGGCACGATGAGCAGCGTGATCGTCACATCACTCCAACCGGCGTTGCCGAGATGGCCCATCAGCCAGTGGACAACTGCCCGAAGCCCCTCGCCGCTGTACAACTGCAAGGCGGCGATCACAGCTCCAAGAAATGCCTGGATCGCCACCCCTGCCAACAGCAGCGTCGCCACCGGCGTCCGGCCGCCCTCGGTGGCGATCAGATAGACGGCGAAGGCTGTCAGTATCGCGCCGACGAACGCCGCGCCGCGAAGCCCCAGTCCGAACGGGATCGCCGCAGGGACGACGATAGCGGCGACCGCGCCGACAGCGGCCCCCGAGGAGACGCCGATGATCGAGGGGTCAGCCATCGGATTGCGGAAGAAGCCCTGCATCACCGTGCCGGCGGCCGCCAGCGCGAAGCCGACCGTTGCCGCCAACACAATTCGTGGGAGCCGCACGCGCATGATGATCGTCTCAGCCGTCTGATCGACCGGGAAAGCAATTGCTGGTCGCCACCGCAGTGTCGGCACCGGGAGTTGGAGTGTGCCGGCGACCGACAGCGGTGCGATCTCGATTCCGGCCGGCACCGACACCGCGTTGAGGAGGATCTTCACAACGGTTTCCGGCGGAATCCGCACCGGGCCGATCCCCGCACTGAGCGTAATCGCGACAGCGAGCACCGTGGTGAGCCCCAGCGACCACGTTGCGGCACGCTGTCGCACTCGCATGGATGAAAGCCGAGTTGCAGTAGGCAAATACTTATTGTCTTCACCCGGAGGTGGCGTATATAATGAATCGACGACTGTGTGTTGTGTGTCTGTTGGCACTTGTGGCCATCAGTGTGGGGCTGGTCGCTGTCGCACCTGTGTCGGCTACAGCGTCGCCGTCTGCGGGTGAGTCCGTGTCGACCACAACCGACACCTTCCCGGTCACGCTCACCGACGCGACCGGCACGGCGGTCACTGTTGAGTCCCGTCCTGAGAATGTGACGACGACCAACCCGAGTGCGGCCCAGACGATGTGGACGCTTGGCGCGGCCGACCAGGTCGTTGGCGTCACACAGTACGCGAGCTACCTCGATGGGGCCGAGAAGCGGGACAACGTCTCGGCGGCCGGTCTCGGCGTCAGCATCGAGCGGGTGGTAGCGACCGAACCAGATCTGGTGCTCGCACCGAATGCGACCAGCGTTGAGACCGTGCGAACGCTTCGCGCAGCCAACCTCACCGTGTATCAGTTCCCGACCGCAACCGATTTCGAGGCGGTTGCCACGAAAACACAGACCATCGGTCGGCTGACGGGCAACACCGCCGCGGCCGCTGAGACGAATGCGTGGATGTGGCGCAATGTTGCGGCGACCGAGTCGGAACTGAACGATGTTGATCGCCCACGCGTGCTCTACCCGCTACTGGGTGGGTTCGCCGTCGGCAACAACACGTTTATCGATGAGATCATCACTACCGCTGGCGGCACAAACGTCGCTGCCAGCGAGTTTGATGGCTACCGACAGCTGAACGATGAAACTGTCATCACCCTCGCCCCGGAGGTACTGATCGTCACAGGGCAAACGAAGGGACAGATCCTCGGTTCGGAGCCCTACTCGCTCACCCCGGCGGGTGAAACTAATCGCACGGCCACCCTCTCGGTGCAGTATCTCAACCAACCCGCCCCACGGAGTGTCGTCTATGCGACCGGTAATCTCAGTGCTCAGTTGCATCCGGATGCGACGGCCGACGTGACCGACACACCCAATGTCGGCGGCGACGGGGGGCCGGCGACAGACGTTTCGGCCCCCGGATTCGGTACTGTCGTCGCTGTCCTCTCCGTGGTGGCAGTCGCTGCCAGCGCGCGATTCTATCACCGTCGGTAGTCGTCGACGCTGGTGGGGTTATTTTGGTGTCGACACGGTCGCTGTCGCCGTCGTTGCAGCGCCATAATCAGCGTCGGCTACCGATTGCGGCAGCTCACCGTCTGGATACCGTGCGTCTACGGCGGCGGTGAGGCCGTCTCTGACACAAGCCCGAGCCGCCTGGCCAACTGTCGTCGCCGAGCCAACAAACTGTGCTGGCTCACCGGCGGGGTCGCTGCCGATAATTACCGCATCGCTTGTCGTGCCGGTAAAATCGGTTCGGTGGCTGAGTGTCGCGGTTTTCGCCTCGGCGACCCCTGCAAGCAGGCTGGCCAGCGCGGCCGGTGGGAGGGCCCGCGTGGTGCCGACGATGATGTTGATTGTTCCACAGTGTTCGGTAGCGTCTGGGGTCGTCCTGTCAGCCGTGGTCGTCGTCGACGACTCGGTGGCATCCCCCGGCGGCAACGTAGCCGGATTTGAGAGCCCAGCGGTGACGAGTGCCTCAACCGGGTCGAGAACAGCCCGTCTTGCGTGTTGTTGCTCGACACCTGTCAACAATGCCGGCCCATCAGTCTCGAAGCCGGCGGCTGCCGTCCGCCGGGCGACGTACTCGCTGAGGTCGGTGTCGTCCCACCCGCTCGGCACCGTGATGTTGTAGGCGGCGTCGGCGCGCCCTCGACCGCCATCGACGCCCGTCGAGAGCCAGTCGGTATCGGGCCGGCCAGCCTGTAGCGCGCCGTCGCTGATCGTTATCTCGAAGACCTCATCGGTCATCGTTGGTGGCAATCTATCGCAGGACAGGTAGCCCTGTCGACTCTGAACGCAGCCTAATTATTCATAAATACGAGATTAAAACGATATTAACCAAATGAATATACAAACAAATTCGTATTGAGATTGTACTTCACAGATATATCCACAATTCTTTTTACAACCGCAGTTATTACTGTCTACGTATGAAGACGGAGCGATCAAAACCACACGAATACCGCGTCATCGACGAAATGAATGCAAACGATGCGATTAATCTCCTCAATCCCTCAGCAAACCGTGTGTTTCAGGTCGTTGCCTACGAGGATGATGCGCTCCGCGAAGAGCTTGCAACGCTGCCGGCCGGCAAACTCGTCGAGCTTAAACTTGATCGCGTCGGGGCGCGGGCCAACGTGTGGCGGGCCCATCGCCCGGCGAATGTGACCTCGCTTACCGCGTGATCAGCGTGCTTCGTCTCTGGTGATCTCGTAGCTGAAGTCGATCGTATCTTCCGGCATGATCCGCACCGACCACTCGCCGGCAGTTGGCGCATCCAGCTTGTAGGTGAACGTCTGTTGGCCGCCGCGGGCGGCGTAGGTGCCGTCGGTTGTTTCTCTCGGTCGCTGCGCGCCGAGATTGACGCTGCCGGAATCCGTCAGGCTTGCTCGCTCGGCGTCGATCTCACGACCGTCCGGGGCGACAAAGGTCACATCGAATGATGCGTCTTGGCTTCCCTCGCCGGCCCGCCGCCGCTGGTTGGCGGTGAGTTCCAGCGTTGCATTACTCGTCGTCTCGCTCACGCTGAAGCTCGTCTCGAAGGGCTCCTCGGGGGCAGTCCACACCTGAAAGTTGAGGTCGACCTCCTGCCAGTAGGTGTTGTCAGCGTTGCGGGCTGGATCGGTGAGGCCGAGATCAACGGTCGCGCTGTAGTCGCCGCGCTCGGCGTCAGCGGGGGGTTCAACGGTGAGCTCGATTGTCTCGGTCTCGCCTGGGGCGATCTCATTCGGATCCTCGATTGTCACCCACGAGCGATCCAGTGTGGTGCGACCGCCGGGGCGACGGTGGCGTCGATTCTCGGTGTTGACCGTCGGGTTGACCGGAACCGCCTCGTCGCCGGTGTTCGAGACAGAGACCTCGCGAGTGATTGTTTCGCCGGCTTGGAGGTGGGTGTAGATGTGTGTTTCCGAGTTGAGCTGGACGGTCGGCTCCTGCCAGACAGTGACGCTGAGGGAGACGCTGTGGATCGGTTGCGGCGGCCGACCCGGATACTGGACTGTTTCGTCGGTGAAGGCGATGGTGCCGCGATAGTCGCCGATCTCGGCGTCATCCGGCACGTCGACTGTAATCTCGACGTCGGTGGATTCGCCGGCATCGAGCGTGGTTTCACCGTCCGGAATCGACACCCAATCGGGGTCGACCGGTGGCTGGCTTCGAGTCGGTGGGGTGGCGAGCTGCGGATCGATATCGACGGCCTCGTCCTCACCGTTTTCGACGCTGACGGTGACGGTGTCGCTTTCGCCCGGCTTGAGTTCGAGGTTTCGGTACCCCTCATCAACATAGAGTCGGGTGTAGTTGCCGGGATCAGGGGCGGTGGCCCCACCGTCGGCGGTCGCTGTCTCGGTTGCTGTGGCGGTGCTTCCTGTCGTTGCGGCGACCACGCCCGTGGCAGCGACGGCACCGACTACCACCAGCGTGATCAACATGAGCGTTCGACTGTTCATAGTGGACGCCAGCGTGTGTCGATCCGGCCTGCATGGAGGGCGGTGTACTGGCAGCTACAACTCGGTGGTCGTGGGTAGTACCCCTTGTGAAGACTCAAAGCTCGATTTGTGTTATACGTTCACACCCATTTTGTCACCGACGGCGGCGACATGTGAAGTTGATTCCCAGTTCGTGAGAACAGTAGCCCCCGTCTTTTATCTCCTTGTCGTACCCCCTGATATGTCGCAGCCACCGAACTCACGCCGACAGTTCCTGCGTGTCGCCGGTGCCGCAGCCATCACCACCAGCCTCGCCGGCTGCGGTGGCAGCGGCGGTGGTACAGACAGTTCGGAATCTACGACTGAGAGTACTGACGAATCGGGCGACGGCAGCAGCGAATCTGCACCGGTTCCGGAGTCCGAACGCACCGCCGAGGCGCTTGGCGGCATCGAACGCGACCCTGACGCGCTCCAAGATCCCAAGGCACTCAACTACCAGTCGACGCCGAACAACGGCCAGCAGTGTAACGGCTGTCAGTACTATGTCCCGGATCAAAACGGCGACGGGATGGGTGCTTGTACGCTGATCGCTGGCCAGATCGACCCTGAAGGCTGGTGTATCAGCTACGCCGCGTACAACGGCTAACCTGACTCGCCGTCGTCACGCCCGTCACCGCGCCGTCGTGCAGTAGGCTCTTGCCACGATAGGGCTAGCTATCGAGTATGCGTCGCCCTCGCGGTGATCGCCTGACTCGCCTCCGACAGCGAGTCCGAACGGCGGTTGAGGCCTCGTTCAACGACGACCAGCCGCCCGCGGAGATCGCCGGCAGCGTCGCGATCGGTATCTTTCTGACCACGCTGCCAACGTTCGGCGGCAACCTCCTTGTGATGGTCGCGTTGGCCGCCCGCGTCGCCTGGATCAACCCAGTCGCGCTGTTTAGCTCAGGGATCGTCATCAACCCCCTCGTCAAGTGGGGGGTGTATGCGGTCAGCGTCCCGATCGGTGTCGCGCTGCTCGGCCCGATCGATGGCGGCCTCAGCATCGACCTCTCGCTGTCGGGCAACCGACCCGTATTGATTCGCCTTGTCGTCGGCTCAGCGATCATCGCGGTTCTCGGGAGCCTGCTCAGCTACTGGCTTGTCCGTCGCATGGTCGTCGCCCACCGCCGCCGTGAGATCGATGTTGTCGAGGAGCTGGCTGATACCGTGCTCACCGACGGCGACGAGCCCACCGTTTCCACCGACGAGAGTAAGTAGTCGATCAGCTGAGGGTGACCTACCGCGGCTCTCGCCGACTGATAAGTTAGTGTTATTAGCAACTTATAACTGCGAGAAACCGAACACACAGCTATGGCCGGCAGCGACCACCTCCTCGATGCAGGCGAATCGATCTGGCAGGCCCAGAAAGCCCATCCGTTCGTTGTCGAACTTGCCGATGGCAGCCTTGACCGCGCGGCGTTCGAACACTGGGTCAAACAGGATTATCGGTATCTCCAAGATTACGCCCGATTGTGGGCTCTCGCCGGAACGAAAGCCCGCGATGAGACGACGATGACCGACCTATTGGGTGTCGCACACAACATCCTTGAGACCGAGATGGATCTTCACCGCTCGTTTGCGGCCGACTACGGCATCTCACGCGACGAGTTGGAGGCCACCGAGAAGACACCAACCTGCGTTGCCTACACCAACTTCCTGTTGCGGACGGCCTACGAGGGCAGCCTTGCCGAGATTGCCGCCGCGCTGTACCCCTGTATGCAGGGCTATCTCGATATCGCCGATCACATGGTCGAGTTGGTCGACGACACCCACGAGTACACACCGTTTGTTGAGACCTACACCAGCGACGAGTTCCGCGAGGACGTGGCGTGGGGTCGGGCGTTCGTCGACGACTGCTGGGAGCGATATCCGGGTGAACACAAGGCGATGGAAGAGGCGTTTCTCACCAGCGCGAAACTCGAATATCGGTTCTGGGAGATGGCCTACAGCGAGGAGGGGTGGGGCCTATGAGCGGCGACACAACAGCAGCGACGGCCGGCGACGCCTTCGACGCCTACGCCGCCGACCGCGACGAGCCGCGATTTACCGACTGGCTCCGGGAGCGAAGCGGGCCGGCGTGGAGCAACGCTGTCGACCACAGATTCACCCAGGAGTTGGGTGCAGGCACGCTTGATGAGGCGGTGATGGCTGACTATCTCCGACAGGATTACGCCTTCGTCGACACGCTGGTTGGCGTTTTCGGCTACGCTGTCGGGCAGGCCCCGACGATGGCTGAGAAACGCCGCTTTGTCGAGTTCCTTGACGTAGTCACCGACGACGAGGACGACTACTTTGAACGCTCATTCAACGCTCTCGATGTGCCGGCCGAACGGTGGCAAACACCGACGCGAACCGAGACAACGGGGTCGTTTATCGACCTCTTGCTCGCGGCGAAACAACAGGGCGGGTATGCCGAAACATTGGCTGTGTTGGTGCCGGCTGAGTGGATCTACCGTGCGTGGGCAACGCGTGAAGCCGACGACCGCCCCGAACAGTTCTATTTCGCCGAGTGGATCGACCTCCACGCCAACGACGGCTTCGTCGCTTTCGTCAGCTGGCTGCGAGAGCAACTCGATACGGTTGGCCCGACACTGTCGCCCCGCCGCCAACAACGGGTGGCTCGATTATTCGAGCGCACGGTCACCCACGAGGTCGCCTTCTTCGACGCCGCCTACGAGTCGTCGTAGCCGGGATTGTCAGGTGGCGACTCGACGACGTGGTGTGGGCCAAGCGGCCCGTGAGTCGGACAGATCCCGTCGATCGTGGTTGCGTTAAGACAGCAGGCACGCTGCTCGCTGGCGATGGCACCTTGTTGGAGGGCACCCCCACAGAGCCGGCAGTACCCCACGTCGTTGTCCATGCAAGCTCTTGTCGTGGCAACGAATAGGCCTCTCGGTTGTCGATTTGCTCGCGGCGTTAGTCGGTCAGATGTCGTGTCGCCAGCCCAACAAGGTGTGGACCCTCGGGCAGAATGATCGCCTCGGTCGCTAGCTCAACGGCGTTGGTGCTGCCCGGCAGGACGAAAACGGGCGTATCGCGGGCGATGCCGCCGGTCGCCCGCGAGGCGATGGTTCGTGGGCCGATCTCCTCATACGAGAGCTCCCGGAACAGCTCGCCGAACCCAGGTAGCTCACGGTCAACCCGGTCGGCAACGGCATCAGGGGTTACGTCGTCGACGGTCGCGCCGGTGCCGCCGGTGGTGACGACCAGATCAACGGTATCGTCGTCAAGGAGGTCATCGAGCGCGCGCTGAATCCCGCCAACACTGTCGGCGACAAGTCGGCGGTCGACAACGCGATGGCCGGCGTCCTCAAACAGCGATTCGATGCGGTCGCCGCCGGGGTCGTCGACATCGCCGTCAGTCTCGGCTCGGGAGGTCGAGACTGTCAGAATCGCCGCCTGAAGCGGCGAAACGAGATCGTGGCCGTGGTCGTCGGTTGTTCGGCGCTCGGGATCGGTCGTCGGTGTCGGCGGCCCGTTGGCTGTCATGTCTCTTCTGGGTGTCGCTGTCATCTTAGCGGTGGCGGCTATTCGATACTGACGAGGGCGACAGCAACGACCGCCAACACGATGCCAGCTAGCTTTCGCGGTGTCGGTGCCTCCCCGAGGACGGCGATCCCGAGAATCGAACTCGTCACCAGAAACATCCCGAAGATGGGCGTCACAACGCTGACCGGGCCGCGAGCCAGCGCGCGGTAGTACGCCAAGATCCCCACCGTGAGACACACCCCGGCGGCGAGGATGTAACCGGCGTTCGGCCCGCGAAGATGTGACACAACCGGCTGATCGGTGGCGACGACGAGTGTGCCGACGACGCCGATCAACAGCCCGTTGGTGAGCAACATGGCTACGTCGCTCGGCACCGCGTTTGGCCCGGTTGTCGCCACCCGCAACAACACGGGCACGAGTGTGTATCCAACTAATGCTACGAGTGCCCATGGCAGATAGCTCATACTGTCACTCGGTTCGCTGCAATCATAGCGGTTCTGGATGTCGGCTGCGCCGGCCTGCATAGAGCGTCGTCGGCCGAGTGTCGCAAATGCTATGCAGCCTGGGATCCCAACATATGTATGGACGAGAAACAGGAACTCCTGTCGCTGCTGTCGACCGATGCGCGGGAGGATGTCGACGACATCGCTCGCCAGCTCGGTACCGATGCTGAGACGGTTGTGAGCCTACTCGATGAGCTGGAGTCCGACGGCACCGTCCGTGGCTACCAGGCGGTCATCGACTGGGACAACACCGACAGCCAGCACGTCGCCGCGTTCGTCGAACTCAACGTTGAGCTCGACCGCGAGACCGGCTACAAGGAGATCGCCGACCGGATCGCTAGATTCCCTGCGGTCGAATCGCTTCGGCTCGTCTCCGGCGATTACGACTTTGCGATCGAGGTAACTGGCGACTCGATGCAGGACGTTTCCCAGTTCATCTCCGAGCAGATCGCGCCGATCCCGGAGATCACCCAGACGGTGACCCACTTCATCATGGAGACCTACAAGGAGGCCGGCATCGATTTCGGTGACCGCGACGACGATGATCGACTCTCTGTCTCGCCATGACGCTGCAGCCGAACGACCGCGTCGCGACCACCCCCGAGTCCGGAATTCGAAAGTTCTTCGAACTCGCCGAGGAGCGCGACGACGTGATCTCCCTTGGTGTTGGCGAGCCCGACTTCTCCGCGCCATGGGCCGCACGCACCGCCGCGATCCACTCACTAGAAGCGGGCAAGACATCCTACACCGCCAACCGCGGGAAGCTTGAGCTCCGGCAGGCGATCGCTGACCACGTTTCACAGTGGGGACACACATACACCCCGGACAGCGAAATCCTCGTGACGACGGGCGCAAGCGAGGCGGTTGATCTCGCGTTGCGAACGTTTCTTGATCCCGGTGACACGGTTGCTGTCCACCAGCCGACCTACATCTCCTATAAGCCAGGTGTTCGTTTTGCGGGCGGGGAGCCACTGTCGGTGCCAACGGGTGCCGACAACGACTTTGTGTTGACGCCGGAAGCGCTGCGTGAAGCCGGCGCGGCCGAGGCTGACGCGCTCATCTTCTGTTATCCGAACAACCCAACCGGCGCGGTGATGAGCGCCGATGAGATCGCAGCCGTCGCCGAGTTCTGTGTCGACAACGACATCGACGTGATCGCCGACGAGATCTACGCCGCCCTCACCTACGACGGCGACCACACCTCGATCGCGACGATGCCGAACATGCGGGAACGTACGGTCGTCATCAACGGCTTCTCGAAGGCGTATGCGATGACAGGGCTGCGGCTTGGCTACGCGATGGGGCCGGCCGACGCGATTGAAGCGATGAATCGCGTCCACCAGTACACGATGCTGTCGGCGCCGACAACCGCACAGTACGCCGCCATCGAGGCCCTGCGCAGTTGCCAGGAGAGCATCAACGAGATGGCGACCGAATTCAACCGACGGCGACGATTCGTTATCTCGCGGTTCGAGGAGATGGGATTGGACTGCTTTACAGCCAAGGGTGCGTTCTACGCCTTCCCGGCCTGCGGCGGCGACGACGAGGCCTTTGCCGAGAACCTACTAGAAGAGCAGGGTGTTGCTGTCGTTCCCGGCAGTGTCTTCGGCCCCGGCGGCGCGGGTCACCTCCGTATCTCGTATGCGACGGGGATGCGTGATCTCAAAGAAGCGATGACCCGGATCGAATCGTTTGTCGCCGATCGATAGCTGGCCGCTGTTGTGAACGTTACTCAAAGGAGACTTCTTCGTCGGCGTCGTCGAACTCCTGATAGAAGCCGGCGTAATCCTCGTGGTCGGTGAAGGCATCCATCGTGTCGTCGAGATCATCCCGAATCTCGTTGATCTGCTCGGTGAGTTCCTGATACTCCTCGTTGTCGGCAAGGGCGGACTGGCTCTTTTCAGACTCCAAGAGTGCCTTCTTTGAGGACAACGAGAACAGCTGTTGAACGCCTGCCTCGTATGAGTTCCGTGAAAGCAGATCCTCGATCGTCTCCTCAAGCGTTTCACGGGTGACCGGTTTGACGAGGTAGGTGTCGAACCCCATCTCGATGATGTCGAAATCGGGTTCAACGGCGGTCACCATCGACACCCGGCAGTCGATTCCGCGGTCACGGACTTCCTCCAGCACCTCGTCGCCGGAGAGGCCGGGCATCCGCCGGTCGAGGAGGATAACATCGATCTCGTCGTCTAGCTGTTCGACAGCCTCTTCGCCGCCGTAAGCCGTCCGAACCCGGTACTCCGCTTGGAGCCAAGTGGCATACAGATCAGCAAGGTCAGGTTCGTCTTCGACAACGAGTACGAGTGGGGGTTCGTCAGTCATATGTCGATGGATCCCTCGTCGCTCATAGAGGATATGATGGCCGAGGATATATGAAAATACCCCTTCCGGCGACGAGGCACAAACAGTGTTTTCAAGCCCCCACCGACCTACCACCACACATGAAGGACGACGCCGCGGAGACGATCGCAGCCTACTACGAGGCGTTAGAAGCCAGCGAGCCGCTGTCGCCGTTTTTCGCGGAGTCGCTGTCGACGGTCAAGATCGGCCTCAGCGAACAGCTGGTCGGTTACCCCGATGTTGCCGACGGCTTGGCCGAACAGACCGCAACGACGGCCGATTGGCGCGTCGAGAACGCCGATCCATCGGTCACCGAACGCGAGTCGTTTGCGTGGTTTCACGACCGGTTGACGCTGGCGTGGACTGATACAACCCTCGACACCGACTACGAGTTTGACACCCGGTGGACGGGCACACTGGAAGCGAACCCGGATGGTACCTGGCAGTTTGTTTCACTTCACGTCTCATCCCCTTCTGCGGAGCTCGAAGACGCTGCGAACGACCTGTTCTCCTGGGACGGCTAATGGTTGGCTCAAGCCTCACCGACGACGAGAAAGACACCGCGAACACGCGGCTCAAGGCCGGCTTCGTGTTGCTTGTCGCTGCCTCAATGGGGCTGATGGCACTACAGGTCGATCCAACACCGCTACAGTTGGCTGCCGTTTTTGCTGTTGGGATCGTCGTTGGCGTCGGGTTGTTGTGGTTCGTACTGCGGAATCTCGCGGAGTATCGGTCGTCACTGCGGTGAGCATCGACTGTCGCTGTCCGCAAGAGACTCACTCTTCCTTGGGGTGGATCACTGCACACTAAGTGACTCAGCCCATTGGGCCGGTATGGTCGAATTTGGAACCGCCGGCATTCGCGGTTCGGTCGTTGAGACGGTTACCCCGGCTGTCGCCCTCCGCGTTGGGGGTGCGGTTGGCCGCCTTGCGGTCGCGGATGCACCGGCCGATCACCCCGAGATTGTCATCGGCCGGGATGGCCGGCTGACAGGGCCAGCCCTCGCCGCGGCGGTTGAAGCCGGCGTCGCCGCTGTGGGCGCGCATCCGGTTCGGATCGGAACCGTGCCGACGCCGACGCTGGCATTCGCATCCGACGGTCGCTACGGGGTGATGCTCACAGCGTCACACAACCCGCCAGCCGACAACGGTATCAAGTGTTTCCTCGATGGCGAAGAGTTCGGCGACGAGCTAGAGGCACGGGTCGAATCACTCGCCGGCGATGCGACCGCCAGCCCAGCCGAGTTTGCGGACTGGGGGGCTCCACGCCGCCACGAGCCACTGCCTGACTACCGGGCTGCGGTCGCCGCGTACGTCCGCGAGCAGCTCCCAACCGACGGCGAGTCAGCCGCCTGTGATGGCCTGCGTGTCGCTGTCGACTGCGGCAACGGAATGGCCGCGCTGGCGACGCCGCAGGTGCTGGACGATCTCGGAGCGACTGTCATCGCACTCAACGCCAACGTTGACGGCCGCTTTCCCGGCCGGCCAAGCAAGCCAACCCCCGATACGCTTGGCGATCTCCAGACCTTTGTTGCCGACGGCAACGTCGATCTCGGGATCGCTCATGACGGCGACGCCGATCGGATCGTGCTGCTTGATGATGCCGGTGAGATCGTCCACGAGGACAGCGTGGTGGCGATGCTGGCGGGCTACTACACGCGCCGAGCGGCCTCGGACGACGCCGGCACCGACGGCGGTGAGGCGGGTGGTGACCCGGTTGTTGTCACAACCCCAAACGCCTCCGGGCGGATCGACGAACAGGTGACCGCCGCCGGCGGGCGCGTCGAGCGGGTACGCCTCGGCGCGCTGCATGAGGGGATCGCCGCCGCCGAACGTGACGGCGGCTCAGTTGTGTTTGCGGCCGAACCGTGGAAACATATCCACCCTGGATTCGGCGGCTGGATCGACGGCGTCGTCAGCGCGGCCCTGCTTACCGGCCTCATCGGGATCCGCGGGCTTGAGCCACTCCGTGAGCCCATCACCGAACGACCCTACAGCAAGGGCAGCATCGATTGCCCAGACAGGATCAAAACCGCGGCGATGACGACACTGGAATCGTCGTTACCCGATGCCTTTTCGGAGGCAACGGTCTCCGTAGATCATGGGGTTCGGCTCTCCCTACCGGATGGCTCGTGGCTACTTGTGCGACCCTCCGGCACCGAGCCATACATTCGGCTGTATGCTGAGAGTGAGTCCGTCGATGAGCTTGTCGAGGCGGCAACCGAGCGGATCGAAGCCGCTGTCGACGACGCTACTGAGACGGCGGACTGACGGCTCTCTGCGATCGAAAAATATGGTGAAAGCTGCGGCTCGCGTTAGGCGTCTTCGGCGGCGGCGACGAGTTCCTCGTAGTCGGGTTCGTCGGTCGGCTCGTCGGCAACCCAGTTGTAGGTGACCGTGCCCTCGTCGTCAAGCACGTAGACCGCGCGGTTGGCGATCCCGTGGAGGCCGAGCTCCGGGATCTCCATCTCAAGACCGTAGTCGCGGATCGCCTCGCCGCCCATATCGCTGACGAGCCTAAAGGAAAGCTCGTGTTCGTCGCTGAAAGCACCCAGCGAGAACGCCGAGTCGGCACTGAGGCCAAGCACAGTCGCGCCAGCATCCTCGAAGTCATCGAGGTGTTCTTCGAGGGCAACCATCTCGTTGGAACACGGCGGCGTGAACGCGCCGGGGAAGAAGGCCAACACGACAGGGCCGTCGCCGAGATGCTCCGAGAGCTCGAAGTCTTCGTGGTCGGCTGTGCCGATCGTTGCGGAAATATCAGGGGCGGTGTCTCCGGTTGAAATCATATGCATGCAGATTGTTGAGTGGGATCATCATAAGCCCATTGTGCCACTAAATCGCACACGCAACCACTTCTCGCTACACTGTCGGGTTCGCTCGGCGTCGACCCGCTCCACCAAGCGATGATAGCAACTGTTGTTCCGATGGCGACCATAACTGTCGTGTGCACACCAACGACAACGGTCACTACGCGGCGGCGGTCGCCGCACTCGCTGATCGACGCTACGAGACAGCCGGCGACGCATACACCCGGGCCGGCTGGTCGGTGCTTGCTGACCCTCGTGATGACCACGACCCATTTGCCCCGGACGACCGCGGGTCAATCGGTGACGCTCCCCGCCACCTGCTGACAGCCGCGCTCTGTTATCGCGTCGCCGACTGTCCGGCGCGAGCGACCCGTCGGGCGACCGCCGGGATCGCTGTCGTCGGCGATCTTGGGGCGACGATGGCAACGCCGCTACAGGCCGCCTGTTTCGATGAGTTAGCCGCTGATTTCCGGGTTGCCGGTGGGCTAAACGGAGCCGCAGACGCATACGCCGATGCCGCTGACGCCTACCGGACGGCTGCTGACGGGTCAACTGAACCACAGACGGTCGGGGCGACACCCCTCTTTTTGGCCGCGGCCGCACCGGCAAAACAGCTCGCTCGCACGCTTGAAAACGGCGAGATCGCTATCGAGTGGGAAGATCTCCATGGGTCAGATCCGTCCGCCCCGGGAGACTTCTTAGCCGCCCGAGCCGAATACAAACGCCAGCGATTCCCGTCGTTGGTCGACGGCTGTGTCGAGAACGGTGTTCTCGCCGCACCGCGTGGGACGACCGAGTATGCAACCGATCACCACGCGTGTCCGGCCTGTGGCTCCCGCGATGTCAACTGGGTTGCCAACAGCACCCTCTGTCTTCGCTGCTCACGCCCAACCGAGCCACAGTAGCTACCCGGTGTATTCGGCGAGGACAAACTCAGTGCTGCTGCCGAGTGGATCAGTCGCCGTTGGCGTGGCGAGAATCTCGAAGCCGGCTGTCCGCAACTGCTCCAGCGTGCGGTCTCGTCCCGGCGCCGAAAAGAACATCTCACCGCCCATCCAGCCGCGTCGCACCGTCTCGAAGCGACCACCGGGAAGCGTACTCAACAGCACCCCGCCCGAGCCCAACACCCGGGCGAACTCCGCGTACACATCCGGGTGCCGCGCCCGCGGGACGTGAAAGACCGCGTGGTAGGCGGTCAGCCCGTCGGCGACGGCTTCAGCCACAGGCAGGTGCCGCATATCGGCCTGTGCCAGCCGTGCCTCAGGAACAGTATCGGCTGCCAGTGAGAGCCCGGTGCGAGCAAAGTCGACGCCGACGCTGTCAGCCGGGAGGTTCGCCAGCGTGCGCGCGCCATCACCACAGCCGATGTCGACGATCGTTGGGTCGGCCGGACACTGGTCGAGCAGGTCGTTGATGAGGGCTGCATCCGAGCCGTCCGGATCGCGGCGATCGGCGTAGGTTGTCGACAGCCCTTCCCATGCCGCCTGTCGCTCGTGTGGTTCCATACGACGACTATGGGCGCGATCGCAATGAGTGGTCGCCCGCCTGTCCCCTATGAGTCGCGGCCGCCCCAAACCAGCTTGTCATCGAGCAGTTCGACCCGCATATCGCGGTCAACGGTCACCTGACACGACAGCCGCGGGTAGCCAAACCGATCGGCCAGCCGGTCGTGCCAGTGGTCGGCTGCCACGTCGGCAGCGAGTCGCACCCCACAGGTCGCACACAGCCCGCGACCGCCGCAGTTTGCCCGCTCGGAGAGTCGCCCGTACGGCGAGCAATCGGCCGCCAGCAACGCATCTCGGAGCACCGTCCCAGCTGGAACCGATAGCTCGGTTTCAGTTCCCTCGCTTGCAACAACAACACGGCAGGACTCATCCATGGGGGAACCCTGTCGCTGCAGCGACCTGAATCCGTTGTCGCAGCCGCGACAGCGGCAAGTGTGACACGACGAGACAGGAAAATTGATACCCCCCACGGCCAAACGATAGCCATGAGCAGTGCGGAGGCGTCGTTTCAGCTGTTGTATATCGACGCCGATGCAAACCGCCGTGAGGCGGTTCGGGGGGCGTTTGAACCAGCGTGGGCGGTGACAGCCGTCGAGAGCGGCGCGGCGGCAACAGCCGCCGCTGATGTCGCTGTCGACTGTTTTGTCGCCTCGGCAACGCTGCCGGAGGCGACCTGGCAGTCGCTGTATGAGTCGCTGACGGCCTCATCCGAGGTGCCGTTTGTCCTGTTTGCCGAGGAGCCTGATGCGGATATGGTGCGGCAGGCGTTCCGGCTCGGTGTCGACGACGTTGTCTACACAGCGAGCGACAGCGGCGCGGCAACGCCAACTACCGCAGGGTTGGGGTCACCGACCGACCCGGCCGGCGAGTCAGCCGTCGACACCGGCACCGGATCCTTCAACGCTGAGGCTATGACCGTTACAGAGCCCTCGGCGGCACAGTCGACCGTTGAGCCGCTCGACGGGGTCGTCGGCCTGCGAACCCGCGTCGAATCGCTTGTGGCCGCCCAGCGACTCGATATTCAGGATACAACCCTCGATGTCTCCCGATCGCTGATGAGCGCGGCCATCGACGAGGTTGACGTCAAAATCGAGTGGGCACTGCAGTCGCTGGCGACCGAGCTTGAGGCGGTACAGTGCCTGCTGTATCACTACGATGATGAAACCGGGCTTCTCACCGAGGACTTCGGTTGGCGGGATACCGATGCTGCCGCCGCCGACCTTGCTATCGAGCCGCTGGACGACGAGGAGATCCCAGCCGCTGAGTTCCCCGGCTTCGCCGAGCGGTTAGAGCAGTTCGAAGCCGTCTGTTATGATGCGACGACCGATGACTCACCGTTTGACGCCGAGACGGGGACGCTGCTTGCGGTGCCGATCGTCATCAACTGGGAGTTAGCCGGCACGCTCGTCGTGACGACAGCCACCCCGCGGCGGTGGCCCGAGTCGGTGCGCCAACAGCTGACCTCCGTCGGTGAGTTCATCGGCTACACCGAACGCCGCCGCCGCCGGCGCGCTGAGCTCGAACGGCAGAACGAACGGCTCGAACAGTTCACCTCGGTTATCAGCCACGACCTCCAAAACCCCCTCAGCGTCGTCACCGGCTATCTTGAGTTGGCAACCGAAACCGGCAACGTTGATCGGCTTGCCCCTGCGGTCGACGCCGCCGAGCGCATGGAGACGATGCTCAACGAGCTGTTGACACTCGCCCGCGAGGGCCGGGCCGTCGGCGACACCGAACCGGTCGCGATCGACACGATCGTCGCCAACGCGTGGGACGGCGTCGACACCCCTGAGGCGACGCTGGAAACTGAGGCGTTAACACCGATGGCGATGGTTGAGGCCGACCCAACACGGCTCCGTGAGGTCTTCGAGAACCTGTTCCGCAACGCGATCGACCACGCTGGCGCAGACGTGACGGTGACTGTCCGGGCGACCGACAACGGCGTTGTCGTCGGCGACGACGGCGAGGGGATTCCCGACGATGAGCAGGACGCCGTCTTCGATCACGGCTACACCGGTGGCGGCGGCACCGGGCTTGGGCTCTCAATCGTTGAAACGATCGTCGAGGGCCACGGCTGGGAGATCTCTCTCGGCGACAGCGAGGCCGGCGGCGCGGCGTTCCGGATCGATTTTGACCCCTGATTTCTGTGTGGCTGTTTCGGCAGTTCAGTGGAGTTTGAGTTCGACCCGTCGGCCGTCGGGATCACGGACATAGATCGCCCAGTCGTTGCCGTACGCGCCGTACCGCTCGTATGGCTCGCCCGCCTCGACGGCGTAGCCGGCCTCCTCGATCTCGTCGATCAGGGCGTCACTCTCCGCCCGTGTGTCAACCGCGTCCGATCGCACCAACAGACAGAGGTGCTCACCACCAACGTCGATCGGCTCGTCGGTTGGGACGAGATGGATATGGCGGCCGCCGGCAACGACCGCGACAAACGGCACCTCGCCGGCGTTGAAGCGATCCTCATCTCGCGTGTCCAACCCAAGCAGATCACGGTAGAAACGAAGCGATTTCTCAAGGTCGCTGACGCGGATCGCACTGTGGTCGATATCGACAACGTCGATCGTCATAGCGGGCAAACGACCGCGAGCGACTAAGCGATACTGGTGGTTCGTTGACGGTGAGAACGTACTGCTGTGGGTCGATCAGGTGTTGTCCTCGGCAGCTTCTGGTGTGTCACGGTCGACAGCCGGCATCCAGTCCGGAGAGGAATCACCCTCCAGCAGGGCCTTTGTCTGACGATGCCGGTACCGAAACATCGGTTCGAAGCCGACGACAGCAAGCCGATCGACAAGTGGGCCAACTGCCCCGGCTGGGAATTCGTACTCAACGGTGTCGATCATGACCGTCTCATCGCCGTCGCCGTAGAACTCGTGGGTGTGTACCCACACCGAAAACGGGCCACCAACCATGTCGTCGCGGAACAGCCGATAGCCGTCGTCGCGCTCGCGGGCGACGATCCGGGAGCGCCACCGGCTTTCGGGGGCGACACCGAACGGCCGACTGGCCATCGAGATCTCGCTGCCCTCGAACAGCTCCGCGGGCGCAGCATCGCCGTCGGGGCCGACGACGCCCTCAACGCGGAGCCCCATCCACCCCGGCGTCAGCGCCTCAAGCCCGTCGATCTGCCCGTGAAACGCCCAGACGGCCTCCAGTGGGGCCGCAATCCGTGTCCGGCGGCTGTAGGTTGCCATACCACCTGTAGGCACGGGGGTCGCAAAAACACCCGGTCAGATGGTGATGCGTTCGACCGTCGTGCCCGCCGCCGTCAGGTCAGTGTCGGTCGCAGCGGCGACCGTAACTGTGGTCTTCCCGTGGCCGGCCGGCAGCGTCAACTCAAACGTCCCGTTGTCGACGGTGACTGTCGTCGATTCGCCGCTGGCACCGGCCGCAACAACCGCGCCATCGGTTTCACCGGCGATCGTTACTGTGTCCTCCGACACGCTGTGCTCGACTGACAGCGTCGGCCCAGCCGGCCGCGGGCCGCTGCGATACCGGTCAGCGACGGCTGTCGGCGTTTCGACTGGTTCGCCCTCGGCGATGCCGTGGGCCAGACGGATGAACTGTGCCATACTCCACGCCAGCGGTGTCGCCGACCCGGTGCCGTCGCCGATCTCCCAGTTGTACTCGTTGTCGATGTGGCGATCCCAGACCTGCTCGGCGATCATCCGGCCGCTGTTGGCGAACCGAGCCATCGTCGCCAGGAGATTCCGCGGGGCAAGCTCGCCATCTTCGGTGCCGGCCAACAGCTCGTACTCGCCGCGCTCGCCGGTGAAGATCGGCCACAGCCGGCCTTTGCCTTTGGTTTGAACCGACCACGGCGCGCCCTTCTCGCCCATCGCGCGCTCACCGTAGCCGTCGCCGTTGTAGCGGTAGAACGCCGGCCCCTGGGGGGTGTCCAGCCGAATCGTCTCGTCGACCTCAACCAGCGAGTTGGTGATAATCTCGTCGTCAGGCGATTTGATCCCGAGTCGCGTGAGCTCGAGGAAGCCGCCGTCGATGATCTCCCGCTCATCGAGTGTTGGGCCGGCGTTGGCCAACGTCCGCAGGTGGCCGGCTTCGGGGTTGCCGTCGCGGGTCACACGGACGTAGTACGGCGTGTTTGTGTGAAGTTGCGTGCCGGTTTCGGTTGCACACCACTCCTCGACGCGGTCGGCCCACTCGTCGGCCAGCGCGAGCCAGACGATCGCATCGCCGGTCTCGCCGGCGTCGACGGCGATATCGGCCGCACAGACGAGGCCGGCGACCTCGGCGGCGATTGAGGAGGGTGAGTAGCCGGCTTCTTCCTCCCAGCGCTCTTGAGCGGTCGCCGGCCCGTTTCGGGCGACGTAATCGGCCGACCGCTTGACGTTGCTGTAGTCGTAGCTCACGTCCTCGAAGGCGATCCCCACCTCGGCCAGCTGATAGGCCATGATCAGCGGGAAGGAGATGTTGTCGATCTGCTCGCCACCCCAGCGCGTCAGGCCGTTGACGTAGGTGTTCTGGGGGATGAAGCCTTCCTCGTCTTGCTGGTATTCGAAGATATACTGGAGGGCGTCGGTTGCGGTTTTGTGGTCGCCGATCGCCTCGAAGACGGTAAAGACCTGATACAGATCCCGCGACCACACGAAGTTGTAGCCGTACCCTTTCGGCTCGTCGGCGGTGACCGCCTCACCCCATGGCACCGAGGGGCTGGCGATCCCCGCCCCAAGATAGGTTTTGTCCTCAACGGCCCGCAGAGCCATTAGACAGCTTTTATACTGTTTGTAGAGTGTCTCGTCGTCGACGACGAACTCGGGGATCTCCTTGTCGGCCAGAAAGTCTCCCCACGTCTCGCGGTAGTGTGCCCGCACGTCGTCGTAACCGGTCGCCAACGCGCCTTCGGCCTCACCGAGGGCAGCGGCGGTGTCGGCGTTCTCGCCGAACCCGATCGCCAGCGTCTCGGCGACGGTTGCTCCGGTTCCGAGCAGGCCCGCAAGCACGATGTTGTCGTCGTCAAGACGGTCGTTCGGGAGCGGCTGATCTCCCTCGCTGAATAGCTCTGTGAGGTGTTCGGAGCCCGCAGCCCCGACGGTCGCCCACTCGAACTGGTTCGGCGTCGTCATCGCCACAGCGACGCTGTAGATATCGCCGTCCTCGTCGGTCAGGAGGGCTTCCGCGCCGGTATCGTAGGCCTCGGCGTCGCGGGCGGCTAGATGGTAGTTGCCGCGCTCACCGAGCCGGTAACCGCGGTCGCGGGTGCCGGTGTTGGTCAGCGAGATGTCGGCGACTGAGTAGATAGCATACTCGTTGTCGTCGTCGCTTTCGAACTCGATGTCGGCGACGATGGCGTCGTGGTCGGGATCGATCGCGTACTCGACGGTCAGCGTCCACTCGTGGCCGCGGCCGTCGCCCTGTTCAGTGATGATATGCCGGAAAAGCAGTGCGTCATCGTCAGCCGGCTCGACCCGCCGATTGATCGTTTCGGTGTCGTCGTCGGTGCGGGTCTCGTTGTGGGTTCGGGCGGTGTAGTCGGCGGTGTCACCGGCGTCAGCCACGACAAAATCGACCGTCCGGAGGTTCATCATGTCGACTCGGGGGAACCGCGCCTCGGTGAGCGCGCCCTCGGTGAGGGTAAACCACACCTTCGAGGCGTCGTCGTCGCCGTGGTCGGCGACCGTCGCCACACCGTATTTCTCACCGGTCGTCCACCGGGGTCGGCTCTCCGGCCCGGATGGTGCGGGTGAGATGATCGGCAGCGCGTTCTGTTCTCGCAGCGTCGCCGTCGCTCGCAGGCGCAGGGCGTGTGACCACCCCAGCGGGGCCGCGCTGTCGACGGTGCCGTCGTCGAAGGCCTGTTCGGCGAGATAGCCGGCTCGCGTTGTCAACGGCCCGTTTGGAAGGAGATGCTCGTACAGCGTGCCGGCCTGATCGAAACACTCCTCGGCGTCGTTCTCGCGGTCATACGTTGACAGCAGCACGCCGAGTTCGGTTGCGGTGACCGCTCCCCACGCCGTTGAGGGCGTCCAGACCTTCTCGCCCTGTTGGCCCTCCGATCGCCAGGTGTCGCCCTCGAACCGTGCGAGCCCGGCGACAGTGCTGTCCTCAGGATCGCGGTACAGCGCGTCGAAGACATGTTGGACATGGTCGGTGAGTCGATCAAGCGTCTCCGCAGACAGCTCCGTGTCGACAAGCTCGTCGTAGGCAGCGACCGCCTCAACGATCATGAAGCTCGCCGAATCGAGCCGGTCGTCGAGTTTGCCGCTGTTGTTGAGCCGGATGCCGTATGCCCCACGGGTCTCACTCCAGAACCGATCAAGGTTATCAAACACTGTTGTTGCCTGCGCCCGTGCGTGTGACCGTAGGTCGGCCCCGACCGGGGCGTCGGCAACCGCCACGTAGGCCGCAAGATACGTTGCTGCGGTGTGGCTGAACTGTCCGGTCATGTTCTCCCAGAGGTTCTGGCAGGCGATCGGTAGCCCATCGTCGGCCAGCGTCTCATCGAGAACATCGACCGCATCGCTGATTGTTGTGTGGATCTGCTCCTGCAGTGGCTCTGAGAGGGCCTCGCCCCGGTCGGCCAACAGCTTTGCGAGGAAGCTGACCGCACTCGCTGTCTGGTCGGCCTGGTAGTCGTCGTTGCCACCCTCAATTCGGCCGTGGGCCCACCCTGGGGCGAGAGAGCCATCCATCGCCCACACGCGGTGTGACCACGAGCCGTCGTCTTCCTGTGTCTCACAGAAGAACTCAGCGGTCGCTGCCAACGACTCTTCGAGGTCGAGATCCAACAGCGAGTCCGCTGTCAGGAGATGGCGGCCAACCTCCGCCTCATCGCGGAACCAGGTGTAGCCGTAGCCGCCGGAGTGCGCATAGAAGGGGTCGAACTCCGGAGCCGCGACGTGAGCGCCGGTCGGGGCTTTCAACAACGAAATGGCTCGCAGATCCTCACGGACGACATTGCCGTTGGGAGCCGACTCCGGCACCGAGACCTCCGCGCGCTGACGGCCGGCGTTGCGGATATCGTCGGCACTACGGTGGGCGGCCGCACACTGTCGGAGATCCGCGAGGGCGGCCTCCCGGTCAACCCGCTCGTGATCCGACAGCTGGGTGACGATCGTCGTCTTTGCCGCCCGGCCGCTCTGTTCCAGCGGGGCGTTGACGACGACATCGCCGCTGAGGTGGGTGTCCTCAAAGCGGTTGATGACGGCCTCACGTGGGAACTCGTAGGCCTCCTCGGAGAGAATCTCCTCGAAGCGTTCGGGGATCTGGCCTCGCACGTCGACGATACCGGTTGAGGCGGTGACGTAATCGTGTTCGCTTCGATGGAACACCTCGACAACATCGGTATCGTTAGGGCCGGCCTTGCCGTGGATCAGCCGACCGACCTGGGATTCCTGGCCTCCGGGGGCGAAGGTGAGAAACGCCGTCAGCTCGGCGTTCGGTGGGATCGCCCCTCGAAGCTCGATGTGGGTGACGTGGGCCCGTCCAAGTGTGAGATCGTACTGGTGGACGGTGAACCCGTCGGCGGCGTACTCGGTTTCGACAACGTTCGTCTCTCGGTAGTAGTGCTGGCGAACCGTCGAAAACTCATCGAACCACTGGGTGTCGGTTTCGGTTTCGATGCCGAGTCGTGCCCGGTCAATCCCAGAGAGGCCTGACAGCGGCGCGGAGTAGTCTCGGAGCCCGCCATCCGGATCGACGTAGACAAGCCGATCCCCGTGCGCAGAAAACGCCCCCTCGGTGGTTCGGCACTCGGCCGGAAATCGCCCATCGTGGGTGCGTTTGAACTCGTTGAGCGCGGTGCGGAGTCGCATGTAGATAGGGATTCGCTGTCCATAACTAAGTATTGGCGGCTTTTGATTCGCTCAGATTCGGCCATACTACTGCATAACTGTGATAAAATAACGTGGATCTCTCCGACACGATACGCGTTGCTACCAGCGGATTCAAACAGTCCTTGTTGGGTATGAGTGCGTGCCGCTTGATTTATTATGTTTGTACACTGTTTCTCGGAGATACACAAGAGCAAAGTAACCCTCTGTGTAGATGTGGGTATGAACCATCCAGGGCAGCCGCAGTTCATCGCCGTTGGGGATGCTGTTCAGTTAGCCCCTCGTGACCCCGACCCGGATGCCGACTACAGTTGGACGATCACCGACGCACCGATCGACAGCGATACCACGCTCGGCGACGACCCTGTCGAGCAGTTCGCCCCCGATGCGCCAGGGCAATACGTGGCGACGCTGACGACCCCAGAAGCTAGCTTCGACCAGACCATCCGCGTTTTCCCCAGTTCACACCAGCCGATGGGTGAGGGTGCCGGCGCGACCGGTGTTAGCGGCTACAGCGGTCAAAGCGGCTACAGTGGTCAAAGCGGTTCCGCGCGACCACAACAGCGCAGCGGCAGCGGCTCTGTCTCGGGCTCCGGCTCGGGCGCACTCGGTGAGTCACAAGGCGAGGGCGAGGGTCGCCCGCGAATCCGTCTTGACGGCGACATCGTCGACGACGAAGCCGTTATTACGGCGACGCCGAAACCCCACCCTGATTCGTCGCGTGACGCCGAGGAGCTCGACGTTGAGTTCCTGCTCGACGACCGCGACGGTGTCGAGGAGTCCGCGGTCACCATCGACGGTCACGAACTCCGTGCGCCGCTTGACGTGATTGAGGATGAACTCCGCGTTCACGCCGTCGCCATCGGTGACAGTTACAGCGTGGCCGACGCCGTCAGCATCGACCGCCTCGGCGGCGAGGGCGACTTCGCTGTTCACCGGTTGTACGATCCGCCGCAGTGGGGCAAAGAGATCACCCTCTATGAGATCTACGTCCGCGGCTACGCGGCCGACGACGACGAGGCCGAGACGACGTTCGAGGCCCTCGAAAAACGGCTCGACTATTTGGAAGATCTCGGCGTCGACTGCCTGTGGATGACGCCTGTCCTCCAACATGACGGCGCGCCACACGGCTACAACATCACGGACTTCTTTTCGATCGCCGACGACCTCGGCGACCGTGCCGACTACGAATCCTTCGTCGATGCCGCCCATGAACGTGGGATGTCGGTGTTGTTCGACCTCGTGTTGAATCACTCCGCGCGTGACCATCCGTACTTCGAGGACGCCTATCAGAATCCGGACTCGGAGTACTACGACTGGTATGAATGGCAGGACAACGGTGAGCCAGGCACCTACTTCGGCTGGGAGTTCATCGCCAACTTTGATTTCACGAATCTCAACGTTCGCCGACACCTGCTGGACGCGCTCGACACGTGGGCGGAGGTCGCTGACGGCTTCCGGTGTGATATGGCGTGGGCCGTCCCCGAATCCTTCTGGAAGGAGATGCGCGAGCGGCTGAAGGCCGTCGACCCCGAGTTCCTGCTGCTCGATGAGACGATCCCGTATATCGCCGACTTCCATGAGGGGATGTTCGACATCCACTTCGATACGACGACGTACTTCACGCTCCGGCAGGTCGGCGACGGCAACGAGCCCGCTGAGGCGATCCTTGACGCTGTTGAGGGCCGCCAGCGATCAGCGTTCCCCGACCACGCTGCGTTCATGCTCTACATGGAAAACCACGACGAGACACGCTATATCGTCGACTGTGGTGACGCCGCGACGAAGGCCGCCGCGGGTGCGGTGTTCACGCTGCCCGGCGTGCCGATGCTGTACGGCGGCCAAGAGCTCGGCCAGCGTGGCCGGCGCGATCATCTCGCGTGGGATCACGCCCGCGATGAGATCCGCGACCACTACGACCAGTTGATCGATCTCAAACAGGAGTACCCCGCACTGAGCTCGAACGGCGAACTCCAGCGGATCGACTACGACGCCGACAACGAGAGGGAGGTCGTTGCCTTCGGTCGCGAAAGCGACGACGATCGGTACATTGTCGTACTCAACTTCGGTGAGGGTGAGACGGTCGTTGGCGTCGACGAAACCGTCGATGCGACTGATCTTGTCTCCGGCGAATCCCGCGCCGCAGAAGATGGGCTGACCGTCGACAGCGTGGCCGTCTTCGAGGCCGCCGACTAAGCGCGATATCGCGTTTCGGCTTCTTTACCGACAGTTTTGAGATTGGCCGTCACAGGGCCATATATCTACGGCCGATTTCTCCTGTCAACAGCTATGAACCCCGGCGTCAACCAAGCGACCACCCACGCGATCGACGCCGCTATGCGGCATGACGCCGCGTTGCACGTGCTCTCTGCTGTCGACTCCAACGCTTAAGCTCGCACCCGGGCGACGAGTACGCCCACGAGTTTGGGGGCCTTGAGGGCGCGCCTGAACAGGCTGGTGTGGATGCTATCACAATAATCGTCGAGTAGACCGCTGATCCGGCGTTGAGGTCGAGTCAGCCATCCGACACGGTGTCCACACTAAGAGACTCTCGCTTACCTTGATGATGCCAAGATCGACCTGACAATCGTGGGCTCGAAACATCGCTCCGGGGAGTATCGGAGCCTGCTCGGGAGGGTCACCGAACGTGTTGTGACGGTGGCTGACGGGCCGATGGCCGTGGTGAAAACGCCGGTCGATGAGGACTAATCGGTCATGTTGCGTCCCTCAGCGGTGTCGACGACGATGCCATGTGAGCGGTCGACACACAATCACCTATGTGTCCAATTCTCATGGCTTGTTGTCGCTGCTAACGTGACGAATGGTTGAAATTCCTGCTTTGTTTTTGAATCTCGGACTGTATCAGAGGCCTTTTGTAGTAACCCCATCTTCGATAGAATGCACTGGTTGTGTGTGGAAACACGCCCGACCACCGCCGTCCGGAACCGCCGGACGGCACCCAGT
>NZ_QMDW01000016.1 GCF_003605635.1 Halonotius pteroides
CCGTCACTCACGCCACTACTTGCGGGTTCTATTGTAAAGTCAGTCGCCTCCATTTCAAACGTGACTGGGTTTTGTTTGGTTGCACCGTCCTCAGGTGACGCAAACGAGACTGATCCAGTAGATGGGGTGTAGTTCACAGAGGGTTCAGCGGTTACACTCACAGTGTCAGTGAGATCATACGCTTTGTGACTGGCATCACCAGCTTGTAGACGAACAGTGTGTTCACCGGGATCAAGATCTAATTCGGCTGTCGTCTGCCCACCGCCATAGTGGTAGTATCCGTTTTCTTCGTTATTTGGAATTACTTCTCCGGGTGATAGCGGTCTTTGATTTACGAGAATGTGAAAGTGCCCTGCTCCGTCACTCACGCCACTACTTGCGGGTTCTATTGTAAAGTCAGTCGCCTCCATTTCAAACGTGACTGGATTCTGCTTGGTTGCACCGTCCTCAGGTGACGCAAACGAGACTGATCCAGTAGGTGAGGCGTAGTCAGGATCATTATCATCATAATTTGCCGTCACAGATGACGAGCCCACCACAGCAGTGACACCCACACCAGCGGTCAATTTTAGTAGATTTCTGCGTAGTGCAGTCGGTTGTGTATCGTTCTCTGCGTCCGAACCATCCATACAGTGATTACGGTTTCATTGGTGTAAATGTTATGCCGAGATATCCGTTGTTAGAGAGCCTGAAACCCATATTTCAAACAAACAATCTATTGAAATAATATATCCGAATAATATTATTGATTATAATGGATTGTCACTGTCTAGTTCAGGTATTATCGTTCAGTGATGTACTGTAACCTGCGCTGTGGACTGTATCAAAAGGTCGTCTATAGCCTGACTCGAACCTGACCGGTATAACACAGCAAATTGAATCGCTCAAATAGACAGTGCCCCATGAGTTAGCATCACTATCATTCTGACAGTACTGGTTGAGAGAGTTAGGTGCTGCACAGATCCTCTGTATGCAGCACCCCGATCGTGTCAGTTCATGCGGATTTCAACAGAGACTGCGTTTCTTTCGCCCACGTTATCGCGGCCGACTCACTGATCGATGACGCTTTTCCACCCGGCGACCCACATATCGGTATGGATCCACGCATCCGCGAGCACGCCGCCACCATTGTCGACCACGCGGTCGACCTGGAAGCCGGCGACCGCGTCGTCATCCAACTCCCACCCGAGGCCGAGGATCTCGCCGTCGCCCTCTACGAGCAGTGTGGCGACATCGGCGCGATTCCCGTCTGGCTCACCCACTCCGATCGCGCCTCCCGGGCGTACCTCCGGGCGGCCGGCGAGGAGTACGAAACCCCCGACCACCAACTCGCCTTCTACGAGGAAACGGACGCCTTCATCATCGCCCGCGGCGGCGCGAACGTCACCGAGACCAGCGACGTGCCGCCCGCAAACAACGCGGCGTTCAAACGCGCCTACCAACCCGTCCAGGAGGAACGGCTCTCGAAACGCTGGTGTCTCACCCAGTACCCGACCAGCGGTCACGCCCAACTCGCCGGGATGAGCACCGAGGCCTACCAGGACTTCGTCTGGGACGCCGTGGGGCTCGACTGGGACGCCCAACGCGAGTTTCAGGCGGGGATGGCCGACCGGCTTGAAGATGCCACCGAGGTTCGCATTATCGCCGGCGACGAGACCGACCTCACGCTCTCGGTTGCGGGCAACCACGCGCTCAACGATTACGGCGAGAAGAACCTCCCCGGCGGCGAGGTCTTTACCGCCCCAGTCGTCGACAGCGTTGACGGCGAGGTTCACTTTGATATGCCGCTCTACCGCCAAGGTCGGGAAATCCGCGACGTGCGACTCACCTTCGAGAACGACGAGGTCGTCGCCCACAGCGCGGGCCGCAATAAGGAACTGCTGACCGAGATCCTCGAAACCGACGACGGTGCGAACCGACTCGGCGAACTCGGGATCGGGATGAACCGCGCGATTGATCAGTTCACCTACAACATGCTGTTCGACGAGAAGATGGGCGAGACGGTGCATCTCGCGGTTGGGGCGGCCTATCCCGAAACCGTCGGCGATGACAACGCTGTCAACGAATCAGCCGAACACGTCGACATGATCGTCGATATGAGCGAGGATGCCCGACTCGAATTTGACGGCGAGGTCGTCCAGCGAAACGGGACGTTCGTCTTTGAGGACGGCTTTGACGCCGCCTGAGCCGGTGGTGTCGACGGCGAATCTTCGCCGATACACACTCGGAGTGTCTGTCGAGAGATGCTCCAACGAACGCTACACAACGCTATCGGCATCCTGCGGGGTGAGCTCCACGAACGCCGCGGAGTCATCCTCCGAAAGGATCGTGAGCGTAAACGTCCCTCGCGGCGTCAGCGTCCACACATGGCCGTCGTCGGCTGTTGAGCCAACGGAGACACTCTCTTGGCCGTTCTGTCCGATCGACACATCAGCGTCGACCGGTTGACCGGTATCGACATCAACAACACGCACATCGAGCGGCCCGCCGACGTAGGCGCGGTCGACGGTCACTGCTAATCCGTCCTGTCGTTTCGTTGTTCGCGTCACGGGAACGACCTCATCCAGCGCGATCTGTTGGTGTTCGACGAAGCGCTTCTCGGTTGTGCCGTCGATAAACGTCTGCAACGAGCCCTCGTCGATCTCGATCGACACCAGCGACAGCGAGCCCGGGCCACCGATACTCCAGGTGCCGCCGCTGCGTCGCTCCCAGAACCACGGATACTGTGTAGTGACGATATCCTCCGCGGTTGCGGCGGTGATCTGCCCACCGGTCGCACGGTTGTCGAACCGGTACGCCTCCCGAATGTAACTGCCGTCGTTAATCGCTGTGAGGGCAAGATTGCCATCGCCGACCTGTATCGACACCCGTCCAGCCGGTCGATCGCCGCTGAACACGGTGGCGGCGTAGGCCCGCACCGGGCCATCGAGCAGCCGAAGCTCGTAATCGACTGTGGTCAGCCGATCCGATAGCTCCCGCCGTCTGTCATTATCGCTGCTGGCTTCGATCTGGGCATCGATCACATCGAGACGGTCGCGCAGTCGGTCAGCCGTCTGGCCGATCAACACCAACTCTTCGAGAAACGCCGTCGGCTCGCGGTCGCCGGCTGCGAAGGCGTCGATTGCGTCAGCCTCCCGTTGGCGGAGCTGGTCGGCGGTCGCCGCGATCGCATCAACGCTGGCAGCGAGGCTATCGTTGGCACCCGCGTCAGCCGATACATTTTGTTCGATGGCGGCGGTGGCGAGTGTATCGGTCGCGGCCGCACTCTCGAAGCCGGCGGCCGGGCCGATATCAACGTGGTGTCGCCGCAGGCTGCTCCGACTGATCGCCCCTGCTCGCAGCGGTAACACGTTTCGTGGGGTCACATTCGCTGTCTCGGTTGTGCGGTCGCCGCCAGCCGTGGCCTGCAGCGGTGCTGATATTTGTGCGGCGGTGGTGTCGCTCCCGGCCGGGGGTATCGCGCCGGCACCGACCGTCGCTGTGACCAACAGCGCGGCGAGGAACAGCGGGAGGGCTCTCATTCATCGGCACTCTCTGGCGGATCGACAAAAATCCATCTACAGGCGACGAGGGATGGTGGACTCCTGTCACACAGCCGGTGTGATAGAAAGCGTTTTCCGCGACGACTGTGAGGCTCCGGTAATGCGGTTTGTAGCCCTCGGGGTGATCTTCCTCGTGTGCCTCGCTTCTGCCCCTCCAGCCGCCGCGGCCGCTGTTCCAAGCGACACCGCCGCGGCCACGTCGGTCGATACGATGGCCGCCAGCACCGCGGTTTCGCCGGTCGCCCAGACGACCGCTCCGGATGGCGCGCTTGCCGCCGATACGGTTGCTGAGCCAACGACAACCTTCGAACTCGCTCTCCAGCCCGACCGGAGTGCCGACTGGACGGTGACGGTCACCTACGATCTCCGCACCGACGACCAGCAGGCAGCCTTTGCTGACCTCGCGGCGGCCTACCGAGATGGGGAGGCCGATTTTGGCCCAAGCGCCTCGCTGTATGCGAATCTTGCCGCCCGCGCCAGCGAGACCACTGACCGAGAGATGACCATCGAGAATCCGACCTACAGCGCGGTTCGACGCGGGACGACCGGCCGGCTTGAGCTGTCGTTTACATGGACGAACTTCCTTGCCGACGCGGGTGAGGAACGACTCGTCTTCAACGACGCGCTGTCGACGCCCGACGGCACGTGGCTCTCGACACTCGGCGAAAATCAGGTACTCCGGATCACCACGCCCCGCGGCTACGCGATCACGAGCGCAAACGTTCCCTTCGCCGACAACACCGTCGAGATCGAAGGGCCACGGAGCTTCAACTCTGATGATCATATCCGCATCAGCTTTGAGGAGTCCGTGCTCGGGGCGGGCTCACTGCGGTTTGTTGGCATCGCCGTGATCATCGCCGCGATGCTTATTTCGCTTGCCGTCCTGTTGCGCCGCAACGATCGTATCGCCGTTCGCGACCGCGTTCTTCCGGGTGGTGGCGACGATCCTGACTCAACCGCGGCTGCGACGGCCGAGGAGCCGGCTGCGGCCGATCCGCCGGAAGAGGATCTTTCGCTGTTAGCCGATGATGAACGGGTCGAGCGCCTGCTTGAGCGCAACGGCGGGCGGATGCGACAGGCCGCGATCGTCGATGAAACCGACTGGTCGGACGCAAAGGTTTCACAGCTGCTGTCGTCGATGGCTGATGCGGATCGGATCTCGAAGCTCCGGATCGGCCGGGAGAATCTGATCACGCTGCCCGGTGTCGACGCAACCGGTGGTGATAATCCGACCGGGACTGAGAATGCTGCTGCCGACGATCCATCGACAGATGCAGGCCCCGACGCCCCACCGCGTTGATACCGTTACTCGGTTCCATCGGGCCGTCACCCGCGGCATCGGCGGGGTGGTTCGCGGTTTCGTCACCTACTTTGCTGACGCTCGCAAACCAGGCGTATGGAGTATTTGGAGCGTCGGGTAGGGCTGGTCAACGACCGGCTTGAGGCGGCCATCGAGGCCGCTGATCCCGACGCCTTAGGCGACCACCTCGGGCATGTCGTTCTCGCTGGCGGCAAGCGAGTACGGCCGGCGGTGACGGTGCTCTCGTGTGAGGCTGTCGGTGGCGACCGCGAGCAGGCGGTCGATTTTGCGGCCGGCATCGAACTCGTCCACAACGCCTCCTTGGTCATCGACGACATCATCGACCGCTCGGATACCCGTCGGGGAACGCCGAGTGCATGGGCCGAATACGGCTACGGCCCGGCGATTATCGCCAGCGACGGCCTCCTTGGGGAAGCCTTCGCGCTGTTTGCCGACAACGGCCACGCCATGGAGATTGTCGCCGATGCGATGGT
The DNA here is from genome assembly GCF_003605635.1 of Halonotius pteroides. Lineage (GTDB taxonomy): Archaea > Halobacteriota > Halobacteria > Halobacteriales > Haloferacaceae > Halonotius > Halonotius pteroides. Next base: position 5,337 of record NZ_QMDW01000016.1, read on the forward strand.
TGAACTCGGAGAGGGCGAAGGGACAGAACTCGCCGCGAAGCCGACAACCGAGACCGAATATATGACCTTGGCCCGGCGGAAAACGGGCGCGCTGTTTCGGGCCTCGGCGGAACTCGGGGCGGTCGCCGGCGAAGCCGACGCGGAGACGGTCGACGCCTTCGGCGAGTACGCCGAGCGGGTCGGCGTCGCCTTCCAGATCCGAGACGACGTGTTGGATGCGACCGCAAGCACCGCCGATCTCGGCAAGCCTGCGGGCCAAGACGAAACGATGGATCGGCCCTCACTGATCCAGATCACCGATCTCACACCCGAGGAGGCCGACCAGCGCGCCCGCAAACAGTCAGATCTCGCCTTGGAGGCCCTTGGCGGGGTCGACCTCCCGGAGACCGACGCTGTGGCGTATCTCCGTGATCTCGCGGAGTTCGTTGTCGTCCGCGAGCGATAGCCTACCAACCCACGAATGGAAACGCTCTTTTGAGTATCGCCCGCAGTGTGTGACATATGAGCAACGGCGATGACGATCCGACCGACGCCGACGAGGTCGACGCCGAGGGTTCGGCCGACGCTGACGCCGGTGAGTTGGCCACAACCGAGGATCCTGATGAGCGCTGTGAGGCCGCTGCTGAGGCATTGGAGGCCGCAGCAACGGAGGCTGCCCTCGACGATGTGGAAGCGACGCTCGACGCTATCGAGGCTGACCTCCCACCGGTGCCGGAGGCCGATGAAGACGACGAAGACGGCCCCGACGATCCTCACGAGGAGGCTCGCTCCCGGCTTGCTGACCTCCGCGACGATCTTGCGGCGGCACGTGGCCCCTACGCTGCGGATGTAACCGGTGCGATCGAGTCGGCGACAGCCGCGATCGACGACGGCGACTGGACTGAACAAGGAGCGGGTGACGTTGCCGACGCCGTCGGGTCGTTCGTCGACGCCGTCGCCGAGCAGGTCGACACCGACGCGGAGCCGCCGACGACGGTTGAGGAAGCGACCACGGTACTTGACGAGGTCGCGGCAGCAGTCGAGACGGCCGGCCTCGATCCAGATGTTGACGACGAAACGATCGCCGCGCTGGTCGACGTAACCGACACCCTCGACAACGATATTGAGGCTGCCCAAGAGTGGGCTGACCTCTCGGTGCGGGAGACACTCCAAGCCGAGGGGTACTACGATGTCCTCGGCCACACGAAGGATTTCCCCATGGAGTGGGCTGCTCTCAAAGAGCATGAAAAACGCGGCAACACTGCCATGATCCTTAGTGCCCTCGAGAAGTTAGATTCGGAGTTCATGGAGGAACACTGTCTCGACGCCCTCGAACGAATGGGTCCGGTCGCGGCGACCGACGAGGCCATCGAGACGATGCTCGCCCGCGCCGAAAAGCGTGACAAACCCGCGGTTCGGATTCTCGGGAAGATGGGTGCGACCGAGGCCGTCGAGACGCTGATTGAGTACGTCGATGCCGACAGCGACGCACCGCTGCAGAAGGTTACCTTCCGCGCGCTCGGTGAGATCGGCGACGACCGCGCCGTCCAGCCGCTGGCCGACAAACTGCTGATGGACAACGATATCGTCCGGCCGCAGGCCGCCCGCGCGCTCGGCCTTATCGGCGACACCCGCGCGATCAAACCGTTGTCTGAGACCCTGAAGGCCGACGACGACGCCACTGTCCGGGCTCAAGCCGCCTGGGCGCTCCGGCAGATCGGCACCAAACGCTCCCTTGAGGCCGTGGTTGATCACGGCAGCGACGAGACGTTTGTTGTGCAGACCGAACTCGATAAGGCACGTGAAGAACTCGACGCCGCGGTGCCAAACGCCTGACCTGTGTTGGCATACTCACCGTAGAAGACCTTGAGATTCTCCGCGTCGTAGAAATACGTCATTTTTATTCCGAATATTTTGCTCACTGCACAGCCGGGACAGGCTGGGCCAGCAAACAATCGTCCCGTTCTGACGGGATCACTACAGGCAATCACTCCGCAGTTATGCCAGTCCCCACAGGGCTCGTCGGCACCTGCTGTTTCACCGCGGACACGTCGATGAAAGGCATCTTCGCTCGTCACTCGTGACGGTGTCCTTGATTAGCACGTCGCAGCCCGCATCAGCATGGCGGTCGGGTTGGCGGGAAGCTGTCACTTTCGACTATTAATTTCGACGTAAGGCGAGGGGGTGCATTTAGATTCTAGTTGAAGTCCCTCTTTCAGCAGGGGGCGTAGGCAACCCCCTAAAACGCCGATTTTAAGCAGCTTAGCATGTCCAAAGCCGGGGTTAGTTGCAATACAGAACTGCCTAACTACTAGATGGGCCCTATCGGATTTGAACCAATGACCACCGAGTTATGAGCTCGGCGCTCTTACCAGACTAAGCTAAGGGCCCTACCCGAGTGATACCGACTGCCCCCATATGAGAGTGTCGAGTTTCCGAACACAAGCGGCGATGCTTGAACTCGCTGTGAGAGTGGAGCATCGACGCCTCTCGCGTCATTGTTCGAGAAAACACGCCGTCGCCAGGGCTCGAACTCACCGAGACGGTCACCCTCGCTTCGCTCGCGTGCTGCGACTTGTCTGCACGAGCCCTTTCTGAGCGACCACACCCACGACAGTTGCTACTCGGAGCCAGGCTCCTCGTGAGTTGTCGCAGGAAAACGACGCCGTCGCCAGGGCTCGAACCTGGGACCACCTCGTTAACAGCGAGGTGCTCTACCATCTGAGCTACGACGGCCCGACGCGTCACAGGGTAGTCGGATCGTTTTAATATGGCTTTCGTTTTTCCCCCGACGGAAGCGACATCCTTTCGACGGCCGGTACTGAAATAACGCGTATGCCGAGCCTTGAGAGCGTCCTCGATACCGTCGCCGACCGCGTCACCCCCGAACGCGACGAACGAGAGCGGCTGGCCGACGCGGCAGCGACGCTGACCGACCGCGCCGAGGCCGCCCTCGTCGACCGCGACATCGACGGCGACGTGCTTCAGGTCGGTTCGACGGCTCGCGGTACCTGGCTCGCTGGCGACCGCGATATCGACCTGTTCGTTCGGTTTCCGACCGACTACGACCGCGCCGAGTTAGAACGCCTCGGGCTCGCCATCGGCCACGAGGTGCTCCCTGATGGCCACGAGGAGTACGCCGAACACCCTTACGTGACCGGCGAATTCGAGGGTTTTGCGGTTGACCTCGTTCCGTGTTATGCCGTTGACAGCGCGACGGCGATCCGTTCGGCGGTCGACCGCACCCCGTTTCATACTCGGTATATCGACACCCACATTGACGACACTCTTGCCCGCGATGTTCGCCTCTGCAAACGCTTTCTCAAAGGGATCGGTGCCTACGGCAGCGACCTCCGCACCGAGGGCTTTTCGGGCTATCTAGCCGAACTCCTCGTTCTCGAATACGACGGTGTTGACGCCCTACTTCGGGCGGCCGCCGACTGGCAGCCACCGCTCACGCTCGATCCTAAGGCGCACGGCACCGAATCCTTCGACGACCCGCTCACCGTTATCGATCCAACCGATCCCGAGCGCAACGTCGCGGCCGTGCTCTCGGCGACGAATCTCGCTCGGCTCCAGCATTATGCCCGCGACTTGCTTGCCGACCCTCGCGACGCAATATTCACCCCTTCAGAACTATCGCCGCTTGACCGCGAGAGCGTCCGGACGCATCTCGCCGACCGCGAGACGACAGCCGCCGCCATTGTCTTCGAAACACCGGCTATCGTCGAGGATCAACTGTATCCACAACTCCGCAAGTCACTGGCTGGGATCGTTGATGGCCTCGAACGCCACGACTTCGGTGTCGTTCGATCGACAGCCATCGCCGATGCTGATCGGAGCGTCCTGCTTGCCGAACTCGCGGACACGACGCGACCGGCGATCGAACGCCACGAGGGACCGCCGGTAGCTGTCCGCGATCACGCTGTGGGCTTTTTTGAGAGCTATGTCGACGACGACACGGTGTACGGCCCGTTTCTCGACGGCGATCGATACGTGGTCGAACGCCCACGCGCGGTGACTGACGCCCGCACATACCTCGACAGCGACGCCATTTTTGAGGTTGCCCTCGGCGCACAGATCGAGACGGCACTTGCTGACGGCTACGAACTCCTGTGGGATGAGGCGGTGGCGACGCTGGCCGACGAGTTCGGCACCGAGCTGGCGGCATACTTTGAGCCAACGCCCTAGCAACGACAGCTAACGACGCGAATATCGCTCGATGGCAACGCTACTCGATGTCGAGCCGTCGGCGAATGTCGTCGGTGATCTCGACGGTCGATGTCTCCGGGTCGTCCTCGCAGGTGATCGGCTCCCGGCCGTCGAAGGTTTCGTGTACCATCCCAACCCCCTCTGAGAGCGTATCCAACCCGTAGCCACCCTCTAAGACGAAGGCGAGGGCGGCGTCGTTGGCGTCGGCGATCGACCGCAGCCGATCGGTCAACAGCGCGTACCCCTCGGTCGACACACGGTGGCGGGAGATCGGATCATGTTCGTGGGCGTCAAACCCAGCGCTCACGATGACGAGATCCGGATCGAAGTCGGCGAGTGCGGGGGCAAGTGCCTCATCGACGACGTGGAGGAAATCGGCATCGCCAGCCCCTGCCGGAAGCGGCGCGTTCAGGGTTGCCCGTTCGCCGTCGCCGGTGCCAGTTTCGTCAACATTGCCGGAGCCCGGATAGATCCCTTCCTCGTGAATTGAGCCATAGAACACGTCCTCGCGGTCATAGAAGATATCCTGTGTCCCGTTGCCGTGGTGGACATCCCAATCGAAGATCGCAACCCGATCAACCTCGCCCTCATCGAGCAGCGTCTGGGCGGCGACGGCGGCGTTGTTGACAAAACAGAACCCCATTGCCTTGTGGCTGACCGCGTGATGGCCTGGCGGTCGCCCGAGCGAAAACGGGGTCTGGCGGCCGTCAGCCCCATCAAGGGCCTGCCGGGCGGCCCACAACGCGAGGCCAGCGCTTTTGCGAGCGGCATCCCAGGTGCCCTCGGAGGCGACGGTGTCGCGATCCCAACTGCCGCCGTCGTTCTCACAGAATCGCTTGAGCTCGTTGAGGTAGGTGCCGCGGTGGACAGCTTGTATCTGCTCGCGGGTTGCTGCTGGGCCATCTTGGTAGTCGACGTGATGTTTGTGCTGGAGCGCTCGCTGGATCGCCCGCAGTCGATCAGCCGTCTCGGGGTGTCGTTCGCCGGTATCGTGTTCCAGACACACGTCGCTGTAGCCGAACTGCATTATTCGAAGAGCGAAAAGTAGGTCTCGATGTCATCGGCCTGTACGGTGCGTCGGTCGGCGTGGTGGGCGAGGGTGACGGCGGCGGCGGCGACGTTGTCGGCGTAATCCTCGAGAATATCCGCCAGAGCGATCCGGGCGTCCATCGACACCCGGTAGCTGTCGTCGATCTCCAGTCTGGCGATCCGATCGACGGGGGCGATCGGGAGCTCAAGGCTCTCACGACCGACGACCGTTTCCACGCCGAAGTCGGTCGCCATCAGCGTTTTCCGGCCGTCGGCGGTTGCCGTCTCGGCGGCTCCCACCGCCAGCGTTGCCCCGTGGCGTTGCACGCGGCTGGCCAACGCCTCGGCGGCGTCGGCACTCACCCGGAGTGAGCCAGTGTTGCGCCGAATAATCGCATCAACCGGGGCGAACGGCAACTCGACACTCATACCCACATACCCGGTTGTGGATCGTATAATGCTTTCCGTTGTCCTCGTTGCCATCAGCGACCGTTCACACCACTGACAGACGATGGCCGGCGAACGGCACCGCAACAACACGGCTCAGAGCACGTCGTCGGCGTCGATCGTCCCGTCGGTTTCGGTGCCGCGGACGGTCACCTCCTCGCCGAGTCGGAGCTCGGCGTCGGCCTCGATCTGTCGGGTCTCGGTGCCGTTGTCGAGGATGATCGGACTGCCGGCTTGGACGACGGTGCCGGTGAACTCGACGGTTTCGCTGACCTGCGTGGCCGCCGCGGCCCCGCCGGCCTCGCTGCCGGTCGTCACATCGGTTCCTGCTGTCGCCGCCGCGGCCTCAGCGGTCGCATCCTCGGCAGCCGCTGCGTCCTCGCTCGCCTCGTCGCTGTCGGCATCCTCGAACGCTGACATCCCTGTTTCCGCACCTGCGTTCGATTCGGCATCTGAGCCTGTTGTCTCGGTCGTGTCGCCGGCGTCAGTCTCGCCGTCGAGAACGGTCACGGTCGACTGCCAGCCGGCGGAGGCTTCGAGGTCGTCCTGCCACCCTTCTTGGATCTCTGCGTCGGTTACGAGCACGCGGTCGGCCAACTCGATGTCCGTGTCGGCCTCTTCGCCCCACAGCGCGACCCGCATGTCGTCGGTCTCATCGCGGAGACGGATGTTACGAACCTGTCCCTCCGAGCCATCGTCGCGGTCGAAGGTGCGCTTCGAATCGGTCTCGATGACGCCGCCGGCGATGTCGACCGTCTGACCGATCTCAACGCTCTCGATGTCAGTCGTCTCAGGAACGTATTCGATCTCCTCATCGATCGTCTCAACCGCGCCGCGGGAGCCGACATGGAGCTCGAGGCTGCCGTCCCGCTCCTTGACATAGCCGTCGACGATCTCGACGGATTGGCCGTCGGTGAACTCCGAGACGAGGGGTGCCTGCTCGTCCCACAGTGTCACGCGAACCCGGCCTGTGGGGTCACCAACCGACAGATTCGAGACCTGTCCCTCGGAGCCGTCGTCGCGGTCGAAGGTGCGAACCGTGCCAACATCGAGAATGTTTCCTTTGAGGGTGACATCCGACAGCCCCATCGAGAGATCCTCGACGCGATACAGCTCTTGGGTCTCCACATCGAGTTCGGCGTCCTCGTCGGGTTCAGCTTTGTTGACGCTGACCTCAACGCCGTTGTACCCCTCTTTCGGCCGGCCGGCGATCCGCAACACGTCGCCGGCCTCGATCTCGCCGTGTGTGTCAGCCTCTGGATCGCCAACTGCCGAAACCGCCAGCTTGTCCCACATCGAGATCCGGATCCGGCCTGTTTCGTCGGCGACTTCGAGGTTGACAACGCGGCCATCCTCGGCGTCTTCCTCGTCACGTTCGAACGTTCGGAGATCGCCGATCGAGACGACCTTGCCGAGGAATTTCACCTCGTCCATGCCGGGTTCGATATCGGCGATGCCGTTGACCTCCTCGTCTTTCAGCTCGTGGGCGATCAGTTTCGCGGCTGTCTCCTCGTCGGCCAACCCACCCATCTGTTCGACCTTGTCCTCGACGGCTTCCCGGAACTCCTCAAGCGACACGTCGGTGTCGAGGGCCTCGTATTCGTCCGCTATGACACCCATAGGTATACACAGTGGCAGGGGTAGTTCCCGGTTAAGCGTTGTCCTTGGCTCGGTTCGTGGGCGGCCGACGGTGACCTCGATCGGCCGCTCGTCGTCGTGTTTTGGGCGCGCATGGCGAGGGTGTGTCGGGATCAAATAAAAACCTCAGGTGGGTGGCCGCCGTACCGTAACCGTCTTAAGTAAACCATGGGTATGAATAGATGAGTCCTGATAGGGTAGTGGACTATCCTCTTGGCTTGCGGAGCCAGGGACCGGAGTTCAAATCTCCGTCAGGACGTTCACTCTTTGTTGCTTCGCTTCGCTCAGCAACGGCATCGTTCACGCCCTGACGTGCCCTGCGCTCGTGTCACTCGCGCAGGACTCCGTCAGGACGTTTTCGCTGACACAACATCATTATCAGCCGATGTACTTGTACCGTTTTGAACCCAGCACAGCAACTATTGACACTGATTAGTTGCCGTACAAGGTGCACAGCGCGTATTTTGCATCTAACCTGCACGTAATGCCGGGTGGTAAGCCGTACAAAACTCCAAGGCAGATCAGTTGAGTTGAGCATACGGATGCACTCGATTGTCAAAGAACCGTCATACCCATAGACAAAAGATTTAGTTACTATACATTTATATAAGTTGGTTGTAGAATGAGCGTGCTCATTACAGGCGCGAGCCGGGGAATCGGACGATCAATCGCACTGAACCTTGCAGATGACCACGATATCGCAGTAAACTATCGAAACTCATCGGATGCTGCTAACGAGGTAGTCAACGTTATTCAAAAAGATGGTGGCAACGCGATAGCCGTGCAAGGTGATGTCCGTGACCCGGAGGATGTCGATTCGATGATTACTGAGATCATCGACGAGTTCGGTGAGCTTGATGCGGTTGTCAACAACGCGGGTATTGTTGAGCCAGATCTCACAACTGAGATTAACGATGACCAGTGGAATCGGGTACTTGATACGAATCTCACGGGAGCATTCTACGTAACACGGGCAGCCATTCCATATCTTGAACCGGACGGTGATGTAATATTCATCTCCAGCATTGGGGGAACTGGCGGAACGGTTGACGCTAGCTATGCAGCGAGCAAGGCGGGTCTTCACGGGTTGACTCGCTCGCTGGCACGAGAGTACGGTGACAGCGGGCTTCAGGTCAACGCTATTGCTCCTGGCCCTGCCGAGACAGATATGAACAGCACCATCGTTGGGTACTTAGAGTCGATCGACTTCCGGGGTCACGAGAACATCGATACACATCTTCCCGAGTATGCCTGCCAACCCGAAGACGTTGCTCATACTGTTACATATGTATTAGAAAACAACTACATCCAAGGCGAAATCATCAACGTCAATGGAGGTATGCAGTTCCAGTAACGATATAGGGTGCGATATGACCACTGGATCGACGCTATCTATCCTGCACAGGTTAATCTCTCAACTCCGATAGACGCCTTCTGATTTACCACCCCTCAGTGCGACCCTCACCCGCCATTTCGACCACCGAACGGTTCGAGTGGTCTCTCTGTCGTGCCACACCGAGGGACATCTTTTATATCCACGTCGTAGTACACGCTTAGTATGGCACGGGTCTTCGCGGTCGCCAGCGCGAAAGGGGGCGTTGGCAAGACGACGACAACGGCAAATCTTGGAGTGATCCTCGCCGAGACCGGAGCTGATGTTGTGGTGATCGACAGCGACATCGGCATGGCAAATCTCGGGGCGGCCCTCGGGATCGAGTCACCACCGACAACGCTCCATGATGTGCTTAATGGCACCGCCAAGGCCTCTGAAGCGACCTACGAAGGCCCTGGTGGCGTCTACGTTGTCCCCGGCGATACCGCTCTCTCTTCGTACGCCTCGGCCGACCCTGAAAAGCTCCCCTCGGTGCTCCGCACCCATTCACAGGCCGACTACGTTCTGCTCGATGTCGGTGCGGGCGTCAGCCACGAGACGAGCCTCCCGCTGTCGCTCGCTGACGACGTCCTGCTGGTGTCGACGCCCGAGCGCGACGCGCTCCGCGACACTGAAAAGACCCGCCAACTCACCGAACAGCTCGGCGGCACCGTCGCCGGCGCGGTCGTCACCCGCACCGACGCGTCGACGCCGGTCTCGGAGCTGGCGACCGGTACCCTCGCGGCGACGGTGCTGGCATCGATCCCGGAAGACGAGGCCGTCCGCGATTCCCTGGCGGTCGGCGAACCGTTGTCGACGTACGCTCCCAACAGCCCCGCGGCGGCCGCCTACCGCGAACTGGTCGCCGAACTCACCGATATCGACCCCGAGGCCCCGCCCGACTCCGAATCCGCGGCGACAGCTCCCGATTCGACACCGGACGCCGAACCGACTGACACCGACCCAGCACCAGCCACCGACACATCGACGGCCACAACCGCTGCTGTCGACGCAGAACCGGCTGCGTCAACAGCCGATCAAACCGACACCGACGCCGACAGCGACGAGATGCCCGAGGCCGAATCGAAGTGGGCGGAAGCGGCCACCGGCACCGGGATCGATGTCGACGAGCAGTTGGCCGACGAGGCGGCAGCTATGTCGGACGCCGCCGAGCCGCCGACAGCCACAGAAGCCGCCGACAGCCCCGAGACTGACCAGCCATCGGTTGACGCGGCTGACACGGATGACGATAGTGATGATACAGAGTCGGCAGCGGCTGACGCTGCTGTCGACGATGGACTGACGCCGGAGCCGACAACTGAGACGATCACCGAGACCGCGACCGATACATCTTCGCCTATCGCTGACGTGGCTGAGGGGATCACACCCGATCCCTCAGCCGACGATACCGACTTAGCTGACACCGAGTCGACGCCTGACCCCGAGGCGGCCAACGACGCCGACCCAGCCGAGGAGGCCATCCCGTTCCACGACACGGACACCGGCGACGATGCCGCTGCCAACGACACGACAGCCGAGTCAGACGCCCCCAAGCCGCCGACTACACCATCCGATGAGCCGGCTGTCGATGCGTCGAATGAGCCCGCGGCCGAGGAACCGCTCATCCCTGACGCCGAAGGCGAATCGTCGTCGACCACCGACGAGCCCTCGGCGATGACGACCGAGCTCGGCGCTGCTACCGATGAAAGATCGGATGACGATGACGATGACGACAAGGGCTTCTTCAGGCGGCTGTTTTTCGGCTAGAGCGATACGTTCTTACTCACGGCGTTGCCAAGCCGGCGTATGACAGACACCGATGGGAGTGTTCCGCTGTGGTGGATCGTGTTCTTCCTCGTATTGGCGCTTGGCGGTGCCATCGGCGCGATCAACTTTGTCGGCGGGAGCATCTTTTTTCTGCTGCCGGTCGCGTAGCTACATCGAGTCTGGAGCCTCGACACCGAGAACGGCCAACGCGTTGGCGACAGCATGTTGTGCGGCGGCGACAAGCGCGAGCCGCGAGCGACGGGTCGTTGCCGTGTCGGCTGACAACACCGGACACGACCGATAGAAGGCGTTGAACGCGTCGGCAACCTCGCGGGTGTAAGTCGCCACGCGGTGGGGTTTGCACTCGTCGGCCGCGTCCTCGATGACCGCCGGAAACCGGGCGATCGCATCGATCAACGCGGCTTCCTCCGGGGTCGACAACGCCGCGATGTCGATGTCCTCGACGGTTGGTTCGCTGTTGGCTTCGTCGAGAATGCCACAACAGCGGGCGTGGACGTACTGGACGTAAGGGGCCGACTGGGCCTCAAAATCGAGTGCCTCATTCCATTTGAACGTGATCCCCTTTGTCGGCTGTTTCGAGACGATATCGTAGCGTACTGCGCCGATCCCGACCTGGTGGGCGATGCGTTCGATATCCTCGTTGTCGAGGTCGTCGTCGCGGATGCGGTCGCCGAGGCGGTCTTCGACCTCTTCGCGGGCGCGGTCGATCGCCTCATCCAGCAGATCATCGAGCATGACACCGGTGCCACGGCGGGTACTCATCTTTCCCTCCGGGAGATTGACGTACGAATAGATCACGTCGTCGAGTCGGTCTGGATCGTTGCCGAGGATATCCAGCGTCGCCTGCAGCTGGCTGGCCTGCAGCTTGTGATCCTCACCGAGAACGGTCACCGCCCGATCGAAGTTGTCGAACTTCCACTCGTGGTGAGCGAGGTCGCGGGTCGTATAGAGGCTTGTCTCGTCGGAGCGGCGGAAAACGAGGTTTTTGTCGATGCCATAGCCGTCCAGTTCGAGCTGCCAGGCTTCCTCGTCGTAGACAGCGTGCTCGCTGCTCTTGAGCCGGGCGGCGACATCGTCGGTCGAGCCATCTCGCATGAACCGTGTTTCCTTGACGAACTCATCGAACTCGGCGGGCAGGCGGGCAAGACAGTCTTTCATGCCACCGAGGACGGTGTCGACAACCTCGCCAACACGCTCGTAGGTGGCCTCGTCGCCGGCTTCCAGTCCCTGCATAATCGCGGCGATCTCATCCTCGGCGGCCTCGGCTGTCGCCTCATCGGCGTCCTCGAGGAACGAGTTTCCTTTGCGGTAGTATCGTACCAGATCATACTCCGCGCGATCGCGAGCGGGCTCGCTGTCGAGATTGCTCTCGTCGAACGTCTCGTAGGCCCAGGTGAAGACGGCCATCTGCCGGCCGGCATCGTTGACGTAGTAGTGGCGTTCCACATCGTAGCCCGCCATCTCCAGCGTGTTGGCGACAGCGTCACCGAGGATCGGGTTGCGGGCGCGGCCGACGTGTACCGGGCCGGTCGGGTTCGCGCTCGTGTGTTCGACGACAACCGATTCGTCCCGTTCTGGGAGGTGGCCGTAGTCGTCGGCGTTGGCGGCTTCGATCGTTTCCTGTCGGTATCGGTCGGTCGTCTGAAAGTTGATGTACGGCCCTTTGGTCGTCACCGCACCGATGTAGTCGTAGCCGGCCGAGTCGATCGCGGCGGCCAGTTCGGCGGCAGCCTGCGGCGGTGCGGGCTCCAACTCGCCGGCCAGTCGGAAGGCGACACTTGAGGCCAGCGTCGCGTCAAGCTCTTCGGGTGGCTCCTCGATCCCGAGGTCGCCGGTCGGCAGGTCAAGCGACTCTAGGCCCGCCGTCAGGGCGTCGGCGACCTCCGTACGAAAGGCTCTGAACATGCCGTCGGGTTTCCGGTCGGTGCTAAAGGGCCTTCCGAACCGACACCCGTGATCCGAGGGGTCTTCAACGCGGGCATGCTACAGTATTCTACCGACAGGGACTTCGACGAACAATCTATAACGGTTTTGAGATGCATTCCATTTGCGATATGTTTATCACTCTCGGTCACCTTCCTCTAGCCATGTCAGAATCGGCAGCGGGCAGCCTCACCCACGACGAACTGCTCGCGTTGAAGCATGTCGCTCTTGACGGTGGCCTCACGGGCACGGTGACCGTCTCCTGTAGCGGCCTCGGCGACCGGCTCGATGCCTCGACACAGACTGCCTCGCGTCGCCTGCAGGGGCTTGAAGCGGGTGGTTATCTGGATCGCGAGCGGGTTGCTGACGGCCAACTCGTCTCTGTCACCGACGACGGCGAGCAGGCGCTCCGCTCGGAGTACGCTGACTACCGCCAACTGTTCGAGTCGCCGACGGAGTTGACGCTGACCGGCACCGTAACAACGGGCATGGGCGAGGGCAAACACTACATCTCGCTGCCGGGGTACGAACGCCAGTTCGAATCACAACTCGGCTACACACCGTTTCCGGGCACGCTCAATCTTGAGCTTGATACTGCCAGTATTCACGCCCGGGCCGACCTCCCGGGACAGGCGTCGGTGCCGATTGATAGCTGGGAGGATGACGACCGCACCTACGGCGCGGCGACCTGCTATCCGGCAACGGTCGAACGCGACGGCCGGGCGTTTGAGCCCGCCCACATTATCGTCCCCGACCGCACCCACCACGACGAGGAAAACCTCGAACTGATCGCGCCCATCAAGCTCAGAGACGAACTCGATCTCGATGACGGCGAGATGTTAGCTATCCACGTTGCGGAGGCAGAGCTCGAATGAGCCCACCAACCACTGACGCCAACAGCGACGCTGCCGGCATTGACGCCGACAGCTCTCAACCAATAGAAAACGGTGACAGCGACGCAGTCGACGCCGCGATCGACGCCTTCCGTGCGGGCCAGCCGGTGTTGATCCACGATTTCGCCGATCGTGAGGGCGAAACCGATATCGTCTATCCGGCAACCGGAGTCGACCCCGCCGCGATACGACGCCTCCGCAACGACGCCGGTGGGCTCATCTGCGTCGCTCTCGGCGACAGCGTTGCCGAGCGGTTCGACCTCCCTTTCCTCCAAGACGCGCTCGGGCATCCAGCGACGGAGAATCATACGCTTAGCTACGACGAGCGGTCGTCGTTTTCGATCACGGTCAACCACCGCACAACAGAGACGGGAATCACCGACCGCGACCGGGCGACAACGATCAATGAACTTGGGGCGGCTGCGGCAACCGCCGACTACGACGGCGAGACCTTTGGGATCGAGTTCCGCAGCCCCGGCCACGTTCACCTGCTGCGGGCGGCACCAGCTCTCCTGGCTGATCGGGCCGGCCACACCGAGTTAGGGATCGCCCTCGCCGAGGCAGCCGACCAGCCGCCGGCAGCCGTTGTCTGTGAGATGCTCGACGACGACACCGGCACCGCGTTGTCGCCGACCGATGCGGCCGGCTATGCGGCGCGCAACGATCTGGTCTACGTTGAGGGATCGGCCCTACTCGACCGACTTGGATAGCCACCGACCGCCCGCGCTGCGGCGAGACCAGCTGGTTTGATCGGTGGTTGCAAACTGTTAAGAATCGGTAGCCGAAGGTTGAGAGTAGCAATGGCATCCTTCGACGAGATGCGTGAGGCGGGCGATATCGAGACGATCTGGCAGAACGGCGAGTTCGTCGACTGGGACGACGCGACGATCCACGTCCTTACCCATGGACTCCACTACGGCACGGGGATCTTCGAAGGGGCCCGCGCCTACGATACCGACAACGGAACAGCCATCTTCCGGTGGGAGGAACATCTTGATCGGTTCTTCGCCTCGGGGGATCCCTACGAGCTGGAAATCCCCTACGACCGCGAGGAGCTCACCGAAGCAACCCTCGAACTCCTCCGCCGGCAGGATCACGACAGCGCGTACATCCGCCCGATCGCTTACTTCGGCTACGGCAGCCTCGGGATCAGCCCCGACGACTGCCCGACTGATGTCGCGGTCGCCACCTGGCCGTGGGGGGCGTATCTCGGCGAAGAAGCCCTCGAACACGGTATCGAGGTCATGGTCTCCTCGTGGCGGAAACACGCCTCCAGTCAGATCCCGACGAACGCCAAGACGACCGGGCTCTATGTCAACAGCCTACTGGCCGGCGAGGAGGCCCGCCGCAACGGCTATCAGGAAGCGATTGTCCTCAACAAGGAGGGCCAGGTCGCCGAAGGCCCCGGCGAGAACCTCTTTGTCGTTCGTGACGGCGAGCTCTACACGCCCGGGCTCTCACAGAGCATCCTTGACGGCATCACCCGTGATACGGTGATCACGCTGGCCCGGGAGCTCGGCTACACCGTCCACGATCAAGCGACGATCAGCCGCGGCGAGCTCAACACGGCCGACGAGCTCTTTTTTACCGGCTCGGCCGCGGAGGTCACCCCGATCCGCAAGGTCGACAACGTCGAGATCGGTGATGGCGACCGCGGCCCCGTCACCGAGGAGATCCAGTCAGCGTTCTTTGATCTCGTCGAACGGAAAACTGACGCCCACGACGACTGGTTCACATATCTCTGAGTGTTCGACTCCCGGAAGCCAGAAATTGACACTGTCGGCATCTGCTCGCTGTCGATCCTCATTTCGATACAACCTGTTGTATAGCGCAGCAAACTACTATCTTTAGACTCCTAATCGAGCGTGTCGTCCACGATAGAATGAATACGTTTTAGCTGAATCACACTGTTCGCAAAAATCTAGCAGTTGAAAAACGAGTTGGGAAGTCTACGGAATGTCCGGTGGTTAGGTTAGATCGAAGCGGTCTGCCTGCATTACCTTCGCCCAGGCGTCAACGAAGTCTTCAACAAGTTTCTCCTCACCGTCTGCTGCTGCATACACCTCGGCAATCGAGCGAAGCCGGGAATGCGACCCGAAGATCAGATCTGCGCGGGTTGCCTTCCATTTGAGATCACCGGTGTCGCGGTCGTAACCCGCAAACACCTGCTCTTCGACCGACGGTTCCCAGTTTGTCTCCATGCTCAGGAGGTTCACGAAGAAATCATTCGTTAGCACCGCCGGCTGGTCGGTGAGCACGCCGTACTCGCTGTCGCCGTAGGTAGCACCGATGGTTCGCATACCGCCGACCAACGCGGTCATCTCATCAGGCGTCAGGTTCAGCAGGTCAGCCTTGTCAACAAGCAGTTCCTCAGCCGGTCGGCTGATGTCGTCTGGAACGTAGTTGCGGAACCCATCAACCTCCGGCTTGAGCGCGTCGAATGAGTCGGCGTCAGTCTGTTCAGCGGTCGCGTCCGTCCGACCGGGCTCGAACGGCACGTCGATGTCGTAGCCGGCGTCGGCTGCGGCCGCCTCAACAGCCGCGTTCCCACCGAGTACAACGAGGTCAGCCAGCGACACCTGCACCTCGTCGCGCGACTCATTGAACTCCGCTTGGATGCGTTCGTATGTTTCCAAGACCTGCTCTAGCTGTTCTGGCTCGTTAACATCCCAACTTCGCTGTGGCTCTAGGCGGATGCGAGCCCCGTTTGCACCGCCACGCTTGTCGCTGTCGCGGTACGTTGAGGCGGAGGCCCACGCGGTCTTGACTAACTGCGCCCGTGTGATATCTGTCTCAAGGATTTCGTTCTTGAGGTGAGCCACTGCCTCATCGCCCACCAACTTGTATTCAGCATCCGGGATCGGATCCTGCCAGATCATCGTTTCCTCAGGCACTTCGGGGCCGAGGAACCGTTCCGGTGGCCCCATGTCACGGTGTGTCAGTTTATACCAGGCCTTTGCGAACGCGATTCCAAACTCCATGGGGTTCTCCTGGAACGTCTCCATGATTTCCCGGTACTCCGGATCGCGTTTTAGCGCGACGTCGGTCGTGAGCATCATCGGTGTAACTTGCTCACCATCAGCAAGTGCGTCCGGTGCGGAGTCCGCCAACTCATCGCTTTTCGGCGTCCACTGCCAGGCACCGCCCGGCCCTTTCTCGGGCTCCCACTCATAATCGAGAAGGTTGTTGACGTAGCCCATATCCCAGTTGATCGGCGACTGTGTCCAGGGGCCCTCAATACCGCTCGTGGTGACCTCGCCGTCCTCAACGGCAGCGTCGTTCTGCCAGCCAAGCCCCATGTTCTCCATCGGCGCGGCTTCGGGTTCAGGGCCGAGTACCTCTTCGGGATCGTCCTTTCCGTGGACTTTCCCAAAGGTGTGGCCCCCGGCAATGAGCGCGGCCGTCTGCTTGTCGTTCATCGCCATCCGGGAGAACGTTTGGCGGATGTTCTTCGCCGACGCCTCCGGGTCAGGTTGCCCATCCGGCCCTTCAGGGTTAACGTAAATGAGCCCCATCACCGACGCGCCGAGCCCTTTTTCAATGTCTCCGGGCTGCTCGAAGCGATCTTGGGTTTCCAACTCGTCTTCCGGGCCCCAATTAACGGCCTTGTCGGTGTCGAAGTCGTCTTCCCGGCCGCCAGCGAAGCCGTACGTCTGGAACCCCATCGACTCAACAGCCACGTTCCCAGCGAGGACGATGAGGTCAGACCACGATAGATTCCGGCCGTACTTCTGTTTCACCGGCCAAAGCAGCCGCCGAGCCTTATCGAGGTTCGCGTTGTCCGGCCAGCTGTTAAGCGGCGCAAACCGCTGGCGAGCACCGGCTGCGCCGCCGCGTCCGTCGTGTGCGCGGTACGTGCCAGCACTATGCCACGCCATTCGGATCATAAACGGCCCATAGTGGCCATAATCAGCCGGCCACCAGTCTTGTGGCTCCGTGAGCACGGCTTCGATATCCGACTTAACCTCCTCAAGATCGAGTGCCTGAAATGCCTCCGCGTAATCGAAGTCTGCTTCTAATGGATCGGATTTCTGACCATTCTGATCAAGTATCTCTAAACTTAGTCGCTCGGGCCACCAGTCCTGATTTGATTTCCCGGTAAACGTCTCATCTGCGTTGTTGCTAGACATCCACCCCGCTGTTCTGACTTCTGATTAATAACAGTTGCTTGGGATGGTTTCCCATTACGAAAAAAAGAACCTAATAATACAAAATAGATCTACGTTGGTCAGTAGCAAACATAATAAAATACTAAAAACCCTCATCTCGGTAATATTAACCTGTGATACAGTAGCGGTCGCCTGGGGTTCCACCCGATCGGCTCTCTGCTACCGGTATCAAATGTTGCTACACGAAGTACAACATCGAGTCAACGGTGCCGAGGAAACGCGCTGCCGAACCCTGGAGGCCGCTTGATAATCAACCGATCCCGACGGCGATTGTCCCAATACATCTTGAGGATAGCTCTCGATCATCATTTAGCCGGAATCAGTTTGTTGATTCTAGAGATGAAGCTACCAAGCCTCCAACAGAAAGTCTATTTATTGAAAATACCAACTCAATTATTATGACAAGTATATAATAATTTATACTATAATTGCGTGTACTCTGACTGTCGTCCATGATCCCTTGATTCATGATTGATATCTCAGATTCTTACTAACCAGTGTCCCCCTAATTCTCTATACACTCAGCACAGTGCTATGTCACCTGAACGATCTCAGTAGCCACGTCCCAGCCTGCTCTCGCCGTGTGAGCGTGTTTCTGGCCTGATGAGTTCCGAGGATTCACGCTAATGTGTGGTCGGGTACAGTATTAACCGGGCCCTAAAATCGCAGCGTACACTGCCGTATGCTGATCTAATACAGTTCGTTACTTCACTTCAGTATCTGTCGTCGCCCCATCGCCAGCCGTGTCGGTCGTAACTGTCGTTGCGCTCGTTCGTGCGGGATTTTCTTCCTCAACGGGGATCTGGTGGGCCGACTCGGCAAAGCCCGCGCTCAACACCCGCGTCAGGGCTTCCTCGACCTTCTCGTTGGTCTCCTCGATACGATCTGCCTCGACCTCGATGACGTATCCTGTGGTAATGTTTGGTGCGGTCGGGAGAAACAGCACGACCCGGCCGTCCTGTGTCTTTTTGCCGGTCTTGAACGCGGTCATCCGAACCCCGGGCCAGGTTTCAAGCCGGACGGGCTCTTGGAGGTCGTCGGTGCCGGAGAGTGCGGTTTCGACGGCGAGTTTCGTTGCGTTGTAGACGACCCGGAGCCCCGGCATGCGGTTGATCGCTCCATCCAACGCCGACTCGAAGAGCCGGCCGGCGGTCGTCCGCATCAGATAGCCCACCGCGAGGATCAATGTGATAATGAGAACGAGGGCAACGATGATCCGGGCCAACGGGACGAGGCTCTCAGGGACACCGAGGCCGATAAAATCGAGGCTGCTGATCAGCGGGAGGGCAATGACTCGCTCGTAAAGATAGTTGAGCACAAACAGGAGAATGCCCAGCGGTAACAGCACCACCAGCCCGCTGGCGATATCACGCTTCCACGAGGACATGTCCTATGGTTGGAGTGTGGACGCTTAGGTCATGTGGATCGCCCCCTGTCGGCGAACCAGTGTTCCTTTATTCCCGCCGCCGCCTCCCTCGGATATGGTAGTCGGGCTCGTTGTGACAGCGTTTTGGGCGATGCTGCCGGCCTACGTGCCGAACAATGCGGCGGTACTCGCTGGCGGTGGCCGCCCGATCGATGGTGGTCGCATGTGGGGTGATCGGCGACTGCTTGGCGACGGTAAGACGTGGCGCGGCACTGCTGTCGGCACGCTTGTCGGGATCACCCTCGCCGCCGGGCTCAACGTCGCTGCCGCGCCGTTGGGCTCCGCCATCGGACTCTCGCTGCCAACGTTTCCGCCGGCGGGGGCGCTTGGCCTTGCAGCCGGTGCGATGGCCGGTGATATCGCCGCCTCCTTTCTCAAACGCCGGAGCGGCCGTGCCCGTGGGGCGGCGTTTCCCGGCGTTGATCAGCTTGATTTTGTGGTGGGTGCCCTTCTTTCTGCCTTCGTTTTCGCGCCCGGGTGGGCACAGGCGACGTTCACGCTCGGCGTCCTCGTGGTCATCGTCGTCGTGACCCCGGTGTTACACGTCGGCACCAATATCGTCGCCTACCTCATCGGAGCGAAAAACGAGCCCTGGTAGTCGCCCTGCTACCGCGTAAACTGTACACCTGAATCAGTGATCGACTGTCGGAGAAAGCGATGGTCGATGAGCCGATCTATCGCACCGGCTTTGGTTCGTATTTCAAGCTGCTTGAACTCATACTCTCGCTGGATCGATCTGCCGAACCGGCAGGCGTGTCGGTGCTCCTGCAGTGAGCAGAACATGAACTCGTCGGTCACCGGAGCGACAGTCCAGGCCCGCTGCAACTGACTGTACGACACCCGAAGGCGTTTGAACTGGTCGTTCCACAGAAGGCCGCCGACGCTGTGGTCGGTTTCCCAGACCAACGCACATGGGTAGCGGCTTGTCGATAGCTGCTTGCGAACGGCGCGTTCGGCCAGCCGCCGATTTTCGTAGGTTGACAACGCTTTGGGGTCGGCCGCATCGTCGCTGACAAACTCCCGGACGACGCTCTCTCGCCCGTCGGCAACGATCTCGATCGGTGGTTTGCTAGGTGGCACGCTGACCGCGCCGATCGCTCCGGTGCCCAGTATCGCGTCGTCCACGGCTTAGGGTTCGTTACCCAGCCACGGTATAAAATTCCGTCCCAGCCCATCGATACTACCGGTTGTCACCGGCTCTGGCTGTTCAGTGCGTCGATGCCGACGGCTCAGTCGCAACCAGGCGCGTTTCACCGGCGGTGACCGTCTCGTCGACGGCGACACGGACATCGTCACGGTCGTATCGCGGCGGCAACACCACGTCAGCCCGACTCCCAAAGGAGACATGGCCGATTCGTTGGCCACGAACAAGATCGTCGCCGGCCTCGACGTAGGGGTGAATCCGGCGGGCGAACCAGCCGGCGATCAGCGCGATCTGGTAGTCGCCGCAGTCGACGACGACACGCTCGTTGCGATCGGACTCCTTCGAAAACGCCGGCTTGTACGCGCCGGGGCGATGCTCGACCGATTCCACCGTACCGGCGACCGGCGCGCGGTTCACGTGGACATCGGTGACGTTCATGAAGATCCCAACGCGAACCCGGTCACCCTCCTCGCGCAGCACCGACACCCGGCCGTCGGCGGGGGCGACGATCCCCGATTCCGGCGGGTTCCGACCGGGATCGCGGTGGAACCACAGGACTGCGACGCCGAGCGCAAGGGCGACGGCCACCCCCGGTGGGAAGACAACGACGGCGACGACAGCAGCGACAAAACAGGCCGCGGCGTATCGCCACGCGCCGGATGCGACGGCGATGGTGGGGAGCATCGGAAGCATGGTTAGGCCATCGCCCGAAGCTCAGTTCGGCCATCCGCCCATGCAGTCAGGAGATGCATGAGATGGAGCTTGTCGCCGAGGCCCTCGCTCAGTTCGTGGTCGGCCGCGCCGGCGAGCTTGTGGAGGCGGGCGATCTCGTCGCTGTCGAGGGCCGACTGTGAGCGGGCGACCCGCAGCAACTCTGTCAGGAGCGTCTTGCCGTCGTAGCCGCCATCCGACAGCAGGTCATCCAGCGTCCCGCGGGCATCGCTGAACTCGCCGGCTCGGGCGGCGGTCAGGGCGGCGGCGATCGCCTCGTCGTCGCCGATGTCGCCCAGCGTCTCGTAGGCGGTTTGCATCGTGAGTTCACCCTCCTGTTCGACGGTCGTCTGGGCGGTCAGAATCGCTTCCCGGAGGTCGCCGTCGGCCGCGCTGGCGACGAATTCGAGCCCGTCGGTGTCGTACGCGATGTCCTCGGCGTCACAGATGGCTTCAAGCCGAGCGATGGTCTCGTCGGTCGTCGGCGTTCGCATCGGCACCGGAAAACACCGCGAGTGGATCGGGGCGATCAGCGTTGTCGGCTGGCGGGTCGTGAACACAAACTGCGTCGTCCGGTGGTGTTGTTCCATCACCCGACGGAGAGCCTGTTGGAAATCCTCCCGGATCGCCTCGGCGTTGTCCAACAGGATCGTTTTGAACTCACCGGAGACAGGGGCATGGCTCGCCGACTCGGTGAGCACGTGGTTGATCATATCGGCTTTGCCCATCCGGCTCTTGCCGGCGAGAAACCCCTCGAATCGGGGATCGTTTGTGATCTCCTTTTTGCTGCGACCGAAGAAGTCGGCGACGTTGAGCTCGATCAGATCCGCATCGGGATCCTCGTGGACTGCTCGGGCCACCGCGCGGGCGGCGGCGGTTTTGCCGACGCCCGGCGGCCCCTGTAGCAGGAGATTCATCGGTTCACCGACGGTTCGTTGGAGTCGATCGCGCACCTCCGGCTGTGGGAGGTCAGCAAGCTCGGGGGCGTAGGTGTCGATCCACAGCGGTGCGTCCATTGGCGACGCTGGGGGCCGGTGGCGTAAGAATCGGTCGATCCCGCGCTTGCTCACGGTACTCTCGCCGCGAGCCCGTCGGGCTGTCGTTCCGAAGGGGGTTTATCGCTCGGTGGTTGAGCCCCGCCCATGTCGTTACGCGTGACGTTTCTCGGAACCAGTGGGGCCGTGCCGACGACCCAACGAGCCCCCAGTGCGATCATGGTCAACCGCGAGGGCGACCGCCTGCTGTTCGACTGTGGGGAGGGCACCCAGCGACAGATGATGCGCCACGGCACCGGTTTTAGGGTCTCAGACATCTTTGTCACGCATCTTCACGGCGATCACGTGCTTGGCATCCCTGGCCTCGTCCAGAGTTGGGATTTCAACGATCGTACCGACCCGTTGACCATCCACTGCCCGCGTGGTACATACAGCGATATCGACGACTTACTCGGGGTCTGTGGCCACTCGCCGTCCTTTCGGATCGATATCGACGAGCTCGCCGCCGGCGATATCGCTCACGAAACCGACGAGTATGTGGTTCGGGCCGTCGAGACCGACCACCGCGTCACCTCGGTCGGCTACGCGCTCATCGAGGACGACCGCCCGGGTCGCTTCGACCGCCAGAAAGCCGAAAACGAGTTGGGCATCCCACCAGGGCCGAAATACGGCAAGCTTCACAACGGCAAGTCGGTCGAACTTGATGACGGCCAGGTGATCGAACCCGACGATGTCGTCGGCGATTCACGGCCTGGTCGTCGGGTTGTCTACACCGGCGACACCCGCCCGACGGCGGCCGTCGAGTCGATCGCCGCCGACGCGGATCTCCTGATACACGATGCCACCTTTGCTGACGACCACGCTGCCCGCGCCCGCGAGACCAAACACGCGACCGGCCGAGAGGCCGGCGAACTCGCCGCGGCGGCCGGCGTCAAACGGCTTGCGCTGACACATATCTCCTCACGATACGGGGCTGATCCGTCGCCGATCAAAGCCGGTGCTGTCGACGCTGCCGACGCCGAGGTGTTTATCGCCAGCGACGGCCAGGAGGTTGCGGTACCGTACCCCGATGACGAGTCGGCACTGTAGTAACCGTCCTGGCTGGACGCTGCCCATGAGGCTTGTTCTCACAGGAGCCCTCCTAGCAGCGGTTTTGTCGGTCGCTGTCAACGCTCAGGCATGGGCAGCAACCCAGCGGTCAGTCTGGTTTTGATCTCTGATGACGCCTCGTACCGCGAGGCCGTGGCCGATGCCGTCGATCGCTGTCCGGATCTTACTCTGACAGCGACGGTAGTGCCGGACGACAGCCAGCCGGCGCATATCGCGGCGCCCGCTGACTGCGTACTCATCGACGCCGGCACCGGTAGCCTCTCATTGGCTGATTTTCGGGCAGCCCTCCGTGCCCACCACCCCTCACTGGCTGTCATCGTCGCCGCAGTCGAGTCGACAACACTGCCACCGTCGCTGTCGATCCATGCGCGTGTCGCCAAAGCCGACCCGGAGATCCTCCCCGAACTCACCCGCGTTGTCACCACAGCCACCCGCCGACAGATGTCGCCGTCGGTGTCGGCCAACAAACGGTAATCTTGCCGGCAATGGCCCACTCGGCGTGGCCTATTTATCGGTTGATGCCCTATCGCTGTCTGTGACTGTCCGGACAAACGCCATCGACGCACCGGTGTTCGGCGTCGATATCCAAAGCGGCGATATCCGGGGCGACGCGCCAGCGTACGCGTTAGTCGTCCTCAGTGACGGCGAAATCGAGCGCGATGTCGTTTCCTTCCGGAAGCTCTGCCGACTCATCGACGACGAGAACCCGGCACTCGTCGCGACCGACAACGCCTACGAACTCGCCGCCGACAAAAACGAACTCGTTGGCTTTCTGCGGTCGTTGCCATCGGCGACGAAACTCGTCCAGGTGACCGGCGACGAACGCCCTGAACCGCTCTCACGGGTGGCGTCCCGTCACGGCGTTCCCTACGAGAAAAAACCGATGGCCGAAGCCGAGGCCGCTGCGCGGCTGGCGACCGCCAACGTCGGCTGTGAGGTCTCGGCGTTCACCGATACAACGACGGTCAAGGTTGCCCGCGGCCGCTCAACCGGCGGTGGCGGCGGCTGGAGCCAGGATCGATTTACACGGCGGATCCACGGCAACGTCAAGAAGGTCGCCCGCGAGGTCGAATCAAAACTCGATGGTGCGAATCTCGACTACGAACAGGACGTAACTGAAAAATACGGCGGCTACTCGAACGCCATCTTCACCGTTGAGGCGACGCCGGACGAACTGCCCGTTTCGACCCACCGCGCCGGCGATACCCGTATCGAGATCGAACGCGAGCAGCGCGATGGGATCAGCTACGAGCCGCTCGTGAAACGACGCGACCGCGTCATCGTCGGCATCGATCCCGGCACGACGACCGCCGCCGCCGTTGTCTCGCTGGATGGCCGCGTGTTGGCGCGGTTTTCCAGCCGAACGGCCGACACCGCTGCAGTGACCGAATGGCTGATCGAGCAGGGCCGGCCGTTGATCGTTGCTGCCGACGTGACACCGATCCCCCAGACCGTCGAGGAGTTCCGCCGGAGCTTCGAGGCGACCGCGTGGACGCCCGAGAGCGATCTACCGGTCGACGAGAAGCTTCACCGCACCCGCGACCACGAGTACGACAACGATCACGAACGCGACGCGATGGCGGCCGCGCTGTACGCCTACGATGACCGCGAGGATCAGTTCGACCGCATCAGCGACAAGACGCCGCCGCAGTTCGACCGCGAGGAGGTCATCGCCCACGTCGTCGCCAACGAATCCTCCGTTGAGGCCGCGCTGGCAGAACTCTCAGACGAGGATGACGGCGACGATGAGGAATCAACCCACGAACCGCGGGAACTCACAACCGAAGAGCAGCGCATCAAGGATCTCGAAGCGCAGGTCGACCGGCTGCAGTCTCACACCGAGGATCTACAGGCCGAACTAGCTGATCGGGAGGACACAATCGAAACATACGAAGAGGAGCTCTCGGAGGCCAAACGCGAGGAACGCCGGGAGGCCCGCGAGCGGCGCGCAGTTTCTCGGCTCAAGCGTGAAACCGATCGGCTGGAGCGCGAACGCGACGAGGCTCAGGAGCGGGCCGATGAGCTTGAAGCCAAACTTGATCGGCTCAAGGAACTCTGGAAGCTCGATCACTCTGATGCCGCCGTCACCGGCGACCGGAACCTCGTCTCGGTGAAGATCGTCGAGCAGTTTACCAACCGCGCCCTCGACGACGCCGAGGATGAGGTTGGACTCACGCGCGGCGATATCATCTACTTCCGCGATGCCTCGGGGGCCGGCCGGAGCACGGCCGAGCGCGTCGCCGAGATCGATCCACGGGTCGTCATCCGCGGCGGCGGGTTGTCGGATGCGGCCGACGACGTGTTGTTCGAGGCCGGCATCCCTGTCGGCTCCGCCGGGGACGTGTCGATTCAGGAGATCGATGAACTCGCTGTCGTTGACGACAGCGAGATCGAGGCCGTCATCGACGACTGGGAGGAGCGTGCCGAAACGCGTGAACGCGAACAGAAAGCCAGCATGGTCGACGAACTCATCAGCGAGCACCGGGCGGATACAAAAAGCGGCGGCACATAACTCGGCCAGCTTCCGGCCGTATTCAGAAGTCATTTTACACCGCTGACCCGACAGGCGTACATGGACGCCTACGAGCTGATCACCCGGAACGCCGCCGAGGTGGTCACCGAGGAGGAACTAGCGGAGTTGGCCGACGACCCCGACGGCAAGCACGCGTATGTCGGCTACGAACCCTCCGGCGTTCTCCACATCGGCCACATGTTGACGGCGACAAAGCTGATCGACCTCCAGAAGGCTGGTTTCGATGTGACCGTCCTCTTGGCCGATGTGCATGCCTATCTTAACGACAAGGGTACGTTCGCCGAAATCCGGGAGACGGCCGACCGCATGCAAGAGCAGTTTATCGCCTACGGGCTCGACGAATCCCAAACCGAGTTTGTCCTCGGCTCAACGTTTCAACTCGATGAGGCGTACACGCTGGATCTCCACGCCGCTGAGCTCGAAACGACGCTCTCCCGTGCCACACGCGCGATGGCCGAGATCGCCCGCGGCGACCACGCGAAGGTCTCCCAGATGGTTTATCCGCTTATGCAGGCACTCGATATCGAATACCTCGACGTTGATCTCGCGGTCGGCGGCCTCGACCAGCGAAAGGTTCACATGCTGGCTCGGGAGACGCTGCCGGAACTCGAATACGACGTGCGGCCCGCCCTACACACGCCGATTATCGCCGACCTCGACAGCGGCGTCGGCAAGATGGCCTCCAGTTCCGGCGTGACGATCTCGATGGAAGACAGCGAGAACGACATCGAGGCAAAGATCAACGACGCCTACTGCCCGCCGACGGCCGATCCTGATCCCGATGGCGATGGCAACGAGCGGGAGAATCCGGTGCTCCAGCTGTTTCGCTACCACGTTTTCCCGCGGGTCGAGACGGTCGTTGTCGAACGGCCCGAGGAGTACGGCGGCGAGCTTGAGTACGACGACTACGAGACGCTGGAAGCCGATCTCGAAGCCGGTGAGCTTCACCCGATGGACGCGAAATCCGCGCTGGCCGCGGAACTCAACGCGCTGATCGAACCCGGCCGCCAGCAACTGAACGCCTAACGGTCACAGCTGTCGATCGGCCGATCTTTTTTATCCGATACCGCGACCACGCCCTTTGATGGATACTTCCGCCAGCCGCGGGCAGTCCCTGCAGATCGGTGCGATCCTGCTGTTCGGCTTCCTCGTGATCGCGCTGACGACCGCCCAAGCACAGTTCGTTCCGGCGGATATCAGCCGCGCTGAACTCGATCACAGCCAGCGAGTGGCCGATCAGCTGGTTGGGCTTGAGACGGCAGTTTTCGAGACTAGCGTGACCGGCCGCCCACAGCCGACGACGCTCGATCTCGGCGCAGAGTACGACGACCGCCTGCTGTTCGTCTATCCCCCACCCAAAGCTGGCACGCTTCGAACGACTGAGCCGGCGACGCTCCACATCGACAACGCCGAAGCCGTCGACGACGACGAAGCGTTTGCGAACTACTGGAACGGGACGACACACAGCTACATGACACGGGCGATCACCTACGAGCCCGCGTATCGGAAACTCGACGAGACGCCAAACTACCGCATCGAACACGGCGTACTCGCGGCCCAGCACGACTCGGACAGTCGAATCAAGATGGCCGACAACCGCCAGCCGGTCGTCGACGACACCGATCTCTCAATCCTCGTTGTCGACGGCGAGTTGGCGGTGGCCGGCACCGGCACCGAGTCTGTCGTTCCCGAGCGCGTCACCGAATCGACGACAGTAGAGATTGAGGACAGCGGCGATCCGATCCGGATGCGGCTACCGACCCAATTGTCGGCTGAGACGTGGCGCGAAACGATTCTCGACGGGCAGTCGACTGTCGATTCTGTCGCCGTCGCTGGCGACGTTGTCACTATCACGCTCGATAGCTCCGAAACCTACGAGCTGACGATCAATAAGATCGGTATCGGAACAAACACCACCGACCCGTCGTCGGCCTATCTCCGAAATGACACCGCCGACGATGGGGGGCCGTTCCCAGTCGACGTGCGGGATCAGTACAACGACCGTGTTGACGACCCGACAACGGTCTGGGTCTACAACGACAGCGATTACGACAGCCCGGAGACATCGTTTAGGGTTCCGGATGGTTCTGATCCAACGACAGCCGGTACTCTGTGTTACACACTAACACAAGATGTGGTCGATGACGACGCTCCAGAGACCGTCGAATCGGCCGCTGGCGGGTGTGTGTAGCCCCCTCTCGTTGCTCGCCCGCAACCCCACGATTTTTACACACGTGATTCCCAACGCTCGGATATGAGCGACAACAAGGGGCGACGTGACCTCCGCATGCCCGACGACGGGGAGGTTTTCGCCGAGGTAACCGACATGCTCGGTGCCAATCGCGTGACCGTTCGCTGTGCCGACGGTGTCGAGCGTACGGCCCGCATCCCGGGGCGGATGCAGAAACGCGTCTGGATCCGCGAAGACGACCTCGTCATCGTCGATCCGTGGGACTGGCAAGACGAGAAGGCCGACATCGTCCACCGCTACGAGCAAAGCGAAGCCGACCAGCTTCGTAACGACGGTCACATTCAGTAACGGTGGCCGACCGGCGATGCTTTTCCCGCTGCCGCGTGTAACCATCGGCAATGACCGACGAGTACGGACTGCTCGATACCGACCCCGAGGCCGCGATCGGCGACGAGTGGGAGGAGATCGACGTTACCGACACCGAGGCCGACCGGATCGCCCGCGAGCGCGACCGGAAGTTCGAGGAGTTTGAGGCACAGATCAAAGACGCCGAGCAGTTCAAAGTCGAGCAGTCGGTGTTCGACGATGCGACCTTCGGCGCGTTGTACAAACTTGTCGCTGACGACCACATCGAGGCCTTCGGCGGGCCGATCTCGACCGGCAAAGAGGCTAATGTGTATGAGGCTCTCGGTGCCGACAACACCGAAGTCGCCGTGAAGATCTTTCGGATCAACGCCTCGCCGTTTCAGCAGATGCGGACGTATCTGGAGGGCGACCCACGGTTTGAGGGGCTTGGCTCCGATAAGAAAGCGGTCGTCCTCGCGTGGGTGCGCAAGGAGTTTGCGAATCTCCAACGAGCCCGAGAAGCCGGCGTTCGCGTCCCCGCTCCGATCGCTGTTGAGCGCAACGTCCTTGTGATGGAGCTCGTCGGCCTCGTTGAGGATCGCGCCCGTCGGCTTGCCGAGGTCACCGTTGAAAACCCCGAAACAGCCTATGAGGTTGTCCGCGAATACATGCGCCGGCTCCACACAGCAGGGCTGATCCACGGCGACCTTTCGGAGTACAACATGATCATTCACGACGGCGAGCTCGTGATTATCGACCTCGGGCAGGCCGTCACCATCCATCATCCAAACGCCGGCGATCTGCTCCGCCGAGATTGTGAGAACGTCGCCGCCTTCTTCAGCCGGCAGGGGGTAGACACCTCCGGCAACGACCTCTTTGCGTATATCGCCGGCGACGACGACCGAGTCCGGTGGTGAAAGCCGACTATGGCCTCGCGTGGGCCGAGGAACACGCTTAAACAGATCCGCAGGGTATCAACCGTATGCAACACGTCACAGTCCCGCAGGATCGGATCGGCGTCCTCATCGGTGAGGGTGGCGAGACGATGCGGGAGATCGAATCTCGGGCGGAGGTGCGGCTGGATATCGACTCCGAGTCCGGTTCTGTCGCCATCGAGTCGGTTGGCGATCCCGTGAGCGCGCTTGTCGCTCCGGATATCGTCAAGGCGATCGGCCGAGGCTTCAAACCCGAAACCGCGTTGTCGCTGCTGGATGGCGATCTGCGACGCTTCGAGCTGATCGACCTCTCCGAGCAGACCCGCAACGACAACGATCTTCGCCGCCAGAAAGGCCGCATTATCGGCGAGGATGGCCGTACGCGAGAGCTCATGGAAGAGCTATCGGGTGCCGATGTCGTCATCTACGGCTCGACGGTCGGGGTTATCGGTGAATCTGAGGAGGTTGAGGCGGTTCGACGGGCGGTTGGGATGATTCTCGATGGCTCACCCCACGGTACGGTCTACTCGTTCCTTGAGGAGAAACACCGCGAGTTGACCCGCGGCCCGGATCTCGCCTGACCGGCGGCGTTAGGTCGATCCCTCTTCGTTTGTGTTGTCGCTGTCGCGGTCGGCTTTCTGCTCGGTGTCCCTCTCAGCGTCGACAGCAGCCGGTGTCTCTGCGTCCGCAGTCGAATCCTCGCGGCCCTCGTCAGCGTCGACCGTGCGTCCGCCGCTTTCGACACCCGAATCCGGTGGAACCACCGCATCAGCGGTGTCGGCCTTGTGTGTCTCAGCAGGCCCTTCGGCGGTTGCGTCGTCAGCGACCGCAGTGTCGTCTATATCGTCACCAGCCGCGCTGTCAGTCGCTTCGGTGGCGTTGTCGGCTGTGGCCTCGGTGTCGGCCTCGGTCACAGCGGTCGCGTCGTCGTCACGAGCAGGCCAGTCGATCGTTCGATCCTCGTCGCTGATCTCGTTGAGGGCGGCTTCAAACCCCGGACGTGTGAGTCGCATCTCCGCGACGACCGCCGGTCGCCCCTCATTGCGGGCATGGACATGGGCCCGCACGGCCTCGGTCGCTGCGGTTCGACAGAGGGCCGCCAACTCCGCGCCGACGAAGCCCTCGGTCGCCGCTGCCAACGCCTCAAGGTCGACATCGCCGGCGACCGGCCGGTCGCGGGTGTGGATCGCCAGAATCTCGCGTCTGGCTGCTTCGTCGGGTTCCCCAACCGGGATCTGCGCTTCGATTCGGCCAGCCCGGGTGAGGGCGTTGTCGAGAAGCTCCGGTCGGTTTGTCGCGGCGATCACGACCACCTCTTCGAGTGCTTCCAGCCCATCGAGTTCGGTCAGCAGTTGACTGACGACGCGCTCGCTGACCTGGGAGCCGCCCCCGCTGCCGCGCTGGGCGGCGATGGCGTCGATCTCATCGAAGAAGACGACCGCTGGGGCGTTCTCCCGTGCCTTCGCAAAGATCTCTCGAACGCCCTTTTCAGACTCGCCAACATACTTATCGAACAGTTCCGGCCCTTTCACCGAGATGAAGTTTGAGTCGGCCTCGTTGGCAACGGCCTTCGCCAGCAGTGTCTTGCCGGTGCCGGGTGGCCCATGGAGGAGAATGCCGCTCGGCGACTGGAGGTCAACCTGTCGGTAGGCCTCGGGATAGGCGAG
Source organism: Halonotius pteroides (assembly GCF_003605635.1). Lineage (GTDB taxonomy): Archaea > Halobacteriota > Halobacteria > Halobacteriales > Haloferacaceae > Halonotius > Halonotius pteroides. The sequence goes on from NZ_QMDW01000016.1 coordinate 35,844, forward strand.
TGGCCACTGGATCGCTTCCTGGAGTCTGGTTTTTGTCTCGGTAAGGCCGCCGACATCGTCCCAGGTCACAGCCGGGGCCTCAACGAAGACTTCTCTGAGCGCGCTGGGTTCGACATCCCTGAGCGCCTGCCGGAAATCCCCCGCGGTCACGGCCAGCTGTTCGAGCGTCTCGGCGTCGATCGTCGCCGCATCAAGATCGAGCGTTGGCCGCACACGGCGGAGGGCGTTCATCCCGGCTTCCCGCACCACGCTTTCGAGATCCGCGCCGACGAAGCCATGGGTGTTGCTCGCGTAGGCGTCGAGATCGATATCGTCGGCAAGCGGCATCTCGCGGGTGTGAATCCGGAGGATCTCTCCACGCCCGTTGGCATCCGGCGCGCCGACCTCGATCTCACGGTCGAAGCGGCCGCCGCGCCGGAGGGCGGGGTCGACGGCGTCGATGCGGTTTGTGGTGCCGATGACGGTGATCTGGCCGTGCTCGCCCAGCCCGTCCATCAGCGAGAGAAGTTGGGCGACCACGCGGTGTTCGACGCTGCCCTCGGTGTCGCCACGTTTCGGCGCGATTGAGTCGATCTCGTCGATGAAGACGATCGCGGATCCCTCGCTTTCGGCGGTCTCGAAGACCTCCCGGAGCCGCTCTTCGCTTTCGCCGTAGTATTTGGACATGATTTCCGGCCCCGAGATGGTCTGGAAATCCGCCTCGATCTCGTTGGCGACGGCCTTCGCGATGAGAGTCTTGCCGGTGCCGGGTGGGCCATGCAGCAAGACGCCCTGTGGCGGCTCGATCCCAAGGGCCTGAAACAGCTCAGGGTGGCGCATCGGCAACTCGATCATCTCCCGTACCGCATCGAGTTCGGCGTCGAGGCCGCCGACATCCTCGTAGGTGATCCCCGGCGGGTCGGCGTCGGCTGGCTCCGTTTCCTCGTCGTCGCGGTCGGTTGGCTCTTCGACGATATCAATCGTCGTTGAGTCGGTGACGACGATGGTACCGCCGGGGTCGCTGCCGACGATCTTCACCGGGATGCGGCGGTTCGAACTTCCGTTCAGCGAGCGAAAGCCCATGGTCACCGACACCGTTTTGCCGGGGCTGACCGCGCGGTTGGCGAGCTTATCGTGAATGTAGGCGGCGATATCGCCCTGGATTCGCAATCCTTCGGGGATGACGACCGCCAGTCGGGCGGCTGGTTCGACATCCGCCGAGGAGACCTCGACGAGTTGGTCGATGCGGGTGCCGAGGGTCTTCCGGGTTTGGCCGTCGATGCCGATGATCCCGCGTTGTCGATCCCGGTTTTGGCTGAGTCGTGCCCGGAGGACGGCTGTCTGATTCCCGTGGCTGATTGTGACAAAATCGCCGTTGGTGACCCCGAGTGTCGCCATCGACTCGCGGTCGATCGTTGCGATCCCGTTGCCCGGAGTCTCCCTATCGAGTGGTTTGACGCGTAGTTTCATCGGTTGGAACCGCCATCCTGTCGCGCTCGTCCAGACGCGACACGACGGCCACGTGTATAGGTGTCCTACGCCCACCTGCGTCAAATAGGTGGGTGCTTGCTACACCATCTGTACTCTGCAGGTGCCATCACTCGCCTCCGCCATCACCGACCGGCGTGAGCCGTGGTCGCTCGTTGCAGTATATAAACCACCTGATTGGTAGTAACTCACATGCTTGAATTTGTCAGACAGCGCGCCGCTCAGTGACCCTATACGAAGGGTTTATATAGAATCACAAACAATCCGGAGGTGACTATGTCTCAACAACAGCGGATGGGTAACCAGCCGATGATCGTCCTCTCGGAGGACAGCCAGCGCACCTCCGGGAAAGACGCCCAGTCGATGAACATCACCGCCGGCAAGGCGGTCGCCGAGTCCGTACGCACCACACTCGGACCGAAGGGCATGGACAAGATGCTCGTCGACTCCGGCGGCTCGGTCGTCGTCACCAACGACGGCGTTACCATCCTCAAAGAGATGGATATCGACCACCCCGCCGCGAACATGATCGTCGAGGTCAGCGAGACCCAGGAGAACGAGGTTGGCGACGGCACCACCTCTGCCGTTGTCGTTGCGGGTGAACTCCTCGATCAGGCCGAAGAGCTGATCGATTCCGAGATCCACGCGACGACCATCGCACAGGGGTACCGAGAGGCCGCCGAGAAGGCCAAGGATATCCTCGAAAGCGAGGCGATCGAAGTCTCCGCGGACGACCGCGACACCCTCGTCGAGATCGCTACCACGGCGATGACCGGCAAGGGCGCGGAAGGCGCGAAAGATCACCTCGCCGAACTCGTCGTTGACGCCGTGCTGGCTGTCGAAGACGACGAAGGGATCGACCTCGACAACGTTGACGTCGAGACCGTCGTCGGCGGCTCCATCGATGAGTCCGAACTCGTCGAGGGCGTCATCGTCGACAAGGAGCGCGTCGACGAGAACATGCCGTACTTCGCCGAGGACGCCTCGATTGCGCTGTTCGACGGTGCCTTCGAGGTCAAAGAGACCGAGATCGACGCCGAGGTCAACGTTACCGACCCCTCCCAGCTGCAGGAGTTCCTCGACCAAGAAGAGGAACAGCTCAAGGAGATGGTCGACCAACTCGCAGACGCCGGTGTCGACGTGGTCTTTGTCGGTGACGGCATCGACGACATGGCCCAACACTACCTCGCCCAAGAGGGTATCATTGCCGCCCGCCGCGCAAAGGACTCCGACCTCAAGGCACTCGCTCGCGCAACCGGCGGCCGCGTCGTCTCCAACCTCGACGATCTGACTGAGGACGACCTCGGTGTCGCCGGCAGCGTCGCCCAGAAGGATATCGGTGGCGACGAGCGGCTCTTCGTCGAGGATGTCGAGGACGCCAAAAGCGTCACGCTCGTCGTTCGTGGCAGCACCGACCACGTCGTCGACGAGGTCGAACGCGCGATCGAGGACTCCCTCGGTGTCGTTCGCGCCACGCTCGAAGACGGCAAGGTGCTCCCCGGTGGCGGCGCGCCCGAAACCGAACTCGCACTCCAGCTTCGTGACTTCGCCGACTCCGTCGGGGGCCGCGAACAGCTGGCTGTTGAGGCCTTCGCCGACGCACTCGAAGTCATCCCCCGGACGCTCGCCGAGAACGCCGGGCTGGACTCGATTGATTCCCTCGTCTCGCTGCGATCCCAACACGACGGCGGCGACTTCACCGCCGGGCTGGACGCCTACTCGGGCAACGTGATCGACATGGAAAACGAGGGCGTCGTCGAGCCGCTTCGCGTCAAAACGCAGGCGATCGAATCCGCAACCGAAGCCGCTGTGATGATCCTCCGCATCGACGATGTCATCGCCGCAGGCGACCTCGCTGGTGGCCAGGTTGGCGACGACGACGATGACGGCGGCCCACCGGCCGGCGGCCCAGGCGGTATGGGCGGCGGCATGGGTGGCATGGGCGGTATGGGTGGCATGGGCGGCGCGATGTAAGTTCGGCCACAGTCCGCTTACTCATCCACGCCGACCTAACCGCTGTACCGGCTTCGAATCGACTGCGTTGCGACCGCGGCCATTCCCGTTTTTATTTGCGGCGCTTACCAACGATAGCAACTAGTCCACTCTCGATTCTGTTAGGCTGTGATATGCAAGTGGGTTGGTGTGTTCCACAACAGAGTGGCAACGAGTGTAGCACACAGGAAAGGCTGAAAAGAAAGTACATTTTACATGTGCATACAATTGAGAGGCAGTAAACAGTGAATCTAAAAGATATTGGAGGCTCGATCATCTATGCAGTTCTCACAGTCATGGCTCTCTCTGTGGTGTTTCCTCTTGCAGCTCCCGGCCCGTTTTCACACGTTCTCAACACACTACAGGAGGTCGATGATTTTGTGATTGGCTCGCTTGTGATTGGTGGTTTTTCAGTCGGATATTAGATAATAAAACGATTAGGTGGTTGGTAATGGATAACTCCGCACATTCTATAGCATAATTGGAAAAATCCTTAGAGCAAATGTCGACAAAATGGATTGAATGTGACTACCCTCTGATCGCGTCCGAGCGTTTATGAATTGAGACGCACAACTCAACGTATGGTCGCAATCGTCACGGATTCCGATATTCGGTCAGGTGATCCGTGCATTGAGGGAACCCGAATCTCGGTTCTCGACATCAAACGTCGGGTGATCGATGGCAATGAGGATCCCTTTGCGGTCGCCGCCGAGTACGATCTCGACGGTGCGGCGGTGTTCGACGCGCTCGCGTACTACTACGATAGCGCCGACGAGATGCGCGAACTGGAGGCCGACGCTGCGGAGCGACGGCAGGAAATCAAACAGGAATCAGCACGGCTTCGGGAGCAACTCGACGGCCCTGACGCCGCCGAATCAGAACCCTAAGGTAATTTTCAATGCGGTTGCTCGCCGATGTCCATGTGAAGACGGCGTACATCAACGCACTCCGGAGCGAAGGCCACACTGTTGAGCGCGTCGTTGATATTGATACGCTCGGCCCAACGGCGACTGATTCCGAGATACGATCCTACGCACAGGCGGAAGGGGCTGTCATCCTGACGAACGACGCGAAGGATTTTGCGGCATTCGACGATCACGAAGGAGTCATCATTGTCCCACAGACCGAGGTAACTGCTGGCGCGGTCGCAGGGGCTATCAACCGTATCGAGCGCGTCGTGAGCGACCCCTCAAGTCTCGTGTTGCACGCGACGAATTGGCTGTAACCCTCTCGCCCTCGGATCACCGTTTTGATATACGCCGACCCACTCCCTTTCATTATGGACGACGTTAGCGACCAGTATTCGCCCGCCGACGTGGAGGCGGCCATCGACGACTACTGGGACGACCACGACGCCTACGAGGCGACCAAGGCAGCCCACGCCGACGATCCGACCTTCTTCTTCGTCGATGGTCCGCCCTATACCTCCGGGCAGATGCACCTCGGCACCGCCTGGAACAAGACGCTCAAAGACGCCGTGATCCGCCAGAAACGGATGACCGGCCACCAGGTCACCGACCGGCCGGGCTATGATATGCACGGCCTCCCAATCGAGGTCAAAGTCGAGGAGGAACTCGGCTTCGAGAGCAAACAGGACATCGAAGAGTACGGCATGGAGGCGTTCATCGAGGAGTGCAAGCAGTTCGCCGAGACCAACCGCGAGGCGATGGACGAGGATTTTCAATCTATTGGCGCGTGGTTCGACTGGGACAATCCCTACAAGACCATCTCGCCGGAGTACATGGAAGCCGCGTGGTACGGCTTCAAACAGGTCGCCGACCGTGGTCTCGTCGAGCAGGGCAAACGCTCGATCTCCCAATGCCCGCGGTGTGAGACCGGGATCGCCAACAACGAAGTCGAGTACGATCAGGTCGAAGACCCCTCAATCTACGTCAAATTCCCACTCAGCGACCGTGAGGGGAGTCTCGTCATCTGGACGACGACGCCGTGGACGATCCCCGCAAACACCTTCGTCGGCGTCGGCGAGAAGCTGACCTACCAGAAGGTTCGTGCGACCACGGGCAACGATGAGGACGTGCTCTACATCGCCGCCGAGTGTGTCGACGATGTCCTCGGGAAGGGCCGCTACGACGACTACGAGATCGAAGCCGAACTCGACGGCGCCGACCTCGTCGGCTGGGCGTACGATCACCCGCTGGCTGAGGAAGTTCCCGACTATCCAACTTTCGAGGGCGCGGGCGAGGTCTACACAGCTGACTTCGTCGAGGCCGACCGCACCGGGCTCGTCCACTCCGCGCCCGGCCACGGTGAGGAGGACTTCCACCGCGGCCAGGAACTCGGCCTCGATATCTTCTGCCCCGTCGCCGGCGACGGCACCTACACCGACGCCGGCGGCAAATACGCTGGTCAGTTCGTCCGCGACGCCAACGACGAGATCACCGCTGATCTCGACGCTAACGGCGCGCTGCTGGCCGAGGAAACATACGAACACTCCTACGGCCACTGCTGGCGCTGTGACACGGATATCATCCAACTCGCCACCGACCAGTGGTTCATCTCGATCACCGATATCAAGAACGAACTGCTGGACAACATCACCGAGGCCGAGTGGCACCCCCAATGGGCCCGCGACAACCGGTTCCGGGACTTCATCGAGGATGCGCCCGACTGGAACGTCTCCCGACAACGATACTGGGGGATTCCGATTCCGATCTGGGTTCCGGAAGACGCAGCCAGCGACGGCGGCGATGGCGACGCTACCCTCGACGAGGAGATGATCGTCATCGGGACGCGCGAGGAACTCGCCGAACGCGCCGATGGGGAGATCGACCCCGACGAGATCGACCTCCATCGCCCAACCGTCGACGACATCACGATTACCGAGGACGGCACAACATACCGCCGCATCGAGGATGTCTTCGACGTGTGGCTGGACTCCTCGGTGGCGACGTGGGGCACACTGGGCTATCCAACCGAGACCGACGACTTCGATGAGTTGTGGCCCGCCGACCTCATTATCGAGGCCCACGACCAGACCCGCGGCTGGTTCTGGTCGCAACTCGGGATGGGGACGACCGCCTTTGGCGAGAGCCCGTACAAAGAAGTGCTGATGCACGGCTTCGCCAACGACAAACACGGCCGCAAGATGTCGAAGTCGGTCGGCAACATCGTTACACCGGAGGAGGCTATCGACCGGGCCGGCCGCGACCCGCTGCGCGCATACCTCCTGAGCCACGACCAGCAGGGTGTTGACCTCTCCTTCGACTGGGACGGCCTCGGCAGCATGGTCGGCACGCTCAACATCTGCTGGAACGTCTTCCGCTTCCCGCTCACGTACATGGATCTCGACGGCTATGATCCGGCTGAGCCCGACCTCAGCGAGGGCGAGCTAACCACGGTCGACGAGTGGGTGCTTTCACGGCTGCAATCCGTCATCGAGGAATCCAGCGAGGCGTGGGCCGATTACCGCATCGACGACGCGCTCAACACCGTACTGGAGTTCATCACCGAGGATGTCTCGCGGTTCTACATCAAGGCGACCCGCGAGCGAATGTGGGAAGAGGGTGATTCGCCCACAAAACTCGGCGCGTACGCGACCCTCGCCACTATCACCAACGCGGTCATTCGCCTACTCGCGCCGGTCACGCCGTACATGGCCGAGGAGATGTACCAAACCATCGACGGCAGCGCGACGACCGTCCACGCACTCGATTGGCCTGCGGTCGACGCAGACCGCCGCGACGCCGAGCTTGAAGCCGACATGGCCGTCCTCCGTGACGTGGAGGAAGCCGCCGCCAACGCCCGCCAACGTGGCGGTCGGAAGCTCCGGTGGCCCGTCTCGCGGGTTGTCGTCGAGACCGACGACGAGGATGTCGCTGGCGCGGTCGAGAACCTCGCCGATCTGCTTGGCGAACGCATCAACACCCGTGATATCGAGGTCGTCGACGAATTCGACGAACTCATCGCGTACGCCGACCCACAGATGGGGGAGATCGGCCCTGCCTTTGGCGGCGACGCCCAAGACGTGATGAATGCCGTCGAGGGTGCGACACGCGAGGAGGTCGAATCCGGTATCGAACTCAACGGCGAGGCTGTCGAGCTTGAGGATGAAATGATCGAGTACCGCAAGGAACCGCCGGAAGGCGTCACCGGCACCGAGTTCGAGGGCGGCACGGTCTACGTCGATACGACGCTGACCGACGAGCTCGAAGCCGAGGGGTACGCCCGCGACGTGATCCGCCGGATTCAGGAGATGCGCAAGGAACTCGATCTCGATGTCGAAAGCGAAATCAGCGTCGGCCTCGCCGCCGCCGACGACCGCGTTGCCGGCTTCGTCGACGACCACAGCGATCTTATCAGCGAGGAAGTCCGCGCCGCCGAACTCACTGACACGCCGAGCGATGAGGCTGACCGCCTGGAAACGTGGGAGATCGAGAACACTGAGGTTGAAATCGGCGTCTCGGTTGTCGCAGAACAGACAGCCTAACTCTCGGGGACGCTCGACTACTGCTCCGCACAGAGGTCGACGAAGTTCCGGAGGATCTGCAGGCCGGTCTCGCCGCTTTTCTCGGGGTGGAACTGCGTGCCGAAGATCGTGCCGTCCTCGTTGGCGATCACCGAGGGGAAATCGACGCCGTAGTCCGTGCTGGCGACGATCGCGTTGTCGTCGTCGGGGGCGGCGTGGTAGGAGTGGACGAAGTAGGCGTATTGGCCATCAATCCCCTCGACCAATGGGTGTTTGCGTTGCACATCGAGTTCGTTCCAGCCCATATGCGGGACTTTCTTGTCGACATCGAACCGGACGTTGGTGCCGGGGATGAAGTTCAGCCCCTCAACCTCGCCCTCACCGGCGTGCTCTGCTTCTTCGCTGGAGCCCAGCAGCATCTGCATCCCGAGACAGATGCCAAAGATCGGTTGCCCACGGTCGGCCGCCTCGGCAAGGGCGTCCCGGTAGGGGCCGGCGTTGTCCATCCCCTCGCGGAACGCGCCGACGCCCGGAAGAACGATCCCATCGGCGTCGGCGAAGCTTGCGGGGTCGTCAGTGATCGTTACGCCCGCGTTTGCACGTTCGAGCCCGCGGGTGACACTCCGGAGGTTGCCAAGCCCGTAGTCGACGACGACGACCTCGGCGGCTGTCGTCTGTGGTGTTGCGTTCATACCGCCTCTCTGTGGGCGACGGGCAAGTCCCTTTCCGTTGGCTCAATTGTTCAGCGCGACGCTGTCACTTGGTGGGTTTGTGATCGCAGACAATAGCTACGTACGTCGTTACTCCTCGTCGACGTCGAGTTCGAACTGTTCGTCTTCGCAGGCCGCATTGAGCACGACACTCGTGTTTGATTCCCGGATGTCCACATCGGTCAGCAGCTCCTTGATCTGATCGTTCATCCCGTCGGTGTCCCCGAACTTGCCGACAGCGACGATATCGTAGTCGCCGGTGACCTCATAGACGCTGACCATCTGGTTTTGTTGTCGTAGGCGCTCGGCGACCGTCTGCAGCGCGCTGCCCTCGACTTTGAGGTTGATGATGGCGGTCACGTCGTAGCCAAGGGTGTCGTAGTCGACGATCGGCGTATAGCCGTTGACAACCCCCTCGGCTTCCAGATCGCGGAGGTGATTTGAGACGGTCGTCACCGAGACATCAAGCTGCTCGCCAAGACTGCGTAGACTTGCTCGACCGTTGCCAAGTAATGCATTGATCAACTTCGCATCCAAGTTTTCGTACGTCATACAACCTACCGACGGACTGAGGGGTTTATAATTTTACGAATATCCACTTTCTGAGTTTGAGCGGTGTAATTGCCATAAGCGGTAAGACCTTTATACTGGCACCAAATGGTCTACTCGTCCGGAATATGACTGAAACGAACGTTGCCACAGACGGTGGACTGACCGAGAAAGAACAAGACGTTATTGATGAGATTGCTGATGAAGGAATCGATTTCCTTCGGCTCCAGTTTACTGATATCCTTGGCACGGTGAAAAATGTGTCAGTGCCGGCCGACCAAGCCGAGAAAGCCTTCACTGAGGGCATCTACTTTGATGGCTCCTCGATCAACGGCTTTGTGCGGATTCAGGAGTCCGACATGCGGCTCAAACCCGACCCTGACACGTTCGCCATCCTCCCATGGCGCAACGACGAGGAAAGCGGTGCCGCCCGACTCATCTGTGATGTGATCAACACCTCAACCGGCGAACCGTTTGAGGGCGACCCACGCTATGTGCTCCAGGAGGCTATCGACAAAGCCGAGGAACACGGCTTCGATGTCAACATGGCCCCCGAACCGGAGTTCTTCCTGTTTAAGACCGACGAGGACGGCTATGCGACCACGGAGTTCGCCGATCACGGCGGCTACTTCGATCTCGCGCCGAAGGATCTCCAAAGCGATGTCCGTCGTGAGATCATCTTCACGCTCGAAGAGATGGGCTTCGAGATCGAAGCCAGCCACCACGAGGTCGCTCAGGGCCAGTATGAGATCAACTTCGAGTACGACGACGCGCTGACCACCGCCGACAACGTTGCCACCTTCCGCTTTGTCGTTCGGGCGGTTGCCGCCCAACACGACCTCCACGCGACGTTCATGCCGAAACCGGTGCCGAAGATCAACGGCTCGGGCATGCACACCCACATGTCGCTGTTCAAGGACGGCGAAAACGCTTTCCACGGCGAGGGTGACTTCGATCTCAGCGAGACCGCCCTGTCCTTCCTCGGCGGGATTCTCGACCACGCCCCGGCGATCACCGCCGTCACCAACCCGACGGTGAACTCCTACAAACGCCTCGTCCCTGGCTACGAGGCCCCGGTCTACGTTGCGTGGTCGGATCGCAACCGCTCGGCGCTCATCCGGAAGCCGGCGGCCCGCGAGCCGGTCGCAACCCGCATCGAGGCACGCTTCCCCGATCCGTCCTGTAACCCGTATCTCGGCTTCGCGTCGCTGCTCAACGCCGGGATCGACGGCATCGAGCGCGACATCGACGCGCCGGATCCGATCCGCGAGAACATCTACGAGTTCGACGAGGAGAAGATCGAGGAGTATGGCATCGAAACGCTGCCGAAAAACCTCGGCGACGCCGTTGAGGCACTTGAAGACGACGAGGTCATTCTTGGTGGACTCGGCGATCACGTTGCCGAGAAGTTCGTCGAAGCGAAAAACGAGGAGTTCACCGACTACCTCGTCAGCGTCTCCGAGTGGGAGATCGACCGCTACCTCGAGAAGTTCTAAGCGGCCACACCCGTCACGTTCTTTTTTGCGCCCACGACTCGACCATCGGCAGTCCCAGAATAATCGTCACACCGACCGCGCTGGCGACGGCCGCACCGAACAACCCAAACAACCCCTCGTAGGCTCCGATCCACAGCCCGCCGGCAACACCGAGGCCACCAGTCACAATCGGCACCGAGACCGCCGGTGCCGAGATCAGTCGTTCGCCATACTGGTGCCACACGCCGCCACCGCCGACTGCGGTGCCGACGCCGATCATCCCATGTCGCAGTTCCTCGGCGTGGCCGCCCTGCCAGGCAACCACGACGCCGACAACGGCGGCGACACCGGCCAGCAGGAAGCCACGGTCGACTCGCCAGCGATCACCATCACGGACAACCCACAGCCCCCCGGCGACCAGTCCCGCACCGAGGGCCATCCCGGCAAGCACGTCTCGGGGGTAATGCACCCCCAAGACGAGCCGTGAGAGGCTGATCAGGCCGATCGCCCCGCCAGCAACAAGATGCCGCCATCGCCGACGCCCAACAGTCAGCAACAGCCCGAGACTGCCGTAGACCGCGGTTGCACCGGTGGCGTGGCCGCTCGGAAAACTAAAGCCACCGGAGTCGAGTTCGCCGGCGACAAAGCCGGCAAGCGTTCCCGGAAGACCGGCGGGATCGATCGGCATCGCTGTGGGCCGCGGGATCGCGGTGTAGCTTTTCGCCGCGAGGACGACCGCCAAGGCGAGTGTGGCGATGGCGATCCCTGTGGCTGCGGCCGGCCGGGTGGTCTCGTCACTCCGTGGGCCGATCCAGTAGCCCAGCGCGAGGCCAACAACGAGAAACCACGCATCGCCAAACAGTGTCACAAACGCGAAGGTAGTTACGACAAGTTCGGCTGGTGTCAACAGTAGCGTGGCTGTCAGCATTTCCTAACATTGTGTTTTACACACACCGGATAGTGGTTATCGAAGTTCTTCTCTACTGATCAACTCATCTACTATACACCCAGCGTACGCTTGATCGAACCGCTCAGTCAGTTAGGTAAAATCGCCGAGTGACGATTGGCCAGCCTGCTCCGGTGCGGTGTCAGTCAACTCCCCGATCGCAACATCGGCTGTTGGCTGCGTTGTACCCCCACGTTGAGAGAGCGACGCACGGCGATTTACCTCGGGGTGTTGCAGTGCTTCTGTGGCCGCCGCTTGAACGGCCTCGAACTTCTCGATGATCGCCGCTCTGGCCGCTTCGTACTCAACGATCGGGTATGGATACGTCTCGCCGATCCGCACACCAACCTCATCCTGTACATGGAGCGGTGTTTTTTCGGGTTGATCTAGGTACTCGACCGGCAGTGCTTCGAGTTCTGGCACCCATTTTTTGATGAACTCGCCGTCGGGGTCGTTGTCACGAACCTGTTTTCGGGGATTGTATATCCGCAGCATGTTGGTGCCGTCAACGCCGGCCTGGAGTTGAAACTGGGTGTAATTAATCGCGGGATCCGCATCGAGCAGATGGTAATAAAAGAAGTCCGCGCCGATCTTCCAGGGTTGTTGGAGCAGATCACACAGGAAGGAGGCACACATCGCTCGCATCCGAAAGTTGAGCCACCCGGTCTGACGGAGACACCGCATCGATGCATCAACCATCGGATACCCTGTCATCCCTGTTTTCCAAGCCTCAACACGGTCTGGATCATGTGTCTCCCGATGGAAGTCCGCTAAGACGGGGTTTACCGCCTGCTCCATCCAGCCTGCCCAATCGGCGAGCTTTTGATTGTAGTGGCGATTCCAGTAGAGCCGCGATGTGAACATCTCGGTGGCCTGTGCGCTTCCGGGTGCGTTGTCGACAGCCTGGTAGACCTGCCGCACCGAGAGACAGCCAAACCGCAGATACGGCGAGAGTTGACTGGTTCCAGTGCGTGCATCGGTCGGTGCTGAGATGTTCCCTGGATACTCCGAGAGGCTACCAGTAAAGTCGTTCAACACCTGAACTGCGTGTTCGGTTCCGCCGATCCGAGAGATCTGCTTGTCGGGTGAGATATCGTAGTAGTCTTCGACCCACGCCGGATCGATACCGGTGTCGACATGCTGAATCGGTGTCGCCTCGCCGTCGGCCTCGTGGATCGACGCGGTGAGATACGACTCAACATGGTCGCTCCAGCCGTCTCGTGTGTCGGGGACATCACGTCGAAGCCCGTCGGCATCGACGAAGGTGATATCACACGCCTCGGCGACAGCGTTGTCTCGGCGGAGGCCGTATCTTCCGGTTGGGTCTGCGGTTGTGACGATCTGGGCCACGTGTGCATCGAGTTTGTCGAGTAGTTCCACCGGCTCGCCATGCAGCATGGTGAGTCCACCGCCAAGCGATTCGTACTGGCCGGCCAGATCAGCAAGCGATTCCAGCATGAACTGAATCCGGGCGTCACAGGCCAACCCATCCGCGCCGTAGAACGCCGGATCAACGATAAAAATCGGGAGTATCGCCGCATACCGCCCGGTCGCATACTCGATCGCCGGGTGGTCGTCTGTGCGCAAGTTGCGGCAGTGCCAGACCAAACAGACATCATCGACACCATCCACCTGTTGTGACACCGCCGCAATCTGTTCGTCGATGGATGGGTTGTTCACACAGATTGGTTGGTCGTCGGTCGTAATAAGCCGCGTGCCAGGCCTCTCTTAACAGATGCGCCTAAACGCTGATACCGGTCTGACATGGTGTTCTCAGCAGGAGACGCCCGCTGAACTGGTGGTCAGCCGCCAACGGTATTAGGGTCGAACAGTATCCTCCTGCGTTTCAGTGGTTGATCAGCTCGTTTACTGACATTTCTATTTCATCTACCTGGTTCACTTGATGGTTTGCGATCTCGGTCAACTCAGCGATCTGTGACTCAAGATCATCGAGTTTGTTCACCGCATCCTCGACCGTGGCGGCGATCTCCTCGGAGCTAGCTGCTTGGTCATCCGTTGCGCGAGCAACCTCATTTGTCCCGGTTGCGGTCTCAGTAACTGCGTCTCTGATCTGGTGTAACGCTTCAACTGTCTCCTCAACCGCGTCGATAGCCACTGACAGCTCTTCGGTTGTTTGGTCGAGTTCTGTCGCCGTTCGCTGGGTCACCGTGACGATCTGTTCGATGCGGGTTTCGATCTCGTTTGCTTGCTGCTGGGACTCTTCTGCCAGCGCCTTCACCTCATCGGCGACGACCGCAAACCCTTCGCCGGCTTCACCCGCCCGGGCGGCTTCAATCGAAGCGTTGAGCGCGAGAATGTTCGTCTGATCAGCGATATCATTGATGACATCGATAATCTCGCTCATCTCGTCGGCCTGGGTGGTCAGGTCATCGATCGTGTCGCTAACATCATCGGCAGCCTGCTTGACATCTGTCATCCGCTCAATGGCTGCATCGGCGGTCTCCTCGCCGTCGTCGGTACGTGACTGTGCACGCTCTGCGGCCTGACTAACCTGGTCTGCGGTTGAGGCCAACTCCTCAATCGTCGCCGACTGATCACTAATCTCGGCTGCAACCTGATCCATTCGGGTTGTTTGCTCGGTCGCAAACGTTTCTACGCTATCACTGACCGAAACGATATCCTCTGTCGACTCCGATAGCTCCTCTAACCGCTGACAAACGGATCCATTGACCTCTGCTTGGAGCGTCTCAAGCTCTCGTTTTCGCTGGATATGCTCGGACACATCAGGGGTTACCTCAAACGCGCCGACAACGCTTTCCTCAGGGCCACGCAGCGGAACCCCGTACACCTGAAAGACAGCGTCGGTTGTTGGCACTTCCCGGATGTCATCTTCCTCGATCGGCTCTCCTTTTCTGGCAACCGCCTCAGCCAGCGTCTCATCCTTGTTTTCGGTTCCGATAACATCATATGCGTTTTCTCCAATCACTTCGGCAGCACTGACGTTCAAATGAGCCTCGATCTCGGCATTCCAATGCGTGAGCGTGCCGTCATTGGTTGTCGCAAAAACGCCTTCTGGGAACTCATCAACTAACTGATTAAACATCGACTTCCAGAAATCGCGTTCGTGCCGAAGTGTTTCGTTTTCGCCGGCGTCAGCAATATTGAGATCTGTTGTGTTGCGATAGGACTCCCAAAGCTTGCCGGCACCGTTATCGGACTGTTTCGATGTGCGAGTATCCTCAGTTGAAGATTCGAGGCTCATAGCTGCGAGTACATTTCTAAACAAATAAATGCAAAGATAATGTGGTTATAAAATCAAAAATTCTAACTAATATCCGGAACAGACGTGTCGGTATTCATTTTATAGTCGTTTACTATTAATCACTCACCGTTCAACATCGTCTCAATTCCTTGCTGCTCAACTCGACGAAGAGTCAGCGTTGGAGTCGGGCTACGGTCTCGTCCGCCTGCTCGCTCAGCTCAACTAACCCATCGTCAGCAAGGTCGGCGACCAGCCCCTTTAGCCACTCACGACCGGTGTCACCACCGTAATCGACGCGGATCCGCGGGCCCAGTTTTGACAGTGGTAGTTCGTCGTACTCACCAAGTGTCTTGATTACCCGTCCACGGAACTGCCGTCGACTCCCCTCAAAACTCGGCTGGGTTGGCACATCTGGGGCGGTAAAATCACCTGTCTCGTAAGCCTGACACCACTCCCGCCACGGACAGCCCATCTCATCACACCGCGGTGTCTTCTCGCAGGCAACCCCACCGAGCTCCATGATCGCATTGTTCCAGACCCGTGATTCGCCTGCCGGCATGAGCTCGTCGGCGACACCTTCGAACGCGGCGTCGTCGTCAGGCACATCGAATGCGCGATACAACACGCGTTTGACATTGGTGTCGACGACGGCGTTGCCAGCGTTAAACGCGAAGGAGGCGACGGCATTGGCGGTATACGGGCCGACACCCATCAACTCTTGAAGCTCACTGGGGGTCTCCGGAAACTCCCCGTCGTATTCGGTGATGATCTGGGTCGCCGCCTCATGGAGGTATTTTGCGCGGTTGTTGTAGCCGAGGCTGTGGCTGCTCCAAAACGAAACTACCTCGCCCCGCGGCGTGTCGGCCAACGCTTCCACGGTCGGCCATCGATCGAGAAAGTCCGCCCACGCTGAAACCACGCGATCCAACTGTGTCTGTTGGCTCATGATCTCCGAGACAAGAATACCATAGGGATTGTCGGTTTTCCGCCATGGATACTCCCGGTGATCGGCCGCATACCACTCGATCAACGCCGACTGGACGGCAGCGAGGGTGTCTTCGCTCGGAAGCAACGCGGTCGCGTTGTCGTTGGCCTCGCTCATTGGCGACGCTCAGTGGTCGGTAGGCTTAGGGATACTGTTCTCGGTGTGAATCAACGCGTAGCTGTGGTTCACTACCGAAATTATAATGAGGAAGGGGGTTGTACATCATAACTGCAGTGCTACCACCATGGCAGTGGGGTAGCGGGGTTCTAGGGGGGTCAATGTCGCCTTCTCTTTATCTGACGACACCAGTACGTTGCCGATGAGAGTATAAATATTCATCGCGGACAGAATCAATTCTAATAATTCAGTTGAACTACGATACCGCACTCGACTCTCGTCGCGCCTCGATAAACCGGATTCTCCCGTGTGGTGTGTTTAGTTCAGATCGCAGAAATCGAAAGACGGGAAGTCGGGGGAACTTCCACACCTGTTCGGGGGGTAGTCGCCTTGAGTAACTCAAGGGACTACGTGATTGTGGGTGAGATGAGTATAAATATCTCTCGCTCAATTTTTCATAACTGATATTGGGCTACCGTTTACCGGTGGTGATGTCTGTTTGTCAGAGACCGCACTGTGGGTGTGTCGCCCCCGACCGACGCGATGTGGCTGCTGTGGCTGGTAGCTCACATAGCCTGTCGTTTCGGCGGTTGTGTGCCGGTATGCTTTTTTCGTCGCCTGCCGGCCATGGTGATATGTCCCTCCGCTCTGTTGTCCGTGACCGCCCGCTGTGGCTGCTCGCTGGGGTCGTTCTTCTGGGAGCAGTCAGCTACATCCTCAGCTCGTTTATCGGCCTTGTCGTTGTCGGACTGTTCGTTTACTACGCCGCCCGCCCGGTGTACCGCCGGCTGGTCGATCGGATCAACCATCCGACCGTTGCCGCCGGCCTCTCGATTATCGCCCTCGTGTTGCCGGCGTTTCTGCTGGTCGGCTACGCGTTGCTCATTGTTTCCCGTGAACTCCGGCGGCTGACGAATATTCCGGCGTTTGGCCCCCAACAGCTCGGAGTTGCTCCCGGCACCTACAGCCGGCTGACCGACCCCTCATTTCTGCTGTCGCCGGACGGCCGCGAGCTGATTACCGGCGAGCTTTCCGGATCGATTCTCCAATCGGTGGTTTCGATTGCCCAGACGGCGACAACGCTCGGCATTGTGACAATCAATCTGCTTGCTGTCGTCGTCTTCGCCTTCTATCTCCTCCGCGACGATGACCGCCTTGCCGGGTGGATTCACGCCAACTTCGACACCCGAGAGACGGTGTTTGAGGAGTTCTTGCAGGCCGTTGACCGCGATCTGAGCAGCATCTTCTTCGGCAACATCCTCAACGCGATCATCACCGGCACCATCGCGGTCATCGCCTTCTCGGTGCTGAATGTTTTTGCACCGACGGGCGCGGCCATTCCGGCAGCCGCCCTCGTCGGTTCGCTTGCGGGCGCCGCAAGTCTGATCCCGATTGTCGGCATGAAGATCATCTACGTCCCGGTCGGGCTCTACATGGCTGCCCGTGGGGTGGTGACCACCGGCGGCGAGACGCTGTGGTTTGTGGTGCTCTTTGCGGTTGTCTCGGTCATCGTCGTCGACTCGATCCCGGATTTTCTTCTCCGACCATACGTTTCCGGCAAGAACATCCACATCGGTTCGCTCATGCTCGCCTACATTCTTGGGCCGCTGTTTTTTGGCTGGTACGGGCTGTTTTTGATGCCGGCCTTACTGGTTGTGGTCGTCCAGTTTGCCGTTGTCGTTGTCCCCTCGCTCAATATTGGCTCGTCGTCGACCCTCGACAGCCAGCCGCCGCTCCAGCGGTTCGCTGCGCCGGGCGCTACCGAGCCGGACGCGGAGCCGGCTGCGACGAGCCCTACACCCGATGCTGGCGACGGGTCGACAGACTCCGATGAATCCACAACCGGCTCAGAATCGACCGCTGACGACAACCGGTGAGCGGCCGGGGCCGGGCGCAAGCGGGCTGCTGTCCTCAGCTGATCGGACGCGTTAGTCGATGTACTGCGCTTCCCACTCGGAGCGGGCGTCGATCTCGCGGCTGCCGCGGCGGGTAAGCGTATAGAAGTTTGTTCGTCGGTCGCGTTGGCCCTTCTCGACGAGTCCCTTGTCGACGAGGGTATCGAGGTTCGGGTAGAGCCGGCCGTGATGGATCTCCTTTTCATAGTACGATTCAAGCTCGTCTTTGATCGCCAGCCCGTGTGGCTCATCGAGGCCGGCGATCACGTACAGCAGATCACGCTGAAAGCCTGTGAGGTCATACATTGTAATGTTCGTTTGATTGTTATTCTTTTGTTTACGCTCTTGGGTAGAGGATTGTTGGTCAGCTCTCAGCAGTAGCTGGAAGTCACAG
>NZ_QMDW01000017.1 GCF_003605635.1 Halonotius pteroides
CTCGCTGATTACAACCTCTCAACCTCTGCATCGGTCACTCCAAATATTCTAATATAAAAATTCAGACATTTTTACCAGATCAGGCAAGAGCCAACTGTTTTCCAAAATTCGTCGGGGTAGATAGCTTCGATACTATTGTAGCTAACGAGA
The DNA here is from genome assembly GCF_003605635.1 of Halonotius pteroides. Classification (GTDB taxonomy): domain Archaea; phylum Halobacteriota; class Halobacteria; order Halobacteriales; family Haloferacaceae; genus Halonotius; species Halonotius pteroides. The sequence goes on from NZ_QMDW01000017.1 coordinate 151, forward strand.
CAATTGCCATCCGCAACCCTCGACAAAGTAACAAGCGAGGAACACCATGTCGAAGTATGAAGCGTTTCCTCCGATATATCGCCTACCGGGAACTCTATCGGAGCTTCCGAAAACTACTGGAGAGTTCTGGCAACTCCCAGTCACAGTCTTCCCCCTCTTCACAGACTTCGTCAGGGTCGTCCTCCGTCCAAGAGCTTCTCAACCACCCAAATATGCCAGCCAACGGCGAGACTGTTGATTCGCCTGCTCAACTCCAGGCTGTCCTCCAGCAGATGGATGCCTATGAGTTTGAGTACTTCGTGGCCGACCTCTGGACACGGATGGGTTGGGAGACGGAGGTGTCCTCGGCCGCGGGTGACAAGGGCGTTGATGTGATCGCCCGGCAATCGATGCCCTACGACTAATTGTTGTTGATCCAAGCCAAGCGATACGGCCCGAACACGACGGTTGGATCGCCAGATGTCCAGCAGTATGCCAGTCTACGACAGCAGTTCGAAGACGTGGATAAGGTGCTGATCGTCACTACAAACGAATTCACTCAACAGGCGCGGGAAACCGCTGATCAACTCAACGTCAAACTGATCGATGGTGAACGGTTGGTTCACTTGATTGAGCAGCATGAGGCGTTAGATCTCGTCGCTGAATATCTTGATTTCATCGAACCGGTCGAAGATCCAGACACCGAGCAGCCACACACCGAGGCGAGTGGAGATCCCACGTCAGATGAACAGCCATCGAAGGGCTCTGCGACCTCTACCGCTACCTCTTCCTCACCGTCTTCGACAGCCACATTGAGTACAAATGCCTCCAGATCGACGTTGTGGGTGAAAGGAACTTGGGCGTGTTTGCTCGGTTGGGTAGTTGTCATCCTCGGCGTATCTGCGCTCTCTGATGCGGTCTGGGGAGTGCTGTTCTTCGGTTCGTGGCTTGTGCTCCCGATCTCGATTTTTCAGGATGCTCGCTCGCTCAGTGAAGATACTGAGTGGCCCCAGTACACGTGGGCGTACGTAATTGGCTCTGCGATCTGGTTCGTGTCACTCATCGTCGGTGGGGTATATCTCTGGCAACGCAGAACTGCGATAGACTAAGTTGAGTAATACTTCTCCTACGGATTTATATCGATCAATCATTCAATAATATTCAATGGCAGGCCCCACCCGTCAGCGACAGGCTGCATCTACAACTGAAACACAACCTGAGCAGTCAACTTCCGAACGAGATGCTGAAGCGATTGACCCATCATCGGTCGATCCAGATGAGATCATCAAAACCGACGACGGCGAGTTGATGCATGAACCGACCGGGCTGATTCTTTAAGACGAACAAATCGATCACGGCCCAGAGTGGCGGTCGTTCACTCAGACTGAGCGCGATGAGAAGTCGCGCGTTGGGGCACCGATGACTGAAATGATGCATGACTGGGGGCTGACAACGACTATCGGCTGGCAGAACGAGGACGCCCACGGACGGTCGATCTCCTCGGAGAAGCGGAGTCAGATGCATCGTCTACGGAAGTGGCAGAATCGAATTCGCACTCAAGACGCCAAAGAGCGCAACCTCCAACATGCTCTCGGTGAGATAGATCGGATGGCTTCTGGCTTAGGCGTTCCGGATGCAACCCGGGAGATGGCGTCAGTGATCTACCGCCGCGCACTCAGCGAAGATCTGTTACGTGGGCGTTCTATCGAGTCCGTTGCGACGGCAGCACTGTATGCGGCCTGCCGCCAAGAGAATATCCCACGGAGTTTGAGCGAACTCGCTCCTGTATCGAGGGTTGATCGGAAGGAGGTCGCCCGCACCTATCGATATATTTCGAAAGAGTTGGGCTTGAAGATCGAACCGGCCGATCCCAAACAGTACGTTCCACGGTTTGCCTCGAAATTAGATGTGAGCCCGGAGGTTCAACAAAAGGCGAAAGAAGTCATCGACGTAAGTACAGAAGCGGGATTGTTGTCAGGGAAATCGCCGACTGGCTTTGCGGCGGCCGCAATCTATGCGGCTTCACTGCTCTGTGATGAGAAGGTTACCCAACGTACGGCAGCAGATGCTGCCAACGTCACCGAAGTGACGATCAGAAACCGGTATCAAGAGCAGATAGAGGCGATGGGGATTCAAATGTGAATACTGTAGTCACCCGCCGATCACTGTGAATTAAATCACCTCTACGCCGACCGATCCATCGGGGTTTCGATGGAAGAACTTGACCTCACTAGACGTTTCCATCAATACCCCTTCGCCACCCTGAGAACGCTGATTTTGTCGAATCACATTCCCACAGATCACATCGCCCTTTCTGGTTGCGCTAGCGTGCATCGAGTGGCCCACAATTTGTGGTGGTGCTGATTCCTCGATATGCCTGAAGTCAAGCCAGCAGAGTCCAGCAGACGGCCCTCTCCCACCGCCTTCGCCTAACTCAAAGATCCGATTATACTGCTCGACGACCTCCTCTTGGATTGCTGGTTCGTTAGGTTCGCCGATGGCATCAAGAAGTTCCTTAGCTGCCGTACGAAGCCGTTCGTTGATCTCCTCTGGGTCAAAGATTTCGTTGCTTCCAGCGTGGCTGTAGACATACGAATGGCCCTCGAATGCTGCTGTTATCCCTCCCTCAATAACACGATTGAGGAACGATTCACGGTTGGATTGAGCCATCGCATGTGAGTATGTATCACGCCAACTGAGTACTGCGGGTACCAAGATCGGCATCTCGTGGTTGCCAATGTGATACTGAACACGACCGTCGGGAGCTCTGAGATAAGCCGCAAGACCATCTCCAAGGCCGTTTTATTATCGGGGCCTCTGTCGATGACATTACCATTGATCACGAGCACGTAATCGTTGTCTGCCCAGTGGATCGTGTTGCTATCATCGACAGTGATGATGGGTTCATGTCCGTCGGTATCGCCGATAGTCAGGAGTGCACTCCGGGCGTCGTCGAGATAGCCGTGGATATCGCTGATCTCGATGATTGGGGGACGGCCGTTGAACTCGGTGACTGAATCTATGGTATCGTTCATAGATTATGGATGAAGCATTGTGCTGAATTCCTCAAACTGTGATTTGGATAACCCAGCTTGTCCGAAGCGTTTGTTATGTGCGTCACTCCCTCCGGTCACGAGCAAATCGTTGCGTTCGATAGCACGATCTACGATGCTCGTATTGATCTCTGTTCCGTATGGGTAATATCGTTCGACGGCATCGAGTTTATCTGTAACCTGAAGTGCGGCTTCAGGATCATCGTATCGCAACGGATGCGCCAATCCAACGACAAAACAAGCATCTTTGAGGAGTCTAATGCCCTCATCAACATCAGTGATCTCTCTGGCAAAATAGCAGTCACAATCGTTTCCAATGAGCTCCTCAAACGCTTCCTTGTAGTCATACGGCGCATGGCTTTCATCGATAGCAGTTGCAATGTGCGGTCGTCCAATCCCAGAGCTTGGGTCGATATCCAGCGACACTCCGAACTCTGCTTCGACACAGGCAATTATTTTTTGAGCACGGTTGATGCGGTTTTCTTGGAGTCGCGCAATCTCGCTTGTGAGTTCTTCTGTGGGTTCGACATGGTACCCTAAGAGATCGATTCGCTGCGTGTCTGTCTGGACACGAAGTTCGATTCCTCGGATGATATTGATTCCATCAATCGTCGTAATTGGGTCGTCTAGTCCGGAGTGGATACGATCATGATAGAGATACGAGCGCATATCCCCGTCTTCCCGTGAGTGACGAGCGTTCTGACCGCAGTCGGAACCGAGGAGCGAACAGGCGGGGGTTGAGCGGACAGCAGCGTGTAACAGGCCACCGTTCTATTGCACTGCTGGATTCCCCACCGTTCCACTTTCACTTTGGATGGCTGAGATATTTACCCAACATAGTCATACAATGTAGTACGCCACCGATGGCTGAACTCACGAAAACGCTCGAACTGAAGCTTGTGGACCCGAATGCCCACAAGCGACAGAAGCTTCGTGAGACGCGGGATGCATACCAACAGGCACTACAAGCCGCCTTCGCCGCTGGCTGTGACACGCAGGCAGCGGCCAACGACGTGGTTGTCGAGTACGACCTGAGCGGCTACGCAAAAAACGCCCTCAAAAAGTACGTCCCACAACTCTGTGGAAACAGCTACGATGCCGACGAGCTGCACGACGATCACCCGGTACGGTTCACTAACGAGGGCCTGCAACTCGACCACCAGCCACAGAACGCTATCGAGTGGTACGTCAAAGTCCCGCACCACGAGGATTACCACCTCTGGATGCCGGCACGCGCCAATCCCGACCAGCGGGAGTAGCTCGAAGCGTTGCACGCAGACGACGCCGAGATGGGTGAAAGTCGGCTGTTTGAGCGGGACGGAACGTGGTATCTCCACGTCACCGCGACCCGCGACGTGGAGGACGAATCTGACGCGTCCGCCGACGAGCGGACGCCCATCGGCGTGGACATTGGAGAAGCGAGTCTCGTCACGGTGTGTCACCGCGATGAGAGCGGTTCTCCTGTTCGCCCCGAGCTGTGGGCCGATGACGGCAAGGCCGTTCGTCGGCTCCGCAAAACCTACTTTACCGCCAAGCGACGGCTTCAGCAGCGCGGCAGTGAGCGAATCACAGAGTCCTACGGCGACTCGCTGTGGGGCCAGATTGACGATGTCTTCCACCGTGTGACCCGCGATGTCGTGGAGTATGCCGAGTCTGTCGAGAACCCAGTGCTGGTGCTGGAAGACCTGACGGACATCCGCGAGAACATGGACTACGGCGAGTACATGAATCGACGGTTGCACGGCTGGGGCTTTGCGAAGCTCCGCGCCCAGATTCGCTACAAAGCCGCCGAGCAGGGGATTCCCGTCGAGACGGTAAATCCCCGGAACACGTCGAAGGCGTGCCATGCCTGCGGTGAAGTAGGCTCCCGGCCACGACAGGCGACGTTCAGATGCTCGAACGACGACTGCTGGCTCGGTGAGTATCAAGCCGACGTGAACGGGGCGATAAACATTGCAGACCGCTACCGTAGTGGAGAGAGTCACCGCCGAAGTGACCGGAGTTCCGGTCAGAAGGTCGGTGCCGATGACTCGGCTACGGATGGGGCCTCTTTGACTGGGCCACAAGACAACCACACCGAGGGTGAAACCCACTCGGCGACGTGTGGAATGAATGCGTCTTGAAACCAACAGGCCGCTACACTCGGCCTGAAATCCCGTGGTGGGATTCTTCCGCGTTCACGCGGACGAGGAGGTCAAGCCCGCCTCTTTCGTGGCCGTAGGGATTTCCTCAATGGTTAGGGTGCCATCAGAAGCTGTCGTATGTGAATGGAGGTCAGCAACAACGGAGGGAGACATGTGAATAGCCAAGCAAGTGAATTAGAAAACACTTCCGAGCGGCACCTCTGTAGCTGGATCAACGTTGAATTGCGCTAACAATGTGAAAAAAGGCAAGATAATTTCGCGCGTTATTTGCGTATGATCTCTTGAAATCCAATATGGGGGTTCTATTGATTCTCCCTTTGCATTCAGAGTGATTAAATTCATTTATTTCTGGCACATGAAGTAGGTACGTGCATGAGAGACTTAGAAATTGAAGACGCTGCGCCCGGGAAACTCATCTCCTATGGGAGAGAGTCATATTATCGGCCGGAACCGCTCCCACCCGCAAGAGAGCTTGCACTAAATGCCGAGTTTTATGACCTGCTTGCCCAAGCAACCTTTTGGCTCGGCAAACTCAGCGGCATCAGCCTCGAAATCGATTTTCCGCCAATCCTGTATACATCTCTGCTCCGGAAAGAAGCGATGGAATCAGCCGAAATTGAAGGGGTTGATATCGACTACAACGCCCTCTACAGCCTCGAAACTCATCGTCTCGATTCGGAGCTAGACCCAACGACCAGCCAAGCGGAGACAAAAGATACCCAAGAGGTTCTTAATTACGAGCAGGCTATCAAGGAGGGCATTGAAACGCTTGAGGACGGCGGTGAGATTTCTGTTGCCCTCCTGCATGATCTACACGAGACGCTTCTCACAGATGTTCCAGCAGATCGGATCGAGACTGACACGATTGGTGGATATAAGACCGTGACAAACTATCTTGGCGACTTCCTGCCCCCAGTCCCGGGCGAAGTTGAGGGGTTGATGGATGCACTCATCACGTATTACCGAACTGGAGGCAACTATCATCCGCTTGTGGATATCGCGCTCTTTCACTACCAATTTGAAACGATTCACCCGTATGGTGACGGGAACGGGCGGCTCGGTCGCCTTCTCATCACCGTTTAATTATACGATACCGAACTGCTCGCGCGGCCGAATCTCTACCTCAGCGAGTATTTCAACCGGAACAAAGCCACGTATGTTGACCGAATGGACGGGGTAAGAGCCCACGGCAACTGGGAGGACTGGGTATCGTTTTTCATCAAAGGGGTGGCTCAACAAGCCGAGGAGTCTGTTGACCGTACCGTGGCATTAGACACGTTACGTCGTCGCTATGAGGAGGAATATGGTGGCGTCCAGTACGCAAAAAACCGCTTAGCGTGCAGCCTCTTTGAGCAACCATACGTGACCACAAAGACCGTTGCGACAATGCTCGATATTGAGCGGTCAACCGCCTATCGTGCAATCGCCGATCTCGAAGCGGACGGTGTCTTAGAGGAGGTCACAGGCAAACAGCGCAACAAGGAACACCGGGCCAAGGAAATCTTCGATATTCTTGAGAGACCGCCGCAGACATACTGAGAATTGTCGTGTTGGACGATAATGTGGTTGATGAAGTTCGGTTGAATGCCACGGCCGCATTGGGCCGCACTGTCAGCGAAGATCCAAGCGTCGGGGTTGATATGATCGATGAGTTGGTTACGTTGTTCGAAGCTGAGCACACAAAACTTCGGAACAACGCAATTGGGTTGATCGCTGATGTTGCGGCGGTACATACGAATGTTGTTGAGCCATACGTTGATGACATTGCCCCGTTGCTTGAGACGGATGACGCCTACACCCGAATCAACGCCTCAGGTGCGCTAAGTCGTGTCGCTGAGGATTTTTCGGCTGCTGTTGAGCCACTCGCACCTGCGCTAATCGAGTTGCTGAATAATGATGATCAAATTGTCCGGGAGAATGCTTGTTGGAGACTTGGATACCTCAGTGCTGAAGATGCGACTGCTCGTCTTGAGGAGTGTGCCATTGACGACGAGGAACCAGATGTTCGATCAACAGCATCGTGGGATCTGACACAAATACGACGATAAGGGCTTCATATATTCTAGTAAATAATAATTAATCGCTTTTGTATTAAAAATCTAATTTTTATAGCAAGACCTATATCACTACCTTCGAAAATCTCAGCTGGCTGGCAGCGATGTACAACCACACCGTATACTCACTTTGCCAGCTTTGTGAGGCAGGCGGTGGCCCCTGCTCACTTCCGTTCTGCCTCTTTCGATATATTAGTACGACGGACACTTGCTAATATCGGTGGTCGGTTACATATCGATAACGGGGTGTGTCGTTTCGACCGTTGTGGAATCCTCGCAACCGACAAATTGGGACAAACCTGCAGATGGGCGAGACTGAGATGAGCAGCCGCTACGGTTCTCTGAATTAGTAACGCTTTTTTCGAAGATGGCGAAACAGACTTATCACGATTCTATGAAGATGGGCAGTGCAAGATGCACAGCTTCCATCTCTCACACGAGTGTTGGTAATCCGAGATTGGTGGGATGTGCAAATCCCTCTCTGACACTCCTTGATCAAGCTACCAGTCCCCCCTCAGCACCGTTGGCGGTCACCTGACTGGATACTCACCGATCCGAGGCCGTCAGGCCGATACCGAACAGCACGACCGCGCCGCCGAGCATCGTAAACAGCGTCGGTGACTCCCCGAGGAAGACGAGGGCAAGAACGGTCGATCCGACCGGTTCGGCGAGCAGGGAGACCGAGACGGTGCTCGACTCGACGTGAGCGAGCACCCAGTTGATGACCGTATGCCCGAACAGCCCCGGCCCAAGGGCGAGGCCGGCAAAGATGAGCCACTCGCGTGGCGCGTACCCCGTCAGTGGCGCGCCCTGTGCGAGGACGATCACGAGCAGGACGGCCGAACAGACGCCGTAAACGACCACGACGTAGGGGATCAGCGAGACGCGCTGGCGCAGCGAGCGGCCCGCGAGGACGTAGCCGGCCGCCATCACGGCCCCCAGCAGCGCGAGAGCGTTCCCCAACATCGGGTCGGGGCCGACGAGGACGCCACCGAGCAGATCGCCGACAGACATCGTCACCATCCCCGCGATAGCGACGAGGATGCCGGCGACGATGCGCGTCGAGAGCCGCTCCGAAAGCAGGAGCCACGCGCCGAGGGCGACGAAGAGCGGCTGGGCCTGCACCAGCGTGACGCTCGCGGCGACGCTCGTCCACGCGAGGCTCTCGAACCACGCGACGAAATGCACCGCGAGGGCGATTCCCGACAACGTCGCAAACGCGAGATCCCGGCGACCGATCCGAGCGAACTCGGTGCGGTACTTCCAGCCCGCGAGCGGCAGGAGCGCGAGCGTGGTGAACAGGACGCGATAGAGGGCAGCGACCGACGACGGCGCGGTCGTCAACCGAACGAGGATCGCGGCGGTGCTGATCGCCACGATAGCGACCGCGAGGCCGGCTGCTGGGGATACTTCGTTTTCGAGCGTCTGCAGCAGATCGACCGCCATCACGCCACCCGTCCGTTGCCGCTCATTGGTTGGTATCGTTCCGTTTCTGGTGATCGTTGCCATGCTGCTGGTGATCTGTGTCGTCCGCGCGTTCCCGGCTGACGAGCCAGACGCCACCGACGACGACGAGACTGCCGACGACGAATCCGGGATCGATCCGCTCGCCCAACAGGAGCGCGCCCAGCGAGATGCCGACGACCGGCTGCAGGAAAAAGAACACGGCGACAGTCCCCGCCGAGACGAACTCCAGTCCCTTGTACCAGAGATACCACGCGGCCGCAGTCGCGGCCAACCCGAGGTAAGCGGTTGCGAAGATTGACTCGGCGGTCACCGGGATCGAGGCGATGCCGCGACCGAGGACAGCGAGTTCGACGGCGGCCAGCACGGCGAGCATGGGCGTGGCCGCGATTGTCGAGTAGGTGGCAGCAGTGAGTGCCGAGTACTTCCGGACGACCGAGACGCCCCAGACGGTGTAGCCGGCCCAAGCGAAACTCGCCACGACGAGCAAGCCGACGCCGGCGGCGTTGCCGGCGGCGATGGTCGTCAGGTCGTACTGGCCCGCAATGATGATAACGGTTCCCACGGCGGCAATCACGATCCCACCGGCTTTCGGCCGTGTGACGCGCTCGCCGAGCACGCTTGCGCCGAGGGCGACCGCGAAGACCGGCGTCAGCACCGTCAGTAATGAGCCTTGACTGGCGTTCGTGAGTTCCGTTCCGAGGAACTGGGTGGCGATTGTGAGAGCCACCCAGCCGCCGAGGCCGACGAACGCCGGCCAGTCCGCCCGGTCGATGCCCGTCCGTCTCCCCGTGAGACGAACGCCCAGCCAGAGTGCGAGCCCGCCGAGGGCGACCCGGAGAAATCCCATCGTGGCCGGCGGGACGAACGTGAAACTCCACTTGCTGACGACGTACATCCCACCCCACAAGGCCGCGGCGGCGAGCGGCCCGAACGCGAAAGCGTACCGACGGAATCCGCTCATGGAGTGCCCCTCACGGGTCGCATGCTGCGTTGACGGAATTGGGTGTTTCGAATCGGTACCATGGGTATCACTGGGACTGCAGGTGTGCCGGTTTGATGTGCGCTCAGCCGCCGAGGTAGAGCTTCGAGACCTCGTCGCTGTCGAGCAGCGAGTCGGCCGCGCCGTCGAACCGGACGTTCCCCTGGTCGAGGACGTAGCCGCGGTCGGAGATCCCGAGCCCTTTCTTGGCGTTCTGTTCGACCATCAACACGGCCGTATGCATGTCATTGACGGCCTCGACGTGGCCGAACACTTCTGCTGCCGTGTTCGGTGCCAACCCCGCCGACGGCTCGTCGATCAGCAACACGTCGGGCTCCATCACGAGCGCGCGAGCGAACGCTAGCACCTGTCGTTGGCCGCCGGAAAGCGTGCGTGCCTTCGCGCTACGCTTCTCGTCGAGCAGCGGGAACCGCTCGTAGAGCGTGTCGATGACGGCGTCGAGTCCGTCCTCGCGGGCGACGCCGCCCATCCGGAGGTTCTCTTCGATGGACAGCGAGCCGAACACGTTGTCGGTCTGTGGGACGTAGCCGATCCCCTCGCGGACGATGTCTTCGGGTGCCATCCCGCCGATATCGTCGCCGTGGTAGTGCACCGTCCCTTCCCACGGCGTCAGCATGCCGAAGATCGTCTTCAGCACCGTGGATTTCCCGGCCCCGTTCGGACCGATGAGACAGACGATCTCGCCAGCATTGAGGTGCAGCGAGCAATCTTCAAGGACTTGCACGTCGCCGTAGCCGCTGTCGACGTTGTCGAGTTCGATAACGTGGTCGCCCGTCGGCTCGGTGCTGGTCGCGGTTCCGCCTACCTCGTCTCTGGTGTGGTTTGCGCTCATAGGTTAGCCCCCGAGATACGCATCGATAACGCCCTCGTCGTTTTGAACCTCGTCGGGAGTGCCTTCCATGAGGACGTGCCCACGGTCGAGGACGATAACTGGGTCGGCGAGACTCATCACGAACTCCATGTCGTGTTCGATGAGCAGAAACGTCGTTCCCTGCTCGTTGAGTCGCCGTATCTGTTCGGCCAGTTTCTTCCGCAGCGTCGGGTTGACTCCCGCCGCCGGCTCGTCGAGCAACAGGATCTCCGGCTCGGCCAGCATCGCCCGTGCGAGTTCTACGAGCTTCAGCTGACCGCCCGAAATCTTTGTCGCCGGCTGGGTGGCTAGATGGTCGATCTCGAAGTCTTCGAGGATCTCCTGGGCGTCTTTGAGGTTTCGCTGTTCCCGCTCGCGAACCGACTCTGGGTCAGTGAACAGTTTGATGAATGACTCGCCGGGTTGTTCGCGTGGGCCGACGAGCATCGCCTCGCGGACGGTCATCCCCTCCAGTTTCCGGGGGGTCTGGAACGTTCGGATGAGGCCGTGATCGGCGATCTCGTAGGGCTCCATGTCGGTTACGTCGGTGCCGTTGACCGTGACGCGGCCCGCGTCGCTCTCGTAGAACCCCGAGATGAGGTTGAACAGTGTCGACTTCCCCGCGCCGTTCGGGCCGATGAGGCCCATGATCGTGCCGCGTTCGACCTCGAAGCTGGCGTGGTCGGTTGCGACCAGAGCGCCGAACGATTTGACGAGATCTTCGACGCGGAGGACGACGTTCTCCTTGTCCATGTTCGCGGCCCGTTCGTCGTTTGCGGCCTGCTCCTCGCTTGAGGAGTCGTTGTTGGCTACCTGTGAGGCTTGACTGTCAGTCATTACTCTCACCTGCCTTGGAGTCGCGAACGCCGCTATCCGGCTGTTCGGGCGCGTCGTCGACGACGCTGGGCCAGATGAGTTCCCGCTGTGGCGGCAACACGCCCTCCGGCCGGAACCGCATCAACAGGACGATGATGACGCCGATCAACAGGAGCCGCAGCGGCGCGACATCGAAGGGGATGAACTCGAAGGCGTTGAGGAACCGCGTCCCCTCGCGGATAGCGACGATGACGAACCCGCCGAACAGCGCGCCGCGGTTCGAGCCGCTGCCCCCAAGCATGACCGCAACCCAGACGTAGAACGTCGTGATCGGGCTGAGGTCGCCGGGGGAGACGAACAGGTTCAGGTGGGCGTAAAACACGCCTGCCAGTGCCATGATGAGACTGCCGAGGACGAATGCCTGCATCTTGTATCGGTAGGTGTTCTTGCCGAGTGCCCGCGCGAGATCCTCGTCGGAGCGGATCGTTCGCAACACGCGACCCCACGGCGAGCGGTGAGCCCGCTTCAGCACAAAGTAGCTGACGGCAATAAACGACACGACGACGACGACGTTCAACAGCGCGCTCCAGAACGACTGGCCGAGGACGACGGTTCCGCTCGGGAGCCACGAGACGGCGACCGACGGCATCGTCTGTGGGAACGTATCGAGGAGGGGCCAGCCGTCGAAGAACGTCGGGATGCCACGGACGCCGGCACTCCCGTTTGTCAGCTGATCCTCGTTGAGGATGACAATGCGAACCACTTCCGCCAGCCCGATGGAGGCGATTGCGAGGTAGTCCGCCCGGAGCCTGAGCGTCGGGATCCCAATGAGGAGTGCAAGGATCGCTGCAAGCACAAGCGCGACAAACAACCCGACGGCGGGCGCGAGGTTTCCGGCGACCGGCGAGGAACTCGCCGAGGCGAGTGCTGTCCCGTAAGCACCGATACCGAAGAAGGCAGCGACGCTAAAGTTGATCAGGCCGGTGTAGCCCCACTGCACGTTGAGCCCGAGCGACAGCAACGAGTACATGCCCGCGATCCCGACGAGAAACAAGAAGTAGGTCGGTGCGAGGATTCCGGTGAACAGTCCGCCGAGCAGCAGCACGACGAAGCCAGCGATGAAGCCGCTGACACCCTGTTCGGCGCGGGTGAGCCCGCTCCAGTAGGCGTTCGGGTCATCGACGATGGCGCGCAGGGACATCTCAGACCACCTCCCCGGCGATACCGCTCGGTCGAACTAGCAGGACGGCGACCATGATAACGAACGCGATGGCGTTGGCGTATTCGATCCCGATTGGGATTCCCCACGTGTCGGGGACGAGCGGGAGCACTGCGCCCAACTCCGAAAGGATCGGCGTCAGCTGGGTTGTCATCCCGATGAGGACGCCGCCGAGCATTGCCCCATAAACCGAGCCGATGCCGCCGAGGATGACCGCGGCGAAGATGATAAGCAACAGATCGAACCCCATCCGCGGCGTGAGACGGCTGAACAAGCCGAGAAAGACACCGCCCGCGCCGGCGAGGCCGGCCCCGATGATCCACGTCCACAGTTTGACCCGATCGGTTCGGATGCCGCTAACGCGAGCGAGGTCGGGGTTGTCGGCCATCGCGCGCATCTTCCGCCCGAGATCCGTGTACTGCAGCAGGAGGTGCAGGCCGACGACGAGAACGGTCGCCGACGCGACGATAGCCACGTCCTGCAGCGTGACGCGGATTCCGTAGGTGACAAGCGCGTCGATGGGCCGCATCGCCGGGATGTCGTAGCGGGTGAAGTCGGCCCCGAACCCCATCTGGATGATCGCCCGATAGATGAACGCGATCCCAATCGAGGTGATGAGCAGGCCGATCGAGCCGACATCCATCCCCTCGTAAATGAATTTTTCGGTGACGACGGCGACGAGCGCGGCCATCCCAATGCCGACACCGAGGGCGACAAAAAAGCCGTAAGGTAACCCGAGTACGGTTCCGCCGAGGCCGCCGACGGCACCGAAGGTGACCAGTGCCGCGTAGGCACCGACGGTCATCGTATCGCCGTGGGCGAAGTTTGCGAAGTTGGCGATGCTGTAAACCAGCGAGAGCCCGATGCTCCCCAGCACGATGATACTGCTATATATCAGCCCACTGGCGAGGAGGTCGAGCACCATCTGTCGGGTTAGGACTCGATGAAGCCGATCTGCTCGTAGCTGTGGTTCTGAACTTCCTGAATTTGGAGGAAGCCAACCGGGTCACCGTTCTCATCAAGATCGATCGGCCCACTGACGCCCTGGTAGTTGACTTCGTTTGGGCCGCCGCCATCGGCGAGAATATCGTGTGCTGCCTGGTACGAGGTAACCTCCTCGCCCTCTGGCCGGGTTACATCACGAACCACCTCGCCCAGTGCCGCGCCGGAGAACTCCTCGGCGGCCTGAATGGAGAGTGCTGCCGTGATGACACAGTCGTAGGCGTAGGCCGACCACACGGTCGGCGACTCGTCATACTCGCTTTCGAACGTTGAAACAAAGTTCTGGTAATTCTCCTGCTCAACTGGTGCCGAAGGGACGGCAATCTTCATGCCCTCCATACTACCATCTGGCGTGTTTTCGATGACATTGTCGCCGGAGACCGAGTCGGCTCCGTACAACTGTGGCTCATAGCCACTGGAGAAGATCTCGTTGACCATTGTGGCGAACTCGGCCTGATAGGTGATGAACAGCCATGCATCTGCTTCGGAGCTGTTCATCTCGCTGATTACACCCGAGTACGACGACTGATCTTGATCGTGGGGGTTGTTGTAGGCGATGTCACCGTCCCAGGCGTTGACGAAGGCGTCGGCAAGACTCGATCCGTAGTTATTGTTAACATAGGTGAGCGCAACGGTGTCGTAGCCGTCATCGGCGATGATGTTCGCCAGCGCGGTCGATTGGGTGCGACCGGTCGGCGACATCCGGAGCAGCCCCGGGAAGTCCGTCAGGCCGAGCCCTGTGGAGTTCTGACTCAGCTGGACGACATCTGTGCCCTGGACGACGCTCTCGTAGATCGACAACGATACACCGGAACCGACAGTGCCAATCATGAACGGAACCCCGTCCTGATTGACAAGTTTTTGCGCCGCCGAGACACCGCCGGAACTCTCACTCCCAGAGTCCTCGACGATGATGTTCAAATCTTGTCCGTTGACCCCGACCTCGTTGACGGCTGCCAGTGCGAGGTCTTTCCCCCGTTGGTTGCGCTGCCCGAATGCAGACAGTGAGCCTGTCACCGCATCGACCATCCCAATCTCATAAGGGCCACTACTGCTACTACCATCTGAGCCGCTGTCGTTGGTCGCCGAGCAGCCAGCGAGGCCGGTCAGTCCCGCAGCACCCACGCCACCTGTCAGTTTCATCAGAGTTCGTCTATCGATTACTGTGGTATTCTGTGACATAGATATATGACTGAGAGAGATACTACTTAAGACTGCCCCTATCATGGTCGGGACAACAATGATTCCGCCTCGTGCTTCTCATCCGCTAGATTATTTCGCAGCTAAAATATAAGAAATATTTGGTCGGGTTCCGATATAGGTTGGACTATATCTTATGTTCATCTATGATACCTCCTATCGCCAGCAATTTCGTAGCGGGTGAGACAGCTGGGGAGGCGATGGATCACGTCAATGCACTGAACGACCGCGGCGTCGGCGGTATCCTGAATCTTCTTGGCGAACACTACGAAAAACGTGAAAAAGCAGCTGCGGACGCCGATGCGTACGTTGATCTCGCCAACGATATCGCCGAGCGTGATATTGACGCCTGTCTCTCCGTCAAGCCGAGCCAGATCGGCCTAGAGATAAGCGACGATGTCTTCGAGAAGAACCTCGCCCGTATCGTCGACGCCGCCGACTGTTTCGTCTGGATCGATATGGAAGACCATTCGACGACCGACGTAACGCTAGACGCCTACGAGCGACACGCTCTTGAAACCGATGGCAACACCGGTGTCTGCGTCCAAGCAAATCTTCAGCGTACGCGTGAGGATCTCGAACGGCTTGCTGACCTCCCCGGAAAGGTTCGACTCGTCAAGGGAGCCTACGACGAGCCGAAAGAGATCGCCTACAAAAAGAAGGCTAAAGTCGACGAGAGTTACAGAGAATACCTGAGTTATATGTTCGAATCGTTCGACGACGGCATTGCCGTCGGGAGCCATGATCCCGAACTAATCGACCTCGCAAAAGAGCTTCATCGAGAGCATGGTACGCCGTTCGAGATACAGATGCTCACGGGTGTGCGTGAGAGCGCGCAGTTCGAACTCGCCAAACAGGGCTACGATGTTTACCAGTACATTCCTTATGGCACCAAATGGTTCTCCTACTTCTACCGTCGCATCCGCGAGCGAAAGGAAAACGCGCTCTTTGCGCTCCGTGCCGTCATCGGCCGCTAAGTTCGTCGGCGACTGGTGGTCATCTCACCCGACTGGGGTCAGGGATCGAGAAGCTTCGCCTCGGCTTTCCGGAGGTGTTCCAGCATGGTTGTCTTCGAGACATCGAGATCGCTGGCGAGCTCACGCGTCGTAGTCTCGCGAGGCCACTCGTAGTAGCCAGCCTCACGTGCGTGCTCGAATACGCGTCGCTGCTGGGTGGTGAGTGTGTCGAGTCGCTGGTCGCGTTCGGTGCCGCCACCGTTCTCTGCCGTCGTGATCGAGTTGATCGCGACCTCCGCGCCGGCCTCCTTGCGAACGCTCTCGAGTGCGTCCTGTACCTCTGTGCGGTCGTTGACGAAACATACCTGCCATTCCTCGCGGCCGTCCTCAATACGTACGGGCGCGCTGTGGACGAATCCGTGTTTGAGGAGTGTCGGACAGACCATGTCGCTGGGATCGTACTCAACAAAGAACTCCCGGACGACGTTTCCCGGCGCGTTGCGTTCACGACCGAACCGCTCTTGAAGCTCCGAGAGGTCTCCCGAGTGTTCTGACTCCTGAATCGCCGCAAGCAACTGGTCGACTTCGGCTTCGTCATCGCCAAACGCCGTGAACAATCCTTGAACCTTCTGGTGGGACTCACCCTCCGCTGTCGGCGACGTGTAGATGGCGTGGGCTAAGACACCACCATCCGTCTGGTCAGTCGCCTCGATCGCCCAACAGTTGGGATGCCAGAGGTCGAGCGTGAGTCGCGTCGTGGTTGTTTGGTCGGCGATAGCCATTGTTCTAACACAGGTCTACAGTAGTATTCATGTGTTGGTTTCACAAAGACCTTGGCGACCATGGGAGGGTACGTTTCCATTCTTGGGTTTCCTCTGAGCGTGACGGTTGGTCGCTGTCTGGCCGTCCATGGTCGGACGGGTGCTTTCACCTCTGTGGGAACATTTACCACTAATGACAGACACATATCAACACTACATCAACGGCGAATGGGTCTCCGGCGACAGCAGTGAGACCTTTGAGAGCGAGAACCCCGCCACGGGCGACACGCTTGGGACGTTCCAGCGCGGAACGCCGGGTGACATCGACCGGGCGATCACGGTTGCCGAAGAGGCCTACGAGGAGTGGCGTGGACTCTCCCGCATCGACCGCGCTGAGTATCTCTGGGACGTTTATCACGAGCTGCGCGACCGAACCGACGAGCTCGGCGAGATCGTCACTAAGGAATGTGGCAAGGAGATCAGCGAAGGGCGAGCTGATGTCGTCGAGGCCGCCCACATGGTCGAATGGGCCGCTGGCGACGCTCGCCATCCCAGCGGTGAGATCATCCCCTCAGAGATTGCTGAGAAGGACGCCTCGATGCGACGCAAACCTCGCGGCGTTACGGGTTGTATCACGCCGTGGAACTTCCCCATCGCCATTCCATACTGGCATATGGCCGTGGCGCTGGTTGAGGGCAACACCGTCGTCTTCAAACCTGCCGAGCAGACGCCGTGGTGTGCCCAGATCATCGCCGAGGTGTTCGACGACGCCGGAATTCCCTCTGGGGTGTTCAATTTGGTTCAGGGATTTGGTGATGCCGGCAACGCCATCGTTGAGGATGACCGCGTGCCTACGGTACTATTCACGGGCTCTGCCGAGGTCGGCCACAAAATCGCCGGAAAAATCGGTGATGTGTCCGGTCGCCGCGCTGCCTGCGAGATGGGCGGAAAAAATGCTGTTGTCATCACGGAGGAGGCCGATCTGGACATTGCGGTCCACTCCGCCGTGATGTCCTCGTTCAAGACGACCGGCCAACGCTGTGTCTCCTCCGAGCGACTTATCGTCCACACCGATATTTACAACGAGTTCAAAGACCGCTTTGTCGAGATTGCGAGCAATGTGGCGGTCGGTGATCCGCTTGATGAAAATACGTTCATGGGTCCGCTCATCGAGTCCGAACACAAAGAGAAAGTAACCGAGTACCGCGATCTCGCCCGCGAGGAGGGCGTGAACGTGCTCGTGGATCGGACGGAACTCGACGCCGACGAAATTCCCGACGGTCACGAGGACGGCAACTGGGTCGGGCCGTTCGTCTACGAGGCCGACCCCGACGCCGACCTGCGCTGTATCCGCGAGGAGGTCTTCGGACCCCACGTCGCCCTGCTGGAGTACGACGGCGATATCGAACGCGCCGTCGCGATCCAAAACGACACGCCCTACGGCCTCGCGGGGGCCATCGTCTCCGAGGACTACCGCCAGATCAACTACTACCGGGATCACGCCGAACTGGGCTTGGCCTACGGGAATCTTCCCTGCATCGGCGCGGAGGTGCAACTCCCTTTCGGAGGCGTGAAGAAGTCCGGCAACGGCTACCCCTCGGCCCGCGAAATCATTGAGGCCGTCACCGACCGCACGGCGTGGACGTTAAACAACTCCAAAGAGATCAAGATGGCCCAAGGCCTCTCGGCGGATATCATCACTGAGGACGACTGAAGAGCAAGCTACTGAGCCGCTGCGGCTTCAGTATTCTGTCATGGTGAGGTTGTCGCCTCGGGTACGTTTGGTTGCTCTTGGAAAGCAGATTGTATCAGTCGTTTGCCTGCGAGATATGCGCTTTCCATCTTGCATCTCAGAGCAAATACCATTCTTATCTGGTAGTATCTCGATCAGTCAGTCCAAAACCCTACAAAACAGCTGGGTTGACCCAATTACTGAGCTATCGGCACGTCGTGAATGATTCGATGACAGGCTACGGGTGGGGAACATTTCTTTCGCCGTGTCGGTGTTACTGTGATAATTCGCCGAAGTCAATAGTCAGGAGGTTTGTCACTGAGCCGACGCGTTGATCAGCGGTCACTGCTCGCTGTCGACGATAGAATAGAACTGCGGAATGCCATTACTCGTTGAGAACAGTCGCCTCTTGGGGTGGTGCCAGATCGAGTTCCTCGGCACCCTGCTCGATCTTTTCGGGAGTTACCCCTTCTGCTTCGGCGAGAATCTCGGTCAACTCGTCTATGCTGATAACCTCCTCCGAGGGATCTTCGTGGGACTGTTCCTTGCTCATACCTGCATTGATGTGTTTCGTACTGATAAGCGTGTGTGGTGACTTTCCTCCATCAGGCCATTTCGGCGGGTTCGCTGCTGATTGATCTCCCTCGAATACATCGATGAAGTACTGCGTATTCTCTTCGAGATAGTCAGTACACCCTCGGATCACGATGCCTCTAATTGACGGCAGCGCGTTGTCAGAGATCTCAACGTGGACAGCACTCTCGTTTCGGCGAGCGATATCGACATGCAACCCTTCTTGATAAATGTCGTGACCGAGTGCTGCTGTCTCGTTGTGATCCATGCGGGCTATTGCATCCCACTGGAGCGGGTCAGCACTCACTTAGTAGTGCAGGAGGACAAGGAATCGTGGTATGTGAGTACCTTCTCGGTCGAATCCGACCGTAATGTGACAATCAGACCGACCACTCCCGACTCGTTTGGTTACGTCATATCCGGCCGGGAGCGAAGGAATCGACATGCGAATCTGTAGCTCCACCCGCTACTTAGATTCTCCTTGTCCGTCGCCGTGGTCGTCGGGTAGTATCGCTACGTCCATATCAATAAGCTCGCTTACTCGCAGTCCAGCGTCGGCCAACAACGCGATGTGCCTTCGTTGCGCTGTTGGAGGTAGTCAGCTCCAACCGAGTAACACGCTGCCGGGCGTGATTCGATCTGTTCTGGTTTCAACCACCCTTTCGCATGAACTTTGGAATCTAGATTTTTCGGCCTTGTTGGATCGTTTGTTTATAAATACTCGATAGGTTGTGGCCACTCAACTTTGGAGAGTACACAGAGAATCCAAAGTTCACGAGAAGAGAAGCTTCCCGAGTACCGGTGCGTGTTTCAAGACGAGAAACTCGCACCCCCCTATTATACCCTCTCCGAATCGTTCAACTGGTAGAGTCGGCGGGTGTGCTCTGACACAGCCATTCCCCGCTTCCGGATTCCATAATCCACGCCCTCCATTGAACATCCCATCCTCGCCGACTCAGTGTGTTACGCTAGGGGCTTTCCCTCTCCACTTTCCAGCACAATCCCTCAAGGAGACACTTACAATATCTACGCCCTGGAACAGATGTGGCCCAGTTGCTGGTTGAATCGAACCCTGATCGGGTAGTATGACTCTTGAGTTGTTGAGCTACTCAGCGGACTGACCGTTGACTGCAACAGCACTTTCTGAATAGCTCATGCTGGCTGTCTGATACCAATACTGTATCAACACAGCACCACTGCAGGCCATCAAGAGATCTTCTGCTGTATCTCGGGCGTAATAGGCAGGTGTCCAGGAGTGCCAGAAAGCTCGAAAGAAATACTCATAGATCTCAAACCCAGCTCCAATACTCAATAACGCAACAAACATCCATGAGAGAGACACTTGTGCTGAAACAACGTCTCTGAGTCCGACGAGAAGAATCCCTGCAATACCGATTCCACTGACGAAGTGAGTCATCAGATCCCACCAGCCAAATTGAGCGTACCACTGGAATTCATACCCACCGAAATGGAGGAAAGTCACGAAGCTCCCCCATAAGAACAACATGACCCAATAGATCGACCACGAGTTACGTGTTTTGAGATCACTGATGAGCTGGCTGCTCAACCTCACTGGCAATCGGAACACAGAGATATTGAGGTACCGTCGGTCAGCAAAGAGGGCTGTTAGAAGAGCCAATGCTAAACAGGACACCGGTATGAGTTCGTGTGAAAGGGCAAGCGACGTTGTGGACACATCAATACCGTATGGCCAGCGGCATATAATTCTTGTAAAGACTTAAACAAATAATTTAGTTATTAAGCTATATGTCTGTTTTGGAAGATATAATTTAGTGTTTATTATGATTAGGATGTCTAAAATCACTCGATACACAGTTAGTGTTCGTTACCAAGTAGAGCCGAATAGTGAACGTACCACACTTGTGGTCACAATGTGACCGAAGCGTGTGACACCCTAACGAGCCAGCGTGAGGGATGGTACGTGATGGATGGAGTGTGGGGCTGATACTGGCTCTATTTCTTCTAGGAGTTGCTCCGTCTAATAACCACAACCCGTGTTTCGGAGACTGAGACTCCTGGTTCCGTATTATCAGATAGAGAGAGGAGTTCGCCCTTGTTTAGCCACTTGCACTCCCTTTCTCAACGGATCCATTTGCGACGGGGGCAAAGACAAGATTCGTTCTTGGTGGAGAGATACCCGTATATTGGTATGAACTTCCTGCACCACGGGGATAGACCGTGTAATTTCCAGTTGCTATCTGTGGAGTGGTAAACTCGCCGTCATTATTTGTGGTCGTCGTCAGCGTAGACGTTGAAACAGCATTTTTTAGATTGACTTCGCCTGATTGATTCTCTACGACAATTACTGCATTAGCGATTGGCTCCCCATTCTTGTCGAGTGCCTGTCCACTGATGACTTGATCTGTAGCCAACGGGCCAATCCCGACAAACGCCCCAAGGGCCCAGATTACCCCTGCTAAGACCACAATCGCTGTGACGACAATCAGAAAGTAGCGCTTATAATCTGGGGACTGTGATGTTCTGTCTATCGCCATGTGTTGGAATATCTGAACGTGAATAAAAATCATTTGCCACACAAATTTATAATTTGTATGTTCATTTAGGTTTGAGACGTTAGGTTCATAACGACTTTTCATAACAAACCAGTAATTAAGATCAAAGGAGTCCCGTTTAACTGCTGTGGAACGCCCAAATTTGACGGTTTCAGCGGTTTGGGTTTGTTTGCGTTAGCGATTTGACGCACAAGCCGGCTGTATTCTTAGCTTGGAAGCAACTCTGGATCAACATTGTTCATCAGCCCACGTGCTTCGAACTGCTGCCGAAGTTCTTGATAGATTTCGGTCTGAGTGCTCTCATGATCGTAGGCAAGTGTATGGAAGTCGCCAACAACAGCTGTGTACCGCTGTCCACGGGTCAGCGCGACATTCAATCGACGGGGGCCATCAGGTGTTCGACCAAGGAATCCGATCTCACCGCTGGCGTTACTCCTGACCAGTGAGAGGATGATGATTGGTTTCTCACTGCCCTGATAGGCATCAATCGTATCGACGGAGATTGCTGTGGCATCAGAAACCGCATTCGCTAAAGACTGTCTGATCGTCCGAACCTGTGCCACATATGGTGTTATCACCCCGATATCGGCTGGTTTGATAGTTGTCTCAGCCAGCAGTTGTGTGACGAGATGAACGACCACCTTCGCCTCAGTTGGATTCGCCCGGGAATGATCAACGACATCGACTGAGCCGCCGACATTATACGCCTCAATTGGTGTGCGATCGGCAAGCGGTTCAACCCGACGGCCATTCCGAAGGCTCCGGTCGTAGAACTCTCGGTTGGGGAAATAGGCGATATCCCGATGCATGCGGTACTGGGTTTTGAGTTGGACACCGACGCCTTCGTAGACGCCACCGCTGGCGTACAGATGTTCGAACAACGAGAGGCCGTAACTGGAGTCAGGCGGCTCCTCAGTCGAACTGAATGGTGGCAACTGCTTGTGGTCACCTGCCAATACGACTCGGTCAGCCTTTGAGAGGGGAATACACGAGGCCGTACAGGTGGCCTGGGTCGCCTCATCAATCACCACGAGGTCAAATGATCGGTGTAGGCGTGCGGCACTGCTGTTTGTCGCTGCGACGATCTGCGGAGTGGCCTCGACATCGGTGTAGTTCTCTCTAATGAGCGGTCGTGCTGACCGATCAGCGTTGATACGATCCAGCATGAACTCTGCTTCACCATGCTGACCGTGGGCGTGCAGGGATGTCTGGTCAACATCGTCGTCTGTTGAGCCGCCCGCAACGAGGTTATCGACGGCCTGATTCGAGTCTGCACAAACCAACACGTCATCGCCGGCCTTGACTGCACGGCGGATGATCTCGATGAGCGTGCGTGTCTTTCCTGTCCCAGGTGGGCCATGAATGCAAAACAGATTATCGGCCAACAGCGCGTATTTGACGGCTGCCTGTTGTTCCTGATTCAACTCGGTATCGAATGGCGTACTCTGGGCAGCTGCGCTATTTGCGAACGTGAGTTCTGTGTTGCCAGTGAGAATCGCTTCGGTCGGTGTGTCTCCGAGCTCTTCGACAGCCTCCTGTTCTCGGTCGAAGGGGACAGGGTTGAGTAGTCCCGATAATCCACACTCTCGACCTTGCGTGAGAGCCGATCGAATTGAGGCCGGTCGATCGATATCGGCCCAATCAAAGGATAGCCAAAGTGATCGACCACGGATTCGCTGGACTGTCCCGATGATCGGAAAGCTGTCTGGTGGGTCTGTCCAGTTGGCGTGGAGCAACACATCATTGTCTTCGTGGATATCAAATTCGTTTTCGACGATGTAGGCCCAATCATGGTCTCGTCGATCTTCGAGTTCATCAGGTAGATCGACGCGAAACTCGTATTCACCATTCGTTTCCCCGACGCAATGGAGTGCCGGGATGGCAGCTTCATTTTGAGCCCACTGTGACCGTGGTGACACTGCTTCAGCGTGTTCACGGTTGCTTTGCTGGGTCGCCGTACGTTCGGCTTCGATATAGGCCTCAAAGCCATCGAGCAGCGTCGTCGACTCAACGGGGTTGCGCGGCGGCTCTGTGTCGTTAATCGGGCTGTCGTATCCCGGGGGGAAGGTCTCAGGAAGGTAATCAGAATGCCAGAATCGAATTCGCTTTGCTAACTTGGTCTGTGCAAATTCGTCAGCAGCGATTGTCTCTTCGCTTCCGTTCTGATTGATATAGAACAGTTCACCACGGAGGTCGTGGTCGAGATAGCCGATGTATTCGTTGGTTGGGTCTGCGCTATCAGTGCCATGCAGTGGGATGCAGATCCACTCGTTTGTTGGGTGGCTGAGTGAGTCGTGGTGCCCTGCAAATTCCGCAAC
The DNA here is from genome assembly GCF_003605635.1 of Halonotius pteroides. GTDB lineage: Archaea > Halobacteriota > Halobacteria > Halobacteriales > Haloferacaceae > Halonotius > Halonotius pteroides. The sequence goes on from NZ_QMDW01000017.1 coordinate 23,809, forward strand.
CGGTCGAACTGGAACTGATTGGTCGGTTGGTTCTAGATGTTCCGGCCGGGGGTCAACGAGTGTCGCCGATGACAGTGAGAACTCCTCAATTGCGTGCTCGAATAGCAGGGACATTCCGGTTGTTGTGATATCCAACTACGAATATAAAAGTCTGAACTAGAGAATCCTCGGGTATCATACCAGTTCGATGGGCACTGCACTCGAAGCCAAATTAAGGAGATCCACCCCAGTTATGATTCGCTTTCGAGGGATATGTTTCACGAGAGGCAACAAAACCGCTTGCCATCATCATCGTTCTCGGAGCCAAGCCCAACGAACTCTCAAAATTTGAGCTACGCCGTTCACGGCGCGGAGGATGTCATTCGATGGTATGCCCACTTTGATGAGCAATTACTGGGAGTTGGCACCACCTTTCAGCAGCACTGCAATCGAGAGTGCCTGTAGTCGGGCCAGAGCGTTCAGCAGGTTGATTGCGACGATGACAAAGATCACGCCACCACCGGCGACGGCGAGTGCCTCCGGCAGTGTCTCGACGACCCACTGGTCGACACTGTACGCACCGACCGTGACTGCCGAATCGAAGCCGACGAACTGGCTCTCGTAGACGAACGGTGTCGCCAGCAACGCGGCACTGATCGCCAGTAGTGTTGGCAACACGACGAGCGAAATAATACTAAACACGAATTTTACCGCAATGAGGCCGACACTTAGCCACGTCGAGCGAGCCGTGACGAGCGACACGACTGCATCGAGAAACTCGCCGCCCGGCAAAACAAGCCCATCTCGCACTGAGGTCTTCGAGAGGAACTCCGGCTCTGAGATATCGATACAGACCAGACAGCTGGCAAGTCTGGCTTCAAGACTAGCGACTCCTGTCGTCGCGGCGAGCGTCCCGACAAGGATTGGCAGGCCGAGGAGGGTAATCAGCAGCCCGATCCCGAGCGATGCCCCGATAACGAAGCCGATGAAATACAGCTGGCCGAGGATGGCCGCGAGAGCGAGATAGGCGATGTTTCCGTACGTCTGCCGTCGGAGTGGGGCCCCAAGCACCGTTCGTAGCGATTCCAGCACTGACGAGCGATCCGTGGCCATGGTGGCTTGCATCGTACCTGACGGTTCACCACACTCCGTTATATTCCAAGGTGCTGTGTTTCAGTCGCTGCAACAGTTGTCTGTCGATATTTCTTCAGAGCATCCCATCAAGTGGGCCATAACCATAGCACGATGGCTTAATCTTCTCAATCACGGGGAAATCTCCCTGAAATCCATATCTCGACCCACAAACACACGAACATCTGTTTCCTCTGCTATCGCGGTCAACTGATCTACTGTTGCCGGGACAGCGTCGATATCTAACTCCCAGGGCACCGTATTGAACACAATTGCGGGTGTCGTGGCTGTATTCTCGTCTGTATCAAGACGGTAGAGCCGATCGCGGACAAGAACCTGACCGAGAGCGGTATCGAACGTTGCTGCCTCGAATGTCTTCGCCGTTTGAATGATCCAGTCACTCTCGTCAGTCTCGATGATGGCATCAGCTGTCCGGGTGATCATCCCGCCGACCGAACTGTCCTGACCGTGCGCAGGCGAGTCGGGTAGTTGTGAGGTTCCGACGGCGACATCTCGATGAACAGTGCCGTCAACTACATCTGCTGCAAGGAACTGCTTGAGTACGGTTCGCTCCCGTTCGTCTTCGTCCATGTACTTCCTCTCGATCGCTTCCAGCCCATGATTGGAGACCTGATTGAGAAATCCGAGTGTGGTATCCGTCGCATCAACATCCGGCCCGTAGCCGATCGAATCACTACGATTGGTTGTCGCCCAGACGAGCCCGTCGTCGATAATGCCGACGTACCCATCGATGTCGACGTGTCGGCCACCGGATTTGAACGCCTCTGACGGCGAGTCATCGATATTCGAGCCGAGCGTCCGGTTGTAGTGAAAATCTCGATCATACACGTCTTCCGGTGAGTTCTCACGTATATCGCCCGGGAAGACTTGGATCGAACCATACCGATTGTTCACTCGCTCGATCTCGACTGCGATCCCGTATTTGCCGGAAATCGTGTATAGGAGGTCGATGATTTGCTCGTGATCGTCATAATTTGACGCGTCAGCGTAGTATCGAAGTTTCATGACTTTTCAGCTCCGTGGTGGTCGGCTCCCTTTGCGTCGGTTAGTCTCCGTTCTACTTCTTCGAGACGATCGGCTACAATTGAGGCTTCTTCGAGGGGTTTGTCGATGCCCAATGCCGTTCGGTAGAGGTCTGCAGTTCGCTCTACTGTTTCGACCGATAGCTCGTCGGACTCTTCAAGCCAGTAGCTGTCTGCGAGTTTCTTGTATGCCCATGGATCCTCTGGGTACTCCTCGATGAGTAGCTCAAACTCGGTTCTGCTGTCAGCGGTTCTGTTTAATTCGTTGAGCGAATCGGCGATGAAGTGGCGAAAATCAAGCAGCAACTCGTCGTTTGCATCCGGAAACGTCTCACAGACTTCTCGACAAAAGTTGAGTCGGTGCTCGTGATAGGTGGGATCGTCCTCAGCGACGGTTGCAAGATCACTGTCAAGCGATCGAATAAACGCCTCAAGTGAGAGAAATGTCGGTGTTGTTTGGTCTGCTTCTTCGATAGTTGTACTGTCATCGGGTATGACAGCAAGAATGTATTCCCAGGCAGTTAGCCACCGGTCGCAGGCCGTGGCACGGTCTCCGTTCTCTCGGAGATCGCGTCCCTCCTGGACGAGGTCATAGATCCGTTCTTTATTCGGCACCTCGGGAGCCCATCGCTCCCAGAGTTCCTGTGCTGCCATCCAAATGAAATCCTGATCGAACCCCGTGGCCGCAACTTCATAGTCGGCTTCCCACTGCTCAGAGAGTGTCGTCGCCGAATTGAGATTCTTTGCTCGGTTCCGAAACGCCGTCTCATTTGTTTCGATGCCGTGGTTTGTGAGCTTGTCCACGATGTCGTCCGCCGAGAGTGCTTCAATATCGCTGCGTTCCCAGCGATCAGCTTGATCCCCACCGTTTGATGTATCGACTGTTTGGTGCTCACGCTGGCTGGACTGGTTGTCGTCCGTGTTTGCGTCCGTATCGCTCTCATCCAACCCGTGTTCCTCGACGTATTTCTCAACACGCTTCCGGTCAATTCGACTCAGCTCATCCATATCGTGAGCCTCATAGAGATGTTCGCGGAGTGTACCCTCTTCTGGGAAAGTTTGCCCGCAGTAGCGACAATCGCCCATTACTGAACAGCCATGTAGGCCAGTGAGAAAGCAGTAAGGATTTCACCGCATACAAAATGAGTGACTGTGCCACGGTCGCGGTCACAATGCGACCGCAGTGTGTGACACCCTAACGAGCCAGTTGAAGAGATGGTACGTGAAGTATCCCATATTCCGCACCCCTCTGCAAGAGAGTATCAATTTCCCTCTGGCGATTAGCCAGAGATTCAGTCAGTGGAATTTGGATTCCGATCATTTCTTCACAGTATACTTGTAGAGCAGCAGGTAGTGACTGAAGCATTCACTCCGGGACCTCTGCCAATTATCGCAGCAGTCTGCCGTGAATCGGGTCTTGTTGAGACAATCGATGATTTGGTTGACTGGGACGAACAGCAGTGTACTCTCTCACCTGGTGAGAGAGTCATGGCACTGGTCATGAACGTCTTGACTGAAGGGAGGCCGTTGTATCAGCTCCCCGGATTCTTCGAAGGTACAGACACTGAGAACCTCTTTCACGATGGGATCGAACCAGACAATCTCAACGATGATGCACTTGGCCGTGGCCTGGATCAACTTGCTGAGACAGGACTCCGCACGGTCCTCGGGATCGTGCTGTGGGAAGCTGCCAACCGCGAAACACAGTCTCCCACCGTCGTCCATTCCGATACGACGACTGTCTCCGTTCAGGGAGCCTACGAAAATGACTCTGATGAGTCTGATCAGGAAGTAAACATTACCTATGGACACAGCAAAGACAATCGTCCCGATCTCAAGCAGTACACCGTTGGACTCGGTGTCGACCAACACGGCGTTCCCGTCGTCGGTGACATCCTCGACGGGAACGCCTCTGACAAAACCTGGAACGTCGATGTAATCGAAGATCTCTCCCGCTGGGTTGATACCGACGAACTTGCTGCCTATGTCGCCGACTGCAAAGTGGTCTCAAAGGAAACCTTCGATGCGGCTGATGAGTTCGATATCGAACTCATCAGCCGACTCGCGCGCACTTACAATCTCACTGATGAAATGATCGACACAGCTCTCGACGAAAACAACTGGATAGATCTGGGCGCGTTCTCTGAGGACGATGACGCTGCAGTCTACCAACTTCAGAGCTTCCCGGGTACACTCTACGAGCAAGATGTCCAGTGCATTGTTGTGCGGTCATCGTCGCTAAAAGAGCAAGCAGAAAAGCGGATCGCACGGGATCTCGATACCACCGAGGAAGGCCTCATGGACGCGGTCGACCAACTGGGCGACCGCTCGTTTGCATGTGAAGAAGACGCAACAGAAGCCGCCGCAGAGTGGCTCGCTGATCATGACGAACGCTGTTTTGAGATTGACACAGACGTTGTCGAAACCGAGGAAAAGAAATCACGTGACAGCCCTGGCCGCCCACCGAAGGACTGGGAGCCATACAAAACAGTGTATAAAATCACTGTCACAGTACAGCGAGATGAAGAAGCAATCGAGACACGGAAGCAGCGTAAAAGCTGCTTTGTGCTAATCACAACACTGACAGACACCGACGAGTGGAGTGGTGAAGACATTCTGGAGCTGTATAAAGATCAACAGACGGTTGAACGGCGGTTTCCGGTTCTGAAAGATCCCAAGCGGGTCGGGCCGGTGTTTCTGAACCGGCCCGACCGCGTGGAAGCGTTCGGGTACGTGCTGATTCTGGCATTATTGGTGTACTCGCTCATCGAACAGCGAGCACGGCAAGCGTTAGCCACGGCTGAGAAGCCGATGGAGTTGGCCGGTGGGCCGACAAGCTTTCGGCCCACCGGCAGGCGTGTCCTCGAACGATTTGAGAATATGCTGATTCTCGTTGACGAGGATGGGAATAGAGAAATCCCGGCTAATGTTGATGTCCCTGAACGGGTGCTTGAACTGCTTGACCTGAGTGTGGAAGTGTACGGTGTTGAAGATGTGTAAGATTGACACAGAGGAGAGACTCTGTCATTTGCCCCGAGAAGCACGTTTTTTATCACTCAAATTTGACACAATCGGTGATGCGGTAGGTGAATCCAGCCGTTTTATTCAGATCAACCGACAAGAGAGTGTAAAATCTGGTGTGATTTTCTAAAATTCCTCACCAGCTCGTTTAGGGTGCGGAATATGGGTTACGTATCTATGTCCGTAAGTATGAGGAAGATTCAAACAGAGTGTCTGAAACCTCTGCAAGCGTGTCAGTGACAGATCGTATGTCCGTAGCCGCCGATCGAAGCGACTGCAGCTCACGATCAACGACTCTCTGTAATGCTTCCCGCTGCTGGATTGCGGTATCAATCTTGGCGATAAGAGTAGCTTTCGTAGCAGGTAACAAGTGATCAGATTTGATGAGCAACACCGCTAGCTCAGGGCCAAATTCTTCGGTAATACTTTCTTCATAGGTATCATCATAGTCGTCCTCATAATGGGATAGATCCATTACCGTCTCACTGTAGGCCTCACGAACCACCAACAGTGTCTGTGGCACAACCTGTTGTTCGTATCCAACCCTCTGATCCTGAGACGGCCTTTTATTGGGGGGACGGACGTTCGATCCGAGTGCCAAACCGATCGAACGCTGTTTGTTCAGCAGCCAGTCGGGAGTGCTCAGTTTCCATGTGGTCGATAGCAGCAGAAATTAAATCATTGGTTTCAGACTGGATAATAGCACACATAAACTTGGTAACAGTGGTTATTTTTTCATTTGATAGCACTCATACTATTCTATCACCAAGATATTCGTACAAATATTAAAATAATGACTATTAGAGAGATTCCGTCGACCTGACAAACCGATCATGAGAATCCGGTCTGTTGTATTCCGCGGGCGAGATAATAATCCAGTAATCAACCAATGAATACGCTCTCAATTATATATGTACATCGCTATATAGTGTGAAATTTATATATCGGTCGTGTTCGGTTATACCAAACGGTGAGTACTGTTGAGCGGTCTGCAAAATCGATACTACCTATCGGACTTGTTCATATTTAGATTGACCTCAATAACATTGGCTGCGTTAATTAGACGTTCGGGAATAGTTTCTTTATATCGGTCACCCTGCATGAAACTCGTCGGGCCTGAAATGCTTAATGAACCAAGAACCTCACCACCAGGGCCTCTTACAGCTGTCCCAACGGCACGAAATCCCTCGATCTCTTCTTCATCATTGTAGCTATAGCCGCGTTCACGAATCGACTCTAACTCTTCGAATAGTTCACGTTCGCTCGTGATGGTATTTGACGTTCGTTTAGGGAGTCCATTGCTCTCAATGATCTCTCGAACCCGATCAGCGGGGAAGGCAGCGAGAATTGCCTTCCCAGAGGCGGTATAATGAAGATGATCTCTCCGTTGCGGTTTATTCTGCTGGTAGTCTCCTCCCACACGGGTTTCGCCTTTTATCTGATAGAGATTGATTCCCCACCCATTTTCTTCAGTGACAATATGGACATATTGACTTGTTTCGTCAGCCAATTTATCGACTTGCGATTTCCCGTGTTGATACAACAGATTTTGCTCACGAACGTACTGACCAAAAGTGAATAAGTTGACAGCAAGCTCATACGTTCCGTTTCGATTGATAACCAACTCTTTGTCTTCAAGAGTGGCTAAATGGGCGTGTGCACTGCTTTTTGAGATATCGAGACGTGTAGCGAGTTCCGTCACTCCAAGAGTATCATTCTCTTTGAGTTCACTTAAGACTTCAAGAGAAGTAGAAACCGTCTGTAGAGTCCGTGTTTTATTGTCTGTATCAACCATATTCGGGTTTGTTTTTTTGTCCACTAAACTGTTCGTATAACACAAACACTTACTCTATGATACTGATTATATACTTTAGAATCTCTGTTAAATACAGCGAAATTTGAAATTTTTAATCATACTGAGTGAGAGCTAGTACCCATCACATAGTTTGGTTCGTCTATTACGAACAACAAATTTCATCGAATATGACGTATGTGGCGAAATCTTTATCTAATAACAGCTAATCGTCTAATCCGGTTCGACAATGAATATGATATCTCATATTCTGACCGAGAAACGGAACAAAGCTGAAACCAACTTCAGAGTAATGGAGGACGAAGAATGAACGAAACCCACACCTCAAATGATGAAAAGTCAGGTGAGATTTCAGTCACTGATCTTCTTACTGACAAATCGCGTCGCCGATTCCTCTCAGGGCTTGGTGCTGTTGGTACAGCAGGTCTTGCAGGTTGTACAGGCGGTGAAAATACCAGTTCAGCCGGTGGTCAGTCCTCTAGTAGTGGAAGTTCGGACTCCCGACTGGTGGCCAATATCGGACAGCGCATGGGCACCATCGATCCCGCCAAAGGGACTGACTACGTGCAGGCGATGGCATTGGTGAATTTATATGATCCCTTGGTGTTCCCAGACAGCGAAGGAACACTACAGCCCAATTTGGCCTCTGATTGGAGTGTTTCAGAAGACGGGACAACGTACACCTTTACAATTGAAGAGGGGATTACATTCCATAGTGGTAATTCTGTAACTGCAGAGGATGTCCAGTTCAGCGTTGAACGGTTCATGGATATCGATCAGGGATATGCATCACTGTTGAGTGGTATCCTCGAGAATCAAAACATTACCGTCGAAGACGAACAGACAGTCACGTTTGAACTGAATCGATCATACACACCATTCCTCCCTATTATGGTGCTACTGTTTATTGTCGATAAAACGCTCATCATGAATAATCTGAGCGAAGGGGAGTTTGGAGAGCGTGGGGATTACGGACAGGAATTCATCAACAACAACGACGCTGGATCGGGTGCCTACCAGCTGGATAGTTTCTCCCGTGGGAATTCGATCACCTTCGCTGCATTTGATGACTACTTCAAAGGGTTCCCTGAGGGATCGTTTGATACCGTTGAAGTTCGGATTATCACCGAGAATTCGACTGTCCGAACTCTAATGCAGAACGGGGAGCTTGATATGACCGGTCAATATCAAGATACCCAGACGTATGAGGCGATCGATGGAATGGATAATGCTCGCGTTGAGAAAATGCCAACGTTCGGGCTCCTATACAACAAAATCAACACACAAAAGCCCCCGACTGATGATCCAGCAGTGCGCGAAGCGATCGCGTGGGGCTTTGACTACGAGCAGGTTGTCAACGAGATCCGGCCTGATATGAATCGAGCCCATGGGCCTCTCCCACCGACATGGGCTGAACATAATGATGATGTCGTTCAGCCCTCGTACGATCCGGAGCGATCACGGCAGCTACTTGAAGAAGCCGGCTACTCAGAAGGCGAACTGACGATCTCGAATACGTTCACAGAATCGTATGCCTTCCAAGAGCAGATTGCACTGCTTTTCCAAGCCAATATGGAAGACATTGGGATCAATGTCGAATTGAACCCACAGACATGGGGGACAATCACGGAGTTAGCTGCCTCTCCAGAGGATACTCCACACACGAGTCAAGTGTTTTACGTCCCCACCTATCCCTCTCCGGATTCGATGTTCTACAACCAGTTCCACTCTGAAGCCGCCAGCACGTGGATGAGTATGGAACATCTCGAAAACGACGATGTTGATTCTCTCATCGATGAAGCACGCCAGACTGCAGATCCAGACGCACGAAGTGAGATCTACACTGAGTTACAGAATACTCTTGGTGATCTCTACTGTGATATGCACCTCTATCACACGGTCAAGACGATTGGGTTCCAAAACGATGTTGAAGGGCTGACACTCCGACCGGCACAAGGGTTTGAGTACACATTCCGTGACCTTCATCAAGTCTAATGTCTGGAGTAAGGTCACTGCTCCGCCGCATTTCGGGGATGATTACCAGTCTGTTGGGACTGTCTATCCTCATCTTCGTTATTTCCAGGGTGCTTCCGGGGAACCCGGCACGGTTAGCATTGGGTGCGTTCGCCAGCGAAGAGCAAGTTGATCAGCTCGCTGCAGAACTTGGGCTTAATGACCCACTCTCAGTACAGTACATTGAGTACATGCGCCGGTTGCTCGTTGGTGATCTAGGACAGAGTTTACAGACGAGAAACTCCGTCGTTCAGGATCTTGTCACAAAGCTGCCTGCGACTTTCGAGCTAATCACACTCGCATTTGTCTTTATGGCTATCCTCGGCATCCCGCTTGGGATACTCGCTGCGCGGCATCAAGGCGGCGTTGTCGATAACACGACCCGCTTCTTCGCATTTGCAGCGGTGAGTGTCCCGAGCTTCTTTATTGGGATCCTGTTCCAGCTATTGTTTGGATATTACCTAAATTGGTTCCCGATCACAGGTCGGCTCTCCTCAGCATACGGTAATGAAGTGATCAGTACAACTGGATTCATGCTTGTCGATACGATCCTTTCTGGATCACTTGCAGCACATATCGATGCATGGATGCACCTTGTGCTTCCAGCACTTGCGCTTTCGTTTGGAGGCCTAGGACAAGTGATCCGGATTACCAGATCTAGTATGATCGATGTTGAGGGCAAAGATTACATTGAGGCCACACGAGCTTATGGGCTTCCGTCGTGGCTGATTGTCAACAAATATTCACTAAAGAATGCGTTTATCCCGACGCTGACAATCCTCGGGTTGCAATACGCTTGGTTGCTCAGCGGGGCCTTCGTAATTGAGATCGTATACTCATGGCCCGGAGTTGCCAAGTATGGCGTTCAGTCCGTGCTGTCATCGGATATTAACGCCATCGTCGGTGTCACAATGGTGATTGGGTTGGCGTTTGTCACAGCGAACCTCATTGTCGACATACTAACAAGCATGCTTGATCCACGGGTCAGCTTTGCAGGTGATAGCACATGAGCACTGAAACGTCTCGACTGGACCAATTCGTCTCACCAGCTCGTCGAGAGCTGTGGTATCGATCCTACCAGCGATTTACGAATCAGCCGATGAGTGTCATCGGCCTGATTATCGTGGTAACCATCACGATCGCTGCAGTGTTCGCACCGTATATTGCGCCGTACCCCGAACACGCAGGAACTTTCACTGATTTCGCTAACGCGTTTCAACAGCCGAGTTTAGAACATCCCCTGGGTACAGATGATGTTGGGCGTGATATCCTTACTCGAGTGCTCTTCGGATATCGGATTGCACTAACTTTAGTTGCGGTCGTATTAGGTCTTGGTGTCCCAGTTGGGGTCACATTGGGCCTCACAGCTGGCTACGCCGGTGGATGGATTGATACAATTATCATGCGAGTAACGGACACATTTCTCGCATTGCCCCCACTGGTGTTGGCACTCGCAATCGCGTCTGCATTCGAACCAACGCTCGAAGTCGCCATGTTCGCTATCGCATCGTTGTGGTGGACATGGTATGCGCGATTGGCTCGTGGACTGGCTGCCAGTCAATCAGATGAAGAATACATCCAAGCGGCGAAAATCTCAGGGGCAAGTACTTCACACATCCTCTTCCGTGAACTGCTCCCGAACTGTCTCTCACCGCTGTTGGTAAAAGCGACGTTGGATGCGGGCATCGTCGTCCTCACTGGCGCATCATTATCCTTCATTGGCTTGGGTGTTCAGCCGCCGAAGCCAGGATTGGGAACAATGGTCGCCAATGGAACCAATTTCCTCCCGACAGACTGGTGGATCGCGATAATGCCGGGAATCGCGATCTTCATTCTGGTTATGGGATTCAATATGCTCGGTGACGGGCTGCGTGATCTCTTTGATGTGGAGGTAGAACAATGAGTTCTGATCCGTTGCTTGAAGTCGCTGATCTCTCAGTTGGCTTCGATGGCTTCGATGGCTATGCCGATGTCGTTGGTGATGTCGATCTTCGAGTCGAACGAGGAGAAATCGTCACGATTGTCGGAGAGACAGGCTGTGGTAAATCAGTTACCACAAAAGCGATCACTGGACTTCTAGAGGAACCACCTGCGCATGTAGATGGGTCTGTTGAGTTTGATGGGATGGATCTTCGGGAGCTCTCGGAAGACCAGCGAGAGAGCCTCAATGGTGATCGACTTGGAATGATCTTCCAAAATCCACTTTCAGGTCTTAATCCGGTCTTCACCATCGGCGAACAGCTCATCGATACCGCCATGTTCGGTGGCAAAAACGACGACGGAATTCTCTCTTATTTCCGACGCCGTCGTTCAACAGCTGACCGGGAGAACGCACGCGACCGTGTTGTGAAAATGCTCAGAGAGGTTCAAATGCCGGATCCCGAGGCTGTCTTAGACAGTTACCCATCGGAACTTTCGGGCGGCATGCGACAACGTGCCCTCATTGCCCAGGCTCTTCTCAACGAGCCTGATCTATTGATCGCCGATGAACCGGGCTCTGCGCTTGATGTGACTGTGCATGATCGAATTCTCTCCTTGCTCACTGATATCATTGAAGATCGCGATATGAGCATCCTCATGATTACTCACAATCTGGGGGTCGCCCGGCAGGTCAGCGATCGGATCTATATCATGTATGGTGGTCGTATTGTCGAAACTGCACCCACCGAGGAGATCTTCGAGGAGGCTCACCACCCCTACACCCAGGGACTGATCGCGTCTATCCCACAGCTGTCTGGAGAAGAGATGGCAGGCGGCATAGACGGCTCTGTCCCAAAATATACTGATCCACCCTCAGGGTGCCGATTCCATCCACGTTGCCCGTACGCTGACGAACAATGTCGACAGTCACCACCGCCGGAGGTTTCATTCGGAGAAGACTCTCATGCGGTCTGTGTCCGACACACAGACGATGGTACGACTCCCACAAACGAGAAGACCAAACGTCGGTTGATGAAAAACGGTAGTGTTCAAACCGGTGGTGAACGATGACGGCTCCAGTATTGGAAGTCAAGAATCTCGAGAAATACTTTGACACCAATACAGGCTGGTTTGAAAATAAACCACCAGTAAAGGCGGTTGATGGGATCTCACTCACAGTAGATGAGGGAGAAACACTTGCCCTGATCGGAGAATCTGGGAGTGGCAAATCAACTGTCGCTGAGACGATCATTAATATTCACGAAGCCACAGGTGGGCTCATTCGGTACCAAGGTGAAGACATTACCAATCCGCTCAAAGAGCAATTGGAAACGATTCGGAGTGATATCCAACTTGTATTCCAAGATCCAACATCGTGCCTCAATCCACGACGGACGATCGAAAAATCACTTCGTGTTCCACTCAAAGCAACCGGTGTTGCCAAAGACAAGCGGAATCAACGCGTACAGGAAATGCTCGAGCGGGTTGGTCTCACTGATGAGTATCTATACAAATATCCACATGAGCTGAGTGGTGGACAAAAACAACGGGTCAATATCGCCCGCGCTCTCGCAGTTGAACCACGGCTCTTACTCCTTGATGAGCCTACGAGTGCACTCGATGTATCGGTGCAAGCGAAGATCATCGATCTACTCAGGGATCTACAAGAAGAACTTGATCTGACGTACCTATTCATCACGCATGATCTCTCAGTTGTCAGAAATTTTGCTGATGAAACAGCGGTGATGTACCTTGGAGAAATCCAAGAAAAAGGGCCAACTGAGGAGATATTCCAATCACCAAAACACCCCTACACGCGAGCCTTACTCTCCTCAATCCCCGTTACGTCGGACAGTGATGAAGAATACAGACCGGACAGTGAACCGCTCCGTGGAGAAGTTCCCAGTCCTCGAGAAGCTCCATCTGGCTGCCGGTTACATCCACGTTGCCCACACGCCACAGAGGAATGTTCTATGCAACACCCAGACACACAGCAGGTAGACGACGTAGAAGTACAGTGTATTGCCTACAAAGAGGAATCTGAGGGTTTCGAATCATTGCTCACAGCAACCAATGACACCTCAACGGAGAGCCAATGAGCGTTGATCTGAACGTAGTCGGTGGGACATTAGCAACGACCAACGGGAAACTCGATGCCGGATTTGCGGTTGAGGACGAAACAATTGTTGCCGTCGGTAAGCAAAAAAAGTTGCCGACCGCAGATCAAACCCTCGATGTAGACGGACAACTTGTCCTTCCTGGGATAGTTGATCCGCACGTACATATTGACGGCTTCAATTCAATCGACACCTACAAAACTGGAACTGCCGCAGCAGCAAAAGGCGGAATTACGACGGTTATCAATTTCGCATGGCAGACATGGAACGGAGAACGCAGTGATGATTCCGATGACGCTGTGTGGATGGACGAGGGATCATTACATACGGCGATCGAACGGCAAAAACAGAAGGCTACCGAGTCGTATGTCGATTATGGACTCCATGCGACGGTCACAGCAGAAGACCCGTCAGTAGTGGATGAATTTGAATCGGTTGTCGAAGGTGGAATCCCGACGTTCAAATTCTTCACCGCCTACGATATTGCTGTCTCTAACGGGTTCTTACAAGTCGCATTTGACCGACTCGCCGAGCTTGATGCTGTGGCTGTCTTACACACAGAAGATACCTCGGTCTGTCAGGCACTGACTGAAAAACAACAAGAAGAAGGCCGAGGTTCAGCTACGGATTATCCAGAAGCACGGCCAGATTACACGGAGGCGATGGCCCTTTCAGATGCCGCTGCAGTAGCTGAGGCAACTGGATGTCAGTATTACGGGATCCACACCTCTTCTGATGCAGCTGCCACTGCACTGGCAGCAGTCCGCGAAGACGGCAGTCAATTCCGGGGTGAAACATGTACCCACTATACGACATTGACTGAGGAAGCCTACGGTGAGCAGGGAACACTCGCACTCCAATCACCACCGTTACGAACACAGGAAGATGTGGATGCGATGTTCAAACATCTGCGAGAAGGCCCACTCAGCGTCGTCTCAACTGATCATGTCGCTTCAACGCGTGCTGACAAAACAGTTGATAACTGGTGGGACTGCTCGTTTGGCGTCAACAGTCTGCAAACAAGTCTTCCAGTGTTTCATGATGAGGTCATCAATCGACGAGGACACAGTTACAAATTCCTCGTCGATGCCATGGCCCGAACCCCAGCAAACACCTTCGGGCTTCCAAATAAAGGCCGACTGACCGTCGGCGCAGACGCAGACTTCGTTGTATTCGATCCTAATGAAACGTATACGATTTCAGCCGGCGAGAACGAATCTCAGGCCGATTACTCAGTGTATGAAGGCCGAGAGGTAACAGGCCGAGTAAAACAAACGTATCTCCGAGGGAACTGCATTGTTGATGAGACAGGCATTGTGGCCGATCCAGGCTATGGTGAGTTCCGTGAACGTCCGGTTCCAAACTGGGGGCCACAGGAGACCCATCGATGACCGGCGATCTCATCATCGATGGTGATGCGCTTCGAGAGGATATCGAACAAACGGCCGAATTCGGGGGTATAAAGGCACCAGAGGGCCGTGGTCGGACGGCCCTCCCAGCCGACGAAGCAAATCAGAAGGCTCGGGATTATTTCGTCGATCGGTGTAAAGCCGCTGGGCTCGATATCACCATCGACCCGGTCGGGAATATCGTCGGCCGGTGGACTCCCGCAAGTGCTGATCCCGAAAGCGCAGCTGTGGCCGCAGGAAGCCACTTAGATTCAGTTCCTCGCGGAGGGATCTTCGATGGCCCACTTGGAGTTTTTGCGGCGTTGGAAAGTGTGCGTGCGATCCAGCGAAGCAAGATATCGCCACAGCGGCCAATCGAAGTTGTCTCATTCACCGGAGAAGAAGGAACCCGATTTGCAGAAGGCGTTCTCGGTTCGACCGTCGCCGCTGGAAAGGCCAGTGTTGATGAGATGTTGTCGCAGACCGATGGCGAAATAACGTTGGAAGCTGCCCTGAAAAATATCGGATATTACGGCTCCGATCGAATCAATGCCAACAGATGGGATAGCTGGCTTGAACTGCATATTGAGCAAACAACGCGTCTTGAAGACGCAGGTGTTCCACTGGGAGTTGTTACGGATATAACCGGCACTGCACGGTGTCACGTGACGCTCACAGGACACCCAGACCATGCAGGCACCACAGCGATGGATGAACGGCAGGATGCACTCACTGCAGCGAGTGAGCTTGTCCTCGCCGTAGAAAGCCACGCTGGTGACATTGCGTCAAGTGGGAGTGAGACTGCTGTCGGTACAGTCGGTCATCTCACGCCGGAACCAAATACGGTGAATGTTGTCCCTGGTGAGGTGTCTCTTCGGATCGATCTCCGATCAACCAAGCAGTCTGAGATAACATCACAACTTGAGCACGTTCAAGCCAAACTCACCGAGATCGAGGCCAACCGACCGATCTCGACGACGTTCACATGTGATTACGATATCCCACCAACGCCACTGTCCGACCGCTGCAGAGCCACTGTCAAGCAGGCCAGTGAGGATCACCAGGTGAACACAATTGATGTCCACTCCGGTGCAGGTCACGATACGATGCAGATCGCTGACGTAACTGACGCGGCACTGCTGTTTGTGGCCTCTGAAAACGGATACTCCCATTCACCGAAAGAGAAGGCTGAGTGGGAAGATTGCACTGCAGCCACACAAATCCTTGCAGCCTCGATTGCACAGCTTGCGAAATAACCCAACTCAAAAAATCCAATCACAATGATACAAATTGAAGTTAACGACACAGAATTCGAGGCAGAATTACACGACAACCAAGCTCCAGAATCAGTCAAAGCGGTTCAGGAGTTCCTTCCATTAGAATCAGAACTCATGCATGTTCGATGGAGTGGAATTGCGACATGGATCAATATCGATGAGATTGATCTCCCCGAGATCCCTAGAGAAAACCATACAGTCTATCCCTCACGTGGAGAGCTCTTGTTGTACCCTGGATATCGGAACGAACAGGAAATTCTTGTCCCGTGTGGGCCAACCTGTTTCAAAAGCCCAGCTGGGGAACTTGCAGGCAATCACTTCGCGACAATTGATGCCACCGCCTCAGAACTCAAACAGATTGAGGAAGCCACTCTTCAAAATGGGGCGTATGATGTGACGATCCAGGAGGTGCAAGCATGACTGATATCGTTGTGCTTCATGACAAAATCCACGGACTTGATCCAGAGGACTATGCTGAGACGATTCGTGAGGCCTGTCCAGATCAAGAAGTGGCGGTAGCCTATACCCCAGATCAACGGGAGAGGTATGTGACAGACGCATCGGTGGCCACCGGGTATCAAATCGACCCAGAACTCGTCAAGAAGTCTGATACATTGGAGGTCTTCGCCTGTACTTTTGCTGGCACTGACCACCTGCCACTAAATGTGCTCAACGATGCGAATGTCACCGTGACAAATGCATCAGGTGTTCACGGCCCGAATATCGCTGAGCAAGTGCTTGGATACATTCTCTCTGATGTCAGAAATCTTCGGCAAGCGTGGGAGCAAAACGAACGCGGAGAGTGGAACCACTTCCAAGGGGGAGAACTGCGAGGGGCAACGGCAACCGTTGTCGGCATGGGGCCGATTGGGACGGAAATTATTGCTCGGCTCAATGATTTCGGTGTCAACACTATCGGCATCCGATATACACCTGATAAACCGGGTAATGCCGATGAAATCGTCGGGTATGACCAAACGCTGGATGCCGCTACTCGGAGCGACTACCTCATACTCGCCTGTCCACTAACAGAAACAACGGACCATCTCATTGATGAACAAGTGTTCAATGGGCTTCCCACTGATGCTATGCTTATCAATGTCGCCCGAGGGCCAGTTGTCGATACAGATGCGTTGGTATCGGCTCTCCGCGGGAATGATATCCAAAATGCAGCGCTTGATGTCACTGATCCTGAGCCACTCCCTAGAGATCACCCCCTTTGGGATCTACAAAACTGTCTGATTACACCCCACAATGCGGGCCATACCCCCAAGTATTGGAATCGCTGCACGGACATTCTTGTTGATGCGATTGACGATCTCTAAATCCAATTCCAATAAACGACATACAGTGTAGAGGTACCCTCAATTTTTGTTGGATTTCTCTTGAGGGAGACTCACGGAGGTTTTCTGCTTACGAAAATTCGAACCCCATTTGAGAACACCCGCTCAGATTTCTGACTAATATAAGGGAATACCAATAGGTAGAACCATTACTTACAAATAAAAGAGTACCGACAACAAGTATATTTACTTTTGGTTTAGTTAGGTAGTCATGTCAGAAGCTTCGGCGGGAGACGATTTCGAAGTGTATGAATCTGCACCAACTCCACTGAAAACAAAGGCTGGCCTCCATGACCCATTTGGTTGGTACAAAAAAATGCGGAGTCAATCTTCGGTTCATTATGATAGCCAACGGGAGGTGTATGATGTATTTGGGTTTCAACAAGTGAAAAATGGCCTGCAGAATGATTATCTCGCCCGTAAGAGCTTGGCTGATGATTCAAATCGGACAACCTCCTTTTCGTATATTGACAATGCCATCGTATGGATGGATGGCACACAACACAACCGTTCAAAAGGTGAATTCTTCAAATACTTTCGTCCAGGCGAAATCAACGAGTTCGAAAATACGATCAGAGAGCTCACAACAAATCAACTTGACCAAGCAGTAGCGAACGGGACGGACTTTGATTTTGTCAGTGAGATCGCTGAGCCCCTTCCACTACGTGTTATTATGCGTATGGTTGGAGTCCCCGATGATGATTTAGACAAAGTGATAGAATGGTTGTTGACTTTCAGAGAAGTAACATATAGTGAATTCAGTGACTTTGATAGCCAACAGCCAGAACGGCTATCTAACGTCGTTGATTACTTTAGTGACCTCGTCGATTCACGGCGAGCAAACCCACAAGATGATTTGATATCCAAGTTGATCGCAGATGAGGAGTTAGATGATATCACCATCGGCTCTAATGCGTTCAATTTCATTTTAGCAGGACAAGGTACCCTAACGTCATTACTTGCAAACAGCATTTACATATTAGATAAATTCGATTACTATTCGGGTATAGATCAATCCCAAGTTGATGTTGTTTTAGAGGAGATTCTTCGGTACCGATCACCACTACAAGCACGAGCCCGAAAAACAGACCGGCAAACCCAGATTGGGGATATGAGCATCCCACAATGTGAAACAGTGATTCTTTGGATTGGCTCAGCGAACAGAGATCCCGACGTCTTTGAGAATCCAGATACATTTATTCCGGAACGAAACCCTGACCATATTGCCTTTGGGAGTGGGTCACACACTTGTATCGGTGCCCCATTGGCACGGTTGGAAGCATCAATTATCCTCAAGACCTTGTTTGATTACTTCGAGGACATAACCGTTCGTGATTCCTATATTCCTTTAGCGAAACCTTCTGACTTAGGATTTGAAAAATTGCCTGTGAAAACAGAACCAAAAGAACCGTAGCTTCTAGAGAGCGTGTCATAGAAACGGTCTCATAGGGTGAGTTCACAGGTTCGGCATCTTGATTCCTACAAACCACCAAATATTTGATATATTGACCAACAGAGAGACGCTGACGTCGTGAATGGGCATCATAAACTGGGTTCTAAAATAGTCGCATCTGTGACGAATATGCAGCACTGATTGGGCTCACTCTCAGTAGTTCATGACACGATGGATGCTGAACCTGTACCCGGAACTCCCGACGATGGCCCCGCCTTGGCGGAGGCCATCGTCATTCACGCACAAACTCTGTGAGACTGCTGACCACCTCTGGCGTGTCCTTTCGACAGTCTCAATTCCCGTTGCTCCGCTTACTGACAACCGCCAGCAGCACAAGGTAACGTACGATACTGAGTCGATAGCACGAATCTACATCTATCAGACCATCTACGACCTCGCGCAAAGCGAGGTCGCAGATCGACTTCAGAACAGGCCAGCATTGCTCAAAGGATTTGAACTGGATGAAGCACCGAGCCAACAAGACATCTCATACGCTTTGAAACAGTTTAACGATCAGACAAAAGCAACGTTAGAAGCCGCAGCAACGGGTATTGCACGAGAGGCACGTGAACACGACATTATTTCTGATGTGCTTGTTCCAATCGATTTAGAAGAGGATACGACCGCCGACACCGATGGCTGTGAAGACGAGGAGTCACTGTCTCGCGCACATGTGCGCGAGCACGGTGGCAAGGTTGTTGAATTGGCTCGAAAACACGGATTCGGTGAGTTTGACTCTGATAGAGCTGAAAATAGAATCTACGAGGATGAACAGATTCTCGATCTGTTCGCCTCGGCATGTCTCACACAGGGGAGTGCCCATTCAGAAGGCGAAGCTGGCTGGTTTCTCGAAGATAACGACACCTGCGACGACTCAACGCTACTCCGAGTAATCAAGCAGTTTGCAACGCCAGCTGATCAAGAGGTACCGTTCTCTCTTCAGGAAATGCAGATTGAGGATATTGTCGCATTCACAGCGATGTTTCGGGATTATTTGATGGACAGCTTCGATTCAGTAACCGAGAATGTTCTTCAAACAATCCGGCACGAAGATCCATTCGACGACCGCCACGCCGTGGCGGCCGTCGATTTCACACACATTCCCTACCACGTCTGGCCATGGATCGACAAGGATAACGAGATTCCGAAGGCGACGTATCCACCGATGGTCAGTGGCTATATTGATGATGGTGAGTTGAAACACGGGTACATGTTTGCGACGATTACAATCGTCGGAAACGATGCTCCGATAATGCTGGGCATTGAGCCGGTGAAGGAACACTCGAAGTGGGAGCCAGCAGATGCGCCAGCAGATTCGAAAGCAGACGTGGTGCCCGTCTGCTTTCGAGGGCCGAACAGTACGTTGATCTTGATGAAGTGCTGTTAGACCGAGGGTTCTACGCACGGCATGTTCGTGCAGAAATCAACGGTCGTGGCTTGGTGTACACGATGCCGGTACCGAAGTACGAATCAGACTACGAGATGATCAGGGAAATCAAGAGCAAGGAAGGAGTTGACGCAGCTGTCAAACACGACGTTCCCGTCGGGATCGACGGCAACGTCGATCACACCACAGAGTACCTCTACGTTCCAGCAACCAACGAGGAAGCAACTGGAGACTACGCAGTATTCGTAACGAATCGTGACCACGTCGCTCCCGAAGAAATCACTCATGTCACTAACAGCCACCGGCGTCGTTGGGATATCGAAAATCAGTACAAGTCAGTAAAATCGTTTCTCCCGAAAACCTCGTCAAAGGACTACCGCATACGGTTGTTCACGTTCACGTTCGCATCGCTGTTGTACAATCTGTGGCGGCTCACTGACTACCTGCTGAAAGTGGGCATGGATCGAGAGATTCGCTCACAGCCAGTCGTGACCGCCAGGACATTCGTCCGGGCGGTCGGTAACTCACTTCCAAAGGCCGGATAAGAGGGATCATTCCTTGTTGCTCGCCTGCGGCAAGCCGCAGGACTCGAATTCTGATCGTAATACTCGCGGTTAGCTTCGCGCGAA
Organism: Halonotius pteroides; assembly: GCF_003605635.1. GTDB lineage: Archaea > Halobacteriota > Halobacteria > Halobacteriales > Haloferacaceae > Halonotius > Halonotius pteroides. The sequence goes on from NZ_QMDW01000017.1 coordinate 44,323, forward strand.
GGGTTCTGTCCCCACCGGTGTGAGTTCAGCACTCAAAATACGGTTGCCGATATCTCGAATCTCGCTCATGTTGAGTAGAACTCGTTTGTAGCACCGGTACATCCCGAGAATGAGTATCGTTGCGATTGAGCGGTGACCAACTACTACCCTCAGACACTCACATCGGCGAAATCGCTGCTCTTCACAGTACCAAATTGAACCACTTTTCAACCTCGACAGCGTGCTTACAGTATGGAGATTTCTGATGATTTGCTTTGCCTCTTCACTGCCCAAGTGGGTACTGAAGACGATTCATATCACATTGAGATTCCCGACCGAGAAATAGAAAACGGCACGATAGACACGACTGAAACATACCGCGTAGCGATGCTGCCAGCAGAATCAGCCACTACATCTGACTCCTCAACTGATCAACAAGCCGAACCAGCACCTGAACAGGAAGACGGGCAACAGCCACCTGTCGATGTCGGCGAGACACGTGACGTTGAGATTGACAGCATCGGCGACCAAGGCGACGGAATTGCCAGGATTGATCGAGGCTACGTTGTCATCGTTCCGGACACCGAAGTCGGTGACCGAGCAACCGTTCGAATTGAGACTGCAAAACAGAATGTCGCCTTTGCAGAGGTCGTTGAACGACGCCACAGACCACAACACGACTAAGAGACACACTACCATCCTTGCGAGTATGGCCGAGTTCAGCACTGGAGACACGGTTCGAATCGATATCCCTGACGAGACAGATCCCGACCACGACAGCTATCACGGCGGCCACGGCCGCATTATTGATGTCGTCAAAGGCGAAATAACGACGATCACCGGCGAGCAAATAGAGGAACCACGCTATCGGATACGGCTGTCAGACGGTGAAGAACTTGAGCTCCCAGCCCATGCCATCCGGCCACCAATCCAGTGACTACACTGGTACGTTGAGAAAATAACCTTGACACGTCCGGCACAAATATACCTCAGTATTCCAATAGTTCGACGGGTAATGTTCGAATTCAGTGGCTTCCAGCGTGATTTACTGTATTGTATCGCCGGGTTAGATGGCTCACACGGCCTTGGAATCAAGCGTGCGCTCGAAGACTACGGAGACACAGAAATCAATCATGGGCGGCTGTATCCCAATCTCGACACGCTCGTTGAGGAGGGCTACGTCGAAAAGGGGAGTATTGATGACCGAACAAACAGCTACGAATTGACTGCTGAAGGGCGAGCATTGCTTGCCGACCGCCGCGAGTGGGAAGCGAAACAACTCGCTGAAGGTGACAATGAGTAGTCGCTTCGGCATCTGCCAAGCAGAATAATTGCCCGCCTATCAGTCAGGTTCTGTTGACCACTCAGCCCGATCAATCGAGTACCCACCGCACTCTGGGCAGGAGTGATGATGAACAGGAAACTGGCTTCCACAGTGCTGGCACTCATATTGAGTCCCCTGATCATCGTGTCTGGAAAGCACTGCTAACATCTCCCCCACGACACTCATGGATACTCCCACACTGGAGACGAGTATAATAGTTGGTGACCGTTAAAATCGCAAGCAAGCACCCGAATCAGGGATCAGCTCCCGACTGGGTCTGAAAGGCAGTGCCTGATTTGAACTCCGTGAGTTCCTCGATCCGGGCTTCAAGTTGCTTAACCTCCTCTCGGAGTTCATCTGCTTCCTCACCTTCCGCAGCGGCCAACTGATCTTTGAGTCCTTGTAGTCGGGTCTTCTTCTGCTCATCGTGTACCTCCGCCTTCCGAACGTACTCACTCTGCTCGATGTCATAGACCTCTGACTCAGAGACTTCGATTACCTCCAGTGCTTCATCGACCTTGCTACTATCAACGCTGGTGACACGCTCGCGGTCGATCCCGGCGTCTTCGAGCACCTCCAAGACTTGCTCCTCGTCTTTGAGCGTCCGGTTTCGCCTGCTCGTTCGCTGCACCGAACCGTACTGGCCTGCCACTGGTTGGTCGTGATGGAGACGGTTGAGCAAGACGCTCCGTACCTCTTGGCGGAGTTCGTTGGCGTTTCGTTGGACATCAGACAACAACGTGTAGAGATTGACCAGCCCCTCAGTCTCCAAGCCCTCCAGATACTCCACCTCATGCCGTTCCAGCGCATCAATCAACAAGAGCGCATCCGCATACACCGCCAAGTCAGGTTCTGTCCGTTCGGCTTCTGAGAGGGCTTCGTGAGAACCAGAGGTGGTCTCGATAACCTGTGAAGAGGTGGGGCCGTCTCGTTCGACAATCACACCCTGCTCTTCGTCGATCTCGAACCGGGGATGCAAACTCCAGACAGCCGGATACGCATCAGCGTCCGGGGGCAGTCGATCAAGTTCAAACCCACCGTGAGCGTCGGTAATCCGCTCGTAAAGCGTTTCGAATTGCTCACGCTGTAACGGCTGAGTCGGATCAATATCTCGATCCTGGAACTGAATAACTACCCGCTGATCCTGTACATCGCTGATCGTGAACTGATCGTGGGAGAGCGGCGTAACGAGAGTTGCTTCCTCAGGTAGCTCCTCTAATTCGGTGATGAGCGTGTGCCAACTCGCGGTGAAGCCCATATCAGTGGCTACCACTCGTCTCGCAAAGAGCTACGGGTCGCTACCAAAGTAGCCCGCACTAGAAGTTTCTTAGATGTTACTCAGGTGTATATATCGAGTAAGTGTTAGAGGCGTAATGCGAAATGCCCAGCGTGCATACGAAGACAAAAACACTTTTACAATAATGTGCATATCTATCTTAATAAAGTAAATCACATGGCCGCTAAACAGGACATTATTCATATACTTCATGTTGACGATGAGCCAGAGTTGGCCGAGCTAACGGCCGAGTTTTTGCGACGGAAAGACGATCGAATCAGCACCGACACTGCAACGAGTGCTAGTGAAGGACTACAGCGAGTAACCGAAACCCGATTCGATTGTATCGTTTCCGACTACGATCTGCCCGGCCAGAATGGCATTGAGTTTCTCAAAACTGTCCGGCAGAAACATCCAGATCTCCCGTTCATCTTGTACACCGGTAAGGGCAGTGAAGAGGTAGCAAGTGATGCGATAGCTGCTGGTGCAACTGATTATATACAAAAGAAGGCAGGAACCGAACAGTACGAACTTCTAGCGAACCGGATTCAGAACGCCGTCGAACAAAGCAACTCAAAGAGGATCCAACAACGAGCCGAGCAGTACTTCGAAGCGGCGGGAAATATTATGGTTGTATTAAATACTGATGGAACCGTTGCTCGCATCAACGAACGCGGGTGTGATCTCCTTGGCTATGAGTGCTCAGAACTCATCGGTTCGGACTGGTTCGATCTTATTCCACGAACGGCTGAGGAGGAGGTTACAGACATAGTCTCCTCTTTCTTCGAGGAGGACGCGGACTCAATCCAAACAAATGTGAATGCCATCGAAACAAAAACCGGCGAGCAAATCACCATCAAATGGCATAACACCGCATTACAAAATAAAGAAGGAACGCTCTTGGGTAGAGGATTGTTGGTCAGCTCTCAGCAGTAGCTGGAAGTCACAG